>NZ_JAQYWQ010000090.1 GCF_029379315.1 Nostoc sp. S13
GTTGTGGGTGCAGGACTGCGGTGCTCTTTATTTTTTATTTATAAACACCCTCTAAGATTGTGCAACAGTTACTTTATGGTAACTACTTTACTTTAGTAACTAGTTACTTTTAGTATCTGGATGTGATGCTTTGAAATTTAGATTCAAAAAAAGTAAAAGCAGAAATACTAGTTAATCAGGAGATATTTGATGGTAAACATTCTACATATTGATTCCAGCCCCCGTGCAGAACGATCGCACTCCAGAGAACTATCTAAGGAATTCATCAGTGGTTGGAAAACAGCGCATCCTGAAGATGCGATCGCCTATCGAGATTTAGGGCATTACCCAGTTCCTCACGTTGATGAACCTTGGATTGCAGCTGCATTTTCACCACCAGAAACCCATACTCCAGAATTAACTGAGGCAATTAGGATTTCTGACGAGTTAGTAAATGAATTTTTAGCTGCTGATCGCTATGTTTTCGGAGTGCCAATGTATAACTTTAATATACCTTCCACTTTCAAGGCTTACATCGATCAAATCGTTCGTATTAACCGGACTGTTGCTTTAAATGCTCAAGGTTTTAGAGGGTTAGTCGAGGGTAAAAAGGCAGTTATCATTACAGCTAGCGGCGGTGACTATAGTGCAACATCCCCTGCTGCTGCCTATAACTTTCAAGAACCATACCTGCGGGCGATCTTCGGGTTTATTGGGCTTACAGATATTCAATTTATTAACGCTAAGAGCATAAGCCAAGGTGATGATGTCCGTACCCAATCTTTATCAGAAGCACGGGCAGCAATTCAAGATGCGATCGCTCAGTGGTAAGGGAGGCAGGGGAGCAGTAAGAATTTTAGATTTTGGATTAAAGAATTGAAATTTAATCCAAAATCTAAAATCCCTTCTCCCAAGGGGAGACGCTACGCGAACGGGTTGGTGCAGTCACTCATGGGGGAAACCCCCAAGACCGCGCTGCTTCACCAAAATCCAAAATTGAATTGCCCAATCCCCAAATCTTCTTATGGTGACAACCGCTCAATTTTCCAAGTGCCATTATCTAAACGGCTATAGAGCAAGCGATCGTGCAGACGACTAGAGCGTCCTTGCCAAAACTCAATTTTTGTGGGGATCACTCGTAAGCCTCCCCAATGAGGCGGTCGAGGAATCTCCTCATTTTCATATTTGCTCTTAAACTCCTGCAAGCGTCGCTCCAGAACTTCTCGGCTTTCTATCACCTCGCTTTGATTAGATACCCACGCACCCAGGCGACTGTTGGCAGGGCGAGTGTGAAAATACTGGTCGGACTCAGTTTCGGAAACCTTCTCAACATACCCACTAATTCGGACTTGACGCTCCAGTTCTGCCCACCAGAAGACTAAAGCCGCCTGGGGATTTTGTGCTAGTTCTTGTCCTTTGTGACTGTTGTAGTTGGTGAAGAAGGCAAAGCCCCGTTGATCAAAATCCTTGAGTAACACCATTCTGGCTAAGGGCTTACCGTCTGGCGTGGCAGTGGCAATGGTCATGGCATTGGGTTCAGGAAGTTGCGCTGCTAGTGCCTGCTCGAACCATTTTTTAAATTGGATAAAAGGATTGAGGTCTACTTCGAGTTCGCTCAAACCTTCCAAGGTATAGTCTTTGCGAAGGTCTGCTACGGTCTTGTCCATTATAATTTGGTTCCTTGCTATCACATACGCTTATACTTATCTTTATTAAAAATATCTATGATGATGATCAACGCCATCAAGAATTTTTAAAATTCTCTCAAGGTATATCTAAAATAGGTTGCATAAGATGCGCCGTTCGGCCTCCTTTCAACGTCTGTTAATTTATGGTCTGAGCGGTCCCATTATCGCTCTCAATGTCTGGCTGCTGTCTGTGCTTTTTCGTTATTTCCAGCATCCCATTACGATCTTGAGCATTGCGGCGATTCTGGCTTTTCTCCTAAATTACGCGGTTAAGTTCTTTGAACGTGCTCGGATCACGCACACTCAGGCGGTGATCATAGTTTTACTTGCAACCTTAACTCTGTTTGGGATTCTGGGCATCACCCTAGTGCCGTTGATCATTGACCAAACAATCCAACTCTTAAATAAGATCCCTGATTGGTTAACCGCCAGTCAAGCAAACCTAAAGCAATTTGAGATGCTGGCAGAGAAACGACATTTGCGAATTGATCTGACCGTTGTCAGCAGTCAAATCAATGCCAACATTCAGAATGTGGTACAACAGCTAGCTTCTGGTGCAGTGGGATTTGCTGGAACACTGCTGTCAGGATTACTTGACTTAGTGTTAGTCATCGTGCTTGCATTTTATATGCTTTTATATGGCGATCGCGTCTGGTATGGTCTAATCAATCTTTTGCCCTCTAATATTGCAGATCCTCTCGGCAGATCCTTGCGCCTAAATTTCCAAAACTTCTTCCTCAGCCAGTTGTTGCTAGGACTTTTTATGGTGCTAACCCTGACACCAATTTTCTTAGTGATCAAGGTGCCCTTTGCCCTGTTGTTTGCCATGTTAATTGGTATTTCAGAACTCATTCCCTTTATCGGGGCGTCTCTCGGCATTGGTCTGGTGACGATTTTAGTACTGTTGCAAAATTGGTGGTTGGCAGTTCAAGTTGCCATAGCGGCGATTCTCATGCAGCAGCTTAAAGATAACCTGTTAGCGCCCAGGTTACTCGGCAACTTTATTGGACTGAATCCCATCTGGATTTTTGTGGCTATTTTGATGGGATTTGAGATTGCTGGGTTGTTGGGAACGCTTGTTGCTGTTCCCATTGCTGGTACTATTAAAGGCACTTTCGATGCGATCAAGAGCGGCAAGCCGACTAACTTTGTATCAACTGTCACTGTTGCCCATGATCCTCCGCGTGATTAAGGAGGCAGGGGAGTAAGAATTTTAGATTTTGGATTTTGGATTTTGGATTAAATTTCAATTCTTTAATCCAAAATCCAAAATCTAAAATTGAATTGTCCAAATCAAAAGTTGCACAATCTGATCTCACAATTCACAATGGTGATTGATTACAAATTTCAGAGGATGCTGCTAGCAGGCAATTCCTGATTAAAAGAAGCGCAAGCAAATGTATAAAGTACACGCTTTGCCAATAGTCAATGAGTTTAGTGTTGAATTTACGCTCTTTTGATTCTCATTAATAAACTTAGAACCCGTTGATGGAAGCTTCCGAGCTATTAGAAACAATCACACTCTTGATTTATCAAGCCCAGCAGGGGGAAATTGATCCTTGGGATGTCCAAGTGATTGAGGTGATTGACCGTTACTTAGAACTGATGGCACCGGAGGCAATAACAAGAGGCTATGAAGCGGACTTGTCTCAATCTGGACAAGCATTTTTGTCAGCATCAATGCTGGTATTATTCAAAGCTAATACTTTGATGCAATTGTCAACAGTAGGAGATGTACAGGATGGTGTAATAGATGATGCTCTATTGTCAGATGAAGACGGTGTATCACATCAGGGTCATCGTTTACCATTAGAACGTCAATTGCGTCGTCGTCCAGCAGCAATGCCACCACCAAAGCGCCGCGTGACTCTGCAAGAGTTAATCAAGCAATTGCAGATCATGGCTGACCAACTGAAACTGGTAGAAAAAGTCAGTAAACCTATCCGTCCCAAGCGTCAGCCTAGCGTCCAAAGTATGCGGGAGGCGCTAGAGTTAGCTCACCAGGAAAATCTGACAGAAGTGGCTGGGGAACTGGAGCAGGTGTTGAAATTGTCGGCAAGAGAACTAAGTTCAGAACAAAATTGGTTGAATTTAGAACAACTTGTAGAGTTGTGGACTCAGACAAAGCTTATCAACCAAAATGGCTCTGGACATGAGTCTAAACACAGTAACCTAGTTAGCGTTTTCTGGGCGCTACTACTACTTTCGGCTCAATCGAAAGTAGAGCTATTTCAAGAGGAGTTTTACCATGAGATTAAAATTCGCTTACTTAGAGATTCAGCTAGCACCTGCAAACCTTTTGAGCACCCGATGAACTAAGAAAGCCAAAGATAGCTTTACAGATAATTTAGAGATTTTTGCTTCAGCCCCAAAATCCGAGTAAATTGAAAAGATAAGCGATCGCTTGTCATCTAAGTATACTTATGGTTGCAACAACCACTAATTCCTGTTATCCCTGTCTAGAAGGATAACTTAGAGCAGAAATAAAAACTGATGATTAAGTATCACTCGATAAAAGTAAACTGGCTTGTGGTTGAGGAATAAATTTTTATGAAAGCGATGATTCTCGCGGCTGGTAAGGGTACTCGCGTGCGTCCGATTACCTATACAATTCCCAAACCGATGATTCCCATCCTGCAAAAGCCAGTGATGGAGTTCTTGCTGGAACTGTTACGCCAACATGGATTTGACCAGATTATGGTCAACGTTAGTCATTTGGCTGAAGAAATAGAAAACTATTTCCGTGATGGTCAACGGTTTGGAGTACAGATTGCCTATTCCTTTGAAGGGAAAATTGATGACGACGGCAAACTGGAAGGGGAAGCAATCGGTTCAGCTGGAGGAATGCGCCGCATCCAAGACTTCTCACCGTTTTTTGATGATACCTTTGTGGTTTTGTGCGGTGATGCTTTGATTGACTTGGATTTAACTGCGGCAGTTAAATGGCATAAAGCTAAAGGGGCGATCGCTACTATTATCACTAAATCTGTACCCAAGGAAGAAGTTTCTAGCTATGGTGTGGTTGTGACTGACGAAGATAGTCGCGTCAAAGCTTTCCAAGAAAAACCTTCAACTGAAGAAGCCCTCAGCACCAACATCAACACAGGTATTTACATCTTTGAGCCAGAGGTTTTTAACTATATTCCCTCTGGTGTGGAATATGACATTGGTAGCCAATTGTTTCCCAAATTGGTAGAAATCAAAGCCCCTTTCTACGCCATCCCTATGGACTTTGAATGGGTAGATATTGGTAAAGTACCAGACTATTGGCGGGCGATTCGCGGTGTACTGCTGGGTGAAATCAAAAATGTGCAAATCCCTGGTCATGAAGTTGCCCCTGGTATCTACACTGGTTTAAATGTCGCCATAAATTGGGACAAAGTGGATATCACAGGCCCAGTTTACATTGGTGGGATGACAAGAATCGAAGACGGAGCTAAAATTGTCGGCCCAGCGATGATTGGCCCCAATTGTTGGATATGTAGTGGCGCAACAGTAGATAACAGCGTGATTTTTGAATGGTCGCGCCTGGGGCCTGGAGTCCGGTTAGTCGATAAACTGGTATTTGGACGTTATTGCGTGGATAAAACTGGCGCTGCTATAGATGTTCAAGCGGCTGCTTTAGATTGGCTGATTACCGATGCCCGTCAGACAGTGCCATCACATATCCCTGTTGAGCAACAAGCGATAGAGGAATTGTTGGGGACAAACGCAAATTAGGGTATGGGGCATGGGGCATGGGGAATAGAGAGACAAGAGAGACAAGGGAGACAAGGGAGACAAGGGAGACAAGGGGAATAATCAATGCCCAATGCCCAATGCCCAATGCCCAATGCCCAATGCCCAATGCTAACTATTTAAGTACGTATATCTTCTGAGACTCTGCTCGTAGGTTTGCAGCAGTCGCTGAGATTCCGCTAGGGTGATGCGCTTTTCTTCTAATGCTTTCTCGCAACGCTGGCGAATGTTTTCTACCATATCTTCGGAGTCATACTGAACGTAGCTCACTACTTCGCTCATGGTGTCACCTTTGACAACGTGTTCAATTTGGTAGCCTTTGGGCGTTAATTGGATGTGAACGGCGTTCGTGTCGCCAAATAGGTTGTGCAAATTGCCCATGATTTCTTGGTAAGCTCCATTCAAGAACATCCCCAAATAATAGGGTTCTCCGGGCTTGTAGGTGTGCAACTCTAAAACTGATTTGACATCGCGCAGGTCAATAAAGCGGTCGATTTTACCATCACTGTCACAGGTGAGGTCTGCTAAAATTCCTCGCCGCGTTGGTTCTTCATCCAACCTGTGGATGGGCATAATTGGGAATAGCTGATCGATCGCCCAGCAATCTGGTGCCGATTGAAACACTGACATATTCACGTAGTAGATGGAAGCCATAATTTTTTCTAGGTCTTCCAGTTCATCGGGTACGTATTCTTGCTGTCTAGTTATATTGAGAATTTTCTGACAACAAGCCCAGTAGAGGCGTTCGGCCTTGGCTCGTTCTCTGAGGCGTAAAATTCCTAAGTTAAAGCGGCTAATCGCTTCTTCTTTGAATTGTGCAGCATCGTGGTATAACTCTTGGTAATTCTCTTGGTTGATCGATTGATAGCTTTCCCAAAGATAATTAATAATTGGGGATTCTCCTTCTTGCGGAGGTTCTGGTGCGTCGAGGGGGACATCGCTAGTACTGAGAACATCAAAAATCAGTAGCGACTGATGGGAAGCGAGCGCTCGTCCACTTTCGCTAATCAGTGTTGGTACGGGAATCTGCCGTTCAGCACAGGTATCTTTTAATTCTGCCACGATGTCGTTGGCATAGTTCTGCATGTTGTAATTTTTGGATGCATAGAAGTTGGTTTGGGAGCCATCGTAATCTACGCCCAACCCACCACCAACATCAAGGTATTTCATATCTGCCCCCAGCATCGACAATTCCACATAAATGCGGCTGGCTTCTTGGATGGCATCTTTAATCACATTAATGGCAGAGATTTGTGAGCCAATATGGAAGTGCATCAACTGCAAAGAATCGAGCAGGTTGGCTTCTCGTAACTTATCAACAGCTTCGATTACCTCAGGCATTGTCAAACCAAATTTAGCGCGATCGCCACTAGAGGCTCCCCAACGTCCCATGCCTTGGGTACTGAGTTTAGCACGAACCCCCAAAATCGGCTTAATACCTAACTGACGATTGGCATCAATCACCAAATCAACCTCTTCAATCTGTTCTAAGACGATGATTGGTGTTTGCCCTAGTCTTTGGGCTAACATTGCCGTTTCGATGTATTCTCGGTCTTTGTAGCCGTTGCAAACTAACAATGCTCCTGGTGTATCCAATACAGCTAGAGCAATCATTAATTCTGGCTTGGAACCGGCTTCTAAGCCAAATTGATGGGGCTTGCCAAATTTCACTAAATCTTCAATCAAATGCCGCTCTTGATTGCACTTGACGGGAAACACGCCACGGTAGATGCCAGGGTAGTTGTAGCGGGCGATCGCTTTATTAAAACAAGCATTTAGCCGCTCAATCCGATCTTCTAAAATATCGGAAAAGCGAATCAACATGGGAAGTCCCAAGTTGCGCTGTTTCATGGCGTTGACCAATTCAAACAAGTCTAGAGAACCCCCGCGATCACCCTTGGGTGCAACGGTGACGTGTCCAGCAGCGTTAATGGAAAAATAAGGTTGTCCCCAACCTTCAATCCGGTATAACGCTTCGCTATCCTCAATTTTCCAGGAACGAGGTAAATCTCCTGTGGTAGGACTAGGTGGTAACAGTTTTTTTTGCTTATGATTTTTCACTTCAGATTTCTGTCCATTGGACGGTACTGGTACCACCTCGTCAGATGTAGCAGTTGACTCAACACCCATTTCTTCCTAACCTCTGTTTTTCACCCACAAATTAACAATTTAGCGCATTCGTATGAGAACGTATATGTACCCAAAGATAATTTCTGAGATAAACTCTGATTGGTCAAGAGTCATTAGTCATTGATCATTAGACTTCTTGCATAAATCAAAAATAAGAACCCCACCCCGCCTTTGACTTACGTCAAAGTCTCCCCCCAAAGCATCGGGGAGGGGCTGGGGGTGGGGTGTTAGGGACTTTTGCAAGAGGTCTATTGATCATTAGTGCAAAACCCTTGGACAAACGACAAACAGAGAAGTCTGTAGCAAGATCCCGCAGGGTGCGCCGACTTCCGGCGAACAGAACTTCTCTTACAATTGACCAGATAAAAAATTCATTAAGTTTTTGGAGATCGCTTTGGAACGCACATTCTTAGCAATTAAGCCTGATGGAGTACAGAGGGGATTAGTGGGGGAAATTATCCGTCGCTTTGAAACTAAAGGTTTTACCCTAGTTGGTTTAAAGTTCCTAAAAGTTAGTCGGCAATTGGCTGAACAACACTATGATGTTCACCGGGAACGTCCCTTTTTTGCTGGTTTAGTCGAATTTATCACTTCTAGCCCAGTCGTGGCGATGGTATGGGAAGGTGATGGCGTGGTTGCATCAGCCAGAAAGATTATTGGTGCGACGAACCCCTTAACAGCAGAGCCAGGAACAATTCGCGGCGATTTTGGCTTGAATATTGGTCGCAATTTGATCCACGGTTCTGATGCTCAAGAAACCGCGCAACGGGAAATAGCCCTATGGTTTAAGGATGAAGAATTGGTTAATTGGCAACCACACTTAACGCCTTGGTTGCACGAGTAAAACATTAGGGAGTGGGGAGTGGGGACTAGGGAGTAGGGGGAGTAAATAAACAATTATTATTTATTCTTCCTCATCCTCCTCATCCTCCTCATCCTCCTCATCCCCTCTTCTTACTTCGATATTTCGCTCTTTTCGGGTTCTACTTGGGGCAATTGGGTGCCAACACGCTTGGAAAATCCCCAACCTAAAATTAGGAAGATGGCAGGAATCATTATCCATTCTGGTGGAACTAGATCATCGTTTACCACTTTCAACAACAAGCGCAAGCCTACCAACGCTACAGTTATATAGCCTGCGTCTTCTAGGTTTTCATATTCATCTAGCCAACGGATAAACAATCCCGCCATGAATCGCAGCGTAATAATACCAACTGTTGCACCCGTCAGCACCAGCCATTTTTCTTGAGAAACTGCGATCGCAGTTGTCACGCTATCTAAAGAAAATGCCAAATCTGTAAACGCAATCACGGGTATTGCTTGCAACAACGAACTAAAACGCGGTTCGTGATGCTTTTCGTCTTCACTTTGTTGAGAGGTAAAGTGTTGGAATACCAACCACAGCAGGTAAGCAGCACCTAATAATTCAAATTGCCAGAATTGTTGCACCCAAGTAGCCGTGAGAATTAGGGTGATTCGCAGCACATAGGCAACGACTAAACCAAAGTTGAGGGCCTTACGCTCAAGTTCTTTGTCTTCTAGCCCTTGAGCGATCGCAGCCAGAGCGATCGCGTTGTCGGCAGATAACACCGCCTCTAAAAATATCAGGATCAGCAGAACTATTGGGGCTTCAACGCTGAAATGAAAGTTGAGGTAATCAAAAATTTGGTCTAGCATTCCGGGTTTCTCAAGCAGAAAAAATTAAAATTTGACAGAAACAGAGATTTTCATGTTAAAAAGCGCAATAAATTGCTACTCTAATTCAGCTTAACGTGGTTGTGGTGCATTTTGAAGAGGGTTGAATCTGTGCGATCGCCGTGTGAGTGGGGTAATTTGCGTATAAGTCAATACACCAAAAGTTTTAATATCTAGTTAATGCGAGCGATCGCAATGGACTGCTGTCAGTTCGCATCTAGTACTCTGTCAAGAACTAATTGACGGATAAATTCCTTGTAGAGACGGCGATTTATCGCGTCTCTCTAACCGTCAAAATGAATTTGACAGACTACTAGAATTAGAATATGAGAACAAAAATATGGTAAGAGTTTATGAATATTTCCTTAACAACCGAGCTTGAGCAGTTTATTCAAAGTCAAGTTGCAAGCGGGAAGTACACCTCATCAGAAGAAGTGATTCTTGCAGGTATTCGGCTGTTGGAGGAATGGGAACGTATTTACAAGGGTCGGTTTGAGGAACTGCAAAGAGAAATTGCTATCGGGGTTGAGCAACTTAATTGCGGACAACGACTCGACGGTAGAGAAGTAATCGAGCAACTACGTCAAAAGAACCAAGCTTTGAGAAAGACTCAGGCACAATAATGAGTTTATATTTTCTATCGCTCTCCAAGCGCTATAACTTCATTAGGTGAACGTAACTTTTATGGATTACTGGCAGCATGGATAACACACTTCTACAACGCATCACTCATAATCCAAATATCTGCCACGGTAAACCCTGTATTCGAGGACTTCGTTATCCAGTTGAGTTTATTTTGTAACTGCTCAGTTCTAATATGACTACTGAGGAAATATTGAAAAATTATGACGATTTAGAATTTAAAGATATTTTGGGTGTGTTCTTATTTGCTGCGGCTCTAGCTTCCCATTCCAGATATTCAATTTCTCTTTTCCACCGCTCAAGCCTGTTTTCTCGGTCTTGTAATTGAGATGTTGTAGGGTTTCTGGAAGGCTGGGTATTTGGATTAGGTAAAATTCCATTATTTGCAAGCCAGATACGGGAAAATACCTGCCAAAGAAATTCATGATCGTGCTTATCACCACCCAGACAGCGAATCCGCTTGACTGAAAGAGTGGATTCACCAAAAAGGATTTGCTCATTTGTGGAATTTTTAGGAAACAGGCGCGTTTCACCACCTCTTCCACGAAAGAATTCGACTACAAACCACTCACAAAAATCGAATATACAAACTTCTGTCGGATCGCTACCATCATCCTCTAATAGATCAATATCACCTTCGATTTGATACCCTATGGCAATTTTTGATGTCGTGGGTAAAAAGATGTGAAGCCGTTCAAAGCGGTTACTGTAATTAGCCCAAAAGTCCCTGCGACTACATAGCCTATTTGACTCGAAGTTTTGTAAATCGAGCCTGTTCAATATGAGATTTACTAACTTTTGGAAATCACCATAATTGATCCCTCCAATCCACTCTCGAAGTCTTTGCCTTGCAGGATCTGAAAGCTTATACCAATTTTCACCATTTCTATAGTTATGTCTCAACCAATCAACTAGTAAAGAATAATTGCTTGCTATATCATTAGAAACATTAGTTAGCAAATGATTAACAGCCTTTATTTGCTGACTATTTGACATTTCATCTAAACAACTTAACAGCCATTTTTCCTGCTGCTGATTTGGAGAGCGAATTGTAGTAAAATAGGGAGTCATGTCTTCTGTGAACTTGGTGAATAATGGAATCCAAACAGGTAAATCTTCTCGGATATTATTTAGTAATTCAGTTCGATTAACACGCTGTTCACAAGCAATTTTTGCTAATTCTCTACCTGCTTGTTTACTGCAAATCGCCCGAATAATTTGAACTGGTAGCAGGTGACTAACTAAGTCAGAATTAGCAAAGACATCAAAAGATTCAGCTAAAGACTGTGCTAACACCTGTTCTCGCTGACCACTCTAATAAACAGCCAAACGCCACAATAGCTGATGTTGCAGCCATGAATTATAAATTGCTACCTTCCAAATAGCTGCTGATGTTTTCCTGCATCGGTCAAGATTTTGTTGATCCCACTGTGCTTTAGCATGGATGCAGTAAATCCAGTCCAACGGACTTACTTGATCATCTTTACCCTGTTCAATAGCTTCCAATATTTTATCAACACTTGGTATTGATATTGTTGCATCTGGTAAGTTACTTGCAAGCTGAATAAGTTGATTAGGACTACACTGGGGAGTTTCAGGTAGTGAAGCAATGGAAAACTGAAAATTCAATATTTTAGCTCCTTTAAAGAGAGGTTTTTAGGATATCTTTCTTTAACTCATCACTGCGAAACTGAAAGCGGAAAACTACCTTGCGATCGCCTGGATTATCACGTTTCTTGTCAGATTCAATTTCTCCACGACCAGCAGCTAATATTTTCTGACTTAAAGGTGCTTTGGTAGAGAAATTCATATCATAAAAAATGTATGTGTAAACTGATGATGCTCGCAACAAGCTTAGTTGTAGATTGGTTTTGTCATCTCCTTCCGAGCTAGTATGACCTTCTATAACTACGCGGCTAATTTCCTGATCAAATTCTCGTTTGGAGAAAATCACCCCACTGTAAACAGGAATAAAGCGACGTAGAAAGGCTTTACCTTCTGGTTTAAGTTCTGTACTTCCCTTGGCAAAAAGAATTGATTCTTGGATACTTACATCCCCATTATCTGGGTTGACTTTAACATTGATATTGTTGCTTTTCATCTGTCCCACAACATTACCAATTACTACCCGTTTTGGTACATCCTTTTCTGCAAGCTGGAGTAGTGCGGTGATAAACAGCAAAGCAAAAAACATTAGTAAACTAGACATCAGCTCGGCAATAGACAAATAGATACTAGAGTCATCATCCTCTATAATTTCTGCATGAACTTCACTTCTGATAAAATCATCCATGATTGCTTCCTCCATTACGCAATTGACGGTTATCATTTGCAGCAGCTAGCAATTTTGCTGTCTCTAGTAAACGTCCGCAAACTCTAGACATAGAAGTATCTGCTTGTTGGAAAAAGTTTACTTGTGAGTCAACATTCCTTTGCATAGAAACTTCAAGATGACTCTGCCAAGACTGAAGACTATGATCAAATTTTTGATTCAAATTTCTGTACGAATTGTCAACTATGTTCACTTGCTTGGCAATATCAGTAGTAAGATTTGCTAGTTGTATTAGTCGTTGTGAATTGTGTAATCCAGCCGCAATAACTAATTGGTTAATTTGTTCGACAGACTTCTGAATTTTTGTCATACTTTCGTCTACTTCCTGAGTCAATTTACTACGTCTTCCAAATTCCTCTCTGAAGACTTGATCGAGATTGTTCACAACACCAGATAATCCTTCTTGTTGTCTGCCTAGTGTCCCCTCAAGTAAATCGTTTTGTTGTTCAAAGAACGTCTGTAAATTTGTTTGATATTCTTGCCTAAATCTTGTCAAATCATCTTCTACTGTATGACGAGTTGCTGTGAGTGTTGCATCGATATTTCCTAAAGTAGCCAGAAGATTATCCTTCGCATCATTCATCAAACCAGAAGCTTGATTACCCACTGTTTGTAGAGTATTAGTTTGCTCATGAAAGGTTCTATTTCCTTCGGTGAGAATTTGGCTAATTCCAGTCTGAGTAGCTTGAAGCATCTGCTTTTCTACTGCTGCGCGTTCTTGTAGCGCTGTCTGAAGTTCCTCTCGAATTCCTCGGAAGGTAGCAGCAGCTTGCACTGCACTTGTTTCAAAAGCACTTCGCTGGGCTGTCATTCCCTGGATACTCTGATCTACAGCTCGATTAATTTCGTCGGCTGTTTGTTGTAAAACACCTTTTGTATCTGTTTGGAATTGATTGAGAGTGTATCCCAGATGGTTAGCGAATACTTTGAGTTCTACCAAAGTTTCTTTTTGAAAGTTCTGAATTGTCAGGATGGAACTTGCCAAACTTTGAGATATACCCCCCAATTCTCTATGCAGAGTCAGCACAGCTTCGGAAGCTTGTTGGGTTAACTCTGCACTTCTATCTAGTCGATCTGCAATCGGTTCGAGTACCTGAATTCGCAAATCTTTGATTAGTTCTTCTAAAACTCTCTGTCCCTGATTTTCTTGGAGTACTCGGAGTTGTTTCTGTTCTTTGAATATTGCTTCTAAAGCTGGAAATATCTGCTGACGCACGGCTAAACCAATAGCTTGGGCTGACAACTGATTTAAACCTGCGAATTGTTCTGCAATACTCCTACCTACAGCTTGACCAATGGCTTCAGCACTAGGTTGATTTAAGCCTGACAATTTATCTCCTACACGGATAAATGCCTCAACTAGATCACTATTGTTATTGTCTGTTGTTTTTAAGGTTGCGATCGCCTTTAATTTGTGACGTAAACTATCACGTCGTTTCTGCCGTAGTGAATCACACCCAAACAAAACTAGAAGAAACAAGCTACCAGAACCAAGCCCCATCATCGAAGTGGAGAAAGCTGTTTTCATTCCCACGAGTAGCTCTTTACTAGCAGTCATCAGTTCTTTGGGATCTTCTGTAGATAAATTGATTCCTTGGAGTCCAAGTTATATACCATAAAAGGTTCCTAAAAGACCAATGGCAGTACACAAGGTTGTCACAAAACGCAGGGAACTTCGAGGAATTGGGCGGGCTAAGACAGATGGATACTTTATCAGTACGAACTCGCCATCCTTTTGCGCTTGTTGACTAATTATGCTTAGATCATCGGTTCCTAAATGCTTTTTTAACCAGTTGCGAACTTCGTTTGAAAGCTTTACATTTTTACCCTTTTTCATCAAAATTTTAATCGAGGCTTCAGTTGCGCCACACTCAGAGAGCCAATACTGCCATAATGTGTGAAGTTCGATAATAATTGCGACTACTAATACAAAAGCAGTTGCCCAATGAAAAGGTTCACTATGCCAAATAATGTTCAAAACTTTTGCTATTTCCACGCTGCACCCCTCTTGTTTATCTTGGTTATATCTTTTTGAATTGCTTTAATTCTTTATCTGTAAGAACTTCCTCAGCTATCCGCATTGGGAGATGTTCTACATACAGGCGGTCTCCTATAGCTTCTCGGAGACATAAGCTGTAAAGTGGTTCACCCTTTGCCTTTTTGTCCTCAATTAGATAAACCTCTTCTGGTGCATAGCTTCGCAGTAAACGTACTTGCAAACAGGTTTTTAAATCCCGCGAAGAAATAGATAGGTGTGAATCTTGTCCAAATAATTCACAAGCTACTTTCCAAGCGTGGTTAACCGCCACAATCTCCTTAACCAATTTCTCCACAGAGGGGTACAAAAGTTCCGCAGTTTCATTAATCAATGCTTTTACCCTACTTGCCTGAGCTTCATAGGTTATAGTTCCCAAAGATGGAAACTTATTTAACTTTTTTGCTAAAGCTATATTGATAAAAGTAATTTTTGATACCAAACTGCTCTTTGGGCGTTAAAAAGATGTAGCATGTGTTAAGGCTTCTGTAACGCACTGAAAACCTGAAATGGTGCGTTATCCTAACGCGGTAACATTTGGCGTAGCAAACTCCGGTTCTTCATGTAAAACTAAACTATCTGCAAGTAAGCAGCAACCCTGTCTAAATCGGGTTTCCAGCCTTTTTCAGCAGCAAGGAGGGCCGTTTCTGCTTTCAGATTTCCCCGTAACTTGCCCCAAATCTTTTTTCGCAGCTCATCCATTTTAACAAGAGCTGCTTCAGTGAATTTCTCAATGGTTTTCTCAAATGCTTTAGTAAAAGCAAGAGTTGCGATCGCACCAGCTGTGATTGCTTCCAAAATATCCTACCTTATCCACCGACATCTTGACTGATGGATACAATAACAGATGTTTAAATTCCAGAGATATAAAGCCTAATCTAGTTTCTCTCGTGAAAGTCGAGTGTACGCTGTAAGAGAAAATTTTCAACGTTATTAACCAAAGTTCTAACGTGAGTAACAATTGCTTCAGCATTGATAAGAAAATATTTAACGTTTGCAACAAATGCTTAAACGTTTCTTATAAATGCTTTAACGTGAGTAACAATTGCTTCAGCATTGATAAGAAAAAATTGAACTATTGTAACAAATGCTCAAACTTCAATATCAATGCTTCAACGTGAAGAATAAATGTAAATAGCCTCTGGAAGCAATTTTCTACAACATAATTTTAAATCTCACAAAATCTCTGCCAACTTTACCAGCAGACTATTTGCTAAATCCACTAACCTAATATCATCTGTATCAACATTATTTCCTTCACCAGCTAACAGATTCCTCACAGCAGATAGCCTGTCATCGGTTTCAGAAATTCTCCAAGATTCTTCTAAGTTTACTGCAAAATCAAACAGCGATCGCTCTCCTAAATGCTCTCTTACCTTGATAGCTACATTATCATTACTTACCAAAAATTCTTTAATAGCATCTAATCGATGATTACCTAATATTTCGTCATGTTTCCATGTTTCCAGCCAGTCTCCATCTACATCTTCAACGTAAAAATTGACAAAATCAACCCCGTAAGTTAGCCAGCTTTGCTGCATTTGTCTGGCTGTTGCTAAAGCTTCCGCAAATGTGTCTACTTGATTGTTGCAGCTCTGAGTTTCTCTTTTGTTAGCCATAAAAGCTGTAATTAGCAGGTAAGTATTTAGGCTAGAATCTAAATCTGGAATTTGATATTCCAGAAATTTCACGAAAATTTTAAATATTTGCCACCAGAGAGGTAATCACTGTTATACAGTGCCACATTCACTAATTGGTTGACAAAGTTAGCATCCTTGGGATTGTAACTTAAGAAGAGTCCTCTCTCGATTTCCCACGATCGCAGTGTATTTTGCCAAGCTTGGTACTTTTGGTAATTAAGTTCTTCAGAGACACTGGTAACTTGAACGCACAGTGGTTCATTGTTACGACTAACAATTAAATCTGTTGCCATAGAAAGGTCGGCAATATAACGCTGCCAAAAACTACCTTCTCGACTGACAATATCTTGAGCGATTAATTTAATGATATCATCATCAAGCTGATTAAATTCGCCTGCCATTAATTTTTGTTTCCAAATATAAAATTTGGAGTCACTAGCATTGAACCATCTGGGAAAGAGATAAGCATACCAGTATCTCTCAATCGGCGTCATTTGCTCGAACTTTGCTTTTTGTTCTTCTTCTGAAGGTAAGGATTTGATTATCAGCCAAATTGTAGAATCCGTAATCACCTCTAGCAGAAAGGCAATGACAAAAGGTTTTGCAGTTAGGGAACCTGGCTTAATATTCTTTACCCAACGATTGATTTCATCTAATCTTGTCGCTAAATTATGATCTATCGAGGAGGCTTGCTCGATAAGGGACTTTAGCTTCTCCTTAATCTCTATAGCTTGCAAACGATGCCCTACTTTCAGAAGATGAGACTTTTTTCACGCACTTATAACTAAATTTTAACTTGAAAATGTCTTTACTTAATTTCCTGATGTCATTAAATATTCTCTAGGTCGATGCCCCGTATACGTAAAACCTCCCGCAGTCGAGCAATTTCTTGCTCTGCCTGTTGGGCGCGTTCGTCTGCCTGTTGGGCCAGTTCTTCAGATGATAGTATTAATTGATTTTCAGTAGTGAAGAATCTTAATTTACCTTCATAAACTCCCAAATAAAGTTCTAACTGCTGACTCCACAAACGTGCATCAGTGCTAGGTTGAATTTCTTGATACTTACCATCTACTAAATGAAATCCCTGAAGTTCCATTGTTACAAGATAAAACCAGAAATAATCTGTTGTACGGAAGGTATCCTGGTAAACTTGTTTTTTTAAGCCTTTATCAACTGCTGCGTTGAACTTGACAAAATTTCCACAATCAAGTTTGGATATTTGCCCTCTTCTTGCCAAACTACCCAACTCTTACGGTCTTTTTTCTCGGTTCCCAAAACTACAAAAAAGTCTGGGCCACGGAAATATTCTGATTTTTTCTGTTTATGGAGGCAGCGCTGTGCGGGGACTGCCGTACTGTAATAAATCGTCAAATTACCAGAAGCATACAAGTCTTGCCTTTCTCGCCACCATAATTTAAAGATGCGAATCAGCAAATCGATTTGGTCACGATGCAGGTCACTTTCCAAGGGTGGTTCGTCACTCAGTATATCACCAGGAGGAAAAATAACTTCGTCTTCTGAAATACCATTAGAGATAATTTCTATGGTAGCAGGTTCAGACATCAGCGATCGCTCCCCGATTTACGTTCATTTTACTGAAAATTCGGTAACTTGCAGATAGCTTTGAAAACTTGTAATAACTCTATTGCCTTTGGAGATTCATTCAGACTTAATAATGGCATTAACTGATAACTTGGCTGCTCGTCACGTCTTAGATAAACAAATTGATAACGCAGTCCGTTAGTTACCAAACCCCAAACTGATGACTGCTGCTCTAAACTTTTAAAAGCATAAGTGAGTAATTGAGGTAAACCCTCACCCACTTCTATCGCACTGTTTTTCGTTTCAATCACTACAACCCAAAATGGTGGCAGAATATTACTTTGAGGATTGTTGATTGCTAAAATATCCATCCGTCCGGTAATTCTTCTGTCTTCATCTTCGACTGCGATCGCAATGCTATCTTCCATTGTCAACCGAATCGGCACATCGTAAAATCCAGCTAACCGCATCAAAGGTGCGATCGTTAAGAATTTAACTAAACCTTCAGAAATTTTCCTAGCGCTTAAATAGCGATCAAAGTCGTTTCTGATTTTTAATAAATCCTGCTGTTCAAACTCAGAAAGTGGTTCTAGACTTAAAAAGTCTACGAATGAAGCATTAGAAAGCTTTTCTAGTTTGAGAAACCGATGAACATCGTTGAGAGATAGGCTGCTAGCTTCGACGGTAAGCGTCATAATTTCAGGCGTTGTTTGTAAAGACTACTTATATTTTCCAACATTCGCAGTAGATAGGTTGCAATGTAACCTTAATACATTTCTTGATCGCTTGCTTTTGCTAGATGAAAATCAATGTAAACTAAATAACTCAGCAATTTCCACCTAGCTTAATGAAAATCTAAACAATGTTTAGCATAACTGGGCTAAGAATAGTTTTTAGTAACAATAGCGATCGCACTCATAACTAACCATGTCTCAACCAACTATAGAATCAATCCTACAAGAGAATCGCCTATTTAATCCTGCCTCGGAATTCTCGCAAAACGCTCATATCAAAAGCTTGGATGACTATCACCGTATCTACGCCAAAGCCAAAGCCGATCCGCAGCAATTTTGGGCAGATTTGGCTACAACAGAATTAGAATGGTTCCAAAAATGGGATACAGTATTAGACTGGCAACCGCCTTTTGCGAAGTGGTTCGTTGGCGGTAAGATTAATATTTCTTACAACTGCCTTGACAGACATCTCACTACCTGGCGCAAAAATAAAGCAGCATTGATTTGGGAAGGAGAACCTGGTGATTCGCGTACCCTTACCTATGCCCAACTCCACCGGGAAGTTTGTCAGTTCGCCAATGTATTGAAGCAACTGGGTGTAGAAAAAGGCGATCGCGTCGGTATTTATCTACCGATGATTCCTGAAGCTGCGATCGCGATGTTAGCCTGTGCCAGAATTGGCGCACCTCATACTGTGGTATTTGGTGGTTTTAGTGCCGAAGCTTTGCGCGATCGCTTAATTGATGTCACAGCTAAACTGGTAATCACGGCTGATGGTGGTTGGCGCAAAGATGCGATCGTCCCTCTCAAGGAGCAGGTAGATAAAGCCTTAGCTGATGGTGCTGTTCCTAGTGTGGAAAATGTCCTAGTTGTCAAGCGCACTGGACAAGAAACTTATATGCAGTTGGGCGGACGCGATCATTGGTGGCATGATTTGCAAAAAGGAGTATCAGCAGATTGTCCCGCCGAACCAATGGATAGCGAAGATATGCTGTTTGTCCTCTACACTTCTGGCAGCACCGGCAAACCGAAAGGTGTAGTGCATACAACTGCTGGTTATAATTTGTATACCCACATGACCACCAAGTGGATATTCGACCTCCAAGACACAGATGTATATTGGTGTACCGCCGATGTCGGTTGGATTACTGGACACAGCTACATTGTCTACGGCCCCCTTTCCAACGGTGCAACAACTTTGATCTATGAAGGTGCGCCCCGTGCTTCTAATCCTGGCTGTTTCTGGGATGTAATTGAAAAATACGGCGTTAATATTTTTTATACTGCACCTACGGCAATTCGGGCATTTATTAAGATGGGAGAACAACATCCGAATGCGCGAAACCTGTCTTCATTGCGTTTGCTGGGAACCGTCGGCGAACCGATTAACCCAGAAGCTTGGATGTGGTATCACAAAGTAATTGGTGGCGATCGTTGTCCAATTGTTGATACTTGGTGGCAAACGGAAACCGGCGGTATCATGATTACACCGCTACCAGGAGCAATTCCCACCAAACCGGGTTCAGCAACTCTTCCCTTTCCTGGAATTATCGCAGATGTCGTGGATTTAGAAGGAAACACCGTACCCAATAATGAAGGCGGTTATTTGGCGGTGCGCCATCCGTGGCCAGGAATGATGCGGACAGTCTACGGCGATCCAGAACGTTTCCGCCGCACCTACTGGGAACACGTTCCCCCCAAGGATGGTAACTATACTTACTTTGCTGGTGATGGCGCAAGACAAGATGAAGATGGCTACTTCTGGGTAATGGGTCGTGTAGATGACGTACTGAATGTATCAGGACATCGCCTGGGTACAATGGAAGTAGAATCAGCCTTAGTTTCTCATCCAGCAGTAGCAGAAGCGGCGGTAGTGGGTAAACCGGATGAACTTAAGGGTGAAGAAGTAGTCGCTTTTGTGACTTTAGAAGGCACTTATCAGGCAAGTGAAGAACTGAGTAAAGAACTTAAACAGCACGTTGTCAAAGAAATTGGGGCGATCGCCCGTCCGGGAGAAATTCGCTTTACAGACGCTTTGCCGAAAACGCGATCGGGTAAGATTATGCGGCGCTTATTGCGGAATTTAGCTGCGGGAGAAGAAGTATTTGGGGATACTTCGACATTAGAAGATCGGAGTGTGTTGGATAAATTGCGGGAAGGTGCGTAAACAATTTTAGATTTTGAATTGGCATTTCCTATATTGGAGATGCCTTTCTACAACCCTCGAAATATGGTGCGTTATGCATGGCTATCAAACACATCCTAGTATTAACTTACTTTTGATTAATTAATGCCACAAAGAGATAGCATTCACAATAGAGTCAAACAAGTGATCGTTAAAGATGGTTGGAAAATAACTCACGACCCTTATGTTATTTCTTACGGGGAACGATTCTTATTTATAGATTTGGCTGCTACTATATCATCTACACTTAACCAAGCTCAAGGAAGTTTTATCGGTGCAACAAAAGAAAATCAGCGAATAGCAATTGAAATTAAAGATTTTCGTGGTCAATCTGTTATTGCTGATTTAGAGCAAGCGCTTGTACAGTATACACTCTATCAGCTTTTACTGAGTAGAATGGAACCAGAACGAGAACTATATTTAGCAATTACAGATACTATCTATAGCAATCTTTTCAATGAACCAATTGGCGAACTAGTAATTACAGAAATGCTACTGAAATTAATTATCATCAATTTACAAACACTAGAGGTCAGACGATGGATACCAGCACGACCTATCGAGAAATAGTCAAACAGGTAATTATACAATATGCTAAACTTCGTCCCTCGCATGGAGATATTCGACTCGACCCAATCTTTGATGAAATGCATGATAGGTATGCTTTGATGCAAGTGGGTTGGGATAGAGGACGGCGAGTTAGAGGAAATCTAATTTATATAACGCTACAAAATGGTAAGGTTTATATTGAATATGATGGTATAGAACACGGCATAACCCAAGATTTGATCGCGATGGGGGTTTCTCTACCAGATATCGTTTTAGCTTTTCTGCCTGAATCAGAGCTAGCTGCTAGTGTATGAAAACTCCTAGTTAAGATTCACCGTTAATAGCACTTCTGAAATTGTGAAGCGATCGCGCCTATATTTTATCATGAAGATAACAAGATTGTTGAGGCATTGTAGGAGTCTGTTAACGACAAACTAACACAAAGCAATTCTTAATACTGTAGGGTAGGCAAAACAGCCTGCCCTTAGCTAAACAGGCTCAATTAAATAATTCGTAATTCGTAATTACGTTTTGTGACGGGGATTTAGCCTAGGCTTCAATTCGTTCTGCCTGTAGAGCCAGGGGACTTAAACCCCCAAATTTAGTTAAAATAGGTCTATAAATGAGAGATACACTGGGGCAAAGAGGCGAAGCAATTTTTACAGTATTAATGACGGAATTTCACTCTCATGCTGGCCCTATTTTCAAGCCGCAGTTTTTAGGAGACAAATGGCAATATGTTGATTTTATTGTAGAGTTGGTAGGGGCTGGTAAATCTGTTCCTTATTTCTTTGTACAAGTGAAAACAACAAGAGAAGGTTATACTAAAAAATATAACAGATTGAAGGTGAAAGTGCGGCAAGAAAATGTAATTGGTTTAGCATCTTATCCAGCACCAACTTATATAGTAGGTATCGATGAAATTCAAGAGATAGGTTACATGGTTTCTGCAAATGGTGAAAGTCTTAAGTCTCTGTCAAGCCTTTCTACTCAATTTAAAATTATCAAACAAAATAGAGAACTGCTATGGCAGGAAGTTGATGATTTTTGGAGTAGATACCATACTAATCAGTTAGTTTCCCAATTTGCCGATCAAGACTGGAGATAAAACAATGAAAACCACAGCACCTTGGTATATTGGAAGACGGGCAGAATCTCTAGCCGTTGTTTACTTAACTCGTCGTGATGACTTGATTATTTCTCAGCCAACACCAAATCAAGCATTAGACTTTTTAATCACAATTACCAAAGATGGAGTTTATACTGGAAGACTTTTTGGTATTGAAGTAAAAGCAACAAATTCTACATCTAATTTAAAGAAGCATAATGATATTTTAAAGTTAGACAAAGATAGGTTGAGTATCCTAGAAAAATTTAAAGATTTGCCATTCCCCGTTTGCCTATTTTTCTTTATTTTAGAAAACGATCAAGGTTATTATAAATGGATTTTAGAACCTAAAATAGATGGGGAAAAGCAAGTGAAATTGCACTTTAACGAAGATGATGAACTGAAAAACCTTGATGACAAAGAAATAGCTAATATTATTTCAAGTATAAATAGTTGGTATGACCATAGAAATAATACATGAGTATGCACATACAAATTTATTCTTATAAAACAAATAGGCGCGATCGCCCGTTCCTAAAATTTTAAGGGCACCGTGCAGTCAGTATATTGACATAGTTCTTAGTGCATTGCATACTTACTAATGCATTCTCACCTTATTATGAGAATAGGACATTATTGAGGCACTCAGGGCGATGAAACTGAAGAGCAAACCCAAATTAGCATTTGTTCAATCTTTTAGCGGCATGATGCTGAGTATCATCACTGCAATTGGTCTATCACCATTAGTGTTAGCGGTTCCTGCAAAAGTTTCTTTGCATTCGCCTGAGGAGTCTGCACAGAGACAGCCAGAAAAACTAGCACAGTTTTCAAACACAGATACACCAGAGCGATCGCAGCTCCTCCAACAAGCGAATGCATTATACAATCAGGGAGACTTGACAGGTGCAGAGGACAATTTACGCAAATTCATCAAAAAATCCCCAGAAGACGCCTTTGCACACTTTCAACTGGGAAACGTGCTTTTTCGGCAAAAGAAATCAGAAGAAGCAATTAGCTCTTATCGAGAAGCCATTCGCCTCCAGCCAAAATACGGTATAGCTTACAATGCGATCGGTATGGTTTATGCTAGCCAAAGTCGCTGGGAAGAAGCTATTACCGAATATCAAAAAGCTCTAGAAATTAATCCTAATTATGGCGAAGCTCTAACTAATTTTGCACTGGCATTGTGGCAAACAAATAAACGAGACGAGGCACTATCTTCTCTAGAAAAAGCTTTAAATATTTTCAAAGCACAGAATAGAGGTGAAAAAGTTAAGCAAGTCGAACGAATCTTGCGAGAGATCAAAACTGGTGATCAACCTAGTCTTTCATGAAAATCAGATTATCGAACAGAATAAAGGTGCCAGTGGTCAGAATTCAGAATGAATTCTGTACGACTGGTGGATGAATAATCGGCGTTTTTGCACCCCCACCAAATTTTCTTGTTTTGTGGTCAACTTTCGTAGTCGCGGGTCTGAATCCCCGACTGATAGCGTAGCGGTAGCGAGTCCGCGTTCGCGCAGCGTCTCGCAGAGAGCGTCTTGATTCTGACTCCTGAATTCTGACTTCTGAATTCTTCTTCAATCACAATAATTCGTCATTGATAATGACGCTCTCTACCAGACGCGCAAGAGACGCGGATTCGTGAGCGTCATTACGAATTAGGAGAGCGTTATTTAAGTCTACCAAACAACGAATGGGCAAACAAAGCGGCTTGAGTGCGATCGCGTAAATTCAACCGACTCAGAATATTGGTAACATAATTCTTAACAGTATTTTCTGAAAGAAACAGCGATTCGGCAATTTCACGATTATTCGCTCCACAAGCAATTAACCGCAATACATCTAATTCTCTGGGTGTCAGGTGCGTCAATTCTGGAGGGGGTTCCACCGACGGCACAGGTGCGGCAATCGGCATGAGTACTTTCTCAAACAATCCCGGGCCGAGTAGGGTTTGTCCCTTGTAGACGGATCGAATTGCCAACATTAGTTCATCTGGTTCGGTGTCTTTGAGCAAATAGCCCTTTGCACCCAGCCGCATCGCCTGGGAAACATATTCGTCATCATCGAAGGTGGTGAGGACGAGAACCTTAATCTCAGGATAATGTTGAGCGATCGCTTTTGTGGCGGCAACTCCATCCATAACGGGCATTCGGATATCCATTAGCACAATATCGGGTTGCAGTGCCGCAATCAGCTCGAGCGCCCGTTGCCCATTCTCTGCCTCACCGATTACCTGCATCTGGGCATTCGACTCAAGCATACTCTTAAGTCCCTGGCGAATCAGATGCTGATCGTCAACTAATAAAATCCGAATCATAGTTAAAACACCAACAGCTTTGATAGTGGCAAAGAAACAGAAATACAACAACCTGTTCCTAATTGACTGTGGAGATTCAACTGAGCGCCCAGTGCAACCGCCCGTTCTCGCATCCCTTGTAGCCCAAACCCGGTTGTATTTTGAGTGGGGTTAAACCCTTTTCCATTATCTTCGATTGACAGATGAATCATTCCAGAGTGAACCAGTAGTCCAACGGTGACACTCGTCGCCTGAGCATGTTTGCAAATATTTGTCAACGATTCTTGGACAATCCGGTAAAGAGCCGTGTTTACTTCTGTTGGTAAAGTCTGCGGTAGATCAATTTTACAGGACGGTTGAATACCTGTGGTTTGCTGAAAATCTGTCAGCAGCTTTTCAATGGCTGATTTGAGAGATTGCCCTTGCAAAGGATTTGAACGCAAAACAGAAAGCGATCGCCGAATTTCCAGCAGCGCCTCAGCCCCCAGTTGCTTTGCCTGTTTGAGAAATGTCAATGCTTTGTCATTATTTGATTGCCAGAACAACAGGGTGTTATTAATCTGAATGGTTTGGGCGGCGAGAGTGTGTCCCAACCCATCATGAATTTCGCGGGCAATTCGGTTGCGTTCCTGCAAAGTTGCCTGATCTTCAATCCGTAGCGCATACTGGCACAGTTGTTGATTGATCACCTCTAATTGCTGATGGGCAATTTCTAACTGCTCTCGACTTTGGCGCTCTGCAAGCAGTGCATTAATTAATAATAAAGCGAATACTAACGTTAAGCTAAACAATAACATATTACTTAATCGCCAATCCCAGGACATGGCGATTATCTTATCTCGCATAAAATTCTTAGGTTCAATGGGTCTTGACAAAAACAGTGTTCCATGAGACACCAGAGATAAAATCAAGACAACCAACTGTCCCGATCGCTTAAATATAAGACAACTCCGCATTACCAGTACCAGACACAGCAGCAAAAAGGAGCGAGGAGATAAGCTATGTTGAGTTGCTGGTAGCCAAATTAAACCTAATTCCAGGGCTGTATAAAGTAATTTTGTTTCCAGCTTCACCATTGGCAGTTTCAAGCCCATCAAGCTGAAGATGGCGATCGCTAGAACTCGTAGCAGCAACGACCACGACAACTGAAACGGCAGCAGAACTTCCATGAACATTGCCGTGGCTAATAACAGCCACTCTAGGTAAAGCAACAGACGAAACGATGGGTAGGTCAAGCGAACCATAGAACTGTTCCAACTCAATGGCCTTTGTAACAAAACCATAGGTATTTTCACAATTTTAGAGGGAAATAGTTGCAGAAGTCGGATATCTGGGCGCTGTGAATCATGCTGACTTTTCAGGGGATCTGGAAAACCTCTCTTCTTCATCTCTCTCCTTTTAAGCTGTTACGTATACAACTTGCATTATCAGGGCGGGCAGGATGCCCACCCCACAATCATCTTGAAAAAATATTAGTGCAAATTAAAGGCGCAACAGCTTAGGAGAGATTTTGAATTTTCCTTCTTAGAGCGTCGGCAAAGAAGTTAAGGGGTTAGGTTTTTCGTGGGCTTTTCCACATGACGTAAAAAGTCAGGTGGCTGATGAAACTCTTCTTCCTTTCTTCCTATATAACGAATCTGTCTCTAGTATCGCTAGAGCCGTTCCGACTGATTAACTATTTCTAAATTAGGAAAAAAGTCACAATGAGTTAAGTACTTTTTTACTGGTTAGGTTAGGAATTCTAGCTCATGCACAAACCCATCCCAACTTCTAAGATTAGGTTGTGTAAATAAAGTAGCAACTTTTCAAACATCTTCTAAACAGTCATAAACGGAAATTGAGTCAGAACACTTGTATTACACACAAAAAAAACAATAGAAGTAAATGATTAAAAAACAGATAATTCTACCAACCCTTCTCCTTGCAACTATCCTGATTGGAGGAATGACAGGTTGCAACAGTTCTAAGTCTCCAGATGTGTCTCAAGGGGACAACTCTGGGACAAAGGTATCTGATACAACAAACTCTCCGGCATCGAATACGCCGGAACGCGCCCAGAAGCGCGAAGCAGTTCGCAAGCAAGTTGAGGCAGTTCTAACCCCAGATCAGGTAAAGCAATTGTCAGCGAAATTGCAACAAGGTGAAAAAATGCGTAAAGCAGTGTCGAGCCTGAATCTTACGCCTGAACAAAAGACTAAAATTCAGGATATTTTTAAGACTGCCTATCCTCACCGTCAAGGGCAATCCTAAAATAATTCCTAGTAGTTTTATAAGAAGAATTCAGGAAGAGCCAGTGCGGTCTTCTCCCTACAGCCCTTCTCTACGAGACGCTCCGCGAACGGGCATCCTACGGCAGGCGCTAGCCTCTCCCTTTGGGATGAAGGGGAGACGCTAAGAGCGATAGCACAGCGTAAAGCCTTCTCTTCTCCCAAGGGGAGACGCTACGCGAACGAGAGTCCGCGAGCGTCTGGGGGTTTCCCAAGTGGAGCAACTGGCGTTCAGTCGTCACAGCAGGAATTATGTACGACTGGGGGTATTCAGTCCTTTACTGATTGCATTCTGAATTCGGTATTCTGTATTTATTCTGTATTCTTCTTCAATAGTTCAACTATGTTCAAGCAAAAATTGATCGTCAAGATAGAACTCGCCGTTATGGCAGTAATCCTGACAGGGACTAGTTTATACGCTTCAACAGCTCTAGGTAAAGCCCAACCTAGCCCCAAACAAATGGTGGATGAGGTCTGGCAAATCCTGAATAAAAATTATGTTGATGTCAGCTTTAATCATCAAGATTGGAAAGCAATTCGACAGCAGTATATTAGCCGTTCCTATAGTTCCAAGAAACAGGCTTATGGGGCGATTCAAGAAATGGTGGCTAAATTAGGCGATCGCTACACGGAGTTTTTCGACCCCCAGGAATTCCAAGCCTTAAATAACGATCTTTCTGGCAACCTCAGTGGTGTCGGGCTGGAACTGGCACAGAATGAAAAAACCAAAGCTTTAACCGTTGTCGCCCCGATTGAAGGAACGCCTGCTTTTAAAGCGGGTATTTTACCCGACGATGTAATTATCCAGATTAACGGTCAAATAACTCAGGGAATGAAAATTGAGGATGCCGTGAAGCGGATTCTCGGCCCGGTGGGAACCAAGGTAGTACTGACGATTCAACGGGGGAATCAATCGCAAACTTTCAAACTTACCCGCGCAAATATTGCGATCCATCCGATAACTTACAACACGCAAACAACAACAGCAGGTAAGATTGGTTACATTCGCTTGCCAGAGTTTACGCAAACGGCGGCAGCAGAGATGCATCGGGCAATTCAAGCATTAGAAAAACAGCAGGTGCAGGGCTACGTTTTGGATCTGCGTTCCGATCCAGGTGGACTACTGGATGCGAGTTTGCAAATTGCCAGTATGTGGTTGAAGCAAGGGGCGATCGTGTCTTTAGTAAATCGAGACCAAGTTAAACAGAGCTACAATGCGACGGGACATCCTCTCAGCAACAAACCCTTAGTAATACTGGTGGATAAAGGATCAGCCAGCGCCAGCGAAATTCTGTCGGGAGCGCTGCAAGATGACAATCGCGCCAGGTTAGTAGGGACTCGCACCTTCGGTAAAGGTTTAGTTCAATCTGTAGAGCCTCTGGAAGATGGTTCGGCACTGAAACTAACGATCGCTAAATACTACACACCGAAAGGTCGAGATATCAATCATGTCGGCATTGCACCAGATATTAATGTGGAGTTAACCCAGGCACAACAGAAAGCATTAGTACAAAACCGAACTTTGGGGACACCAGCTGATCCTCAGTATGCTAGCGCCGTTGCTGACCTGAGCAAATTGATTCAGTCGGAGGCTAATCATGTGAGTTTGCAGCGTGGGAAATAAGTATACGGATACTTGTCAACAAGTCAGGAACTGTATATTTCAACCATGTCAACCCGCAAAGCCCAACGACTTCAAATTTGTGAACCAGTCCCAGGTCTGAAAATCCTGGTTCAACTCAGTAACACTCCCCTAGTGCGGATAGTCATAGCTACTGTTACCCACCATCAGCTAGCGATCGTCGGAGTTGTATTTGTTGCCACCTTGGTTTTTGCTATGCGGGAAAACGCCCCCTGGCTGACAGTGCCTAAACAGGTGGCGATTGAATTCTTTTCTGCTGTATCCCAGTCCCTAGCTGCTTTATTGGGGGTGTTAATTGTTTTCCTGACGTTTAATAGTCAGTTGATCGCTCAAAGGCGGCATGAGGACTACTATACACTTCAGATTCAGATTGACCAACTCATTCGTTTAACTCAGTCTCTTCCCGCCGAACTCAGTAATTTTGAGGAAACTCTGATCGCGCTGATTAACTATTTAGTTCCCTTGCATTTAAAGGATTTCCCAATCTGGGCAACTAGCTCCCAGGTGCTACCTTTGGACAAGCTTTTAGATAATTTCAAGAATGAACATGAATGGGCGCAAGTGCAGCAACAATCCTCCTTAGCTACCCATTTGTACCGACAACAAATTTTACTTGTCATCAATAACATGCAAGAAATCCTAGAAGGATTTTCCCGGCTTTACAATCGCATCCTAGAGATGAGCCGTTTTATTCTTGCAATCATCAAGTTGTCCTTTCTCCTGGGAGTTTCACTCCTGTTTTTGCTGTTATTTGGGATTATCGATTTGCAGAGGAAGTTTCCCGATCTCAGCCTACCTGTCACTGTTTCTCTAGCAATTTGGGTGTTGATTGCTCTTTTAGAGCTAGTGCTTGATACCTGGTTTTTGTATAAAAACCTTTACGGCTCGTCTAGTCATTATCTACGGTTTTTCCCTAATAAAAAATACCCTAATTAATAGGCAGAGGCTAACCTCACTATGAGTAACTTAACATTCTCAGATACCAAAGTTAGTAACACAAGTAAAGCATCTCAATTACCAACTGATGCAGTACGTACCTATCTTAAAGCAATTGGACGGATACCTCTGTTAACCCACGAGCAAGAAATTTTTTTTGCCCGACAAATTCAGCAGATGATCACAATACTTGCTCAATCAGAAAAACTAGCTATTGAATTAAAGCGTACACCCACACTGTCAGAATGGGCTAACCAGATGCAGTTAAGTGAACAGGAACTACTTCAGCAGCTAAATCAAGGGAAAAAAGCCAAGCAGAAAATGATCGCGGCTAATCTCCGGCTGGTGGTGTCAATTGCCAAGCAATATCAGAGACGTAACTTAGAACTTCTAGACTTAATTCAAGAAGGTACTTTAGGTTTGGAGAGAGGGGTTGATAAATTCAATCCGGCTCTAGGATACAAGTTTTCAACCTACGCTTACTGGTGGATTCGTCAGGGAATTACCAGAGCGATCGCCCAGCAAGGACGCGCGATTCGATTACCCAGTCACATCAATGAAAAGTTAAACAAAATTAAGCGTGTTCAGCGAGATTTATCTCAAAAACTGGGTCGCATTCCCACCAGTACGGAAATTGCTCATGCACTTTCTTTAAAGCCTAGTCAGATTCGAGAATTTTTGCTTTTGGCTCGTCAAACTATCTCCCTTGATATTCGAGTTGGGCCAGAGAAAGATACAGAATTACAAGATTTAATAAAAGATTACAGATATTCTGATAACGGTTATACCACCGAGGAATCTCTCAATCAGGACGTTGAAAATTTATTGGCAAATCTGCCTATACAACAACAAGAGATATTAAGGTTGCATTTTGGTTTGATAGACGGTAACGAACTCTCTCTAGAACAGATTGCTCAACGTATGGGTATTAGTCGGGAACGAGTCCGGCAGATAGAAAAACAAGCTCTCCAACTTTTACATCAGCAGCTAAGTAAGTATTGAAGAAGAATACATTCGTCAGAATACATTCGTCAGAATGCAATCAGTGGGGGATTCAGACCCGCCACTACGAAAGTTGACCACAAAACAAGAAAATTTGGTGGGGGTGCAAAAACGCCGTTTATTCATCCACCAGTCGCACAAAATACCCAAGTGAATTCTGGCGACTG
>NZ_JAQYWQ010000091.1 GCF_029379315.1 Nostoc sp. S13
GGTGGATGAATAATCGGCGTTTAAGACCCCCACCAAATTTTCTTGTTTTGTGGTCAACTTTCGTAGTCGCGGGTCTGAATCCCCGACTGATAGCGTAGCGGTAGCGAATCCCCGACTGATTGATTCTGACTCCTGAATTCTGACTTCTGAATTCTTCTTCAACTAAGTCTACTTACCTCTGGAAATAGTCACGCCAACTTTCGGGCAAGGCTTCAAGTTGAGCAACGCGGTGAAGTAACTCTGGATTGTCCTGCTCACGCAGATAAAGTTGAATGATATCGGCAACCGTGATGTTGTTGTCGTCCCGGCTCACCAACTCTAAAGTGTCTCCGGCTCCAACTTCGCCCTCTTGCAAAACACGGAAGTAAAATCCATTTCGACGACTTGCGAGGAATCGTTTAACCATATCAGGTCGTCCAAACCGAATCCCCAGTTTGTAGCAGGGCAGGCGAGGTTGTGTCACCATTAACGTTACAGTGCCGATACGAAAGCGATCGCCAATGTTCACTTTCTCTTCTCTCAGCCCGGTGGTCGTGAAATTTTCACCAAATATGCCTAACGGCAGTTCTGTGTTAGGCAATTCACCTCGCCAGTACTCGTAATGCTCGAACGGGTATAAATAGACTGCTTTATCTGCTCCTCCATGAACGGTTAAATCAGCCTGTCCATCACCGTCTAAATTAAGCGATCGCAGCATGACGCGATCGCTAACTGGCTTTTTGAAAATTCCAGTGCTAACTGTTTTCCCTTTCCAGGTCACTTCACATGGAAGTCCGACGTTGACAGAGATGAGTTTCATCTTTAACTTTAAAGTTTTGGACTGGATTCGATACCTCTTTGGCAAGCACATTCAAACTTGTGCCATGCCACCATCGACGAACAGTTCGATACCGTTGACAAAGCTGCTGTCATCCGAGGCAAGGAAAACAACCGCCTTAGCAATTTCGTCCGTTGTGCCCACCCGCCCAAGGGGGATAGTGTCAACCTGGCTTGCCACAAATCCCTGCACCTGTTCCTCACTCAATCCGATGAGATTGTAACCGGGAGTAGGAACCACGCCTGGGCTGATGGCATTGACGCGAATCTTGCGCTCTTTGAGGTCGAGTATCCAATTACGGGCAAACGAGCGCACGGCGGCTTTGGTGGCGCTGTAAACACTGAAGGCTGGAGTGCCTTTGATAGAAGTAATCGAGGCGTTCAGAATAATGGAAGCACCCTCTGGCAACAGAGGCAGTGCCTTCTGCACGGTGAACAGCAAACCTTTGACGTTAGTGTTGAACGTTTTGTCAAAGTGTTCTTCGGTAATCGAGCCGAGTGGAGCAAGTTCGCCGCTTCCAGCATTGGCGAAGAGGATATCGAGGTGTCCTTGCTGTTGTTCGATCGTGGCGAACAGGCGATCGATATCTGCAAGATTCGACACATCACCCTGAACAGCCGTGACATTTTCTCCAATCTTCTTCACCGCAGCATCAAGTTCGCTTTGACGACGACCAGTGATAAAAACGTAAGCCCCCTCTTCTACGAACCTCTGGGCTGTCGCTAGTCCGATTCCACTGTTACCACCTGTGACCAGTGCGATCTTACCTGTAAGTTTACCCGCCATAAAACTTCTCCGTTTGTGTGAATTTCGCATTGACGTTTGCCCTCAATGCGCTGGACAATTACGCAATCTGTCTTCTTCTATAGGAAACTATGAAAGTCGTTGAACGATATTGCTTATTTGCTGCGATCGCTTGTCGCAGGCAAACCCACAACGAATAAGGCGACGGCGATCAAACATACAACTCCACGATTCGTCCGTAGAATGAGTACTTATCGGAGTGCTTGATTGATTAAAGGTACAATGACAGCAATGTTCTTAACCAACTCATCAAAGAGAGAAAACCGCTGTTTTAAGTAATTGGGATCGTTGTAACTCAGCCACACCTTGCTGTCAGCCGCTTCCCATGCCAGTGCTTTCAGGGGTAAATCCAGAGCGATCGTCGGTTCTGCCACCATGAGCGGCGTTCCGGCTTGCGGGTTGCCAAACAGCAACAACTGCGTCGGACGCAGAGTTAGCCCGACTTTTTCGGCTTCAGCCTGTTGATCAATTTGGGCAAAAATTGTGATGCTTTTTGCTTGCAATACAGCTTTTAATCGATCAATAGTTGCCGTCACTGAATACTCGCTCGGCTGACTGATGATGCCGTTGTTTGGTGTATTCATGGCTTTACTCATGTGTTTAATGGTGCAAATCTGGACAAAATCAACTTGCCGATCGCGGCGATCTTGCTGTCCTTGAGCCAACATCGCCTCATGTACGGGGTAGATCTCCAGGCGCTCCTAGAACTTCATCGCCGATCTCGGTAGAAATGCGCTCAAACAGCGCCATATCCGGTGCTTCTGTCTCATCCTCTGTACCAACTGCTGCGATTAGCCGAGCAAAGCCACTCGGCGCAGCAACGACCAACCCGCGAGTTGGCTGATCGCTGAGTGCAGCGACTACGTGGGGTGTGCTAGCAGGAATCAGGAAGCTTTCACCAGCATTCAGCACAACCTTATTCTCACCTGCCCAGACCGTGAACTCCCCTTCTAGCACGTAGAGTTGTTCAGAATAGCGTGTGTGGCGATGGGGAGGAGTCTGTGTGCCGGGAGGGAAGTAGCCTTCGATCAGATCGTACTGACCTCCTGTAGTATTGTGATCGGCAACGATGTTGAGGCGAGTGCCAAAAAGCCAGAGAGATTGTGCCATTAGATTACTCCTGTTGATTAATTGCTTGTGTAATAGACATCTGGCGAAATTAAATATGCGTTATCTAGAACCCTTGTAGAGACGCAAAATTTCGCGTCTCTACATTCTTTTTCAAAGATGTCTAATAAGCAGTAATTTTAGTTGTGTGGTTAAGAACCAATAAACTTAATTATTTGCAGCGATCATAGCTGCCATTAACTGCTCAATGTTCCAGCGATCGCTATACCGAATTCCATTAACAAACAGTGCTGGGGTAGCCGTTACTCCACTGTATAATCCACTTTCAATATCTTCATTGATACAATCAATGTACACTTTTTTAGATATATCTTGAAGAAATTGGGAAATATCAAGTCCGAGATTATTGGCATACTCTACCAGATAGCCGTTTCCCAACTCTTGTTGATAGGTGAACAGCATTTCATGCATTGGCCAAAATTGACCTTGGACAGCAGCCGCTTCAGCCGCTTCAGCCGCACGTTGAGCATGAGAATGGATCTGTATCTGTGGAAAATGACGGAAGATGAAGCACAAATAATTCTCCCCCAAAGAAACACTAAGCTGTCGCCTAATGACTTTAATCAGCCTGTAAACGTCCGCACTCAGAGAACATTGATAGTCCCCATACATCACCAGCACTACGATCGCATTCAGGACACCTTTTATGTGATCTTGTGTTGAAGGTGGGACGAATAACGAACTGCGGTCACGGTCAAGGCTCACTGATACCTCCGACGGTTGTATGTTCAGCCCTTGCGATCAGCATACAACCCTCTTTCTACTTTATTCGTGTAAAGCAAACTTAGATATTGCAACTAAATTGCTATCAATGTTTGCCTGAATTAAATATATGCAATTAACTCTAACTTGTCATCCACAAAAAGTTGAAACTTTTGCTCAATAGAGTGATTGATAAATCAGTCCATATATAAATGTAAGGTTGGCTCCAACTTTAGTTGGAATCCAAATTGTAACTTTAGTACAACTTACTTACAAATTGACAATCCCTCGTTTAACAGCAATAATCACGGCTTGAGTGCGATCGCTCACTCCCAATTTACTTAAAATTCGATTAACGTGAGATTTGACGGTGCTTTCACCAATACTCAAACTAGTGCTAATTTCTAAATTACTCATTCCTTGTGCCATTAAACGGAGTACATCTAGCTCTCGCTCACTCAGTTCTGGATTGCTCATCCTCTGCACCAGTTTTGCCCCCACGGATGGTGGAATATACTGCTGACCGCGATGAATCATGCGAATCGCACTCAGGAGTTCATTGGGTTTAGCATCTTTGAGCAAATATCCTTTAGCACCTGCGTGTAATCCACGATAGATATCTTCATCACCATCGTAGGTAGTTAGTACAACAATTCGGGCAGCTTTAAATTCAGCACAAATAGCAGTAATGGCTTCAACTCCTCCCATCTGCGGCATTCGTAAATCCATTAGCGTTACATCTGGTTGGTATTCACGAAAGAGAGCGATCGCCTGTTGTCCATCTTCTGCTTGAGTAATCACCGTCATCTCTGGATCACGGTTAATGATGGTTGCCAACCCTTGTCTGAGAATGGAATGATCGTCAACAATCAGAACCCGAATAGTCGTTGATTGGCTCATAATTATTAAGAGATTGAAAGTACAAACTTATAATTTAGAACTTACGCATTGACAAGAAATAGTAAATATATATAACGTAAAAAACCACATCTTTCGTAGGGGTTTAGCATTGCTCATTGGTGTCAACTTAACGTGAAAGCCTATTTAAAACCTCGTTTCCAGCCAGAGGCTGGAAATGCACCTCATCGCGGTTCTGCCGCAAATCTTGAGGCGGAGCCTCTTGGAATGCGTTAAGAGTCTCTGACTCTTAACGAGATAAAATCTTTTAATTTGCATCCTCAAAAAAATGAATCTCTTGTGAGGTGGGCATCTTTCCCGCCCTAGTTGTGCAAATTAAATGCGCGACAGCTTAGTCCTTTCAAGGTGGGTAAAATTTTTGGATAATAATTCCTCTTGTCTCTGTGTTCTCTGCCTCCCTGTGGTTCAATAAATAACTTTTAAACCGTAGAGGCACGGAGAACGCAGAGAGGAAAGCAGAGATTTTATCTGTGACCTTGAAAGGGCTAGTTCGCGTACTCTTGCGTCCAAGCAAGCTACGCTTTGGTCTGGTAGAGAGCGTCAACCCCTTCGGGGAATTAAAAATTAAAAATTAAAAATTAATAATCCCCATAAATCATTTAGCGCAAAGTCTGAGCGGAGGTTTCCGACGCTCGCGGACTCGCTCTCCGTGGCGCTATCCGTTGGCACAGCCCGCCGCAGGCATCAGAACTTTGTAACAGAGGGGCTTGTAATAATGACTTACTATCAGGACTTACGCAAAATCATGAAAAAACGAACCGCAAAGGAGAGGCAGCGCGGTCTTGGGGAGCCAGTGCGTTGGGCGGCTTCGCCGACTTGTTCGCGTAGCGTCTCCCCTTGGGAGAAGCATCTGGCGTGGTCTCCCCCATGAGCGACTGCCGTCGCAAAGGACACAAAGGAATAAGGTTTCAGAGAGTTATTGCGTAAGTCCTAAGTATTTCTCGCGCTCTGCGTCTTGAAATACATTTTTTCTGTTCTCCATAAATAAATTTAGGGGCTTGTACCCTTTTCGTTTTCGGTCATTACGAATTAGGAATTATTTTAATCTCGATTTACAATCACAACAATTTCTGTTCCTTGTCCAGGTTGGCTCCCAATCGTCAGTTGTGCTCCAAGGTGTTCTGCCCGCTCGCTCATTCCCAGCAATCCAAACCCACCAACAGCTGGGATCGTAGCAACCCCAAAGCCCCGTCCATCGTCTTTAACGCGGAGGATACATTGGGCATTCTCATACACCAACTCAACACGAATTTCGCCAGCATCAGCGTATTTTATGGCATTGGTTAATGCTTCCTGTGCAATTCGTAGTAAGTTATTTTCAACCTCGGCTGGCAAAGAATAGGCTGTGCCTTTGATTTCGTAGATCAGAGCGGTATCGGCAGAGGCTCTCATTTGAGTCACAAGGCGATGAAGGGCACTATGTAAATTGCCCTCCTCCAATAGCTGAGGACGAAGCGCTACCACCGAACGACGCGCCTCAGCAAGTCCGGTTCGTGCTAGTTCATCAATTATTTCCAGGTGTGCCTGTGTCGCTTCTAGATCGTCCGCTAGCACTTGCGTTGCAGCTCCTACCTGAACCAGAATGCCTGTAAAAGCTTGGGCTAGGGTATCGTGAATTTCTCGCGCCATGCGGTTGCGTTCCTCCAGAATGGAGGCCTGTTCGGCGCGTTTGCGTTCACGCAGTGCAGCGTTTCGCTGTTCGCTAATATCTGTGATCAGACTGTAGAAGCCTGTCACTTGAGGATTGCGATCGCCTTTGGCACTGCCCCTTGGGCGATCGAAATCGGGGATCAAGGTAGCACTGATGCACCGTTTACCAAGCGAAAAGGGAATTTCTGCTTCCAGGGTTACAGTTTGCCCTTCAAACACTTGATTAATATACGGCTCAACCATTTGATAAACCGTCTCACCCAAGAGTTCATGAACAGACTTGCCCAAAATCTCATCTCGACTAAGGTTAAACCAGTCCTCATAAGTGCGGTTGACAAACTGATAGCGCTGATTTGTATCCACATAGCTGATTAGAGCTGGCAGAGCGTCGGTGATCAGCCGTAATTCCTGTTCTTGTAAGCGAAGCTCGTCGTAGACATCGCGCAGTGCTGCTTCGCTTTTTTGTAAAGCCACCGTTCGTTGGGCTACCTGTTGCTCTAAGGTGCGGTTGTAATCGGCTAAAAACTGTTCTGCTTGTTTGCGCTCTGTGATGTCTTGAAAGGCGACGATCGCATAAGCCAGATTGCCCTGTTCGTCAAATACTGGAGTTCCCCACGCCTCAATTGGAATGGTTGCGTTATTTCGGTGAATTTCCATATCGTCAACTGTGGTGCGTTCGCCGTTCAACGCCCGGATGATTGGCAGTTTCTCAGTTGGATACTTTTGATCCGTTCCCGCCAGATAAAATTGATAAATCTCTGCGAATTGATCGGGTGTCACGGCAGGATCAATCCCTTTACCCACTAATTGAATTCTCCGTTGATTGGCGTAGTAGGGGCGACCCGCCGCATCCAATACTATAATTGCCACTGGAATCGCTTCTAGAAATTGAGCCATCTGACTTTCGCTAGCACGTAGCTGTGAGTAGAGTTTGGCATTTTCGATCGCGATCGCTGCCTGAGTAGATAGAAAATTCAAAAGTTGCGTTCGCGTAGCGTCTCCGAAGGAGACTCGCTCCGGTGTAAATGCCCCAGTTGCCAACTGATTTTCTAAATACAACACACCGATGAGCTTGCTTTGATTGAGCAGCGGTAAACAAAAGACTGATTGAGTCTGGTGGTGTTGAATATAGGGATCATTAATAAAATTACCTTCACGAGTAGCATCATTGAGAATGACCGACTTATGAGTCCGAATCACATAATGAATGATCGATTCAGGTAAACGATTTGCGATCGGAGTCGATTGCAGCACTTGGGTTGCACAGACCTGTGCACCCTCAATGAGTTCACAGGTCGCTTCGATCATCCATTCTCCTGCGTTTTCTAAAAGCAGACAACCAGTTTGTGCTCCAGCATTTTCAATTAAAATCTGCATGAGAGAGCTGAGCAATCGCTCCAATTCAATTTCACTCGAAATTGCTTGAGCTGCTTTCATCACCGTCGCTAAATCGAGAGCAGTATGTGAGGTATTTGAGATGGTTTCACCAGTCATGGTACGAACTGGTGTAGAAACTACGTTGGACGACTGAGGAAATAGTTGAGGATAACGAGTTTCTAAATCTTTGACTTTCGCCGTTGCTCCCCACCGTTCATAGCAGTAGTGAGCTTCTTTCATGTAGGTTTGGGCGATCTTTTGCCGACCTCGCACCAGATAATGTTTAGCAGCTAACTCATAGGCTAACGCCTCTTCCTGGATATATTCATTTTCCCTGGCTCCTTGAATTGCTTGTTCATAGAATTCCTCTGCTTCAAACCACTGACTCAGAACTCGTGCAGTCTCTGCTTGCACCAGATGATATTTATGCAAACAATTCATTGGCGCATATTGTGCCCATTGCTTCATTTTCTCCTGACTAACCGTAACTCTTTTGAGGAGTTCCTCCTGTACTTGAGTGCCGCTTTCGGAGTATATCGCGAGTCTTGCCAGAGCATCATATAGATAGTAAAAAGGAGCAACAGGTGTGCCTGTTATTCGGATTAAATAACGTTCTGCTATAGTTGAGTTTTTAACTGCCTGAGCATACTCAGAAAATAGGTAACACAGGAAAAGTTTATTGAAATAGACATCAAAGGTTGCCGTTCCATCATTTGTTACTTCATGTTGTGGCAATCCATTTTCTTCATTGTAGAATTCGCCAACTAGGGGAGTTAGGCTGACCGAAAAGCCCATCAAATTTGCGATTGCCTGCTGATATATTTGGTTCCAGGTTAGCGCCGTTTTCTGTTTGATTTGACGAATTGCTTGATTGTATTTCGTCATCTCGCGCTCAACTTCTACGAGTTCCTTTCCAACTGCGTAGGATTGAAAGCAATAACAATGAGCACAATAAGCAGCAAACTCTAAATCTCCAACTTCTAAACCTCTTTGGTAGGCTTCTAGCAAGGGCTGGGTTGTGTTTCTAATATGCTCTTTCCAATGAATAATAAAGTTATTCACAATGAGTAATGTTCTAGCTCTGAGAGAATGAACATTAGGGTGTGACAATAGATTTAACGCAAGTTGTCCAAACTCGTACCCAATCTCAATGTTCCCACTCGTTCCACAAAGAATTAATCCGTAAAAGGCATAGGCAAAGGGAGATACAACAGCATTACCAGATTGAATTGATAAGTTTACTTGTTTAGACACAAGCAGAGGCATCAAATCAGGAGCCGCAACATAGGCAGCGATCGTGATGCTTGATAAGATTCGCATCGCCGCCAACTTGTCCGGTTCGGTCATTTGGGGCAAATGGAGCAAGTCCTCGATTGGCTTCTGGCCAATGAGTGATGTGATTGTGTCTAGCTCAAGCTGAATGTCTGACTGAGTTGGCGTTTCAGGAAAACTGATTCCCAGTTCCTGCAAAACTTGCAATCCAGTGTTGATTGCTTCTAATGGCTGGTTCTGCGCGATGTCAGTTTGAATTTTGACTTCGTAAACTTTCACGATGTCGAGAACCGTTTTGGCTGCTTGCAGAACAACCACTGCCCAGGATTCTACCTGCTCAAACTCGCCACACAAATACGCGACTTCTGTTGTTTCTGTATATAACTCTAAGGTCAGCTCATAGTTAGTTTGCCAACTGGAGTCTGCCAGCCATGCTCTACCTCTAGCTAAATAGTTTTGAGCCACACTATAGGCGATCGCAGCTTTTGCTTTCTGTCCGGCGATTAAATTTAATCTAGCAATTTCATTGCGTTCTGGTTGATCTGCGACAAGCTCAATCCCATGATTAAGATGATCAACAATTTCAAACAGCCTGTCTGATAGTCTCTCTAGCAAAGTTTTTTCGAGGAAATTGCGACCAATTTGGAGATGAACAACTTGTTTTTGCGACTCATCGATCAAGGCATAGGCGGCTTGCTGTACGCGATCGTGCAAGAACTTATACTCTTGAACCAACAAGTCCTCGTCTAATTCAGATAAGGGTTGAATTAATCCACCTTGTATTGCTGCCAGTAAATCCAGGAAGACCGCTTTAGGAATTTTTTCACAAACAATCGATAAAGTTTCTAAATTAAATTCAGCCCCGACACAAGCAGCTAAACGGAGAATTTCCTGTGTGACCTCTGGTAGTTTCTTTAACTTGTGAAGCATCAACTCCACAACATTATCAGTGGTATTTTGAGCTTGAATCTGAGCAATATTCCACTGCCACCCCCCTTTACTGACCACGCCACTTCTCTCAAGGGGAGCCAGCCGCTCTTTCGCGTTTCCCGACTTGAGCGGACTGGCGTGGGGAACCCCCGCACGAGAGTGCCTCCCTTTAGTAAGGGGAGCCAGTGCGTTGGGGAGCCAGTGCGTTGGGCGGCTCTGCCGACTTGAAGCAACTGGCGTCGGCTCTGCCGACTTGAAGCATCTGGCGTGGGATTGAGGGGGGTCAAAGATCAGCAGATTTTCGCTATACAGCATTCTCAAAAATTCACTGACAAAGAAGGGATTGCCTTCAGTTTTACGCAACACTAACTCAGCTAACGGGCGAACGGTGTCTGCATTCCGATGTAGTGTTTCAGCAATCAACTGACTCAATGGCTCAAGTGTTAAAGGTGCCAGAACAATCTCCTGAAGCACTGCCCCTTGTTTTCGCAGGCTCTCCAGCGTTAATACCAGTGGATGCGTTGGATTGACTTCATTATCTCGATAGGCTCCAATCAAAAATAGTGATTGGGTTTGCTCATCAAGCAACATCAGCTCGATTAACTTAAGTGTTGCTGAGTCTATCCACTGCAAATCATCTAAGAAGATCACAAGGGGATGTGACTCTGAACAAAACACCCGAATAAATTGCTGAAAGATTCGATTAAAGCGATTTTGAGCTTCAGTTGCTCCAACCTCTGATACGGGTAGTTGCTTGCCAACAATCAATTCAACTTCTGGGATCACATCAATGATGATTTGTCCGTTAGTTCCTAAAGCTGTTAGAAGGCGCGATCGCCACTGTTGCACTTGTTCGTCTGGTTCACTGAGCAATTGCTGTACCAATTTTTGCAGGGCAGCTGCGATCGCACTGTAGGGAATATTGCGCTGGAATTGATCAAATTTACCACAGATAAAATAACCGCGCTTTTGGGTAATTGGTTTATAGATTTCCTGCACTAACGCAGATTTACCAATGCCAGCATAGCCAGAGACCAATATCATTTCGACTTGGAATTTTGGATTGCCTGTTTGTTCCCTTTGTGAAGTCGTTTCTGAATTATTTGGTAAACAAGCGACGCGATTAAACGTTGCCAGTAACATTGCAACTTCCTTATCCCGTCCATACAGTTTTTGGGGAATTTGAAACTGCTCACAAACGTCTTGAAGCGCCAGTTGAATGCTAGAGATTTGACCGATTTCTGCTAATTTATCAGCACAGATTTCTAAATCAGCTTTGATTCCCCAAGCACTCTGATAGCGATCTTCTGCATTTTTCGCCATCAGTTTGAGAATGATATCTGAAACTGGCTTGGGAATCTTTCTATTTATATGATCAGGCAAAACAGGATGTTTGGCAATATGACAATGGACTAGCTCAAGCATGTCCGTTGTTGGAAACGGCAGATGTCCGGTTAGCAGTTCATAGAACGTCACACCAAGGGAGTAAAAATCGGTGCGGTAATCGAGTAAACGGTTCATCCGCCCGGTTTGTTCTGGAGATAGGTAGGCAAGTGTCCCTTCTAAAACATGAGGACTTTTGAAAGTCGGATTCGTGCGGTTAAATTGCGTGGCAATCCCAAAGTCAATAATTTTGACAACGCCAGTATCGAGATTGAGGACTATGTTTCCAGGGTTGATATCTTTATGAATGACATTGGCTGTATGGATTCTGCCCAGAATGTCGCAAATAGCGATCGCAAGACCTAGAAAAGTGGATAAAGGCATGGGGCAGAAGATATCTGGGCGCTTGTCCATCCATTGCTTTAGGGACTCTCCCCCAAAATCTTCTAGGAGAATCACCAGAGTGCGTTGATAGTCCTGCTGGCTGTATGCCTTGACAACTCCTTCCTCTTTGAAGGAACGGGTAATTTTATATTCCTGTCTGTAGCGGGTTAGTTCTTGAGGTGAGGGATAATCAAGCTTTAGCATTTTTACGATGATCGCTACTCCATCGTCTCTGATCCCTCGATACACTAGAGAATTAGAACTTTCGTAGATTTTGTCTTGGATGGCAATACCAGGTAGAGCAATCATAAAACAACTCTTGAGAGTATGATCTGGCATACCTCAAACTATACAGCAATTCTCATTATCAGAATAATTACTCACCGTTTGCTCTCATCCACAATGAGTTTGATAACTAAACTCTACTTTCAACCTCCAAAAGACTCAACAATTTCTCTGACAACACAGTTAAATAAGCACGATTCACTTTGCCCAACGACTCCAGAAACTTTTGCACTGATTCCTCTAGCGAACCAGAATACACTTGATTGAGGCGATCTCACAAGGACTGTATCTGCTGACATTCATTAGGTATGTAATTGTAAGATTTGAGGCGCTGTAAACCAAGGGTCTACTGAATGTATTTTTTTTTCGGCATCAGATACGCGCATTGCTTTAAGTATCTATAGATTACACTGTCCGCATATCCTCATTCGTGAGAGGTTAAGGCAAAATCATTTTTGTCAATTAGTAATATTGATCAAAACTTACTGAGATAGTGAGTATTAAATTAAGCTTTATACTGGATTTTGAGGCAAGAATGAATGATGCTCTTAAATGTGACGCGTTAGCTAGCAAAAACCGTAAGCATCGCCAGCCCAAAAATTCTGTTGAATAGTCCGATCTTTAGGATAATTTTAAGTATTATTACTTATTGACAAACGCTCTATAACCTTAACTCTTACCGATGGCGTATCCCTGAATTTAAAATTGACAGACTACTAGGGTGGACATTGCAAAGCCTAATTTCCAAGGCGGAATAACTGTAGAGAAATTTTGAGAAGCTTTCAGGAATTGAATTTACGTTAACAGTGTCGTTGTTTTTTTTACATTGATAGGACTTAGGCAAACAATAGCCGAAATCCTGATTTTCTTCTTAGGGGCAATTCATGAATTGCCCCTACTAGCGTGTAGTTTTGCGTAAGTCCTAACTGATAAGAATAAACATACAAGTCCGATTACTACCAGCGACACTGAAGAAGTCGGTTCTGGAACAGACTGAGGGTTTTGCACAGGCTGATAATTAATCATATTCCCTTGGATTCCACTGAGTGATCCCAAAAGTTGCTGAATATCCTTAAGATAATTAGTGTCATTAATACCAACACTTCTAGAAGAGATAAGTTGGTTAAAGGTCTGGCTACTTGATACATCAAAATCTCCTGTTAACCCAAGAAAATCTTGACCTATTTTACCTATAAGGGAGTCAATCAGATTGTTAACATCAGTCCTGATCACTTGCGGAGATAACTCTGAAATGCTGGGGTTACTGATGTTTCCAATAATTGTTTTGTCACTATCCACTAGCCAATTGGCATTACCAATGATTGTATTTCCATTTGTAAAAACCCAGTTACCATTACCAATAATTGTGTTGTTACTACCGAAGTCCCAATTACCATTTCCAATAGTTGCATTGTTACTCCTAAAGTGCCAATTACCATTACCTAGTGTTGCATTATTATTTCCCTTGTCCCAATACCAATTACCGTTACCAAGGTTTGTGTTACCTTTTCCAAATAGCCAGTTGCCATTACCGATAGTTGCATTGTGATTATTAAAGTTCCAGTTCCCATTCCCAATGGTTGCGCTATTGCTGCCATAATCCGAGTTAAAATTACCAATAGTTGCGTTGTTACTACCAAATTTCCTGTTGCCATTACCAACGGGTGCGTTACTTTGATTAAAGGGTGGGCTAGCACCATTGGTAATAGCGTTACTACTACCAGGATTAGATGTATTGCCACTGTTACTAAAGGGTATATTATTACCAAGGACTTCTCTCAACGGATCGAAAGGCGATTGTTGAAGCAGACTTCCAGCACCTGCTATAGGATTACTGTTGCCAGCAAAGGGGTTGATACCGCCACCTGCAATGAGATTGCCACCGTTTAGAAATGGGTTACTTCCACCTGCTAATGTGTTGTTAGTGTCATGAAAAAAATTATCACCCAGAACTAACTTCAAGCGATCAAAGATTAATTGCTGAAGCTTAGTGCCACCATCGCCAGCAAAGGGGTTGATACCGCCACCTGGAATGGGACTGTTACCTGCCAACAGATTGCTACCACCTGTCAACAAGCTGCCTTCAGCATTCAAACTACTATTAGTACCAAAGGAACTACCGCTATACAGGTTGCGATCGCTAGTGCCACTAAAGGTGTTAATCTGAGCATTAATGGGATTGACAGCAGACTCTTGCATTAATAATAATTCTCCTATTTTTAGTTAAAAAATTTTGGGGTATTCAGTACCTGTTATGCCAAGTATGAATTTGCTCAACCCAAAATTTATCCAAATAAAAGCTTTAATCATCTTCACTGTCAACCTGACAGAAAATCCTGCCTAAAGTTCTTACTAATTCTTACTAATAAAGAGTTTCAGTGCATAACACAGTTAACTAGCATAGTATGTATGTACTGAATAACTCATCATTGTTCCAAAGATTCTAATGACTGTCGCTACTAAATGGACGGGATGCCGCCACTTCCAAATGAAGGGATGCCGCCACTTCCAAATGAAGGGATGCTGTCACTTCCAAATGAGGGGATGCCGCCACTTCCAGATGAGGGAATGCCACCACTTCCAGATGAGGGAATGCCACCACTTCCAAATGAGGGAATGCCACCACTTCCAAATGAGGGGATGCCACCACTTCCAGATGAGGGGATGCTGCTACCACCCTGTGCCTCTTTAAGCTTTGAGTTAACTAGGTTATCAATAGTACCCCTCAAAGTGAATCCGTCCGGTATTTCAGTTGTGCTAATACTACTGCCCTGGCTGCTAATACCAGTCAAAGGGTCTTTGGCAGTACCCTGCTTACCACTGCCTGCGGATGGATTTACACCGCCTGCAAAGATATTCCAAAAGTTATCACCTGCGAAAGGATTGCCACCATAGGCTAAATCAGGCTTACTACCACTAGCAGCACCACTACCACCAAATGAACTACCGCCACCTTGTCCATTACCAACACCACTGAATATATTTGAGAGGTCTTTATCACTCAGAACTTCACTCAAGCGACCGAAGGGTGAATCTCTCAACTTATCCGTGGCACTAGAAGAGTTCCCGGTGCCACTATTATTCAAATCTGCCATCAGGACTAATCCTCTTAATTCTTAGAATAAAAATCTTGCTAGCATAGCAACATAAAATAGACAAGATTAATTCTTGATGATGACTTTTATGTTGTGTTTTTGTTAGCAAAACTAGTTAGTAGCTGTTGATTTATTTGATTAACTGCTTATAAACCGTAGATAATCAATTTTTATTCAATGCTACTTACATTTATAACTTATGCGATTTAACTTCTAAGGGCAATGAAAAATATTTTGATGCATTTATCAAAATATTAGATGTTTTTAGAAGATAAAATAAAAAATTTGACTAAAATAGTGTGTAATAAAATTAAATTTTGATTAAAGATTATATTGCAATGAATAATCTTTTGATAAATTTGTCAAATCTTTAGAGACTTAATTAATCTTGTAAGCTTTTACGTCTTAGCAATTGTATACACTCTAATTAACACTGCTGCCGATGGCTCTAGTCCACCACAAGGAACACCTGTGGTCGGCTTCTTACGTTCCGGTGCCTGGGGAGAACGAGTCTGAGGTTGTCTGCCGTCGCTGATTTAAGACATTAACCAACAGCGATCGCAGTTGGAGAGAATTTGCTATACCCACAATACGTCCTATATTGCAAGGTATGCTTTAGCCCTATGTCTGTTCAACGTGGTTCGACATTTACAGTGATTCTGCCATTGGAAGTAATAACCGAGGTAGAGGTTATGGCAACCATTTTTCACTAGCGTAGAGGCACTAAAGTAACCGAGAGATTTCTCAATGGCATATCAAGGCGTAATTTTGGATGTAGATGGGACGCTTGTTCTCAGTAATGATGCCCATGCTCAAGCTTGGATAGAAGCATTTGCTGCCTTTGGCTATGAGGTGAAGTTCGAGCAAGTCCGACCGCTGATTGGCATGGGAGGTGATCACATTATTCCTAAGTTCGCGCCAGGTCAAGTAAAAAACTGATTTCTACTTGACCTTAATTTTAATTGTCTTGGTGATTTTCTGGCGAGTAAGGAACACCTAACCCATGAGGGGGTATAGATTTACCAGCTAATCCCAGTAATGCAAATAAAGCTACTAAATATGGTAGCATTGCTAAAAACTGATAAGGAATATTTGCACCAAAAGCTTGAATTCGTAACTGTAAAGCTTCCGTAGCGCCAAATAAAAAACAAGCCAGAGTAGTACCTAAAGGATGCCACCTACCAAAAATTAAGGCTGCGATCGCAATAAATCCTTTACCTGCACTCATTCCTTCTGTAAAAAATTTGATTTGTACCAAGGTGAGATAAGCACCTCCTAAACTGGCAAGACAGCCACTGAGTATTACAGCCCAATACCGCACCCTTGATACTGAAACCCCAGCCGTAGCCGCAGCTTGGGGATATTCCCCCACCGCTCGTAAAGTCAGCCCAAAGCTAGTATGAAGTAAAAAATAGATACTGAAAGCAACTAGAGTTATCAGTAAATATACAAAAACATCTTGCTGGAACAACATAGCTCCAAGTATAGGTATATTCGCAAGACCAGGAATGACTATAGGCTCAATTCCTGGTAATCTTTGAGTACTGCTACCATTAAATACTAACCGCGCTAAAAACGATGTTAACCCCGCAGCTACCAGATTAATTGCTAACCCTGATACTAACTGATTAACATATAAAGTTATACATAAAAAAGCATGGAGTAAACCGACTAATCCCCCAGCAATCAACGCACAGATAACACCAAGCCAAGGGTTGTCAGTATAAAAGGTAGCAGCTGCACTGGTAAAAGCTCCAGTTAGTAACATTCCTTCCAGGGCAATATTTAGCACACCTGACCGTTCTGAGTACATTCCACCAAGGGCAGCAAATGCTAGGGGTACGGCTAAGTTTAAGCTAGCAATTAAGTAATCAGAGAGGAAGTTAAGGTTATTCATAGTTATTTTTTTTGAACGCAGAGAAACGCTAAGGGAAGTGCAGAGTATCGCAGAGAAGCTTTCGCGTTAAACCTCAGCGTTATTTTGGGTTTTTATTCGTCTTTCTACGGCGAGGCTAATGGCAATGAATAACACAGTTAACCCTTGAATTGCATAAACTACAGTCACAGGTACACCAGCACTACGTTGCATAATATTCGCACCACTACGCAAAGCGGCAAAAAATAGAGAAGTCAACACTACACCGCTAATACTACCGCGACTTAAAAAGGCGATCGCAATTGCATCAAATCCATAACCAGGGGAAACTTGTTCAAATAAACGGTACTTCAACCCCATCACCTCAGATGCACCTGCCAAACCGGCTAAACCACCTGCTAAGAACATCACTAGCATGATCGTATTTTTTACCGAAATCCGTGCATAATGGGCTGCTGTGGGGTTAAAACCAACGGCGGCGATTTGGTATCCTAGAGGCGATCGCACCAATAACACCCACAATACTCCAGCTACCATTAACGCAAGTATTATGCCAGCATGAGCTAAACTTTGGGGTAAGATAATCGGTAACTGTGCAGATTTGGCAATTAATGGCGAATAAGGACTAGGCGCTGATGGTGCTTTTAGGGGATTTTGCACCAAGTAGCTAACTAAATTCACTGCAATGTAATTCAGTAATAGGGTAGTGATAACTTCATTGATTCCCCGTACTGCTTTGAGATAACCGGGTATCCAACCCCAAACTGCACCAAACCCAAACCCAACGATAAGTGCTAAAGAAATGTGGATGATTGCAGGTAATCCTTGCACATATAAACCGATTAAAGTGCTACCCAATGCACCAAGATAAATTTGTCCTTCGCCACCGATATTAAATTGACCAGCCCGCAATGCTACTAATACTCCTAAACTGGTGAATAATAGGGGTGTCATTTTGGTGAGGGTATTGCCAAACCCAAAGTAGCTAGAGAGAGATTCTTGAAATAAGACGGTGTAGGCGGTAATCGGATTTGCCTCTGCAAGTATGATCAGGATGCCACCGACAATCAGGGCAGAGATGATGGCAATTAGCGGTGATAAGATTGGTAGCAGGAATTGAAAGCGTTTATTTGTGATCATAATGCAATGATTGCCACCCCGTAAGTCAGCTTTTAGTAAGATAATACCGTGGAAGTTTTGTTCTCCTGCTGCATATCGATTGAGAAGTTCTTTAACGTCCTTAGCTTTAAACTTTCAGTGTAGGAACTGATATGATTGGTCTTAGTTGAGCAGAGGGCTTAAATGTCTAAAGTAGAAGGCTTTAGGGTAAGAAATTATAGAGTTCTTCATGATGTCACCTTAGGCAAGCTATGGAACACGCAGAATGCCAAACCATTAACGCCAATGACAGCCGTCATTGGTAAGAATGGTGTAGGAAAAAGTACTATTTTCGACACTTTTGGTTTTCTTGCAGACTGCTTGAAAAATGGAGTAGAGGAAGCGTGTGATTCTCGTGGTCGTGGTGGCTTTGAGAGAATTCGTTCCCAAGGACAAGAGGGAAGTATTGAGTTTGATATCTATTATAAAGAAGATCATAATGCCCGACCAATTACCTATGAGTTGGCAATAGATATTGACTCCTCTGGAAGACCTTATGTAAAGAGGGAAAGACTCAGACAACGAAGAAAAGGACAAAGCAAGGGACAACCTTTTTCTTTTCTAATTCTCAATGAAGGTAGAGGAATAGCATGGAAAGGTGAACAAGAAGGTAAACAAGTTGAAGAAGAAGGTGATTTTGATTTGTCACAGTTCATAGAAAAAATACAGAAAGGTGAAGCGGAAGAAGAAAGTAAAGAAACTGAAGTAGTTGAACTTGACGATAAACGAAAACTGGGAATTGCAACTTTAGGTTCACTCAAACAACACCCAAGAATTTCTGTTTTTCGGAGATTTATTGAAGGATGGTATTTAAGCTATTTTACTCCAGATGCTGCACGAAGTTTGCCTCTAGCTGGCCCACAAAAACATCTTAATATTCATGGGGATAATCTGGGCAATGTGGTTCAGTTTATGGAAAGAGAACATCCCAAAAAGTTTCAATCCATGCTTGAAAAGATAGCCAGCAAGATTCCAGGTATCAACAAAATTAGCACTGAAAAAAGCCCAGATGGAAGACTTCTTTTGCGTTTCAATGATCAGGGATTTAAAGACCCATTTTATGCTCAACAAATGTCAGACGGAACACTCAAAGTATTTGCCTATCTCCTCCTGTTAGAAGACCCATCACCACCACCATTCTTATGCGTCGAAGAGCCAGAAAATGGACTTTATCATAAACTTTTAGAAACATTGGCCCGAGAATTTCGAGAACACGCTACAGGTCAGAAGGGTGGAGCGCAAGTATTTGTTACAACACATCAACCATATTTTGTAGATGCCCTTGAACCTGAAGAGGTCTGGGTTCTGGAAAAGGGCGAGGATGGATTTGCTAAAATTAGGCGAGCTAGTGAAGATACTCTGATCAATAACCTGGTTTCTGAAGGCTTACCTCTTGGCGGACTTTGGTACAGTGACTATTTGGATGCAAGGTGAGTATATGCACTTTGAGATACTCGTTGAGGATATTTCTGGTAAAATGGCTCTTGAGATTCTTGTCCCAAAAATTATTAATACGGAACAGCATACATTTCATATCCATTCTTACAAAGGAATAGGGCATATTCCTCAAGGTTTAAAATCTACTTCTGATCCCAAAAAACGAATTTTGCTCGACCAACTTCCAAGACTTATTCAAGGCTACGGCAATACATTTGCCAGTTATCTCCCTGATTATCATGCTGTGCTCGTCATTATTTGCGATCTTGATGACCGATGCCTGAGTGCTTTTCGCAAAGAACTGCTTGACATCGTAAATTCTTGTGAGCCTAAACCAAAGACGAAATTTTGCATCGCCATTGAGGAAGGAGAAGCATGGTATTTAGGTGATTTAACAGCAGTGAAGGCAGCTTATCCGAATGCCAAACAAGCAGTCTTAAATTCATATACCAATGATAATATTTGTGGCACATGGGAGAAGTTAGCCGATGCAGTATATTCCGGTGGTGTCCAAAAATTGTCTAAACTTGGTTGGCAGGGAATTGGTAAGGAGAAAGCAACTTGGGCGGAAAGGATCTCTCCCCTTATGGACATTGACAATAATCAATCACCAAGTTTCTGCTATTTTCGAGATCAGCTTCGACGTTTAAGTGGGTATTAGGGCAAACAACAGATAATGTAAAGACTTGGCATTTTATCCTCTGCATGTACCCCTAGCCATCAATAAACCAATTTCTTCTATTGTCACCGTCTGTGCATCCAAAATAGCGACAAACTCTCCTCTGTACATTACGGCAATGCGATCGCTCATCGCCATCACTTCTTCTAACTCAGTAGAAATATACAAGATTGCGGCACCGCGATCGCGTTCTACCAATAAGCGAGAATGAATTGCGGCTGTCGCCCCTACATCTAATCCCCGCGTGGGTTGCATCGCCACAATTAAATCTGGTTCTCCCGCCAGTTCTCTGGCCAAAACTACCTTTTGTTGATTTCCCCCTGATAGTTGCCTTACCTTGATATCTTCCCCAGTCGCTCGAATATCAAATTCTGCCATTGCAACTTGGGCATGATTTTTGATTGCTGGTGGTTGTAATAAAAAATGGCGGCAGAATGGTAAGTTTTTAAAAGCTTTCAAAATCAAGTTTTGGGCAATGCTAAATTGCAACACCAAACCCATTTTTTGCCTATCTTCAGGGATGTACCCGATTCTCTGCCGAATACAGAAGCTCTTAAACTCAATTTTACCGTTGATGATGCTTCTTACACCTGCGATCGCATCAGCTAATTCTCGCTGTCCATTGCCATCTACACCAGCAATTCCTAAAATTTCCCTAGCTCGTAATTCAAATGAAACATTGCGGACAGCAGGAATACCCCTATCACCAGCAACTTGCAAATTTTGTACTGAAAATATCACTTCCCCTGTTATAGACGCAGATTTATTGACTTGTAAAGCTACTTCCTGCCCCACCATCAATTCTGCTAATTGCTGAATAGTCACTTCTTTAGTTGTCTTTGTCGCTACTACCTTACCTCGTCGCAGCACTGTTACTGTATCGCAGAGATTAATTACTTCTTCTAACTTGTGACTAATAAAAATAATAGTGTTACCAGCCGCCGCCAATTGTCGCAAGATATTTATTAATGATTCAATTTCCGTTAGTGTCAAAACTGCTGTTGGTTCATCGAGTATTAATAGTTTGGCTTGGCGATATAACACTTTGAGAATTTCTACTCGCTGTTGTATCCCTACTGGTAAATTTTCTACTTTAGCTGCGGGGTCAATTTCTAGCCCATAAGCTTGGGATAAAGCCGCAATTTCTTGTTGTTTTTGCCGCAGATTTAAACGCCAACTATTTTCTATTCCCAGGATGATATTTTCGGCGACAGTTAACTGAGGCACAAGCATAAAATGTTGATATACCATGCCTATACCTAGTTTGATTGCCTCGTTTGGGGAAGTAATTTTTACTGGTTTATCTTCTAAATAAATTTTTCCCGTATCAGGTTGATATAGACCACTAATAATATTCATTAAAGTAGTCTTACCCGCACCATTTTCACCTAAAATTGCATGAATTTTACCAGCATCAACACTAAAACTAATATTTTCGTTAGCAACAAATGAGTTAAAGCGTTTGCTAATTTTTTCTAAACGTAAATACATTTAATTTCATACTTGTTTGACACAACGTGTATCTTTCCCCGCTACCTGACAATTTACAAAGGTAATTTTTTTATCGATAATCTCCTGCTTCACTTTGAAAACATTTTGTTTCACTGTTTCCGGCACTAATGCCCCAAAATTACCTAAATTTAATATATCTGCTCTTTCTAAACCTATAGAATATATTTGTCCTTTGAGTTGTTTTTCTTTAGCAAGTTCTGCTATATAGGCTATTGCTATATCCAACCTTTTTACTGCACTTGTCAATACTGCTTTTGGTGCAATATCCAACTGGTCTTTTGTATTACCAAAAGCATAAACTGCTTTATCACTAGCAGTTTGTAAAACTGTGGGTGAAGCACTATCTAACCATTGATAAATTACATCGACGCCTGAAGCAATTAAGGCAAGTGTAGCTTCTTTTGCCTTAGCAACATCATTCCAATTCCCTGTAAACGTTGAAACAATTTGAATATTGGGTTTTACTGATTTTGCCCCTAATTCAAATCCTCGTAGTTCTTCTTGCGTAGCCAGAAATTCTTGCCCAGCAATATAAGCTAATTTATTAGATTTAGTAATCGCCGCGCCAATAATTCCACATAAATAACTACCTTGCAAGTGATCTATTCGCAAAGAGGCAATATTTTCTCCCTGGGAATTACCATTTACACCCACAAAAAATGTATTCTTAAATTGTGCAGCGACTTGTTCTATAGCTGCATCAAATTGTCCTCCGTGGGCGAATACAAGACTATAACCCTTGCGGGCAAAGTCTGTTAATACTTCCGTTTGATCTGCTTGGGCGACTTGTTCCAGATATGCAACTTCTGCACCCAGCTTTTGTTTAGCAAGGGTTAAGCCTTCGTAACCAGACTGATTCCAAGCTTTATCAGTGATGACTCCAGGGAGTGCGATCGCTATTTTAAAACCTTCCTCACTACTACTAACCCTTGCTATCTTGCTTTTATTACTACTGCAAGCTTTCAGCAATAGGCTAGTAGCAAAAGTAGCTGAACCATACAAAACAAATTTACGTCTGCTAAAATTTAGTATCATCTACTGCTTTTCGATATCTAGTCATTATAGTTATTAAGTTTATCAGTTATTGCCTCCAAATGAAAGACCGTTATGAGCATGGTTTTAGGTTTGTTTATTCTGTTACTGAGCAAATTACTATTTGTCATTAAATAGAGACAAAAAAGTTAAATTAGTATGGACTAGTTTGATGAAATAATTGTTTATTTCAAAAAGTTATCAAATTAATGACTCTAAATCTTTTTGAAGACAACAAGAAAACGTTGCGGAAAGTGAGCGAGTTAAAAAATGTAGGATCTTGCCGTTGCGAGATTACGTGCGGCAATCCCAGGATTTTGATGATGTACATCATGATGAATTATTGCTTGAATCACCGTTTTGCCAAAAATTCGCTCTCCCCATATTTCAAGAATACTGGGAAGTTTAATCTCAAATGTCCCGTATTTTCCTTTTTAGTGATGCACAAGACGAAAAAACACTATATCTCCTAGCCCATACACAATTCGCAGAAATAACCAAAACCAAAAAAATTTTTGTCCCCCTAAGAATATCAATATCCCTAAAATCAATAGCTTGATGAGCAAATCTACTCCTAGCTGAAAATTAAATCCATTTAATTGTACTGAACGAATAAAACTTTGTTCTGGCGCACTCAAGGCGTTTAAAATAACAACAAATAAATTCCCTCGAATATGATAAGCATCTGGATCTGATTCTGTTGTTGGAGTCCGATGATGAGAAAGATGAATTTCCCCGATTTGTGGGTAACTTAGTGTCAAAATAGAAAGGGGAATAGGACTAATAGCCAAACAGCTAATTATCCTGTTTATCTGTTTGTCGCTTTTTACATGAATAAGTTCATGTACGCTAATAATCCAACGAGGCAGTGTAACGGCAACAATCGCAAATAAAATCCAACTAGAAATAAAATCAGCTACAAATAAACCATAAGCCGCCACTAGGATTAGAGCAGCTACAGCACAATGACGCAGATATTGACTGACATCATTATCGCTAGTCATGTACTCTATTGGACATTTTTTGGTGTTTTTGACCATTGTATCTGTAAAATGCAGTTATGCTTTTGGCATTTTACACTAGGCTGAATTTAAGATATCAGCAGAATCTTCTGTTTCCTAGCTGGCTCAAAGAATTGATTCATTTTCTTGATCACAATCTGCTTTGGCAGGATCATCATTCCAATATTCTCTCAAAAATCTCAAAGGGAAGAAATCAAGAGGTACGCGAGATGCGAACAGCCGAAACGATACTTCGGATTTTAAATGTTGGATTTGTTGCGCCCACAAGGAGGAGCCACTGTATAAAGACGGGTTAAGAGGCATAAAGGAGCCAGCCGTGTAAGCGAGTTTCCCGACTTGAGCAGACTGGCGTCAAGTGCCGTTGGGACATGAACCGAAATAATTTTTAATCTAAAATCTCAAATCTCAAATCTAAAATTGGCACAGTCAAAAAAAGTGCAGGCAGATGAAAAATATGGCTGAACATCTATTTCATGACCAACTGAGTTTAGAGGAACAAACTGAAAAACTCGGAAAGCAAGCAGTAAGCTTGGGTTTGATTCCAAGCTTTGTGGTACATTACTTTCCCGATACCTGGGTATTTTATATACCTAATGAAAGTCAATCAGAGGCGCTGACACCTGAAGAGGCATACTTTCGTTTAAAGCAACTAGTTAAACAGTAAATATTTTGACGACAGATTTTTGAAATAACGGCTAGGCACTGTAATTGTTAAGTAACAGTAGTTATGGATTACCGATGAGAATAACCACAATCAAAGCGCTGAGTTCGATAAGATACCAATAACGTTTCGTAATCGCGTGACTGCCGATGGGTCTAGCGGGTTTAAGACAGAAGCAGAACGCTATCACATTAGACATCTGGTGAAATTAAATATGCGTTATCTAGAACCCTTGTAGAGACACGAAATTTCGCGTCTCTACATTCTTTTTCGGAGATGTCTATTATCCAGGTTTGACAACGAAATCCCCAACAATCTGATACTACGATTCTCCAGTTCAATAAAACCGAGAGAGCGAACTTTACTTTATTACTGCTCTGAAGAAATAGTTCGCGGGAAAAAATAACCACTACCTCTTGCTGTCAAAATAAATTCTGGGTCGTTGGGGTTGGATTCTATCTTTGTCCGCAATCGTGAGATATGCACATCTACCACACGGGTGTCTGTATTCAGCCCTGGTACAAAACCCCACACTTGCTGTAACATTTCTAATCGCGAAAAAACTTTTCCAGAATGATTCACTAACAACTCTAGTAAGCTAAACTCCACACCTGTCAGCCGAATACGCTGATCATTTTTGTGAACTTGCCGCTTATTTATATCGATTTTGAGATTGCCGACATGGATTATCCCAGAGTTAGGAATAATATTGATATTAGTTTTATGAAACGATCGCCTTAGTAAGCAAGCAATTCGGGCTTCTAGTTCCTTGGGAGAAAAAGGTTTAGTCATGTAGTCATCAGCACCTAGTTCTAGCCCCGTGATTCGGTCTGCTACATCTGCCAAAGCTGTGAGCATGATGATTGGTACATCTGACTCTTTCCGTAATTCTTGACAGACACCGTAACCATCTAGCTTTGGCATCATCACATCCAAAACTATTAAGTCAAAAGTTTCTCGGCGAAAAACTGACAAAGCTTCTTCGCCATCCTTTGCTTGGACTACATTGTAGCCAATCATCTCTAGTCGCGTCTGTAAAATCCGGCGGATGCTGGCTTCGTCATCTACTACCAGGATTTTTCCTTTATGAATTGACAAGTTTCTCAACCTCCTTCACGGCGAGAACTTTTAACTTTCCATTATCAGGCTTTAATGGTCTAAAACACAAAACTACCTTGGACTAGCTGCAAAATCGTAATAAAACCGGACTCTCCTAAAGCATCTGCCCGAAAAAGAGATTTGTATACAATTGATAAATTCTTCAGGAAGTGATTCGTTTTTTATACAACTTCTATATTTATTTTTTTCCAGGCTTCTAGCTCAAAAAAATCGCTGTGATCGTATCTGTTCCCTTGCTGCTAGGCAGTCTTTGTACCCGCAGCGATTGCTTTGGATGGGGAAAAGCTATACCAGCTATGTTCTCGTTTTCCCCTTAATTCTCAATGTCAGGGTAAAGTAGCTTTCATTAAGGCTTTGTTACCAAGTGCAATAGCAACGTCAGATGGGCACAAAAATTGGACGGATCAGATTTTGATGAGGGCTATGGCATCTAAATCTGCGGTAGCGATGTAACTTATCAACCCAATTCGGGTGACACCATTTGTCAGCTTGGTGTTGGCGATCGCTTCTGAAGCCCCAACACAGTGCAAAAGAAAATTTAGTCCCAACCACTACATATCTATTATGAGCAACATCAACAACAACGTCCTGTGGGCGCAGCAATTGGGCGGCACTGCGTTTGACGCAGGCTGGGGCATCGCGGCCGATGCTTCAGGCAACACCTACGTGATGGGAGATTTTTCAGATACCGTCACCTTTGCCAACACCAGCCTTACCAGTGGAGGCGGTAATGATTCTTTCATTGCCAAGCTTGACAGCAGTGGCAACGTCCTATGGGCACAAAAATTGGGTGGTAGCTCGTACAACACATCTAGCGGCATTACCGTCGATAGTGCAGGCAACAGCTACGCCACAGGATTTTTCATTCGCTCCCGATTCCTTGGTTAGTCGAACATCAGCGTTCTATGGGCTTGGTTAAAGCTGTTCGTCAACGACACCGACGCAACGCCGCCAGGTCGCTTGACATCTGGGCTGAAGCTTTAACTTGACACCAATGGCTTTCCGGCCCACCCCACAAGAAGTAATTGAGTATTTTTTTATTTGTCAGTCCCGTTAGTCTAAAATTGTCGCACTTTGTTATTGTTCTTGCAACAACTACATCTACTCGCATGGGTATTTATAAAACTTCACTCCCTTGGGATGAAGGTAAAACATTATTAACTTATCAACAATTCATCACATAAAATTTTGGACTCTGGCTGTGCTATTAGATATCAACACGCCGGAAATATATTAGGAAGAACTGCATAATCTTGGCTTGCAACAGATTATAGCATGAGTTAAGCCGTTAAACATTTAACTTGCATATTACTTGGAAGTAAAACTCTTGTGAGGTGAGCCGGAAAGGCTGCCCTGGTTATGCAAATTAAAAGTACATTAGCTTAAGTCAATAACAAGATTCCCATCTTCTCTAATAAGTTGGGAATCAGAGCCTTTCGATTACTCTTTCGGAAACCCGGTCATTTACCCTAACTGTCTAATCAGTAGGGAGCATTCCAATTTTGCCAGAAGATGTTTGTGATTGCGATCGCAATGATAATTTATAACCTGGGTTTGATATAACTTACACATTTGTGATGCTCCTAAGCAGTAGTTAACAGCTTGAGTTTCAAGCATTCTATCAGTATTTGCCGATATTAAGATAGAACCATCCAGAATGTTATTAATTTTTTATATATAACAAGTCAAGAAGTTGTTACTTTTAAGCAGCATAATCAATCTCGTCACATTTGCGTCATGAATTTGTCATAGGTTTGTCAAACAAATGTGCAACTCTGAGCGTGAATATATCTATTCATTTGTATCAGGTAGGATCACCTGCCTTTTACTTATCTTTAATTTTTTCTCTTTACCTCACCACGGATTTCAGAGGCTTTATTAATTTCCTCGGAATATATCGTTTTAGAACCTTAACCTGTGTATGCCAGAGAGTTTTTGAGGGCTTTATTTATCAAAATAAGCACAAGTCAAACAAAAGTCTTGCCTCAATTAAGAGTCTGTGGGATAATGCAAAACTAATACTAATGAAATTACGGAAGCGAGTAAGTTATATTTAGGATTTTTTGGTTTTATATAATACAAGCCAATGAATCAACGGATTATTTGCTTCTAGAGAAACAACTAAATTAAGCCCAGGTATTTCAGAAGCAGGAAATTGTAAACCTAGCACAATCGAATTGAGTTGGTGAGTTTATTCAGTAAAGTATCATGGACATACAAAATAATCGCTTTAGACCGATTGGTTTTGCTTTTATTCCCCTTGTGGCTTTAGTAATATTTGTGGGAATTGTTGTAGTCAGAAAGATCCAAATAAAACTACTTTGGGATACTGTCGAAGTTGCTCAAGAACAAAAAGACAGTACAGCAAGAATTGAAGCGCTGGAAAAACTGGTTAAAACTGATAATACCCTGAATAATATTCCATTGAAGGATGTCGATTTCTCCAGTGTCAACCTTGAAGATGCCGACCTTAAAGAAGCCGACCTCAATAGTGCCAACCTCAGCAGTGCCAAGCTGGAACGTGCCAATCTTAAAGAAGCCGACCTCAAAAGTGCCGACCTCAGCAATGCCAACCTAACCAGTGCCAACCTCGGCAATGCCAACCTAACCAGTGCCAACCTCAGCAGTGCCAATCTAACCAGTGTCAACCTCAGAGATGCCCACCTTCAAGGTGCTAACCTCAGTAGTACCAACTTCAGTAGTGCTAACCTTCAAGGTGCTAACCTTCAAGGTGCTAACCTTCAAGGTGCTAATATCACGAGTGCAAAACTCAACAATGCCAATCTAACCAGTGTCAACCTGGAAGGTGTGAACATCAAGAGTGCCAACCTTGAAAATGCCAACCTTGAAAATGCTAACCTTGAAGATGCCGACCTCAAGAGTACAAATCTTCAAGGTGCCAATCTTCAAGGTGCTAACCTTCAAGATACCAACCTTCAAGATGCCCAAAACTTAACTCTTCAAAAGCTCAGAACAGCTAAAAATTGGGAGAGAGCTTGCTACGACCCAGGATTTCGTAAACAACTAGGCTTACCTCCAGGAAATTCCAGCCAATGCTGACGAATTTTATTGGGCAGTCGTAATTGTCTCTGAAGACGTAATACCAAATTGAAAAATGATTGCGATATATGGATCATCCAAAAGCTTAGTCACTAACTCTTTTACAATCCAAAATCTAAAATCTAAAATCCAAAATGGTATAAGCTTTCATCGCCCAAATCAAGGTATTTCAGTAGGAGAAAGCTGCAAACCTAGTGTAATCAAGTTGAGTTTGTGAGTTTATTTAGCAAAGTATTATGGACAAAAAAAATAATCGCTTTAGGTCAATTGGTTTTGCTTCTATTCTCCTCGTGGCTTTAGTAATATTTGTGGGAACTGTTGTATATAGAAAGATAGAAATAAAACAACTTTTGGATAGTGTCGAAGCTCTTCAAGGACAGAAAGATAGTACAGCAAGAATTGAAGCGCTGGAAAAACTAGTTAAGGCTGATAACAGCCTGAACAATATTTCATTGAATGATGCCAACCTTGAAGGTGCCAACCTTGAAGATGCCAATTTCTCCAGTGCTAGCCTTGAAGATGTCAATTTCTCCGGTGCCAACCTTAAAGGTGCCGAGCTTAAGAGTGCCAAGCTCAAACGTGCTAACCTCAAACGTGCCAACCTGAATACTGCCGACCTGAATACTGCCGACCTTAAGAGTGCCAACCTCAAGAGTGCCAATCTTGAAGATGCCGACCTTAGCAGTGCCGACCTTAAGAGTGCCAACCTTAGGAGTGCCAACCTTGAAGATGCTGACCTTGAACGCGCCAACTTTGAAGGTGCCGACCTCGAACGTGCCAACCTCAAGAGTGTTGACCTCAAACAAAGTAGCCAAATGCAAGATGCCGATTTATTTGATGTCAACTTTGAAGGTGCCAATCTCAAAGCTGCCAATCTCAAAGGTGCGGACTTCTCCAGTGCCAACCTCAAGAGTGCCGACCTCGAACACGCCAACTTTGAAGGTGCCAAGCTCTCTAACGCCAATTTTGAAGGTGCCAAGCTCTCTAACGCCAATTTTGAAAATGCCAACCTTGAAGGTGCCAAGCTCTCTAACGCCAACCTTGAAAATGCCAACCTTGAAGGTGCTAACCTTGAAGGTGCCAACCTTGAAAATGTCAACCTTGAAGGTACTAACTTTGAAGGTGCCAAGCTCAAGACTGCCAATTTGAAAAGCGCTCGTCACCTAACTTTTCAAAAGTTAAAAACAGGCGAAAATTGGGATCAAGCCTGTTATAATCCAGAATTTCGCAAAGAACTGGGCTTGTCTTCAGAAAATCCAAACCAATGCTGAGTAATCAAGGTACTCGGTCGTGGCCGGCTAAAAAGTTATATATAAGGAACCATCACTCACACGACATTTTGCAACTGCCTGAGTGTCACTATCTCAGAGATGATTTGTAACCCTAATACGATAAAATACCAACCAAGCACAGTTAACACACTGCGTTCGTCGCAGACGTTGGCGCAGCCATCGCCCCACAATAGACATCTCCAGAAATTAAATATGCGTTATCTAGAACCCTTGTAGAGACGCGAA
>NZ_JAQYWQ010000225.1 GCF_029379315.1 Nostoc sp. S13
AAACCTCTCCGTATTCTCTCTTAGTCTTGTTCAGAAATCAAATAGGAGTCCTATATTACTGATGGATGTAGCTGCTCTACGTCAAGGTTTAGAGTTTGTTAGCAAAGATGCAGCACATCTGATAGACGAAATTATAGCTGGAGTTGGCGGTCTGATATTGCGTTTAGTGAAAACAGCAATTCGTCTATTAGCGCAGGTTTATAACTGGATACGGACACTGCTAGGTAAAGAAATTGAGGCGGAAGCTCGTCAACAAGTTGGTGAGTGGCTAAAAGACATTAAACAGGAACAGCCAGATGGGAAGTTTGCCAAAGGATTCTTTGGTCAACTCGTAAAAAAAATCTATAATCCGAGTGCGGTTCAAAACGATGTTAAAACTTGGGTTGCTTCTACCCAAGTAGAAGTTGGTCAAATTAATCAAACTACTAAAACTGTTGAAGACTTAGCGAAGAAGCATGAGGTGCGGACTAAACAAATCGACCGTATCCTGACTCTGATTGCTTTTGTCAAAAAAATTCCTGCTATTAAAACTCCTCAAGGACAGGTGATTACTGCTGCCGTGCTGCTGGGAGTATTAGTCTATACTCTCTATTCTGGCTATGATCATATTAGAGATGGTCAAATTGTGCTGAATGAAGATTTTAAATTTAAAATTCCTGATCGTGTTGTAGGTATACGCGAGACTGTTCAACAAACATTAGGATTTATCGACTCCTCTGAGTTCATGAGAGTTTGATAAGACTTATTATTTTTTTTCCCACTCAACCACCACCCCATCCACGCAAGCGATCGCCCATTGCGGAAACTTCGCCAGCAATTTCTTAATCATTAGAACTTACGCATTGACAAGTAAGACAAAAAGTGGATAAGGAGAATTCCGAAAAAAACTAGCGATCGCTAGTTATTAGAGGCGTGAAAAATAGATAATCAGGACTTACGTATAAGAGATCCGCCAACTCCCTTAAAAAGTTAGCTCTTAAGATCCCTTTTTAAGAGGGATTCGGGGGATCTAAGTCCTCAAACAGCAGAGTTTTTTCTAGCCAGGGTTTGAACAGGCAATAAAATAATATAGAAAAATATGGCAACTTTTGTAGGTTGTGATACGCTATCTCCTTGAGAAGTGTCGAGGAACCGAAAATGACTAAGCTGCGCGTGGGGTTACTGTTTGGCGGTCGTTCGGGAGAACATGAAGTTTCGATCAACTCAGCACGGGCGATCGCTAAAGCCTTGAGTGCAGAGCAAAATGCTAGTAAGTACGAAATACTGCCTTTTTACATCCAAAAAGATGGACGCTGGCTGGCGGGAGATGCACCCCAAAAAGTTTTAGAAACCGGCAGTCCGCTTCTAGAATCTGCACAATCAACTTCTGAAGGAAATTTGACATCCAACCCTCAAGCCCAAACCCTGAGTAAATGGCAATCTCCCTCTCAAGTTGCCCAAGTAGATGTTTGGTTTCCGATTCTCCACGGCCCCAACGGTGAAGACGGGACAATTCAAGGGTTACTCACCTTGATGCAAGTCCCCTTTGTTGGTTCTGGGGTATTAGGTTCGGCAATGGGGATGGATAAAATTGCCATGAAAATGGCTTTTGAGCAAGCGGGACTAGCACAGGTAAAATATAAGGCGATAACTAGAGCGCAGGTTTGGTCTAATCCTTGCGTATTTCCGAAACTCTGTGATGAAATTGAGGCAGCATTAGGTTATCCGGCTTTTGTCAAGCCTGCTAACTTGGGTTCATCAGTGGGTATTGCCAAAGTGCGATCGCATCCAGAATTAGAAGCCGCCTTAGATAATGCTGCCAGTTATGACCGCCGACTAGTTGTAGAAGCTGGTGTCGTCGCCAGGGAAGTCGAGTGCGCCGTTTTAGGTAATGATCAACCTCAAGCCTCTGTCATTGGAGAGATTACTTATGACAGCGATTTTTATGATTATGAAACTAAATATACTGAGGGTCTAGCAGATTTACTGATACCTGCACCGATTCCAGATGCGATCGCCCGTCAAATTCAGGACATGGCTTTGCAAGCTTTTGCAGCTGTTGACGCTGCGGGGTTGGCAAGGGTAGATTTTTTCTATGTAGAAGCGACAAAAGAAGTTTTGATTAACGAAATCAATACCTTGCCAGGCTTTACTGTCACTAGTATGTATCCCCAACTCTGGGCCCATAGTGGAGTCTCCTTTCCAGAATTAGTTGATCGGTTAATTCAACTGGCGATCGCTAGGCATTCTCCTACATAAGGGAGAAAATAAGCGAACTGATTTCATGTTTTTACGGCAAAAAGTCACCAGAAATACAGAATTGTGGCAAAAGTTAGCCCGATTTGGTAGCGTATATTTTACAAAAAAGATACTGAAATCTGAACTTTTTTTACGGATACCTGATGCTTGACTCCTCCAGTACAATTTATTGACTAGAGGGGTACAAATCTGAAAGTAATCATGGAAAAAAGTCAGAGTGTACAGCGCGAGCCAACCCAACTAAGACGGGCTACTCCAGAGCTGACAAACAGGAAATCGAGACTAAGAAAAAGCTCGAATGTTCTGATATATTTGGTTGCACATCATCCTTGGCTATTGTTAACTGGATTTTTAGCCATGTTTATGGCAGGTGGTACCTTTGCCCTATATAGCTTAGGTAACGCTGGCCCGGTAGCACAAGAAGAACCAGAAAAAATCCCAGTTATAGTTGAAGAACCAATCAATGCGCCCTCTGAGAATAGTAATCCTACACCTTTATGGATGGTGGCTGCGATCGTCCTCAGTTGTGGTAGTGGTTGCTTGCTCATTTTCCGAATGCTCAACAGTCGAGCGCAACCGCAAAAAGTCCAAAAACAGATTAAGCGCCCTCAGGTACGCTTGGCACAGAGCAATTACCAAAAATTGGAACCACACCTTCCCAAGAACCAGCCAATTTTTGTGCCACAGCAACAACTGATGCCCCTTATGCAGATGCAACCGAAAACAAAACATCTGGTGACGGTTCTACCAGCAGAACACAAGCACCACTTGGATAAGCGCACAGAACCTTTGGCAGAATTGATGGATCTTCGTAAAGATAGTTCATTATCTGCACTTTTACGCCAGGATTAAAAATACTGTAAAGCAAAAACCTATTTAAATAATACTTTTTGCGAATTAGGGCACGGTATAACCGTGCCTTTACTAGTATCTATATTGTCCAATAACTAATGACGAATGATTAGAGTGAATAAGATAGTGCGGTTAATTTTGACAGCAATATTGTTGATGCTAGTAACAGCTTGTGGCAGTATTGGACTGCTACCGACTAGCGAGTTAGTGCAAAAAGCGATCGCACTTGGGGTAGAGCAAACTCAACAAAAACTTAACCAACAGTTGGATCTAGATTTTCAAGGATTTGAAATCAAGCGGCTATCAATTACCCAGGAACAACCCCTGACGATTGAAAATTTACCAGCTTTCCGCATTCGGGGAACCTACGACTTGATTGTTAAGTTACCAAAACGGCGCTTGACGCAACCACAACAACCCTTTGAAGTTTACCTGCAAATTCAGCAAGAAGGTAAAACTTGGCGATTACTGCTTCCAGAAAAAGGTAGTAAAGATACTCAATCAATTTGGCGTAGCTATCTCATCCAATAGGGGAAGGGGAAAGGTTTGAATTGTTTCACTCTTTTACCAAACTACAGGTTAAATTTTGTATATTCTGTACCGTCATCTTCTGCAAGAATTACAAAATCGAAGGATTCAACTAACGCCTGTATTGCACCAGTTCCGCCATAGGGATAGCTAAAGGGTTCAAACTCCAGTCTAGCTCTGTCATCGGAAACCATGCTACAAGCAATTAATTGATATTCACCATTTTGAAAAGCATCAAACATAGACTCAAAGTCCCAAGGAGTTTCGAGGCTAGGATCTATCCACCTCTGTTCCACAGGTGTTGCAAACCAGCGACGGAAATGTTCAGTCTTTTCCTTTTCACTAGGCCACCAAAAATGTGATAGTGCTTTGCGATCAAAAAAAATTAGCCAATCTTCTTCATTACGCCAAGAATTATTAGACTCATCCGCGAATCATGAAAGCTTACCAGAAGAGAGTTACAAGGATTTGCACGGGAGGAGCGATCGCCATCTGGCTGTACGAGGAAATGAGGGTTTGA
>NZ_JAQYWQ010000226.1 GCF_029379315.1 Nostoc sp. S13
AAACCTCTCCGTATTCTCTCTTAGTCTTGTTCAGAAATCAAATAGGAGTCCTATATGTTAGAAAATAATTACATATGTGTTTAGTATAATAATTCTTAAAGTTTCTAAATATGATATTTAGCCGAGATGCGGTCAAGAGTTTAATCACTATAGGAATCCTATTTTATTTTTGAAAGCATAATTGAAAGACTGGAATTTACCAGACAGATAAAGAGGCGATCGCTAGAATGACCAACGCGCAGCGACTAGACCATGTAGAAGATGAACTTGAAACTGTTAAACGATTGCTAGTGTCTGCTGCTAGCTACGCCGAATCAGCAAACAGGCGGCTTGATGAGTTGACTATAAAACAAGACCGTACCCAATCTCAGCTTGACCAATTAGGGGTGCGGGTTGACCAACTTTCTGAGCGCCTAAACGAATTTGTAAATCAAACACAACGTCTTTTTAACTAACAGGCAACGGTTTTAGAGCGAGTTGAGGAAAATCAGCATAGTAACAACGCCGCATTAAAGCGTATCGACCGGATTTTAGACTACCGGCTACGACAACAAGGAAACAGCCAGTGATAAACCCACTTCTGACTTTTTTCTTTCCGCCTTGCACGCATCACATTACGATTACGCCTCTCGATCACAGAGTGCGATCGTGAGCAATGCTGCGGCTGCTAGCCCTGCTGCCGCCCGAATGTGGTTCCAGATTGTCCAGTTGGCAAGGTAGCTAGACCATAGGCTCGCACCTATGGTGCTGTCCGGCTCGACTCTCGCCAGCGCTTCGTTGAGCGGCACATTGAAAACGATTGTCACGCCGAAGGTGCCAATGAGGTAGAGCAAGCTGCCGAGGAGCAAATAGGCGGCACCGGGTTGATGCCACCTTAATAGCGAAGAGATAGCCAGAAAGATGCAAGCCGCAGCCGTTACCAAGAACACTGCCATAAATAACGGATTGATCACCGTGATATTGATGGATTGCATCGCGGCAATACCCTGTGCTGGCTGGAGTCGGGTAAGGGCGTTCATTACGAAGGTTGAGAAGGCGAAGAAGACTCCGGCTATCAGCCCGCAGCCCAGTGCGGAGAAAAGCTTTAATGCGAAATAATAATGTTGTTGACTGATCAGATATTGCACCATTGCTTTATCATCCGTTTCTCTAAAGGGCAGTGTGAGTCTGATTATTTATCGATAATTGCAGATTAGATTGCTCCATGCATTCAACCTTTAAAGATTATTGTCGTTCCCGGTTTGACTATAGTCATTGTCATGTAAATTATTTGATAGCCCGTGGGTATGTCGATAGGGAGTTTCAATATGAAAAAGCGTAACTTTCGTACCATTGAAACGAATGGAGTTCGTCTGAACACAGTTGTTGAGGGTCAGGGGCCTTTGGTTATCCTACTTCATGGATGGCCTCAGTGCTGGTATCTATGGCGTCATCAGATTGATCCACTTGTAGAAGCAGGTTTTCAAGTGGCCGTTCCCAACCAACGGGGATACGACGGTAGTGATGCTCCAGAGGAGATCGAGGCTTACGACATACTTAATTTAACGGCGGATGTTGTCGGAATCGCTGACGCTCTCGGTCAGGAAACTTTCATTGTTGTGGGACATGATTGGGGTGCACCTGTAGCTTGGAATACAGCACTGCTATATGAGGAACGAGTTAATGCTGTTGTGGGAATCAGTGTTCCCTACTTCCGTTACCCGATTGGAGCATTTACAAAGCAAGAGAATTTTGGGGACAACTTCTGGTATATGGTCTACTTCCAAAAGCCCGGAATTGCGGAAGCGGAATTTGAAACAGATATCCGTCGTTCCATACGTATAATTCACTATAGTATTAGCGCTTCTGCTCCTGAAGGAATCATGCTGAATCCGAAACCATCAACTTCTGGTTTTCTTGACGGACTGATCGATCCCGATCAGCTACCAAAAGGCATGACAGAAGAGGATCTAGACTATTACGTTGAACAGTACAAACAGAGCGGCTTTCGTGGCAACCTGAACTGGTATCGTAACATGGATCGCAATATGGAAATTACTGCCCAGTTGTCAGGTAAAAAGATATCGCAACCAGCATTGTTCATAGCTGGTGAAAAAGATGTTGTCTTGAAGTTTCCAGGAATGAATCTTAATGCAATGACGGAGTTGGTTCCGAACTTGAAAGGACAGGTTATTGTTCCTAGTGCTGGTCACTGGGTTCCCGCAGAGTATCCCCAAAAAGTCAACGAGGCTTTGCTTGGTTTTCTAAAAGACTTTGGCCCTCAACGGTAAGATGAGCGATTTTGGCTAAATCTTATTGAATCTTTTTAATTGCCTGTTGTGCTTGAATGCAAACTTCTCGGTTAGGGTTGTCCAAGGCTTGTTGTAATGGATTAATAGCATCAGGTTCAGCTCAGTTATCAAGTGCAATTTATCACCAAATTCTTTTATGCTGCCAATTATTGAAACTATTGCTTTACGTCAAATGGCTTCGGGCGATCGCTTGTCTTTACAAGTTTACAAATTCATCGGCGCCAAAGCTGGTAAAAAGGTTTACATTCAATCTAATCTGCACGGTGCAGAAATTGCTGGCAATGCCGTTATTCATCAGTTAATTGAGTTTTTTTTAACAATAAATGAGCCAGATTTAGCTGGAGAAATTTGGCTAGTTCCTGTTTGTAATCCAATGGGGACGAATGAGCGATCGCACCATTTTTCTCCTGGTCGATATTGCGTTTACGAAGCTAAAGACTGGAATCGCATATTTTGGGACTACGAGAAAGAAGCTGATGATTTAGTAGCTTTTACTAAATCTCAACTTCATATTGATTTAGAGGTCGTTCGACAAAATTATCTAACTATAATTAAGCAACAATTTGTCAAAATTTTAGAAAAAATTAATTCTCCCAGTAGTGTGCCTTACACTGAGCTTTTTAGCTATAAACTCCAAAATCTGAGTTTAGATGCCGACTATTTAATTGATTTACATACTTCTACAAATCAAGCATTAGATTACCTTTATTACTTCCGAAATCGAGAAGAGAGTGCAAAATACTTCGGGCTTGATTTCGGAATTTTACTTGATAAATACGATGGTGATGCTTTTGATGAAGCTTTTATCAAACCTTGGTTAGCGCTGGAAGCTTGTTTTAAAGAGTTTGGTAGAGAAATCAAGTTTGATGTAGAAGCTTGGACATTGGAATTAGGAACAGGAATGCAAATAAACCCTGATTCAGTCGCGAAAGGTGTGTGGGGTGTGAAAAACTATTTAGTAGAGAAAGGTATACTGCAAATTCCTAATTTATCGGATGACACAAAAACTCCTGAAATGACTTTTGTATCTAGCAGCAATAGGAAAAAATATTATGCGATCGCAGGTGGGATGATTCAATCGAGAATAGAATTAGGTAGTTATGTAAAAGCTGGAGAAAAACTCTATCAAATTCTCAGTTTTAATAAAGAAGGTAAGTTACCTAGTGTAATTGATGTCTGCGCTCAAAAAGATGGATTGGTTTATGATGTTGCAACCAATCAAGCTGTAAATGAAGGCGAGTTTGTATTGGGAGTTATTAGTTAGCAACTAAATTTAAAGTTCTGCCTCTACGCCACTGTTTGATTTATTATTCGATTCTATAAAGGGATCTGACTTTTCACGGTATCTGGAAAACCTCTCTCTAAATCTCTCTCCTTGTAGGAGAGAGACTTTGAATTTTCCCCCTTTCCGACACGGGAAGGGGGTTAGGGGGTTAGGTCTTTCATGGGCTTTTCCACATGACTTGAAAAGTCAGATAAAGGGATCGGTAGAGTCGGTTTTTATATGAAATACAATCATGGTGCTAGGATTAAAAATAGTTAAGTTTGGTGTAAGATGCTGAATAGAGAATTATTAGCTCAAGAAATCGAGTCATTACCGCCAGAGTTACTAACTGAAGCATTAGATTTTATTCGCTTCATTAAAGCTAGTCATCTACAAAGGCAGTCGAAACCGGAAACAAACTCGGATGCAGATACATTGAGGGGTTCAAAAGCGAAGGATTTGCTCGAATTTGCAGGTACTTGGTCAGGAGATGATAAGTAGGTGGGCAGAGGAAAACCGAAATGTGTAAAGCAATGTTAACAAGAGGAATAATTGTTAAATTTGAAACGTTC
>NZ_JAQYWQ010000092.1 GCF_029379315.1 Nostoc sp. S13
CCTTGTAGAGACGCGAAATTTCGCGTCTCTACATTCTTTTTCGGAGATGTCTAATGTCTAGAACGCGCTACGCTTCAATTTGACCTATGCTCACGATTCATTCTTCTGGCTCAGTCTGGGAAAGCCAGACCAGTCATTGGGTCACGGATATATAACCCTAGTGTGAGACTACGCATCACTTCATCCCAAATGGGTATTAGCGGCTCTGCTTGATCTGCCCAATAATCGAATGTAATCAAGCACTGAACATTCGACCCCAAACCAATGCAAGTCCGCGAAAAAGCTTCCCGTGGCTCTGCCTGAGTGTCAATGAACTTCATCTCTGTCCAGACAATTCTGGCGGTTTGGCGCTTGAGAGTAAAAATTTCTCCCTTAGCAATGACGTTGCGGCTATCGTCTTCCATCACTTTCTTCAAGGTGGATTTTAGCGGAAACTGGCTCCAGTCATTGGGTGGCAGGCGATTAAAAGATACTTCTAGGCAGCAATCATCATCAGGCGGTTTTCTATCGAGGAACTTGAAGGATTTTTCTTGTGGCTCAAAAACCCAATTCTGGGGAACATTGAAGCGAACAGAGCCTCTATCTGCTACAAAAATTTTGTAGCCTGATGGAGATTCCCAGTGATGGTCAGGTTTTAGTTCAAGCGTTTCCTTAATCCACTGGAGATTGCTTTTCTTACGCTTTGCCATAGTGTTTTTGCAAGTTTGCTCAAGAGTGCATCACCGAACAGCCTGTTGTAGATGTCGCCTCAGTTGGATAACAGGCGATCGCCTACTTTGTTAATATTATCAAATTCCTAGTATTGCTAGCGTGTATTGTCGCAAAGGCACAACGTACTACATCTCGTACTGCATATATAGGGATTTGTATTAGGGACTTGCAACAAATAAATTATCCAATCTGGTGGGGTGGACAGCGTTCGACTGAGCGCTCACGCCGAAGTCTTGTCCTACACAATCAAGCGATCGCAAATATCTTTTCTTCCACATGATATCTACGACGGGCTGTGACCCTCCTGCGTCGCTAAGGGACTTCCAATTTAAAAATATCCCATCGCTTTGAGGGCAGGGAGCAGGGGGAGGGAAAGTCGTTTTGATGGGCGTGAAATTGGATAATTTATTTTCTGGAGTTTGCTAACGCTACGCTATCGGTGACGCACTGTAGCCAAAAAAGATTTAGTTAAGCCAGAATTAGCGGTGAATAAACCGGGTTTTTGGAACCTTTTAAGTAAGTGCGATCACACTATAACCGTTTATGACTAACCTGAACTACACTAACCAGAATTTGCAAAATTGCTCTTTCAAAGGGCAGGACTTAGCTGGCGCAGATTTCAGTGGCTCAGACTTGCGGGGGTGTAATTTTACAGGAGCAACTTTAATTGGGACAAACTTTCAAAAGATCAAAACGGGACAGACTTACCGCCAAGTAAATATTTTGATTGCTGCTAGCATAGTTTGTCCAGTTGTTTTATTCGGCTTCAGTACGATTGCAATCCAGGTGTCAACTGTCTTATTTAGCGATCGCTCCGATAAGATACTTAACTTCTTTTTCGCTGCTATGCCGCTATTAGCTCTACTATTCCAGATATTTATCCAAGATAGTATTACCTCCGAGTTTCCACAAGTCACGACTTTCTTAGGCATTGGAGCCATTACTATACTGTTTGCGGTAATGGTCACTTTTACGGTTGGGCTTGCCATTGTTAGCACCTCTGGCTTCAGTGATGGAAGCAGTAGCCAGGGATTTTTCCTCTTACTACTGATGGTCATTTCTGCGCTCCTCAGCTTCCGTATTTTCAAATGGCTGATCCAATCTATCCAAAGCAATCCCGGAACATCTTTTAGGAAAGCGAACTTAACCGATGCCGACTTTAGCCATTCCGAGGTGCAAAATACAGATTTTTCCTTTGCCGTTTTAACGGGAGCCTGTGTTTTTGAATGGGCAATTAAACCTCATACCCAATTGACAAATGTTTATTGTAAATACCTTTATCTGGAACCAGCGCACCAAAATCGGCAACCTGCTGAGGGGAATTTTAAACCGGGTGATTTAGGACGGGTACTAATTCGATTTATGATCAAATAGACTTATCCGGAAATGAGAACTTTATTTGGCTGAAACCTAGCTCTGGAGAGGGTTTTAGAGGTTCCTGTTTTATATAAGCTAAAAAGCCAGCTATGTAAGGGTTTCAGCTATTTTGAGGTTTATTTGTGGATAAGTCTAATAAATAAATGAATATTATTGAGCGAACATTAACTAAATTAAAGTTTGAAGGACATAATCAACAATGGCTTTGGGGAATATTGTTTGGCCTCCCTTTTGTGGCGATTGGATTTGGGATAGCTATTGTCAGGGACAATGTAACTACATTGGAATGTCAGCGAACTAAGCCTACCCAAATGACTTGTCAACTAACAATTGGCGGCTTACTAGGAACAGAAACAACCTTGATTCCTGGGCAGGTAACAATAGCCTATGTCAAGACAGCATCATCGACTGGAGTTGTACTGGATACTTCTAATATGGAGGAGGTGAAGCTAGTTAACTCTGGAGTACTTGTTGTGACGGGAAAACATAGCAAAATTGCAGACGAAATTAACGCTTTCATCCATAACCCTCAACAAGCTCGGCTAAAAATTCAAGAGGACGATCGCTGGGAAGGATTTTTTTTGGCAATGGTGTTCTTTTTGCCTGGAATTGGATTCATTTTGCAGTGCTTCACAATACCAATGCAGGTATTGTGTGATTTTGACAAAATCTCAGAGCAGATGACCTTAGAGAAACGGTATAAATTGTTTGGCACATTTACCACACAAAAAAAGCTGGCTGAAGTTCAGCAAGCTCAAGTGATTCAAGTAACATTACCAATTGAAAGTCCGTCGTATTTAGTGCAACTGGAGTTGATATCAGCCAAACCAATTTCCCTATCAGCACCCACTGCCGATCGCCAGCAGTGCGAAATCATTGTAAATGCGATCAATCAGTTTCTCTGCCTTAAAGGAAAATAAGCAGCTTAAGCCTTTTATCTGGTTTGAGATAGTAGCTTTATTTTTGCTCTTTTGTACTAGTATTTTTAATCCTCTGCTGCAACCTAACTCTTAGGCGCGATCGCAATAAGTTTGCATAAGGTACGTAGTCCGTCGTAAACATTGCCCAATCACTACAAAATTATCCGATAATTTGTCTATTGTTAAGTTATCTCGCTGGTAGTATGATACACGATGTTTTGGCGTAAGAACTGACAAAAAAAATACTCAACTACTGATTGTAGGATAGGCATCTCGCCCGCCCATAGCCAAAGGCGGACAAGACTTCGGCGTGAGCGCTACTTCTCTTCTTAGGCTGCGCCAACGAGAAAGCTCAGTACAAGTCAGTCGAACGCTGTCCACCCCACAAAATTGAATAATTTATCGAACAGAATTCAGGAGTCAGGAGTCAGAATTCAGAATGAATTCTGTACGACTGGTGGATGAATAATCGGGTTTAAGACCCCCACCAAATTTTCTTGTTTTGTGGTCAACAAGAAAGTCGCGGGTCTGAATCCCCGACTGATAGCGTAGCGGTAGCGAGTCCGCGAGCGTCTTGATTCTGACTCCTGAATTCTGACTTCTGAATTCTTCTTCAATTGTTGAAAATCCCTAATTACCCGGATATGATTTTACAAGTTATTTTGAAACAGTTCTAGAACATGTTGCCAAGCATCAGGAGCAGCTTCTGGATTGTAACTTGGGTGCTGCTCTAAGAATGGGTACTGGTCTTTGAAAAATCCGGCAAAAAATCCATGCCCTGCATCGTATCGGAATATAGAATGATTTATTTGATGTTTCTTTAATTCTGCCTCAATTTGCTCGTTTTCCTCCTGAGAAACAAATGAATCTCTTGTACCAAAAAATGCATAAATAGTACCTTTAATTTCTGAGGTACGATTAATGGTTGGAGTCTCTTCACCATAACTAGAAGTGGTAATCCCACCACCATAGAAGGAAGCTGTTGCTTTGATATCAGGTAAAGTTGCAGCCATGTAAGCAACATGACCACCAAAACAGAAACCTATGACGCCAATTGCATTATTTTTGACATTGGGTAAAGTTTTGAGATAGGTAATGGTAGCTTGAATATCGCTGAATATCTCTTGATATTTTACTTGTTGATAGTATTGCAACCCAAGCCGATAGCTTTCTGGGCTAAAGCCAACATCTTCTGGGCTAAAGTCAGCCTCAAAACCGGGAGCAATACGTTGATACATTGCGGGTGCTATTACTACATAACCTTGTTTAGCTATTAGTTCGGTGATATCTCGAATATTACTATTGATTCCGAAAATTTCTGGAAAAACTATAACCGCGCCAAAGGTTCCTTTTTGTGCTGGTTGAGCTAAGTAAGCATCGATTTCTAAGTCATTGTTCGGTACTTTGACATAGGAAGTGTTAATTTCGATGTTTGTTGTTTCTACCATCTTTGTTTCGGCTTATTTTATAGCAATTCATTTATTCTGACTGTTTTTTGACACCAATGGGCGATGTCTACGGTGAGCAAAAACACCAAGAGTATTGCTCTGCTAAATCAAGCTAAATCGTTTACCCTAAAGCATGATTTTGCTGCTGTGAGCAGATTCAGATGAATTTCTAACTTTTGAATAGGTAGTACTTCAAACTTCTGGATGATGCTAAGGGTTTTTGATTTGTGCGACTTTACATAAAGTAAGCATAAAGACTCAAAATTAACAAGCAGAAGAAAAAACAATGCCTGATGAATCATTTAGAACAAATATTCCAGAAGTTGACCCAACGGAAATTGAAGATTCTCGAACTGTAATCCCCGACGAACATCGCTCCTTTCTTGAAAAAGTCCAGGTCAAAGCCGGATTTGCAGACCCCTATGATGCAAGAGACTTTACCGAAGTTGTGTTTCGCGTTATGCGTGACGTGATGACGACAGAAGCTAGCGATCGCGTCGAGGCAGAACTGCATATAGAGGCTATACCTACAGATGAAAAAGCACTCCAGTTTGAAGTGTCTGATCTCTGGAAAGATACCAATCCAATTGTGGGATTTTTGAGCCGGGTTCGTCCACCCTGGAAAGGCCCAGGTATTTTCAATATCGATTCTGATCGCTTCCTGTTCCGAGTTGCTAATGAAAGCGGAATGCCGCGATCGGTCGAGCGAGAGCAAGCGGTTAAAGCAGTGTTTTCTGCCACGAAAGACGAACTTTCCCAAGAGCGGATTCAGGAAATTGCTAGCTGGCTCCCTGACTATGTACGTCAGCTTTGGGAACAAGCTTAATTAGAAAGCGAAAAAAGTTATCTAGAACCCTTGTAGAGACGCGAAATTTCGCGTCTCTAGATTCATTTTCGGAGATGTCTAATAGACTTATCCGGAAATGAGAACTTTATTTGGCTGAAACCTAGCTCTGGAGAGGGTTTTAGAGGTTCCTGTTTTATATAAGCTAAAAAGCCAGCTATGTAAGGGTTTCAGCTATTTTGAGGTTTATTTGTGGATAAGTCTAATGGAATGTGTGATTTTCTTTTGAGTTCTTCGCCGGAAGTGTTAGAAATTGAAGCACCATGCATTGTGATTGTGGAAGCAAAAAAAGCTGATTTAAGAACTGAGTTTGGACAATGTATTGCAGAAATGGTTGCAGCACAAAGATTCAACATCGCAAAAAATCGTCCAGTTGCGATAATATATGGTTCTATAGGAATCGTATTTGATATTTGAAATTATCTACGTAGGCGGGGAGTGGGGAGTAGGGAGTAGGGAATAGAGAATAAGGAATTAGGCTTTTCGAGTTGTACGGAGCTTTTTCAGAAATCAAATATTAATCCTATATTAGCAGTGGTACACAATGGCGATTCTTAAAGCTGGAGGATAATATTGTCACCATCGACTTGATGGATTATCCTCTCCCACCTGTGGAACAAATTCTCGGATTTTTAGTTTGGATGGTTCAAAACAGTTGATAGATGTTGCCGCTACGCTCGTCGTTTATAAACCATCTCCATTTTCAAATTTTCAATCTCAAGTACAAAGAAACAAGCTACGCGTAGCTTTTCATAGAGAAGAAAAGCGTCTGGTAGTAGACATTGCATCGCTTTTCTTCTCACTTTAAACAAGGTATATAGGCTCTTTGGTTTGAGCCAAATCAATGTTTATTCTGATAATTACTCCACGACCATCAGTGTTGGATTTACCGCCGGGCGTGCTTTCTTGCGGTCTGATTTGCGCGTTCCGCCAGCCATTCCATACTCATCACTATTTTTGCCATAGCGAGATGCAACGCTTAACAACATCTGCTCAGAATAACTATTTAATGCACGTTCTGCATCTAGTAATGTATTCTGCGTTTTATCCACTATTGTTCGTGCTTGATTATATGAGGCTAATTTCTCTCGTAACTCAGAAACTATACTGTTGTAAGTAACAATTGATAACCCATTGCCAAAATCTAGTTCAGGATTAATCGTTTGCAATCCTTCAATGCGTCGTTCAGCTTTAGTCAGTGCCGTTGAGTTTCGTTTTCGTTGCACCATAAACTTTTCCTTTTTGGATTAATTTAATATAGATAACTCTGATGGTGTTTAACACTGAGTTTGTTATCTATCATTAGAATACGCACTTGTCGGAGGCATCAGCCTGAGTGAAGCTACAGAACTTTTAGAGCATTGATAACAGGATCAATGCGCGTATATTTGCTGAAATTTGTTGATAAAACTAGGTTTCCGAGTCAGAAACTTAATTTCCGAGTCAGAAACTTAATTTCCGAGTCAGAAACTTAATTTCCGAATCAGAAACTTAATTTCCGAGTCAGAAACTTAATTTCCGAGTCAGAAATGGGATCGCATCGCCGCATCACATTACTTAATAAACAAATCTGTGACAAAATAATATTGTTATCTTACAGCCAATGCGATACCTCCGGCGGGCTACGCCTACGCCTACAACCTATGATTTCTACCATCTCGCGTCGCTACAGCTTGGATGAATATCGTGCGATGTCTAACGACAAGCCGCTACGCGTCTACGCAGAAAAAGCCGAAGGACGCAGCGAATATCGAGATAGAGAAATTGTACCCATGCCTGGAGGAACACTCAAACACAGTCACATCGGTCGGAACATTTTGACCTATTTTACCTCTGTGTTCCGCGATACTCAATTTGAGCCAATTAACAGCGATTTACGGCTGTGGATTCCTGAACATCGACGTGGAGTATATCCAGATGTAATGGTTTTTGACGGCGAACCGCAACTAAATGCTGAATGCTTAGATGAAGTCTTGAATCCCATTTTGATTGTTGAAGTCCTATCTCCTTTGATCGCAGATTACGACCGACGAAATAAATTTTGGATGTATCGTTCAATTCCAAGTTTTAGCGAATATTTATTAGTTGAGTAGGCTGAACCTTTTGTGGAACGCTATAGTAAACAAGCTCAAGGTTGGTTGTTCAGTGATTTTAGTGGTTTAGAGCTATCTATTTCTTTGGATTCAGATGGGGTCGCATTATCGATGGCGGAAATTTATCGTGGCGTTGTTTTTGAGTAAATGAGTCTAGTTTGAATGTGGTGTGCTTTGTGAGAATGTATGCTTTAAAAAGGGTGTGATTGTGCTTGTTGTTTATTTAGATTTAAGATAACTACTATATATCGTAGTTTCTCTCACCTGTATAATCTGCTTTATGTGAAAGTGTTTGAACCATTACGTGGCCATCTTCAACCTCTCTCATTTTATCTCTAAGAGCTTCTAATCCAAGATTTGTCACTATCTCAACCTCAGTATCTGGAAACATTCTGATTGTTTTACTAATGCTGACCGCATCTTTTCCCAATAACTGTCGAAGAGAATCTACATCATGTTCACACTCAGACCTAAACTTATACGAGCGCAGCTTTAAAGGATCTAACCCAAATAAATTGGTAATGCTGTCTAGATCACTTGCTACATTGGTAAATAAGTCTAAAAAACTTCGTTCAAGTTTTGCAACGCTTTCTGGTTTGCCCAGCATTTTTCTAAATTCATCATAACCCACTATACCTAATTCAGAGTTATAGATTAATGAAGAAAGAATACAGTCTAGCTGCCTAATATCATAATCTAATCGATGCTTTTGAGCATCTGAGGCTAATTCCGACATAGAATTCATATAAAGAATATCAATAATTTTAACTGTCTCGTCTTGCTTGACCATGACATTCTCTTCATGTAAGTCCATATGAACTAGCCCTTGAGAATGAATATGCTTAATTCCAGCAATAATCTGTTCACCAATGTGAAAAGCCTCCTTAGCTGTGAGTTTTATTTCTATTCTTTGTCTCAGTGAAACACCATCTATGTGTTCCATAACAATACATTTTTTTTCTTTTTTATAATCAGGTAGTATAAGATATTCAATAGAGTAAACGTCCACGACGTTTGTGTGTTTCGCTCTAACAAGAGCTTGGGCATGTTGCAATATAGTAGATACACCTTCTCCTGAGTCTCGAAGAACTTTGATAGCTACATTTCTTCCTATCTCATCATTTCCAGCCCAAACATCTCCAAACATTCCATTACTGATAGATTCTTTGAAGGTAATTTCCATATTTTTTCATATTCTAATAATATTTATCGATTCATTCAGAAAAATATTTACCCGTTAGATTGGGTATCAGTGGTGAGGTTCAACTTTTATGGGATATCTAGAAAGTGACGAGAAGGCATTACGCTTTGCAACAATTCACCCTATAAAAAGGATACAATTACTAGCGATAATAATAGATACAGTCCTTATTTATATATATCTCCTCTGATGGCAATGGTGTAAACTTCAATTTCACCCCAATCAATGTTAATTGTAAAGAGAATTCTAGTTTTATCTTTGTACCAAGCTGTGATGCCTAGACCAGAAACTCTAGTAACAGCAATGCGGGGACGATCCCCTAGAGTTTCAGGTGACTTAACAATCAGTGTTCCAATGTCACTATCCGACATAAGTATCTTAATCGGTTTATTTTGGTGATTTTTCACCTATAAATCATCGCAAATTAGATAAAAATGGTATGATTTATCAGTAAAATTAACTTTGTTTATAAACCATTTCCATTTTCAACTTTTCAATCTCCAACCTTAATTTATCATTCTCCATGCTCAACTTAGCATTATCCTCCCTAATCAACTCAACTTCATTCCTCTTACTCAAAGCCTGATTAATCGCTAACTTCCGCATATCCAGCGAAAACCAACGCTGATAAGTTTGGGTATGGACTTGCACACTATGCCCCAAATTATCCGCCGCCGCTTTAATTGGTATCCCCAAAATATGCGCCCGAATCGCCCAAGCGTGGCGTAAATCGTATGGTTTAAAATCCAATCCTATTTTACGGAACCACCAGCTAACTCGCTGTGTCAACGCTGTTATCTCCGCATGATTAGTGTTATCTTTTTTAGCGATCGCACTCCTCAACATCTCTAAATATTTAGGATTTCTTAAATCAAAATCGTCAATCCATTGCCTATATAATGGTAATGCTTCTCTCTCACCAGTCTTAGAATCCTTATGAACTTTCCATGTAAAATCTAAATTTTTTTGACTCAACCACCAATCAATATCAGGATTCATAAAAAGTTCCCGTGGACGTAAACCAAAAACTGCTAACATTCCATACGTCCATCGCCAAAGTTGCCAGCTATCTTGAACATTTTGATTAACTTGATTACCTCTACTCTTCAGGTAATCTTCAAACTTAATAATCCCCTGATATATTTCCGCATCAGTCGGTATATTTCGGGAATTATTCTCAGGTATTTTGGAATATTTAGATAAATCAATTTCGATGTTGAATGTCAAGCAAAATGCCGAGATAGCTCTAGCTGCATTATACTTAGCCCATTCTTTATCAATTTGTTCAATTGAAATGAGCAAATTGTCAGCGAGCGCTAAATCTTTAGGATTGGTAAATCGTTTAGTTCGGGAAAAATAATAAAAAAAAGTATGTTCGCTTTTAGTTGTACGTTTGTGAGTTTTAAAGTACTCATTTTCAAATTGTTCGAGTAATTCTCCTATGGTTTGAAAATCTTTTCTAATTGCTTCATTACCTAAATATTTATCATTCCATTCAAATGTCTTACGAGCAATTAACTTTCCTAATTCATAAGCTTCTTCCTCAGCCGTCTTGAGTCCATCCAAGTTAGCAGGAATATTCAAACTGAGATTATATTGCTTCCTCCCAGTACCATTGCTGTCCTTGTCTCCCGGTTTAATTGGTAACGTCGCCCGTAACTGCAAACTTCCATTCGATTCTCTAATTGTCACCTTTGCCTTTGCAGACTTCAAACGCAGATTAACCTTCTCTAATTCCAGTAGTACTTTAGTTATCATCGGGCGCTCTTGATTGCTGTGATTGCAGAGATGAACACAAACACCGGGCGAATAGAATTTGCAGCCACACAAGCAAAACCCGCTCCGAAGTTCTGATCTAACAAAGTCTGATTTCAGACTTCTCTCTGTGCGGGTTAACCTACAGTAGTCCCCCATGAGCAATTGGCGTGCGATTTCTAATCGCCCTGGCTCAGGACAACATTTAGATGACGCGTGAGTTCTGAACCTGGTTATGCATCGCTGTTTTTTAGCCTATATTTAGCCTAAAAATAAATCTGTTTTCAGTAAACAATGTTTAGCAAAGACATTGCTTACTGCAAACATTAAGCTGTTTAGAGCTATTAAACCACAAAAAGGATTACTCCGGCCCCTATCACGGTTACGATGGTTTCGCCATCTTCGCACGGGATATGGACTTGGCACTTAACAGCCCAACCTGGGGATTAATTGGCGCTCCTTGGAATGAAAAAGCTAACGCTAAGAAGGCTGTAGCAAAAGCTGAAGCTCAAGCTAAAGTTGAAGCGAAAGCTGCCGTCTAGGGAAATGGGAAAGAGAAATAAGTAGGGATAGCCTGGAGCTAAAACTTTAGGAGGGAGTTGGGAATCCAAAATTCAAAATTAAAAATGAAAATTAATTTTGGTTTTTGAACTTTGAATTTTGAATCATATTCCCAATTCCTAGTAGAGACGCGATTAATCGCGTCTCTACCGCCTCAAATCCTCATTCCTCGATAAGTAAAGAATTAAGTAAGCTTGGAGATCCACAAATGCCTCAGAATCCAGAAAAAATTCAAGACCACGTAGAGTTATTCCACCAACCTGAGTACAAACAGCTATTTCAAAACAAAAAGCAGTTTGAAAATGGTCACGAGGCCGAAGAAGTAGAACGGGTTTCAGAATGGACTAAAGGTTGGGATTATCGTGAAAAGAACTTCGCTCGTGAAGCTTTAACCGTCAACCCTGCTAAAGGTTGCCAACCATTGGGAGCAATCTTTGCTGCTGTTGGTTTTGAAGGTACTCTACCTTTTGTTCAAGGTTCTCAAGGTTGCGTTGCTTACTTCCGCACCCACTTAACCCGTCACTACAAAGAACCATTCTCTGGTGTATCTTCTTCAATGACTGAAGATGCAGCCGTGTTTGGTGGTCTGCAAAACATGATTGACGGCTTGGCGAACTCTTACCAACTCTACAAGCCCAAGATGATTGCTGTCTGCACCACCTGTATGGCAGAAGTAATTGGTGATGACTTGCAGTCTTTCATCAACAACGCCAAGGAAGCTGGTTCAGTTCCTCAAGATTTCCCAGTACCCTACGCTCACACCCCTAGCTTTGTTGGCTCCCACATCACTGGTTACGACAACATGATGAAGGGAATTCTTTCTAACCTGACAGCAGGTCATAAGAAAGAAACCAGCAATGGTAAGATCAACTTCATCCCAGGTTTTGACACCTATGTAGGCAACAACCGCGAAATCAAGCGGATTGCTTCCCTGTTTGGCTTAGACTACACCATTCTAGCCGACAACAGCGACTACCTGGATTCACCTAATACAGGTGAGTTCGATATGTATCCAGGTGGTACAAAGATTGAAGATGCACAAGATTCAATTAATGCTAGAGCTACAATTGCTCTGCAATCACACTCCACTCTCAAGACTCGTGAGTACATTGAAAAAGAGTGGAAGCAACCAACCGCAGTTTGCCGTCCTTGGGGTATTAAGGGTACTGATGAGTTATTGATGAAAATCAGCGAACTTAGTGGTTTACCTATTCCTGAAGAATTAGAAATTGAACGCGGTCGGGCAGTTGATGCCATGACTGACTCTCACTCATGGATTCACGGCAAGCGCTTCGCTATCTACGGTGAACCAGATTTAGTATACAGCGTAACTGGCTTTATGCTAGAAATGGGTGCTGAACCTGTGCATATCTTGGTTAACAACAGCAACGAAGTATTTGAAGCAGAAATGAAAGAACTGCTTGCTTCTAGCCCCTTTGGTAAGAATGCAACTGTTTGGCCTGGTAAAGACCTGTGGCACATGCGTTCTTTGATGTTCACCGAACCCGTAGACTTCCTTGTTGGTAACACCTACGGTAAGTACCTGTGGCGCGACACCAAGACTCCCTTAGTGAGAATTGGCTACCCGATCATGGATCGTCACCACTTACACCGCTACTCCACCATTGGTTATCAAGGTATAATCAACTTGCTTAACTGGGTTGTAAATACCCTGTTTGAAGAAATCGATCGCAACACCAATATTCCTTCTAAGACAGATATTTCCTACGACTTGATTCGTTAGGAATTGCGTAGAAACACAGCGTGTTAATCAAAGGGGGGAAATAATTCGTAATTCGTAATTCGTAATTCGTAATTCGTAATTCGTAATTACGAATTATTTCCACCTTTTTCTTTGTAGCATTTACCTGAGGTATCTATTAATGGAAACCATCAATCACACTCACGATCACACTCACACTCATCCTAATTACCATCCACCTAACTATAAAAAACCAGGGAAGTTTAACAATCTTCTCAATCCGTTGCGCCGTGTAGTGGATGGAATTCAGGTTAAAAATAATCGCCTTGCTCATCTAATTTGCCAAACAATTCCTTGTTGTTGTCCCTTTGAGCGACAACTTAAATTATTTGGGCGGTCTTTTGATATCCCACCACTGTGTAAACTCAATCCTTTATATGACGAATTTGTCGGATTGCGTTTCCGTGCTCTATCTTACCTCGCCGATGTATGTGGAGAGGATGTCAAAAAATACATTTGCTAATTATTAGTCATTGGTCATTAGTTATTCAAATGACAAATGGCAAAGAAAACTTCCATCGAACACGAAAACAGAGATGAAAATCACCCAAGGTAAAATCAACGAGCTGCTCACTGAAACAGGATGCGAGCATAATCAGCACAAACAATCCGAAAAGAAAAACAAGTCATGCGCTCAACAGGCACAACCTGGCGCGGCTCAAGGGGGCTGTGCTTTTGATGGTGCAATGATTGCCCTAGTACCGATCGCAGATGCTGCTCATTTAGTCCACGGGCCTATAGCCTGTGCTGGTAATTCCTGGGGCAGTCGTGGTAGTCTCTCGTCTGGCCCTCAACTCTACAAAATGGGCTTTACCACTGACTTGGGTGAAAATGATGTCATCTTCGGTGGCGAAAAGAAGCTTTACAAAGCGATTCTGGAACTCAAAGAGCGCTACCAACCAGCAGCTGTATTCGTGTACGCCACTTGCGTGACAGCATTAATTGGTGATGATATTGATGCTGTCTGCAAAGCTGCGGCTGAGAAAATTGGTACTCCTGTTATTCCCGTTATTGCACCAGGATTCATTGGCAGTAAAAATCTGGGCAACCGTTTTGGCGGTGAAGCTTTGTTAGAATATGTTGTCGGCACAGCAGAACCGGAACATACAACGCCCTATGATATTAACTTAATCGGTGAATACAACATCGCCGGGGAAATGTGGGGAGTAACGCCACTGTTAGAAAAATTAGGCATTCGCATTTTGTCTAAAATTACGGGCGATGCTCGCTACAATGAAATTCGCTACGCCCACCGCGCCAAGCTCAATGTGATGATCTGCTCACGAGCGCTGGTCAACATGGCGAGAAAGATGGAGGAGCGTTACAACATCCCCTACATTGAAGAGTCTTTCTACGGCATCGATGATATGAATCGCTGTCTGCGAAACATCGCTGCTAAATTAGGTGATCCTGATTTACAAGAGCGGACAGAAAAGCTGATTGCAGAAGAAACGGCTGCTCTAGATTTGGCACTGGCTCCCTATCGCGCTCGACTCAAAGGTAAGCGGGTCGTTTTGTATACTGGTGGTGTTAAGAGTTGGTCGATTATCTCGGCAGCTAAGGACTTGGGCATTGAAGTAGTTGCTACCAGTACTCGCAAAAGTACTGAGGAAGATAAAGGCAAAATCAAGAAGTTGCTCGGTAACGATGGCATTATGCTGGAGAAGGGCAACGCTAAGGAATTGTTACAAGTGGTTAAAGACACTCGCGCAGATATGCTGATTGCTGGTGGTCGTAACCAATACACCGCTTTAAAAGCTCGAATTCCTTTCCTTGATATTAACCAAGAACGCCACCATCCTTATGCAGGTTATGTGGGAATGATTGAGATGGCGCGGGAACTCTACGAAGCTCTGTATAGCCCGATTTGGGAGCAAATACGCAAACCCGCTCCTTGGGACGAGGAGGTAGTTTAATGGCGGCTGTACCCTCGTTCCCAGACTCCGGCTGGAAACGCATTCCTGAAGGCTCTGCCTTCTTTTTAGAGCAGATGAGGCAGAGCCTCACTGTCAGCATTCCCCGGCCGAGCCAGGGAACGAGAAAGTCCGCCCTGTGGAATGAGGAGGTAGTTTAATGGCGATCGTTACCATTTCTAACAAAGCACTGACAGTTAATCCTCTCAAGCAAAGTCAAGCTTTGGGTGCAACCTTAGCTTTTTTGGGATTAAAAGGGACGATGCCTTTATTCCACGGTTCTCAAGGTTGTACTGCTTTCGCCAAAGTTGTCCTAGTGCGACATTTCCGGGAAGCGATTCCCCTCGCTACCACAGCGATGACGGAAGTCACTACTATCTTAGGTGGCGAAGAGAATGTGGAACAAGCAATTCTCACCTTGGTGGAAAAGTCTAACCCGGAAATTATTGGTTTATGTAGTACTGGGTTGACTGAAACTAGAGGAGATGACATCGAGGGTTTTCTTAAGGAAATCCGCGATCGCCATCCAGAATTGAATGATTTGGCGATCGTTTTTGCACCTACCCCAGATTTTAAAGGTGCATTGCAAGATGGTTTTGCCGTTGCTGTGGAAAGCATAGTTAAGAAAATTCCTCGCGCGGGTGAAATCAAAACAGAACAAGTGACGATTTTGGCGGGTTCTGCCTTCACACCAGGGGATGTACAAGAAATCAAAGAGATAGTCACGGCCTTTGGACTAGTGCCGATCTTTGTACCTGACCTTGGCGCCTCTCTAGATGGTCATTTAGAAGATAGCTACAGCGCTGTTACAGTCAGTGGGACTACCTTAAAACAGCTACAAGAAGTAGGTAGTTCTGCTTTCACCTTGGCATTGGGTGAAAGTATGCGGGGGGCTGCAAAGATTCTGGAAGAACGCTTTGACACACCTTATGAGGTGTTTGCCGAACTGACGGGATTAGAACCGGTAGATGAGTTTATCCAAGCATTGGCGTTTCTGAGTGGTAACAGTGTACCCGAAAAATACCGCCGTCAACGCCGTCAGTTGCAAGATGCGATGTTAGACACCCACTTTTACTTCGGTGCAAAACGAGTTTCCTTAGCCCTGGAACCAGATTTGCTGTGGTCAACAGTGCATTTCCTGCAATCGATGGGAGCGCAAATTCATGCGGCGGTGACAACCACGCGATCGCACTTACTAGAAAAACTCCCGGTTAAAAGCGTCACCATCGGCGATTTGGAAGACTTTGAGAGCTTATGCGCTGGGTCTGATTTGCTGATCGGTAACTCAAATGTCGGTGCGATCGCTAAACGGCTTTCAGTTCCTCTTTATCGTCTAGGATTGCCCATTTATGACCGCTTAGGTAATGGTCAATTTACCAAAGTTGGCTATCGAGGCACGATGGAACTTGTGTTTGGCATCGGCAACCTGTTTTTAGAACAAGAAGAATCATTAGTAAAGACGCGATTAATCGCGTCTGTACAATAGTCATTCTAGAGACGCGATTAATCGCGTCTCTAGAATAGTCATTCGTCAGTGGTCACTAGTCATTAGCAACTGACAACTAACAATTGACAACTAACAACTGACAAAGGACAAAGTACGATGAAAATTGCCTTTACGACAAGTGACGGAGTTCATATTAATACTCACTTTGGAGGGTCAGAACAGATTGATGTTTATGAAATTTCCGATGATGGATATCACTTTCTAGAAACTATCAAATTTAATTATGAAATCAAAGAAGAGAATAATGAGAGTAAACTCGCGCCAAAAATTGAAGCATTAGGTGATTGCACAATTATTTATGTTTTAGCAATTGGCGGGAGTGCTGCCGCTCGGTTAATCAAGAAAGGTGTCACCCCAGTCAAGGCGCGATCAGAAGAAGACGAAATTAGTCAAGTGCTAAACAAGCTAGTGAAAACCCTCAAAGGTAATCCCCCACCTTGGTTACGTAAAGCTTTACAGCAAAAACCCACAAACTTTGCCGATGAAGTTGAAAATGAAGCAACAGTATGACCACAAATAATAGTGTTAACGGAACTGCTACAACAGAAGTCTTGAACTCACCTTTCCTTAAGGTATTAATTAAACAAATTCGTGGTCAAGACAGTTATGGAGTTTATCGTAGTTGGTCGGATGAATTGATTCTCAAACCCTTTATTGTCACCAAACAAAAGAAACGGGAAATCTCCGTTGAGAGCGAAGTTGATCCGATCACTCAAGCTCGGATTATGGCATTTTTTCGAGCTGTAGCTGCTGGGATTGAACAGGAAACAGGTTTAATATCCCAGGTTGTGGTTGATTTGAGCCATGAAGGATTTGGCTGGGCGCTAGTTTTTTCTGGCCGTCTTTTGCTAGCTGTGAAAACCTTACGAGATGCTCATCGCTTTGGCTTTGACTCGCTGGATAAATTAGCAGAAGAGGGAGAAAACTACGTCAAAAAAGGCATTGATTTGGCGAAGCGCTTTCCTGAAGTTGGCAACATTTAATTAGTCATTAGTCATTAGTCATTGGTCATTAGTAAAAGACAAATGACGAAGGACGAAGGACGAAGGACAAATGACAAATGAAAATTGAGGAATTAGAAGGACAAATCAGACGGCTTAACAGCAAAGCGGGTCAAATGAAAATGGATCTGCATGATTTAGCTGAAGGTCTGCCAACAGACTACAAACAACTTATGGATGTTGCAGCTGCAACTTATGAAATCTATCGCCAGTTAGATGAACTGAAGCAACATCTGAAAACATTGGAGAATGCTAAATGACTGGAACTATTGATGAATTCAAGCAGCTCGTAGATGCAGAAGAATTTTTTAAATTCTTTAATCTGTCCTACGATTTAGAAGTTGTGAATGTAAATCGTCTACATATTCTGAAAAAGTTCTCTCAATACATCCAAGAAATTGATGATAATTCTCCTGGATTGAGTCAAGAAGAGAAATTAAATCAATATTCTTTGGCTTTGCAAAAAGCCTATCAGGTATTTATCGAATCGACACCCCATGAACAAAAGCTGTTCAAAGTGTTTAACGACAAGCCGAAAAATGTAGTCACACTGACAGAAATCACTTCTGATTAGGAGGTATAAATTGGTTAACCTGACGCCTACCGAATTAGAACGCTATCGTCGCCAAATGATGCTTCCGAATTTTGGCGAAACAGCACAGAAGCGCCTGAAGTCAGCGACAGTTCTGGTTACAGGTGTGGGGGGATTAGGCGGTACGGCGGCGCTTTACCTAGCAGTAGCAGGCGTTGGGCGGCTAATCTTAGTCCGGGGTGGTGACTTGCGGCTAGATGATATGAATCGTCAGGTTCTTATGACTGATGATTGGGTAGGTAAGCCAAGGGTATTCAAAGCTAAAGAAACTCTGGATGCGATTAATCCTGATGTTCAAGTGGAAGCTGTTCATGATTACATCACCCCGGAAAATGTAGATTCGTTAGTGCAGTCTGCTGATATGGCTCTTGATTGCGCCCACAACTTTACAGAGCGCAATTTGTTAAATGAAGCCTGTGTGCGCTGGCGTAAGCCAATGGTGGAAGCCGCAATGAATGGGATGGACGCTTACCTGACGACGATTATTCCTGGTGTGACTCCTTGTTTGTCCTGTCTGTTTCCAGAAAAGCCTGATTGGGATCAGCGCGGCTTTTCAGTTATAGGCGCTGTCTCTGGGACACTAGCTTGTCTAACGGCTTTGGAGGCGATCAAGCTGATCACTGGGTTTAGTCAGCCTCTATTATCGCAATTGCTGACAATCGACCTGAATCGGATGGAATTTGCTAAACGCCGTTCTCACCGCGATCGCTCTTGTCCAGTATGCGGTAATAGTGCGCCTTGGAGACACGCACCATCCAATTCGATGGAAGCTACGGGTATTACACAAAATGGTCATTAGTCATTAGACTTATCCACAAATAAACCTCAAAATAGCTGAAACCCTTACATAGCTGGCTTTTTAGCTTATATAAAACAGGAACCTCTAAAACCCTCTCCAGAGCTAGGTTTCAGCCAAATAAAGTTCTCATTTCCGGATAAGTCTATTGGTCATTGGTCATTAGTGAATAACAAAGGACAAATGACAAAGGACAAATGACAACCCACACCTGAAATCAGAACAACTAATCGCTAGAAATCAGGAGACCTGATGACCGTTACTTTATCAGAAAAAGCAGAATTTCATCTGCAGGCATTGCTCGGAGGTTCCGCACCCAACGCTAATGGCGCAACTAAAGGTATCCGCATCTCTGTAAAAAATGGTGGTTGCAGTGGCAATGAATATGCAATAAATATCACCAGCAAGCCCCAACCAGATGATTTAGTAACCCAGCAAGGCAAAGTGCTGGTTTACGTTGATGCCAAAAGTGCGTCGTTATTAGAAGGAATTGTGGTTGACTTCGTTGAGGGAGCGATGGAAAGCGGTTTTAAGTTCATCAACCCCAATGCAACTGATAATTGCAGTGGTTGTGGAAAGTCCCTCAAAGGAGGCGATAGTAAGTCTACTGGTGTACCTTGCAGCTAACATCATTCCGTTAGCCACCAAGTCTGATTATAGACGTTTGCCATAGACGCGGTAAGCGTTCGCAGAGCGTCTCGTAGAGAAGCCATGCCGCAGGCTTATCGCCCTGCCTTGAGGTTGCTTCTTGTTTGCGTTGCATCCCTTAAGCCTAAAGAGAAACTAGCTAAAACGTAGTTTTTCCTTAATAAGAAGGGAAGTAAAGAATAGGATAGGTTGCTCAAAAACTTCGGAAACTACACCAACTGTATAACGTTTGAGGAGAATCGGAAAATGGCTACCTACCAAGTTAGATTAATCAACAAAAAGGAAGACCTAGACACCACAATTGAAGTTGATGAAGAGACTACCATCTTAGATGCAGCAGAAGACAATGGTATTGAGTTGCCAGCCTCTTGTCAAGCAGGTTCTTGCTCTAGCTGTGTTGGCAAGGTTGTTGAAGGTGAAATTAATCAAGAAGATCAAAACTTCCTAGATGATGAGCAGATTTCTAAAGGATTCGCTCTACTTTGTGTCACTTATCCTCGTTCTAATTGCACAATTAAGACTCATCAAGAAGCGTATCTCGTCTAAACTATTACTTTGTTTGCTGCCTTTGGCAACCAAATAAAAGATGAAGGATGAAGGATGAAAACATACTTCCTTCTTCCCTTCACAATTCCTAATTTATAATTCAAATGTTTACCGACTTTAGTATGACTGGCTGTTCATTAGAATTATTGAAAAGGGGAGAGCGAGGAACCGTCACCTTCTGTAAAAGTCAGGATGAAACAATCTTGAAAAAACTTATATCAATAGGAGTAACACCAGGAACTACTATCACTTTAAAACAACACTTTCCCTCTTTAATTATCAAAATTGGGAATACAGATTTGGCACTAGATATAGAAAGTGTTCGCGCTATTTATGTTCGGATTATTGATGATTGAATTAATTAACATCTAGATAACATCATCTTGACCTCACTCTTTTCCTAATTAATTCCAGGAGTGAGGTCATTCACTAGAAATGAATGCAATTTGGTATTAGAGATAGAGCCGCTTGCAAGAAAAGGCAACTTGCCTATTTTTTATTCAATAGCAACTATCACATCTGATGATTTAATCACCGCATGAGCCTGCTTACCTTCTATAAGCCCTAGCTTTTCTGCTGATGATTTTGTGATGATTGACACTAACTCTACTCCTGGTGCTATTTCTAAAGTTATCTCAGTATTAACTGAACCATGCACAACTTTTTTGACAGTACCTTTGAGAGAATTCCGAGCGCTAATTTCCATTTTTTGTCTCTGTTTTACTTAATACTTAAATAAATTAGCATATTTTTATGCACATTTTGGTTAAGAAAGGAAATTATTTTATATTTCTTAATAACTCTCGATTACATAAAGTAGATTTCAGTGTAATATTTCTGTTTAATTAAACACAAGATAAGATTCAATGGAAACGTTACATCAAATTTGAGCATTTTCAGATATTGATGGTGGGTAGGCGTTTCACGTTTTAGATATCGTTAGTATTTAGTAGGGGCACAGCTTTGGCGAATATAATTCGCGGTTACACAAACAAGAGCCACATCGACTGGGCTAAGAGAAAATAAAGCTTTTTGTAACCAACGGATGTGAGTTTTGTCTCATATAGTTACGTTTTATAACTGCCGTTTTAATCTTAAGCTGAGACTATTTGCTATTAGTTTATATGATGAAATAAAATTGTAAAAAATGCAGCAATTTCAGTATTTTTCAATATTTTTTCTGAGATATATCTAGGGATCTTTATAAATGATTCATAGTTGAAAACTATCAAAGTGATAATATATAACTAAGTTAAATTGTTGCTAGTCAACTTAGTACTCGATCAAGTCAAAATTGCTGGGTGAGGACGCGAAGTAGGGAGTAGGTAAAGCTTTTTTTGTTTTGCCAAACTTTTGAATACCTAGCAAAGTTGGTTTGTTAAACTACTAGACTTCAGCTACTCGTAGATAACGTTTCCTAATAAGAATGAGGTAGAGCTTAACCTCACCCCGATAAAGTTGTGCTTTATCTCCCCTCTCCGAACTTACGGAGAGGGGCTGGGGCTGAGGGTGAGGTTTTGATCTGATGTACTTCATGCCTGTGGGAACCGCTATAGCATTTTTCAATAATGCTGGGCAATCCTCATCATTAAGTTTTTCAAGCAACTTTATGCTTAGAATTAACTAAAGTTTGTGAAATTTAAAGAACAATTATGAGTAAAGTAAACAGGCAAGATTTGAGTGAAGTAACAAACCAATGGCTAATAGCAAAAGGCTATAATCCTGGGGATTTAAATCAGCGAGGTGAAAATGGTGATACAGCTTTGATGAAAGTAACAAGAGAGGGAGTTTATGCAGTCGTCAAGGAACTGATTGATGCAGGCGCGGATATCAATGCTCGAAATAGCGATCGCAACAATGCTTTGTGGTTTGCTTGTTTTGGTAATCACTACGATTTAATTAATTTACTCCTAGCTGTAAACATTAATATTAACAACCAAAATGATAACGGTGCAACTGTTTTAATGTATGCAGCATCATCTGGGAAGACAGAAGTCGTTAAGTTACTTTTACAGCATCATCCTAACTTGGATTTGAAAAACTTAGACGATTATAAAGCTATCGATTTTGCCAGCAATGCCGAAGTTTTAAGGATACTTAAAAATGCCACAAAGTCAAATATCGGGCAAAGCCTATCATGAAGCTACCAAGCATTCTTACTTATCGGTACAAATTGATCCAAATTATGTAGATGCTTCAACACAGCCATCTGCATTTAAAGTTTATCCCAAATTTTATCGGAGAGTAAAATTAAATCTCAATAATCCTGTTCATTCTTTTATCTCCTTAACCAGTACAATAACGCTGGAGAAAGTGTATAAAGATGGCCCATTAAAACTGCGAGTGAATCCATCAGCAGGCGCTTTGTATCCCACGGAAGTTTACGTACAGGTTCGCGGTATTGAGGGAATAGTAGATGGTATATATCATGTAGAAGTTGAGAATAATTGTCTAACTCTCATCTATGAATTAATTGATGATGGGTTAGAGAGTTATATTATACCAGGTAAAAGTATCAACGGATTCATCTTTTTAATTAGTTGTGTTTATTATAGGTCTAGCTGGAAATATCAAAATAGAAGCATGAGATATTGCTTATTAGATAGCGGGCATCATTTAGGTGCAGTTGCAGCTTCAGCTTTTCTTCACAGCCGAGATATCCAACTAATTTTCGACTTTGATAAACTCACTCTCAATTCCGATTTGGGATTTGAAAATAAGGAGTTTATCACTGCTTGTGCGGTGTCAGGAGAACTACAAGACAAAAAAATCAGACACTTAAGGCTGAAAGTTCCTTTTGTCTGCGCTACTGATTATTTTGAATCTAACCAATTTATTGAAGATGCTTATCAAGCAACTACTCTACAAAAGAGCGGCCAGCAGAAATTAGAGTATCCTCAATTTGACTTTGATAAGGATAAATTTTATAAAACTGTTTGGGATAGACGTTCTGTTAGACGTTTCCGGAAAGAGTCTATTTCTCAAGAAGATTATTTATATATAGTGCAGCAACTTGAGCAGTCAATACCGACAGAAAACTATGAGGAAATAGAAGTTTACTCAGTGGTACATCGAGTAGAGGGAATGACACCTGGGTTATATAAAGGTACGTATCTGGTTAGGACAGGTAATTTTAGTGAAAAGACGGGTTACTTATGTATTAATCAGGCTATTGCTAAGGATAGCGCTGTAACTTTATTTTTTGTGTCAGATTATTTAAATTATCAAACTGCTATGCAAATAGCTGGTTTTCTAGGGCAGAGACTTTATTTAACTAGTAATTATTTGGGGATTCAATGTAGTGGAATAGGTGCTTATTATGATGAAGAAACCCAGGAATTATTAGAAACAAATAAAGATGTACTTTATGGGATGGTAATTGGAATATAAGCAGGAATCTAAGAGAGATGACTAGAAAGACGTATTACTTTAATGGTGATGACTCGCACCCTATGCAACCGACATCGGCAGATATTATACTGCGACAGCAATTAGAGTATTCTATTAGTAGCTACTTTTATGAAGCTTGCGATCGCACGATTCAAAATCTTCTATCTAATTGTCGGTGGTATGTCACAACCCATGCCAATGCTCTAACATTGGTAATTGAATGTCCCGATCAAGTTACTAATTGGCGTATTTTGCAAAAAATCGTGCCAATGGGGACATTACTCTACGGAATTGTCAGCAGTGCTAAAATCCGTGTTTGTCCCCCAGACATTCAAGGCGTACCTTTTGAAATGAGGGTAGATGAACTTTCTGTTTATCGAGATTGGGCGTGATTCAATTTTAGATTTTGGATTTTGGATTTTGGATTTTGGATTTTGGATTTTGGATTAGTTAATATTCTGTTTGATAAGTGCAACTACCTCTTCAAAAACCAAATCAGCAGAATGTTTTATAGCAGGACTTAACTCCAGTCCAAAACCCAAATTTGCTGCCTCAATTAAATAAACTATTACCTCTTGGGGAAAGTCATTTTTAAAGATTTTCTGTCCGGCGGCTAAAGCATTATCCCAACGAAAATCGTGCAAGTTATAACTAGGTTCTGGCAAAGCTTCCAGTTCTTTTCCTGGAACTTTAAACACAGCACCTGGTTCAGAACCTGTTGAACTTGCATCAATAATCACTAATTGTTTACTACCTCTAGCTTGAAACATTACTTCCATCCCTGCGGTGCCACAGTCATATATTCGCACATGAGGATGAGGGTTTTCAGCTAGATATTTTTGTAAGCGTTGGGCAATGATTACGCCGACTGCATCGTCATTGCGATTTAGATTACCGCAACCAATAATCGTTAGCATGGGATAAGATTTAATTGTTTAAGAAGTTGCAAATTCAGTTAAAGCGCGATCACTTGGAGGATGGAAAGCCAACATAATATCAGAGGATGTTCGGCTGTATGCTCTAAGTTATCTGCTGACTATGAAACTCAGCTGTTATACAGCTAAAGTAGTTTAGTTATGAACTTCCAAAAAATAAATTATCCAAAATTATTTGTACATTTGTAGATGGGATGTTTCTTTTAGCTGGAAGTCCGTTAACAGTTCTGTATCTAAGTCAAACTTTACTCTTCTTAACAATAGGATACAAAAACTCTCTCAATCATAAGCGTCTGACGAAAAAACAAGTTCAAGACTTGATTGAATCTGAAGGAAAACTGCACGAAGAATTCACAAAAATATTTGAACAAACCTATTCAACTGAATATAAGGATCAACCCCTAGTCTATGAACTCTCCAACGACAGATTCTTATTCGTGTTTGACCCCAAAGGACATAGCATTCCTGGGAAAGGGGATATTTATGCAAAAGAATAATTTTTGAAATTTGTCCAATCGACACAAAGAACAATAGAAGATATTGCTAATAATCGTGCTAATTCTGTTTCTCATTAGAACTATTACTCAAAGTATAAGATAGAACTTGTAAAGAAGATTGACGAGCTAATTAATGAGCTTGCAAAACAGTTAGATATTACCCGCCAGCAACTTGATTTATCCTATATCAGCTTGGATGTTGTTTCTAAAAAAGCTGAAGCTTATGGAATCGATCATATCCAGACTGCTCTATATGATAACTTAGTAGCTTACGTAGGTGAGGTTATGAGACATAAGAAAAATGCCCAGTGGACTATTAATAGTTACTCTGTAAGTGAAAAGTATCCATACATTAGTGCAGGTGTTAATGGAGTTCTGATGCCAATTAATGTAGTTTGGCAAGAACTATCTAGTCTTAAATCGATGAATTTACGGAAAGAAACTGCCAATGAGATCCGACGGTTTTCATTAGAGCAAAGATAGTTAAAGTTTCTAAATGAGGCAATCAGGAGAGACTAAAACAGAGGCTCTGACTGATGAGACAGACAAAGCCTCTGAAAAATAAATTATCAGCAGGAAACTAGAACTCTACACCATGTTTCTTGGCAATTTCAGTAAGCTTCTCACACTGATGTTGTGATGCTTTAGTCAAAACTTCTTCAGCCTGTTCTTTAGTACTTCCCTCTTTAGGAATTAAATATTTGACATAAAGTGATACAAAATCAGCAGCGATCGCTAAACCGGATAAAGCGTGTTTGTCAGCTTCCTTGCCAGCGATCGCAGCTACCAAACCGGCTTTAATTGGGTCTGGTTTAACTTTCATGAACTGCTCGACAAGTTTAGGAACGTAGTCTTCTGGTGGCAAATTATCTAACTTACTTCTATCTGGAGTAAAGTTACATTCTGCGGCTTTTGCCTGCTCTAAAACACACCATTCTATGTATTCTTGCAATGCGGCATCGGGAACGCGAGGGAGATATTCGTGTAGCGCTAAATCAGACACAAGCTTACCGTGTAAATTTCTGTTTTGTTGAAGTGAATTAAGGCAAGCCTAACGCACTGTTTCCATCAGTTTTAGTGTGTTACGCTACGAGTTTTGAATAAAAGGGTATTGGGCATTGGGAATTGGGCATAAGGCAATGAGCAATTGATGCAAGACCCCAAAGCGGTTAAAAAGTTTATTGCGACATTTTTACTAGGTTAAAAGAGTTGATGGAGCGCTCGCCGAAATAGCAAATGCGTAGGCGTAGCTAGCCGTAGGCATCGCCGAAGTAGCAAATATAGTCGCCGAATTGGCAAATATAGTCGCCGAAATAGCAAATGCGTAGGCGTAGCCAGCCATAGGCATCGCCGATATAGCAAATATAGTCGCCGATATAGCAAATGTAGTTGCCTAAATAGCAAATGCGTAGGCGTAGCCAGCCGTAGGCATCGCTGATCCAAAAAGAGAGTGATCGCTAATCCCATCTACTTTTGTCATCGTTCTTTTAAGTTGCGGCTGAGAGCTAATTTAGTCCCAAAATTTTTTCTGGCAAAGGGGCATTGAAATCATCTGGCACTACAAAACGCCCTTTATCTTGCCCTAAACTATTGAGTCGATTTGATCAGGAGCGAAACCGAACCAACTTGGCGATCGGAATGCCTCGGTTGGAAATAATGATTTCTTCTCCAAGTTCTACCCGTGACAAAAGATTTGAGAGATTCGTTTTAGCTTGATGAATATTTACAGTTTCCATAAAATTACACTAAGTTTGTAAACTAAGTTTATACGAATTTTCAAAATGATTGGGACATATGTAGGTTGGGGAGCCACCATTAAGTTAAGCTGTTAATTAGCACAGGTAGCTTTCTTATACCTATTAGCAAAAGACTCGAAGATGACCAATCTTAAATGCAACTTGGATACAAAACCACAAATTTTCCTAAGTTATGCAAGTGCTGATAAAGCCGCTGCAAGAGCAATTGTGGATAGGCTACGATCACGAAATCTTGATGTATGGCTGGATGATTATGAACTCTATCCAGGAGGGCATTGGGCTGAATCTATTCGTGTTGCTGTTTCAGCAAGTGCCTATCTCCTGCTTCTACTGTCCAAACATTCGGTACACTTTCATTGGTTAAGCAATGAAACTGAAGCTGTACTCAAGGAACTGCAAAGCCGAGATATCACATTCTTACCTGTCCTTTTGGAAGATTGTGATATTCCACTATCACTTGCTAGTTATCAGTGGTTTGAGATGAGAAGCGGAATAGAAGAGAACTTGGAAAAGCTTGCAAGCACACTCAGATATACTCAAAAGATTGACTTTGAAAAATTGTCTCCACAAACCTTCGAGCAACTGGTAGTAGAACTTCTTCAGAAACTTGGTTTTGTCAATCTGGAATCGGATAGTAAGCAAAATGATTCACGCATTGATGCTGTTGTTGAATTTCGACATAAAGATCCGTTTGGTGCTGAAACTCGTGAGGTTTACGCAGTTGAAACGAAATTTTACCGCCATTCTCGTGCTGACTTACGAACACTTATGCAATTGGTTAGTTATGCGAAGAACGATCCAAAAATTAATAAGGCACTGCTTGTTACAAATGGAAAACTTACATCTGTTGCTCTTGATTGGGTAAGCGATGCTCCAAAAATAATCGGTATCCCAATTCGTGTTGTAGATGGAACAGAGTTAAAGCGGCTTCTCCTTCAGAACACCGATCTGGTTTCCAAGTACTTTACTGCCAGCATGGGTCATGCTTGATGAGCCAAATTACTGATTTCATCAATCGGCTTGATAACTGTCCTGCTGGTCAAAAAGGTTGGCGAGAGTTTGAGAAACTGTGTGTAGAAATTATTGAATTTTTATTTGTTCCGCCGTTGGTCAGGCCAATTATTCAGCCACGAACTTACTCTGGTACAAATCGACGAGATGCGGTATTTCCAAATCGTAATTTTGATGAAAAACATGGATGGGGCTTGCTTCTTCGGGAACTGGAAGCAATAATGGTGCTTTTTGAGTTCAAAAATTACGAATTAATAGATATTGGTCATGAGGAGGTTATTCAAACTGAGAACTACTTGACTGAGCCTATGGGTAAGCTTGCAATAATGGTGTGTAACAAGCTTCCCAATGATGGTGCTCATATCCACCGAAATAATATTTACAGTCGGCGTCGCAAGGTTATTCTCTTCATCACAAAGGATCATCTGAAAGAAATGCTCTTTATTAAGGAAAGAGGAGAAGACCCATGTGATTTAATTGTCGATCTCGTTGAACGGTTTTATCTACAACACGAGTAAAGCAGTATTTAAACTTTGTTGGAACAAACACATAAGAGGGCTGAGTGCTGAATTAAAAATTATTTATTGCTAGATTATTAACACATATAAATATTTTAGATTTACATCTGCTATTATATCCCAACTCCTTATTTTGAATGTGATGAGTAATGAGCTAATAACTAACTAGATAATAATTAGCTATTAGCCATTAGCATCTTCTAAGCAGTGCGAAAACGCGCTAACTCTTCACCAGTCTTTGCATCATGGGCGTGGACTGTACACACCAAACATGAATCAAACGATCGCGCCACATGACCAACTTCCACCGGGTCGCTAGAATCGTAAATGGGTGTGCCAATTAAAGCTTCTTCAATGGGGCCGCGGATTCCTTCACCGTCACGAGGGCCAATATTCCAAGTACCTGGGGCAATCACCTGGTAATTCTTAATCTTACCGCCCTCCACTTCTACCCAGTGAGACAGAGAACCGCGTGCTGCTTCCGTTGCACCCCAACCGCGACCATCTTTTTCTTTGGGTTTAATATACCAGGGGTCGTTTAATTTGAATTCGCGCAAACAGTGTTCGGCTTGACGATATAACTTGACAATTTCGTGAAGTCGTGCAAGCTGACGCACATGGATACTAGCACCACCCATGCGTTTGAAGACATCGAGGATAAAGCCGTCGTAGTGTTGCCAAGATTCGCCATGTTTACCACCTGCAACTAATTGACGCGCTAAAGGGCCGGTTTCCAAACGTCCGAAATCTTTGTGAAGGACTGCACTCGACCAAGAATAGGCGTTATCGAAGTCTTTGGTATTAATTGCAGTGGGTTTAGTTATGCGATCGCTAGGGTGAATGTCTGCTGTCCCTTCATCGTACCAGGAGTGAGTTGTATTCTCACGGGTAAATGACTGATCCATTAAGGTGTGAGTGTGTGTGAAGCTGTCGTACACTCCACTTTTCATGATCATCGCCGCATTTCGTCCTTCAATAGTCGGCTTTTGGTATTTATCTTCATGGGCTAAATATCCCCAAGTGACATATTTTCCAACACCAGCACCATATCTATCTAGACCGATATCTAAACCCATGCGCCAATAAAAACCTAAGTCGGAATCTCGATGATTTCGGTTTTCATCTAACCAGTCTTTGAAGTCGTCATAAGTCTCGATTTGTTCATAGCGTTCTAATGAACAACCCAACCATACTGGTTCTAACCAATTGGTGCGGAAATATTCTAGAATCGCCCAAGCGCGGGTGATGTCTGTTAAAGTGGGGGCGCACATCACGCCACCGGGAACCATGTAGCTAGAATGGGGCCATTGTCCACCCAATAGTGCATAAATTTCTACAGGTTTAGCGGAAATTGTGATGCCTAGTTCGTAAGATTTGCCTGTGAAAGCAGCAAAGCGTCTCACAGCTTCCTCATAGAAACGGCTATTTCGGTATTTTTTATTGGTTAAGTCAATAGCAAATAGACCATAAAAGTAGCGGGGGATGCTTTGAATTGTCTCGACAATTTGACCGAGATTTCTGGCTAAAATTGCATTGCGGGGAACTTCTGTTTCCCAGGCTGTATCTAATGCCCAAGATGCACAAGTCAGGTGAGAACCGCCGCAAATGCCGCAAATGCGAGGTGTGACAATTAATCCGGCTTGGGGGTCTTTACCGCGGAGGATAACTTCAAATCCTCGGAAAAGTTCGGCATGTGTCCAGGCGTTAACTACCCGCCCATTTTCGATATCGACTCGGACATCTAAATCGCCTTCAACTCTACCGACAGGTGATATATCTAATGATTGAATTCCCATTGTTTTCTCCTTTAATTGTTAAGGGGAGTGGGGAGTGGGGAGTGGGAAGTGGGGAGTGGGTAGAGACGCGATTAATCGCGTCTCTACTGAGTTAGGAGTTAGGAGTTGGGAATTAGGAGTTAAGAGTTAGCGATTAGGTATTGTTTATTGGGAAGAATTCAGTCCCAATGCCCAATGCCCAATGCCCAATGCCCAATGCCCAATGCCCAATGCCCAAT
>NZ_JAQYWQ010000093.1 GCF_029379315.1 Nostoc sp. S13
AAACCTCTCCGTATTCTCTCTTAGTCTTGTTCAGAAATCAAATAGGAGTCCTATATACTAATTGATAGTGATCATGAATAGTATCAAAAATAACTTGTTTTTCTATTTCACTCTTTGACGAACTTCGACTAGCATATTCTGCCAGTGATTGTTGAATATAACCTCGATATTGCTCTAATTTTTCCATTCTACAATCACCTCATTCACAGGATCGTAAACGATTAGCTTTAGTTGAGTTCGTTGAATAACAATTTGAATAAATTGCAATGCGAAGAAGCTGCTATAAGTTCCTAAAGGAACAGCTAAGTATAAAACTCGTTCTGGTTCTTGAATCTCTAAAGCAATTTTATAGTTGAAACATTGACCCAACGCTGTATGAAATTCCTAAATATTTGATGCACCAAGAAAACTCTTAATCTCAACCGCTATTTTATCTCCTGCTCTCTCAGCTGCTAATATTGCCTCTGCACCCAAATCAATGTACATTTGAACTCCACCGACTTCAATTTCTAGAGGATCATCTGTAATCATCCAGCCTTCTTTCTCTAGCCCTTTTCTAACAGCATTATGAAAAACATCTCTTGCAGCCATTCAAATATAACTTTCTTAATTATGTAGACGCGGGAAGTGCAGCTTCCCTCAGGGTATTACGAAGTGGTATTGTCTCTAAATATAGCACTGGTAAAGCCAATACCTAACCTCATCGATATTCTCGTATTCCTAATTATAAATTATTACTAACTAAGACTTGACACTAATTAATAATTATGGATTATCCAATCTTGTAGGGTGGGCAGGGTTCGACTGAGCGCTCACGCCGAAGTCTTGCCCGCCAGCAATTAAAGGCGGGCAAGATGCCCACACCACAAGAAGTAATTGGATGTTTTTTTATTTGTCAGTCCATCTGAGAACTGTTAAACCAGTGTTGCTGTTGCTTTCACAGCAAAAATTTTCTCAATCACATCTTCTACCACCTTATCTGGCGTGGAGGCACCAGAAGTAATTCCCACAACAATTTCTCCATCTGGCAACCAGTTTTCTGTAGTTATTAACTGCCCATTTAATTGCCGATGTTCAATGAAATATCCTGATTTAAGGCGCTCAACAGTATCAATATGATAAGAAGGAATTCCCCGCTCAAAAGCAATTTGTTGCAATTGAGTAGTATTCGATGAATTAAACCCACCAATTACTACCATCAAATCTAAATTATGTTGCACTAACTCCAACATGGCATCTTGCCGTTCTTGGGTGGCATCACAAATAGTGTTGAAGCTTTGGAAATGCTGATTTAACTCGGTAGGGTCATACTTGTGCAACATAGTCCGCTCAAAAAGCTTACCAATTTGCTCAGTTTCGCCTTTAAGCATTGTAGTTTGGTTGGCAATGCCAACTCTTTCTAAATCTTGATCGGGGTCAAATCCTGCTGAACAAGCTTTAACAAACTTTGTCAGAAACTCTTCACGATTTCCACCATTGATAATATAGTCAGCAACATATTCTGCTTCTGGCAAATTCAAGACTATTAAATACTTGCCCGCAAAAGAACTAGTAGCAACTGTTTCTTCGTGCTTATATTTACCGTGAATAATAGAAGTATAATCAACTTTTTTGTGCTTTTCTACTGTATTCCAAACTTTAGATACCCAAGGACAAGTTGTATCAACAATTTTGCAGCCTTTATCGTGAAGTATCTGCATTTCTTGAACGCTAGCCCCAAAAGCAGGTAATATGACTACATCACCAGTACCAACAACAGAAAAGTCTTTATTCTTTCCTTCAATGGGGATGAATTCTACTTCCATCTCCTGCATACGCTGATTTACAGAAGGGTTGTGGATAATCTCGTTAGTAATCCAGATGTGTTCTGTGGGGAAGTGCTGACGGGTTTCGTATGCCATTGCCACAGCCCGTTCTACACCCCAGCAAAAGCCAAAGGCTTGTGCTAGTCGGATTGTCACATTACCTCGTTGCAGAGTGTAATTGCGATCGCGAATTTCCTGAATCAAGTTACTCTGATACTCAGATTGCAACTGGGTAGCAACTTCTGCTTGATGACCAAAGCCTTTGCGATTGTAATTTTCTGAATGTTGGAGGCTGCGCTTAAAAGCTTTTGTATCCATTAGATTTGTCTACTTAAACCACTATTTTTTATTTTCTCGCGCTCTGACGCGATTCATACACACTTGTATTCAAAGATATTAATTCTTTTTGGGCTTTAGCCTTTTTCAAGAGAAGGACGTTAAGGCTGGGGTTTTAATTCGATGTCGCTATAAATCTGCAATGCAGAACGCCAAACTATATAGCCTTCAGGACTTAAGTGTAAGCCATCAGTAGTAAATTCGCGGCGGAGATTACCTTCCTTGTTGGTAAATAGGGGATATAAATCGAGATATTTAACACCTTTTTTGGTAGATATGCTTTGCAGTTGCTGATTCAACTCACTAATGCGACTATTGGCAACAAGCAACAGTTTTTCTCGTCCTTTCCAAGTTGCTTCTTCTGCCCCATGTGGCAAAATCGATTGGACAACAATTTGTGCTGTGGGATGCACCTTTCGGAGGTAATTGATAATTTGCCCTTGATTATCTAAAATTACCCTGTCGCTCATCCCTCCAATTAGGTCATTAATGCCAATCATCACAAAAATCACCTCTGGCTGGGTGCGGTCAAATATATTCAATCTTTTCAAAAGTCCATTGCTGGTTTCGCCAGAAATTCCTTGATTGAGCCAATTTTTACCTTCAGGTAATAACTCCGGGGGAAACCACAAACTCAAAGAATCTCCCACCAGGATGTTTAAATGCGGAGGACGATGTTCAGCTGCAACCTTGGCTTCTTGCTTAAGGATGTCTACCCACTCTTGGTAAGTGAGTTGGTGACGGCGACCCAAATCAGGTGTAGCAATTTGGCGATCGCTATTCAGGTTGATTTGGTCCGGGGGTGTTATCATCCCAAAAAAAGCGGCCAATCTCTGCTGTTGCCAAATTAGCAGAATGACCGCCAACATGAGGATGCCGTTGGTTAACAGCGAGAAAAATGCCCAGAGCGGAAAGGTTTTTGCAGAAGTAGACACGACTAGCCAAATTTACCCATTATTTGAATCAAATTTTAACGCTAGCGATCGCAAATTAGCCCAATTTGGGATTTTAAATTTTGGATTTTGGTGAAGTAGCGCGGTCTTGGAAGTTTCCCCCATCAGTGACTGCACCAAGCCGAAGGAATTGAAAGAAAAATCTAAAATCCAAAATTGAATGACTCAGCACTCAGTACTATTGAATAGAACCATCGCCAAACTCGGAGTTGTAACCTTCTTCACCGTGTTCGTTGATATCCAAACCTTGTAATTCAGCTTCCTCTTTGACTCGCAGACCGACTGTAGCATCGATAATCTTGAGAATAATCCAGGTACCAACACCTGCGATCGCATAGGCAACGGCAATTGCTGCTAGTTGAACTCCCAATTCACCAAAATTACCACGTAGCACTCCGTCTTTACCTCCTGCGTTGATTTCAGTCGTAGCTAAGATGCCCGTTAAAATTGCCCCCACTGTACCACCAACACCATGCACAAAATAGCTATCTAAAGCATCGTCAATTTTTAGCTTGTGCTTGTAACTTATCGAATAGAAGCAAACAAAGGCGGTGATGAAACCAATTAAAATTGCTGATAGCGGTGTCACAAATCCGGCGGCGGGAGTGATGCCCACTAAACCAGCAACGGCTCCTGTAGCTGCTCCCACAGCGGTTGGTTTACCCCGTAAAACCCCTTCCAAAATTAGGAACATTAAAGCTCCCGCCGCCGCCGCCGTATTGGTGGCAACAAAGGCTGATGTTGCCACATTTGTAACTAAGTCCCCAGAAGTTCCACTAGCAACAGATAAGGCACTCCCAGCGTTGAAACCGAACCAACCAAACCACAGCAAGCCAGCACCCAGCAAAATAAACGGAACGTTGTGCGGAGGGCTAAGACGATCGGGATGGGTATTCCGAGCGCCAAGGACGCTCGCAGCTACCAGGGCTGAAACGCCAGAACTAATATGAACTACTGTGCCACCTGCAAAGTCGAGGGCACCCAAACCACCGTACAAACCTAAAAATCCACCTTTCGCCCATACCATGTGGGCCAGGGGGGCGTAAACAAAGGTTGACCACAGTAGGACAAACAGCGAATAGGCGCGGAAACTCATCCGCTCAACGATCGCCCCAGAAATTAAGGCTGGGGTGATAATGGCAAACATGGCTTGGTAGATCATGAATGCCTGGTGGGGTATAGTTCCAGCATAGGAGACGACTTCCGCCGGGTTTGACCCTTTGAGATAATTGGTTATCTCTAAACCGACACCATTTAACCCGAACCATTGCAATCCACCGATGAACGGTAAACCTGGCGCAAAGGCAAGACTATAGCCCCACAAAATCCAGGTAACTCCCACGATCGCCATCAACACAAAGCTCATCATCAATGTGTTTAGGATGTTGCGCGATCGCACAAATCCACCATAGAAAAACGCCAGTCCTGGTGTCATTAGTAGCACCAATGCTGCTGAAATCAGCATAAATGCCGTATCTCCAGTATCAGCAGTAGGCACAGTCGCGGCTGGTGTTTGGGCAAAAGCGTTGCCCATCAGCGGTACTCCCAAAATCAATAGGGTGATAGCCCCAATCATTACAACTTTCTTCAACACTTGTTTTTCTTCCTAAGCACCTATTTTTTGTATACTTAACTACATTTGATTCCTTTTGGTTAGACATTTTTGTCTTTAAAGATACTTAACCTGAATTTTCTTCAAATGTTAACAAAAAAAATATAATCCTGATTGTAGTTGCCAAAATTTAAATAAGGGTGTATCGATTGAATCATTGCATCTTTTTTTGAAGAATACCATTTTATTGAAGCTCTACAAAATTCCAAATTTTTAGTTATTAGGACTTACGCATTCACAAGAAATACCAAATATGGAGAAGTTTAAAAACCACATCAGTATGTAAGTGAGAATATTTATAATTATGTTAAGAAATTGAAATTGTCGGGTGCGTTAGCGCTCAAAGTACGGCACCTTGAATTATAGATGATGCCGTACTCTCGTCTAACACACCCGACGTTAATTTATATTTGTTTATATACATTGAAATTTTCTTGCCGACTTACTTAGCTTTAAATATTTATTTTGTGCCAACTTAAACTTAATTAATATAGAAGTTTTACTTAAGGTCTGGGTGCAAACATGATAATTAAAACACTCAGTAAAGCTAAACAAGCTCCTATTAGGTCGTAGCGGTCTGGAGTTACCCCGTCTACCTTCCAACCCCAAAGCATTGCCATTGTGATAAACACGCCACCGTAAGCAGCATATACTCTGCCAAAATTTGCCGATTGGAGAGTTGCAATAACCCCATAGAAAACTAAAGCAATTCCACCCAATATACCCCACCAAAACGGTTTACCTTCGCGCAACCACAACCAGATCAGGTAGCCGCCCCCGATTTCAAATAAACCAGCCCACAAAAAATACAGTAGGGATTTAATCATTTGACCGATTATTTAAACCAATTATTTAATAAGGCGAAGTCAGTAAAATTACGCTAACGCTTTTAACTAAACTATTGTCATTAATTAAAGTAAGTTTGTTGAACTGGGCATTGGGCATTGAGCAAAACAGTTCCGAGTTGCGAGTTCCAAGTTGCAGTTCTGAGTGAAGAAGTAAGATTCCTAATTCAGCACGGGCTAAACCCTAGCTATCCGCTAACAGCACTCAGCACTCCTGAAGGGCATTGGTTATTTACTGCTCCCCTGCCCCCAGTCCCAATCCTCAGTTCCCAGAATATAGATAAGGCTGAAGATGAAAGCACCATTACCTAATAACGAAGCACAGAGAATCGAGACGCTTTTGGAGTATAAGATTCTTGACACGCCATCTGAAGCCGCTTTTGATGACCTTACGCGTTTAGCCTCGTATATTTGTCAGACTCCTATTGCCTTAATTAGCTTAATTGATATAAACCGTCAGTGGTTCAAGTCAAAAGTCGGTTTGGATGCCCTAGAAACACACCGAGATTTGGCATTCTGTGCCCATGCTATTTTACAGCCTGATGTTTTTATTGTGCCTGATGCAACAGATGACAAACGGTTCGCTACAAACCCACTGGTAACATCTGATCCAAATATTCGGTTTTATGCTGGTGTACCTCTGACTAACTCAGAGGGATACGCGCTAGGAACCCTATGTGTGATTGACTACGTACCACGGGAACTTACTCCAGAACAATTGGAGGCATTACGAGCTTTGGGTCGTCAAGTCATGAAGCAATTGGAATTGCGCCGAAATTTAGCAAGTTTGGTACTTATTACCAAGAAAGACAAACAGGAGCAGAGGGTACGCAAGCAATTTTTCACAATGATTGCGGCAGGTTTTGGTTTGGCATCGGTAATTTTAGTTCTGATTGGTGTGGTTTCCTATCAAAATACAAGAGTATTTACTAATAATCGCACTATGGTAAAAAATACTTATAAAAAAATCAACAGCCTAGAAAAATTACTGTCCCACATAAAGGATGCTGAGATTGGACAAAATAATTACATCTTCACTGGAGAAAAACTTTATCTAAAACCATATCAAACAGCACTTGCTAACGTCGATCAAGAAATTGCCGAACTGAAGAGTTTAGCAGCAGATCAACCGAACCAAAAACAGCAGATTGCAATGCTTGAATCTGTGATCAAGGCTAAACTTACGGAACTAAAACAGACTATCGACTTGCGCCAGAACAAGGGATTAGAGACGGCGTTGCAAGTACTAATGAGAAATAATCAACAAAATCTCATCGATAATATCCGCAAGGTGATCAATGAGATAGAAAACGAGCAAAGGGGAGGACTTCAACAGCAGTTACAAGCAACAAAGGATCTGACTCGTAACACAATTCTGACACTTGCGATCGCTATCTGCCTAAGTTTTATCGTTCTTGCTGTAGTCTACTACTTGATCTATCGTGAGGTGATTGAGCGCAAGAGAACAGAAGAAACCTTAAACCAAGAACGCAACTTTAGCGCAGCAGTCGTTGATACAGCAGGCGCATTGGTAGTAGTTCTCAATTCTCAAGGGCAAATTGTTCGTTTCAATCAAGCTTGTGAGCAAATAACAGGTTACTCCTTCGATGAGGTAAGGGGTAGGTATTTCTGGAACTTGTTCATACTTCCTGAAGAGTTGGAGTCAGTCAAAGCAGCTTTTGAGCAATTGCTAATTACTAAAGACTTCTTGAAATACGAAAACTATTGGGTAATGAAGGATGGCAGTCGCCGACTGATTGCCTGGTCGAATACCTTCTTAAAAGACTATGAAGGAGGAGTGGAATACATTGTTAGCACTGGCATTGACATCACCGATGTCTCCGACGAGCTTCGCTTACGCAAACGATCTGAACAGCTTCTGACTGCACAATATGCTGCAACCCGCGTTTTAGCCGAGTCCGCCACAATCAGCGAAGCTACTCGCCAAATCCTGCAAGGGATTTGCGAGAGTTTAGGATGGGATTTGGGTGAAATTTGGATGGTAGATCAGCAAGCAAATGTGTTGCGTTTTCTCGACATGTGGCACAAAGTACCCCTTGAGGTACAAGAATTTGAAGCGCTGAATCGGCAAACCACGTTTCCACCAGGAATTGGACTACCTGGTCAGGTTTGGGCTAGTTCTGAACCTGTTTGGATCACTGATGTGGTTAAAGAACTCAGTTTTTCCCGCTTCAAAATCAGCGCTCAAGTAGAACTACGCGCAGCCTTCGGGTTTCCAATCCGCAGTGGTCACAAAATTATCGGTGTCATTACCTGCTTCAACCGGGAAATCCAGCCGCCTGACCAAGATTTGGTAAAAACGATGAATTCGATTGGTGAGCAAGTAGGGCAATTTATCCAGCGTAAACAAGCTGAAGAAGAAATACAACGCCAAAACTTGCGATCGCAATTATTTACCGAAATCACCCTGAAGATTCGCCAGTCTTTGCAAATCGAAGAAATTCTCCAAATCACTGTTCAGGAGGTACAAAAGATTCTCCAGACTGACCGAGTTTTGATCTATCAGCTTTTGCCAGATGAGTCTGCACCCACCGTTATTGAAGCAGTAGTTTCTGGCTTACCAATAATCAAAGAGCAAAATATCACCACTCTCTATTTACAAGCGGAATATCTACAACAGTACTATCTACACCAGTACCGTCAAGGACAGATTTTGGGGCTTGCTAACTTCAATCTGCCGGAAGTTGAACAAAATCATCTGGAATTAATGCAACAGTTTGGGGTGAAAGTCAATTTGGTTGTGCCCATTCTAGTCAAAGAAGAACTTCGCGGTTTACTCGTAGTTCATCAGTCTGACGATTCTCACCAGTGGTCTAGCTTTGAAACTCATCTTTTGCGGGAAATAGCTGACCAAGTAGGTATTGCCTTAGCCCAAGCCCAACTATTAGCAGTAGAAACTCGTCAGCGAAAAGAGCTTGAAATTGCCCGTCGCCAAGCCGAATTAGCTTCTCAGACGAAAAGTGCCTTTTTGGCAAATATGAGTCATGAAATTCGGACTCCGATGAATGCTGTCTTAGGAATGACCGGTTTAGTGTTAGATACTTCCTTGGACGCAGAACAGCGAGATTTTATTGAGACAATTCGTAGTAGTGGAGAAGACCTTTTAAGTTTAATCAACGAGATTTTGGATCTTTCCAAACTTGAGGCTGGACAGATGGCTCTCGAAACTCTAGATTTTGACCTATCGACTTGTGTGGAAGAAGTGGTGGAATTATTGGCTCCTTCAGCCCATAACAAGGGATTAGAAATTGCCGCCCTGATTGAGCAGAACGTCCCCACCCTGCTCAAAGGAGATCCTGGTAGGCTGCGGCAAATTCTCATGAACTTAATCAGCAACGCTATCAAGTTTACCAGCGTTGGCGAAGTATTAGTGCAAGCCGAATTGCGATCGCTTTCCTCTACTACAGCCACTATCCACTTTGACATCACAGATACTGGTCTTGGCATTAGCCCTGAAGACCAACGCAAACTCTTTACGCCATTTACCCAAGTGGATGCTTCTACCACTCGCAAGTATGGTGGTACCGGTTTGGGATTAGCCATCTGCAAACAACTTGTAACCTTGATGGGAGGAGTGATTGGGGTAGAAAGTCAGATGGAGAAAGGATCTAAGTTTTGGTTTGAGGTGCTTTTTACAAAGCTTGTTGAGCCTGTTTTGCCAAAATCCGATGGCTTGTCTGCGACACACTATGCCAACGCCAACGCCAACGCCAAGGGCGATCGCCGCTTGTTAGTGGTGGATAATAACACTACTAATTACAAAATTATCTACCATCAAGCTAGTCATTGGGGAATGCAGGTAGATCACGCTGACAGTATTGCTGCTGCTCTCAAAGCTATTGAGTCAGCTGGTGAGCAGGGGAAATCATATCATGTCGCTTTGGTTGATATGCAAATACTTCAAACAAATGGCATGACAATAGGCGAACAAATTAAAGCCAATTCGGCAATTGCTGAGATACCTTTGATTCTGCTCACCTCTAATAATCAACGGAATGAAGCACAGCAGGCGCTCAAAATGGGATTTGCTGCTTATTTGGTCAAACCCATTAAGGCATCACGACTCCTCGATACCATCATAACTATTTTAGAAACTGCGCCGGAATCAGAACAAGGGGCTAGAGACTGGAGACTAGAAGCTACTGAAAAAATCCAGAGTAGAGAAACTTCAGACATTCTGACTTCCTCTTCCCCTAACGCCTCTACTAAATTCAAGTTAAGAATTCTCTTAGCTGAAGATAATTTGGTGAATCAGAAAGTAGCCTTGAAGCAACTCCAGAGTTTAGGCTATAAAGCCGATGTGGTTGCGAATGGAAAGGAAGTTTTGCAGCTATTAGAAAAAATTCCTTACGATTTGATTCTCATGGATTGCCAAATGCCAATTCTCGACGGTTTGGAAACCACAAAAGAAATTCATCGTTGGCAAGAGGATGCCTTTGTGTTGCGTCGTCGTCCTGTGGTAATTGCGATGACGGCTAATGCGATGAAACAAGATGAACAAATGTGTCTCAATGCCGGAATGGACGACTATCTGAGTAAGCCAGTGTTTAAAGAAAAATTAGCTGCGACCCTAGAGCATTGGACAGGCGTGATCATTTCACAACAAGAGGCAGTTGTGTATGAACAGACAGTTTCCACTGACCTAGCAATTGATTGGGAACAGTTGCATCGGATATCGGGAAATGATCGAGAATTTGAATTAAATCTATTGCAAGTATGCTTTGAAGATATGAAACCCCGTTTAGAATTAATTAAAGCAGCGATCGCATCTGATAACTTTGAACGAATTGCGCGAGAAACTCATCAACTTAAAGGTTCTAGTGCCAACATTGGAGCCACAGCTATGTATCTAGCAGCTGACAAACTAGAACAATTGGCTTACCATCAAGAGCGTAGAGGTACTACTAACTTAATTTTAGAGTTAGAAGAATTTGTCAACCGTATTCAAGATTTTTTAATCAGAAAAGAAGTCATAAATAACACTTTATTATCAATCAAAAATGATGGAGCTTAACAATTCTAAACTCCAAATTCCAAATTGTACCCTTACAGAGAAGCAAGCTACGCGCAGAGTCTCTTAAAGAAGAGAGTTACATAAGGAGAGTAGCGCCTTGCGGGGGTTTCCCCCGTTGTGGCGACTGCGGGGCATTTAAACCCTTTAATTTAAGATAATAGGACTTACGCACAAGAGATCCCCCAACCCCCTTAAAAAGGGGGCTTTTAAAGTTCCCCCCTTTTTAAGGGGAGCCAGCGCTGTGGGCGGGTTTCCCGACTTGAGGCGACTGGCGTGGGTTAGGGGGGATCTAGGTTTCAGGTTTTGAGTGCGTAAGTCCTGATAAATTAGACTTTACAAACATCTTCTTAGACAACAGGTTTGCTAATCTAGTAGCTGATACCGTCAGTACTTGGCGATTTATCATTATTACAGAGGTATTATGAAACGCTTAATTTACATCATCCCTATTACTGCAATTGGCTTACTGACATTGGTAGGATGCAACAGCGCTCAAGAATCTGCTACCCAGACTCCTGCTACCACTGAAGCCACTGCGCGAACAACAGTATCAAAAACGCCTGATGCTCCGCAGGGAGGTTTTAATACTTTGGTCAGTGTAGTTTCAAATACAAAAACTGCGGTGTCAGCCGGAAACTTTGACAAAGCTCAACAGGAATTTGATAAGTTTGAAAACTCTTGGTCTAAGGTTGAGGATGGTGTCAAAACTAAATCTTCAAAAACCTATAATACAATCGAAGATGCTGCGACTCAGGTGAAAGGTGCGCTGAAAGCAAAAGATAAAGCGAAAGCTCTTAAGGGGTTACAAACACTTGACACAAATATCGCCACTGTTTCTAAAGGTTAATTGACATACAGGAGGAGTCACAGAATGAGAAAATTTTAGATCAGTTCTGTACCTCATCAAGCTCTAAACTGCGATAGTTTCCACTGGAGAATTTGGATAATGCGTTCATTTCGCAAGTATCACCGGACTTTGGCGATTATTTTGGCTTTACCGCTTGCTGTAACATTATTAACTGGTATTGCAGCTACCCTCGTAGGTGAGTGGTCAGCTAACCTTGGAGTCGCCCGTAGTCTACTGCTTTCGATTCATCGTGGTGAAATCTTCGGTTTAGAGAGAATCTACCCGATTTTGAACGGACTAGGACTATTGGGGTTGTTGGTTACTGGATTAAGTATGACTAGTTTGTTTGCTAGGAAAAGGCCAAAATCCGAGAGGGATTAGAAAAGACATAACTTCACTTTAGAGCGATCTTTTACTCCATGACAACATGTGCAGGGAGTGATTTTTTTGCTTAGATTCCCAGAAGGCGACTTCACTTAGGCTAAAACTGTAAACAGACAGAAGGAAGCAAAAAGTACTTTTATGCGTCATAGTCTATATCATGTCTGGGTACTTACAGCAGAATTGCTGAACAAACAAAGCCCGAGACGCTCCGCCGAGGTGTCAGAATGGGCTACGCCCCGCGACGCTAACAGAATTAAAACACTCTTTATACCTAGCTTGGAGACTTAACTTGTGTACTTCACCTTTGTTAAAATCTGCTGGAATTTGAATAGACATAACTTTTTCAATTCTTTGACAAGCTCCTGTCACATCAAGCTCTTAACTTAAAAAATAAATATTAGTTTTGGCGAAATAATTATATGTGACAACAACCAGAAAAATCTTGCCAAATTCTTTATTTTTACTTTTTAAAGTTAAGCTAGAAACCGATTACAGTCACAATTAACCTCAGCACCTTAATTATCAAAATTAAGAATTTCGTTCTAATTTAATTTCTGAATGTCACAGTAATTATCTCGGATTTAAGTTTATTTCCCTCTTAACCAACAAGTTTTTCTGAAGGTTCAAATAACTATGAATAATCTATCTAGCCAGTCTATAGAAGTAAATAATAAAAATGAAAAGTTTTTATATACTACTGATATAGTACGTACTTATCTTAGCGAGATTGGACGTATACCTTTATTAACTCAGGAGCAAGAGATTAATTTTGCCAAGCAAGTTCAACAAATGATGGCTTTGCTTGCTGCCAAAGAAAAATTAGCGATTCAATTAAAACGTCAACCGACACAACAAGAGTGGATTGAAAATATAAATATCGGTGAAAAATCCCTGCTGCAACAGCTACATCAGGGACATCAAGCTAAACAGAAAATGATTCAGGCTAACCTGCGACTTGTAGTGTCTATTGCTAAAAAATATCAAAGACATAACCTAGATTTTCTCGACTTAATTCAAGAAGGAAGTTTAGGTTTAGAGCGAGGAGTTGAGAAATTTGACCCTACTAAAGGCTACAAGTTTTCAACTTATGGCTATTGGTGGATTCGTCAGGCAATTACACGAGCGATCGCCGAAAAAGGACGTATTATCCGCTTGCCTATTCATATTACAGAAAAACTGAATAAAATCAAGCGTATTCAACGTGAATTAACTCAAAAATTAGGTCGGACTCCTACCGCAGCTGATATCGCCGAAGAACTATCTTTAGAACCAACACAAATTCGAGATTATTTACTCTTAGCACGTCAACCTGTCTCTTTAGAATTGCGAGTTGGCTCAGAAAAAGATACAGAATTACAAGATATGTTGGAGGATGATGGACTCTCGCCAGAATTATACGCTGACCAAAAGTTTCTCCAACAAAATATTCAAAACTTATTGTCAAAATTAACTTCTCAGCAACGAGAAATATTAACTTTACGTTTTGGTTTAACAGATGGAAATGAACTTTCTTTAGTAGAGATTGGTCAACGTATGGGTATTAGTCGAGAACGAGTGCGACAGATAGAGCAAAAAGCTTTGGGTACTCTACGAAGAGATAAGGATAAGATACACAACTATCTAGCTAATTAATTTTGAGCGAGAGATTACAATATGCCCGATCGCAACCTCCAAAAACACGCTATTGTGCTGTAGCAATCAATGAAGCAAGGGAGCATCTCAATGAGGGCAAATATACCAGATGAGAAACAAGATTCTTGCTCCCTCTTTGAACCCACGGAGAGGCTTGGGGTGAGGTTTTACAAGGCTTTTGACGAAAGTGAGATGCTCCCTGAAGCGATCGCTTCACATGCTACAGCCAGAGTTAACATTGCTATAACTTACGCATTGACAAAGTAGATAAAATATGCAATAAGAGAAAAAAGATCAGACTTTCCAAAATTTTGTTTCAAACCGCTAAACTCCGATTGGGGAATAGGGGTTTTATGTCATGATGGCATAGTAGAACACATATGCTTTTCTAACTACAGGGAATCTCACATGGCTCTCCGTCTAGGTGATACAGTACCCAACTTTACGCAAGCCTCAACACACGGCGACATCGATTTTTACGAATGGGCAGGTGACAGCTGGGTTGTGCTGTTCTCTCACCCTGCTGATTTTACACCTGTTTGCACAACAGAACTCGGCACAGTTGCCAAGCTCAAACCAGAATTTGACAAGCGCAATGTCAAAGCGATCGCACTTAGCGTTGATAACGTTGAATCCCATAAGGGCTGGGTGGGAGACATTGAAGAAACTCAAAACACCACCCTTAACTACCCAATTTTGGCGGATGCTGATCGCAAGGTTTCTGACCTTTACGACATGATCCACCCGAATGCTAATGCAGCTGTGACAGTGCGATCGGTTTTCGTGATTGACCCCAACAAGAAACTCCGTCTCACTTTCACATATCCCCCCAGCACGGGACGCAATTTTGATGAACTTTTGCGGGTGATTGATTCTCTGCAATTGACTGATAATTACAGTGTGGCGACACCAGCCAACTGGAAAGATGGTGAGGATGTTGTAATTGTCCCCTCACTGAAAGATCCAGAAGTACTCAAAGAAAAATTCCCCAAAGGCTATGAGGAAGTTAAACCTTATCTGCGGCTAACTCCTCAGCCTAACAAGTAAATCTGAAAATGATTTTACGCAAAGAAACAAAGACGCCAAAATATAACTTTGCGTCTTTGTTTCTTTGCGTGAGAATATAGTTAGTGGGCTAGGCATCATAACCTGGAAAAAATCCCGATGTTTTCATCCCCTTTGGTTTTGCAAATTCCGTCATCAATGCAAATCACAGACCGTTGAAACAATTGCCTCAGCGATCGCTAATCCGAATCCAGAATTACCAATTTTATCGAACAGAATAAAGGTGCCAGTCGTCAGAATACAGGAAAGGTATTCTGACGACTGGTGGATGAATAATCGGCGTTTAAGACCCCCACCAAATTTTCTTGTTTTGTGGTCTTCAATCAGTCGCGGGTCTGAATTCTGACTTCTGAATTCTGACTCCTGAATTCTGAATTCTGACTTCTGAATTCTGAATTCTGAATTCTGACTTCTGACTTCTGACTTCTGACTTCTGACTTCTGACTTCTGAATTCTGACTTCTGAATTCTTCTTCAAAAGAGCGATCGCTATCAAACATCATTGGCAGCCATACAGTTTGAGCCTGTGGAAGAAAACTGTATGGCAGGATTGTCTCAATATTTTAGTACCCTGATAAACTGCATAGGGACGCAGTACATACAAATTGCCCTATAATAACTAGTTATACATCAAATTAAAATTTTTAGTTACTCTTTAAACTTCTTATTATCACTGCCAAACTGCAAAAATGATTACTATTGCTAAAAGAGTAAAATCAGCTATCGATCATTGGGGGAAAGGTGAGATTGAGCTAGCTTTAACTGATGCTTGTATTGCTGTTGATGCAACTTCTATCAAGTACTATAAACTTCCCAAATCTTCACGGGATGAGTATCAACGCTTTCTTAGGGAATTCATGTGGCTGATCACATATTCTGGTTTGCCTGGATTGATGAGTAAGAATGTAGAAATTCCACGAGGTAAGCTGTCTATTCCAGGGATTATAGGTAATACTGTTTCTGTAGAACAACTGATTTATTACGTTCTCAGATGTGATTTAGTTCATGGCAACTCAATTGATCCAAATCTGATATTTAGTAATCATGTAACTTTGGGAAATGATGGCGATAAACTATTAATTTCCAGCAACATAGTTTGGGGAATTCTTCATTCTGTAATTTTCAATCCTGCTAATGTAAATGAAAAAATTGGTGAAGAGTTTTATTGGACTTCAATAACAGACTTTAAAATGTTTATTGATGACTCTTGGGGTAAAATACATATTCCCAAAAAAGTAATTCAATTTTATACAGGTGTGGTTGTATAGCAATCCTAAATGATTTGTAAGAAAATTCACCCCCCGGCTAAGAGGATGTTTGAAAAGTCGTAAAGTATACTATAAACCCCTCTCCAAACCTCTCCCCGAAGCGGAGAGAGGCTTTGAAACCCCCATTCCCTCTCAAGGAATTAAGGAAGCACAGGCTGAGATTTTGCGATCGGTTTTCGTGATTGACCCCAATAAGAAACTTCGTCTCACTTTCACCTACCCTCCCAGCACGGGATGCAACTTTGATGAACTTTTGCGGGTGATTGATTCTCTGCAATTGACTGATAACTACAGCGTGGCCACACCAGCTGACTGGAAAGACGGCCAGGATGTCGTAATTATCCCCTCACTCAAAGATCCAGAAGTACTCAAAGAGAAATTCCCCAAAGGTTATGAGGAAGTCAAACCCTATCTGCGGCTAACTCCTCAGCCTAACAAGTAAATCTGAAAATGATTTCGGATAAAAAAGCAAAGGCGAGGCAGCGCGGTCTTCTCCCAAGGGGAGACGCCAAGGGCGATGGGGGTTTCCCCCATGAGCGACTGCCGTCGCAAAGTTCTATCTTGGCGTCTTTGTTTCTTTGCGTGAGAATAAAGTCAGTGGGCTAGGCATCTGAAGCTGGAGGATATCCCGATGTTTTCATCCCCTTTGGTTTTGCAAATTCCGTCATCAATGCAAATGACAGACGAACAATTTTTTGAGTTCTGTCAGGTGAATCGTGACTTACGCATTGAGCGGAATAAATTTGGAGAAATATCAATTATGCCACCTACAGGAGGGACAACAGGCAACCGTGGAGGCAACATCTTTGGGCAGTTATGGGTGTGGTCGGAACAAGATGATACAGGTATAACTTTTGACTCTAGTACCGGATTTAAGTTATCAACAGGTGCAAACAGATCGCCAGATGCTTCCTGGATTCAACTAGAACGATGGAATTCTCTGTCTCCAAAACAACAAGAAAGGTTTGTACCCATTTGTCCAGATTTTGTAGTCGAACTCAAATCTCCCAGCGACAACCTCCAAACTTTGAAAGAAAAAATGGAGGAATATATGAAGGAGCCAGGAATACAGTTAGGCTGGTTGATTGACCGTAAGCAGCGTAAAGTTTATATTTATCGTCCTGGATTACCAGAGGAATGTTTAGATAATCCTGCGACTGTTAGCGGCGAGTTGGTATTGCCTGGGTTTATTCTGAATATGAGTAAAGTTTGGTAAAAAAAGTTTTAGTTAAATTTAGGCTGACATCGCTCCTGAAATAACCAAACATTTAGCTGAAATTCCCAACCACTGCATATCAGTTGCTTTCTCTTGGCATCCTTGGCGACTTGGCGGTTCGTTCCTTTATAGGATTGCTATATCCACGCAGATACTTAGGCTCACTTGTTATACCAGGCTTTTCGCCACTGCTGCATTTGTTTAATCTCTGTATTTTGTGCCTTGATAATTTCTTGGGCTAATTGCTTAATTTCAGGGCGCTGAGACTTACTCAAGACATCTTTTGCCATTGTTACAGCCCCTTCATGGTGAGGAATCATTGCATTGATAAAGCGTAGATCAAACTCAGCATCAGCTGCACCTAAGTCCTGACTCATCATCATAGCTTTCGTTTGGTCAGACGACATCTCCATCATGTGCCCCATTTGACTGTCATAAGCCATTGGTTTATCTCCCGCCTTGGGATACCAAGCTTGTCGCCACTGCTTCATCTGAGTGATTTCTTGGTTCTGCGATTTGATGATATTGTCTGCTAGCTTTTTGATTTCAGGACGTTTTGATTTCTGCTGCGCTTCTTTAGCCATTTCCACAGCCCCTTGATGGTGCGGTATCATAGCATCGAGAAACCGTAAATCAAAATTAGCATCGGCTGGGCCTAAATCCATTGCCATGCTGTGATTCATCTGCTTGTCGCTAGTATTGGTAGCGGTTGCGTTTGGGGCTTGGCTTTGCTTCTGGGAAGCAGTATCGGTACAGGCTGTGATTAACCCACCGGCTGAAGCGATCGCAGTCAAGGTTAACGCCAAAAAGCCATTCCTCAAAGATAGCAGTTGCATAAATCTTACCTAACAATTTCCTAATTCTAATGAAAGATCCCCGATTTATCAAAGAAGTCGGCGATCTTTCATTTCTCACTTAAAATTGTATAAGCATCATTAACTAAGTGCATTTTATCTTGTGCTTGTTTTTGTAGTTGCGGTTTACCAACAAACAAATCTGGATGCCATTTTTTTACTAAAGTTCGATAAGCCTGCTTTACTTCAGCCAAAGAAGCATTTGCTTGCAATCCTAAAATGCTGTAGGCGCGAGTAATTTTATCTTTTTCCGTCTGGGTTTTTGGTTGGTTGGGTGCTTTGTTGCTTTGAGTTGTATTTTGCTGTTTGCCAGTTTTAAAACCAGGCAATCGCATCTCTGCTTTCATTCGCGCTATTTCTTCATTGAGTTCCCAATCACGAAATTTCGCCTCCACTTCTTCTGGACGTGGAGAGGGAGAAGCTTTTGGGGGTGGTGGTGGAGAAACAGATTTTACCCTTGTCCGATTATTGTTAGCAGTATTTTCCTGTTGTTCCTTAATACCAGGATCTTTTTTAGGGGAAGTTTGAACTCTCTCAAACTGTGGTGAATATTTCCTATTGGTATTAGTGTATTTTGGTATTTGTTTATAAGGTTGATGATTGGAGAGTATTTTGACTTTTTCTAACTCTTTTATTAACTGATTAAAACAGTCTTTTAACTGCTGCAAACTTTGACGTTTCTTAGTAATTTCTATTGGTTCTTGACTGACTTCAAAACAAATTACTTTTTCGGCTTTCTGTTCATATTCATTTAAAATTGATAACCCTTGACTACTGAAGAGAGATAAATAACCTTCAATTGCAGTTATACAAAGTTTAGCAACTTGCTGATGGTAAGATTCATTTGCTAAGTGTTCGTCTTGTTGTTGGATATTCTTATTTAACAAATAAGAAATACTCCCGACGACAGCAGCACCCACCGGCCCGCCCAATAACCAACCAATACCACCACCAACAGCGATGGAACCAGGTTCACTCAAATCATCAGTATTGCTTGGCTTTGAGGGTAGTATCACTTGTGGTTCGCTAGGAAAGGAAATTAATAAATCTTGCGGTCGTTCTTCTTGGAAAAATTCGTAAGCTTGTTCAAGCCATTTTATCGCCGCAAATTGCAATTTTATCAGGTCTTTTTTAAGAGTATTTGTTTGCCAATCTTTAAAGTTATTTTCTGCCAATGCAACTGCTGCATCAGCTTGATATTTTGTGAGTAACTTGGGTAATGCTAGCCAATCGCGTAACTCTGCCACGCTAGTAGCAAAACCTTTATAAATTAAGTTGGCTGCTTTTTCTTTAATTTCAATTTTAGTATTTTGTTTATCATCAAAGGATTTTATTTCAATAGCAATCGGGTCAATTTTAGCTTTTAATGAAAATTGGATTTGAGAAGCGATCGCTTCCACTCTTGGCAAACGCACACTACCACGATTTGGTTGCAAAATCCCCACAATATTTTGCAAAGCTGTTTCAAAAGCCGCTAACCCGCTACTATTGGCAGCAGCAACATCGCCTTTTAATCTGGCTCTTAAAGCAGGTAAAGCATCAACGCGATATAAATTACTAAAACCTGGAGGTAATTCGGCTCGAAAGCTTTCGGCAACAAACAGCAGCCGATTTTGAACTTGTTTTTGCTCGTCGGGTTCGAGTAAGTTAAGAAAATTGGCAACAAATATAACTGTTTTAATACCGCGATCTAATAGCCAATCTCGTAAATTTTCCCGCTCACCTAAAGTCATTAATTTACGTGCATCTAATAATTGGATGACTAAATCTGCACTTAAAAGTTGTTCTCGGACTAAATTATCTTGTTCATCTCGATCATTTGTTCCCGGTAAATCGAGCAATTCTACACCCGTTTCCAAAAATGGATGCGGACAGAAAACTTCCACAGATGCGACATCTTTTTGCATCTGCCTATTGCTATCAAGAATTGCAAATTGCTGTAAAACTTCTGTGCCACTGCGGGATATTTCTGTACCATCTACCAACATGATGCGAGTTCGCACATCGGAGCCATACTTGACAGTAATTGCCGCACCTGTGGTAGGAATTAAATCAATTGGTAAGGTGCGATTCCCCAAAATGGCATTTAATAGGGTAGATTTGCCATGATTAAAAGGGCCAAATACCGCAATCCGAAAACTAGGATTAACCAGATGATTGCAAATGGTAGTTATATCTTGATGCAGTTGCGATTTGCGTTCTAAATTCAGTAACGCAGATGCAGATTTGAGAGAATCTACTAAATCCTTATAACCTTCATACTGTTGTTGCATAGTTCCTCGTTCCCAGGCTGCGCCTAGTAATGCAAATCATTGGGGGCTACCGCCTCACATTTTTATGGTTATGGGAGGCAGCAGCCCTCCCAGTAGGCATTCCCAGCTTATAGCTGGGAACGAGAGTTGAGAGTAATGAGGAATATTAGCTATAGTAGGCTAATAAATTGCTATATGCTGCCTCGATTTTTTGCAACTGAGCTATTACATCTTCCTGTAAGGTTTTTAAACGTTTGAACTCACTCTCACGATTTATTTCGCGGGTTTCTTTCTGCTTGAGCAGATTATCTAATTCAGATTTTCGAGATACAATATCATCGTTAATCCGCTTACTCACTTCTCTTTCGTAAGAGTCAAAACACTCTTTCACGGCATTGTATACAACCTGAGATTGCTCATGCGCGACTTGGGGTAGGTGTTTAACTAACTCTTTTTTAGCAGTTTTAACTAACTCTTTACGGGCTTGATCTGCTTGCAAAAATCCTACTCCCAAACCTAGCAGTGCAAACCCGATGGGCCCAAGAAAAATACCTGTCACTGCTGTAATTATCCCGCCAACGCCAATCACAGTAAAGTAGTTTAACAAAATATTTTTCCAATCAAATCCTGCCCCGGCTAGCGCGAAACCAGCAAGATTTCCCTTAGACAGTGATAACAATCCCATTGCCCATTTTGCCCAGGCGGGAGAGTTATCTTCTTCAGCAGTAGTAGTGGTATTTACTTTGACATCTTGTCCGGTGAGCTTTTCTGTGATTTGGTCTGTGACTTGACTGTAAGATGCGCCATATTGTGCAGCACTGCGAGAAAGTTCTTTAAAAGCTGCATTGATATCCTTTTCAGCCGTTAATGTCCAAGCCGCAGATTTATCGGTGATATATTGCTCAAAGGCTTTTTGCAGTGCGGTATTAAATGCTTCTCGTTTACCACTACTGAGAAAATCAAACAGGTTTAATTCTGGCTGATAGCGTAAGAAATCATTTTCAAAGGTATTGCCTAAGTTTAAAACGTAGCTACGAAAAGATTCAGAAATCGTTCTTGCTTGAGTGTCTCTGGTGTTGATAATTTCTTTTTGGAATTCATTACGAATACCTGTGAGTTTGTTAAACTCTGGTTCCACTGAATCAATCCGTTTTTTTAATTCATTTACATCTTGGTCAAGTAATGGTATACGTCTAGCAACTGCTTCGCGGGTATGATTACAGGCTTGTCTAGCTAAGGTTCTAACTTGACGGAGTTCTGCGATCGCACGTTCTTTAGACTTATCCACAAATAAACCTCAAAATAGCTGAAACCCTTACATAGCTGGCTTTTTAGCTTATATAAAACAGGAACCTCTAAAACCCTCTCCAGAGCTAGGTTTCAGCCAAATAAAGTTCTCATTTCCGGATAAGTCTTTTGGTAAGAAAAGTATTAAGCGAACCCATAAACTTCGGAAAGCCAGTTCCCTCTAAATCAGCTTGGGGATCAACAATTTCAATTCCCTTTTCTAGTAGCGTTAAAGGATACTCAACTACTGCATAATCAACATCAGGAAAAGCTTGTTTTTTATCCTGCTCTAGTTTTTTAGCTTCACTCGGATCAATGGTATATTTATATTTAAAGTTTTGAAAATCTAGCTGTTGTGGACTTTTCCCATCATTAAAATGAATAGTGACTTTCTTTTCCGTCCCATAGCGTAAAACTGTTAACACTGCGGTACAAGGGTTAACATCACTCGGTAATAAGTTTTCACCAATTAAGGCGTTGAGAAATGTGCTTTTTCCCCGTTTCATATCACCCAATACCAAAAGGCGAAATACACCTTCGCGGAGGTTTTTACTAGCTACTGCAATATCTTCAATATCTCTCTCTAAGCTGAGTTTTCCTGATGAATAGTCCCCAGCCAATTCAGCTTTATTAATTGTTTCAGCCATTTTGCTCAAACACACAGAAATCTGCGATCGCACTTGAGCAACACGCTCTAAATCTTGGATAAATCTGTCAGTTACTACCTGCTCACTCATAATATTTACACCTTTATTAAAGATTGGTTTTTTTGGATTCAAAAAATAATTTGTAACACATCCACCCCAGCGCAGCAACAATAATAAATCCAGCTAGCACTGAGGCTATCTTCACTGCAACCAGCGTTATCACACCAAGAGCAAACAGCTTTCCACCGAGGATAACTTTTTTGATCCAAGGTTTCTGGGAATCTTCCGGCTGATGCTTGACAGTTTGATGAAAAGCCGTATCGTTAGCATGGATGTTAGCTTCCATTTCGCGCAGTCGCAATTCAACTTCTCGTTCTCGTAGTATACGTTCCCGGTGTTCAAGTCCTATTTGGCGATTACTTTCAGATGTCATCGGTGTCCACCCTATCTAAGAGAATGAAATGATGTCAGCATTAACTCGTCAATCATGGAGTATACTAACTTACATAAATATTTTTTAACCCCAGTAAAATTACTATTTTAATTTTCCTTACCTTCTAAATTTAAGCTAGAAGTTAACTACCATAAAATGTAGCGGCTTTCCAGAAATTTATAGCGAAAACGACTATTACTGGTATTACAGCAGTTTGCAAGTAAGTGAGGTACACAATACAGGACTGAAAATCAGATATAAAGAGTTTCTGCCTCCTGCCTCCAGCAAGAACTGCCTTCTGCCTCAAAACCCATAGCTTTGTACTTCATGCAAAAGAAAACTCCTGTATGCTTGAATCCCAGCATGGATTTAGTTAATGAATTGGGTGAGAATAAGAAATAAAAGCCAGTCGGGTAGACAGCAAAACCTAGAGGAAATCATCATGCTTTCATCCCCTTTAGTTGTGCAAATTCCCCCCTCAATGCAAATGACAGACGAGCAGTTTTTTGACTTCTGTCAGGTTAATCGTGACTTACGCATTGAGCGGAATCAATTTGGAGAAATATCAATTATGCCGCCCACTGGTTCAGAAACAGGTAATCGTAATTTCAACATAGCTGGTCAGTTGTATGTTTGGACAGAAAAAGATACTACAGGTATTTGTTTTGACTCCAACACAGGATTTAAGCTATCAACAGGTGCAGAGCGTAGGCGTAGCCCGTCGTAGACATCGCCTGATGTTTCCTGGATTAAACTGGAACGGTGGAATGCTCTCTCGCCAGAACAACAGCAAAGGTTTGCCCCTATTTGTCCAGATTTTGTAGTTGAACTGAGGTCGCCTTCTGATAACCTCAAACCGTTGAAAGAGAAAATGGAAGAATATATGAGGGAGCCAGGAGTACAGCTAGGATTGCTAATTGACCGCAAGCATCGCCGAGTCTATATTTATCGTCCGGGTGTGCCAGAGGAATGTTTGGAAAATCCCGCCACTGTTAGCGGTGAATCGATATTGCCTGGGTTTGTTTTGAATATGAATAAAGTTTGGTAAAAGGAAATAAACACCTAAGTCTTAAATCAGCAGAATCAAACCAAGGAGATATTCAATGAAGTGGCGTGTAATTCTTGAACCAGATGCAGAAACAGGTGACTGGGCTGTTTGGTGCCCAGAGTTACCAGGTTGTGTCTCAGCAGGAGAAACAGAGGACGAAGCCTTAGAAAATATTCGTGAAGCGATCGCACTTTATCTTGAACCTGATTCGATTGAACTAGCACCAGGAGCATTTACACGCGAGGTTATTGTGGGATGAGCCGTACCCGACGAATGAATGCTGATGAAGTTGAAAGCATCCTACAGCGTTATGGGTTTGAGTTAGTCTCTCAAAAGGGTAGTCATCGCAAATGGCGAAATATTGAACGACAACTTCAGGTAATTGTGCCTTATCAATAGGAACGCTACGTAACATTATGCTTGATGCAGATGTCCCAGAGTCTGAATGGAAGGCTTAAATCTCAAATGACACTGCGGCGGTAAACTACGCTTCTCACTAAGCTTCGTTCTAAATTTGAATAAGATATAAGATTTTAGGCAAATCAGTTGGAAATCATGCCACCGCTATAAGCCAAAATTTTTATAGATACTCACATAGGTACAGTCAAAATGGATATTAAAAATGGCTTCGTTGGCGCTGTTGGTAACACACCCCTAATTCGCTTAAACAGCTTTAGTGAAGAAACAGGGTGTGAAATCCTTGGTAAAGCAGAATTCCTCAATCCTGGCGGTTCCGTCAAAGACCGGGCTGCACTTTACATCATCGAAGATGCCGAAGAGAAAGGTCTACTCAAACCTGGTGGCACCGTTGTAGAAGGAACTGCTGGTAATACTGGCATTGGACTGGCGCATATTTGCAACGCCAAAGGCTACAAATGCCTAATTATCATTCCCGATACTCAGTCACAAGAAAAAATAGACGCACTGACAGCACTAGGAGCAGAAGTCCGTCCCGTCCCTGCTGTACCCTACAAAGACCCAAACAACTACGTCAAGCTATCTGGCAGAGTTGCTGCTGAATTGGAAAATGCCATTTGGGCGAATCAGTTTGATAACTTAGCCAACCGCCGCGCCCACTACGAAACCACAGGGCCGGAAATTTGGACTCAGACAGATGGTAAAATAGATGCTTGGACAGCTGCAACTGGTACTGGTGGTACTTTTGCTGGTGTGGCATTGTACTTGAAAGAACAAAATGCGGCGATTAAATGCGTTGTTGCCGATCCGCTAGGTAGTGGACTTTATAGCTATGTCAAAACTGGCGAAATCAAAATAGAAGGGAATTCGATCACCGAAGGCATCGGTAACGGTCGTGTTACAGCCAATATGGAAGGCGCACTTGCTGATGATGCTATCCAAATCGATGATAAAGAAGCTTTACGGGTAGTTTACCAACTGCTGAGGAAAGATGGGCTGTTAATGGGCGGTTCAACCGGTATCAATGTTGGCGCAGCTGTTGTCCTAGCGAAGCAGTTGGGCCCAGGACATACCATTGTCACCATCTTATGTGATAGTGGTTCACGGTATCAGTCACGGATATTCAACCCTGAATGGCTAGCCTCAAAAGGACTTTCAATAGATTAGTTATGGGGCATTGGGCATTGGGCATTGGGCATTGGGCATTGGTTATTTCTCCCCTGCTCCCCTGCTTTTTCCCTACTCCCCTCTCCCCTATCTCCTCTGCGCCTCTCTACTTCGTATAAAAAATGACCAACATAACTCAACCATCAAACTTCCCGATAATAGACCAACCCTCTTCTCCTAGATGTGTGCGAGTTTGTCAAAATCGTACTTGTAAAAAGCAAGGTGCAGCTAAGGTATTAGCAGCTTTTGCAGCTTTGCCAATCCCTGGTGTAACGGTAACGGCTAGCAGCTGTTTGGGACAATGCGGCAATGGGCCTATGGTGCTGGTATTACCCGATATGGTTTGGTATAGCGGTGTTCAACCCGATGAAGTATCTCTACTGATAGAAAATCATTTGCTAGGTGGTCAAAGAGTCCAACAGATGCTCTATTATCGGTTTCATCCCCAGAAATCAAACTAAATTTTCAATATCAATGTCTGCAATCATGTTGACTGAAGTGAGGCATCCAATGAATATCCAGCAGCTGCGTCAATCCTTAAAACAAAAGTGGCTGAGTTACTACGAGCAAAATATTTCCTGGCTGGTTAAAATGCGAATTTGGGGCACTTACGATGGTCTGCGCCGTCCTTTGTCCGGTTTTATTTTGGCAACACTGTCTGTTTTAGAACCTCAGTTTGATGAAATACTTTCTTTTATGCTGGATCTGAATAACGATCCAGATAAAATAGTCGCCGCTTTAGGTCTTAACTTCAGTCCTGATGAAGAGTTACGTTTAATAAAATCAGACCATTCTATGGCTATAACCCAAGTTGAAAGCGAGTCGCCAGATGAGAAGCATTCTGAGGATAAACATCTCTCATCGGCTGTAACTGCCAGCAAGATTGCGCTTCATTCTCTTGCTAAGACTCTAGATTCCAACTTGTCACGCGCCGATGAACTTGTGCCATTGATTACAACTACTACTGAGGTAGTTCGCACACGCAAATCTGAGTTGGTAGTAGCAAATGCAACTAAAATTGCTCCAGATACTCCGGCAAAAACGCCATCCTCCGGTTTGCTAAGGGAATATCAACCAGTACGCTGGCACTCTGGTCAGTTACCTTCAGGAGCATCGGCAACAATGACCAGTGAGGTTAATAGCAAAGCCAAAACTATGCCATCTGTGGCATTAGCTACCGAGGTTAAGAGCAATGATAAAACAGTGCGATTGACATCTGGGCGACTCCCTCTAGGCCCATTGTTAGCAATTACCACCGAGATTAACAGCAACGGCAAACCAGTGCGATCGCTAGCAATTACTGCCGAAGTTAAGAGCAACGGCAAAGATGCGAATATCCAACCACAACACGTTAAAAGCAAAGTGAATTTACCAACCACTAATGCCGGTAGTTTAGCTTCTTGGGTAGATGAATTTTGTCAAGGTACTAAATGGGACAAAGAAGAGGATATTTTTATTTGAACAATGATAACAATAGATAGAGGGCCAAAAAGCGATTACCACTAGATACGCGAAAGCATTGCGGGGCGTTCGCGATAGCGTCTCGTAGAGAAGCCCAATGCAATTTCGCGTCTTTACTCTTTCTTAATTACGAATTACGTAATTACGGATACTCATGAGAAACAAACGGGATTTGTACTACTTCACCCTCAGTTTCTCCCACTTGCACTTTCAAGCCCACGCCACCAGCTTTGGTGCGAATGTAACCTAGTCCAAAGTAACCATCAGCAGTTTCTGTATAACTGGTAAGTTTGCCGACCTTTTCATCTCCAACTGCGATCGCACTTCCAATTTCCGCAGGGGCACTGAGTCTGATACCAAAAAGGTGTTGTTTTACACCTTTATATGTATTTAACCGAGCGATGGTTTCTTGCCCAATATAGCAACCTTTATTAAAAGAAATTGTTTGCCACAAACCAACTTCCAGAGGATTGTAATCATCTGTTAGTTCAGCATCTGGGGCGGGGCGGCCTTGTAAGATTCGCAAGGCATCCCAAGCGCGATCGCTCATCTCTACCGCCCCAGCTTCTAATAATTTGTTCCACACCGTTGCTTTGTCAGTATAGGGGAAATTCAAAGTGTATCCGGGAGCAGCTAACCCACTACCCACAGCAATCCGCACTCCCTCCGCCGGAGCAATGGTGTATACTTTGTGACTACCGTAAGGTTGGCCGATGAGTTCGCCAATACCCAACTTTTCTAAAATAGCGTCGCTTCCTGGGCCAATAAGGCTGAAGGTGTTGGTGTATTGTGTAATATCAGATAATTCCACCTTATCGGCATAGAAAATATATTTATCCAGCCATTCCATGAGGTACTGGCGGCGGTTGGGTGAAACGAGCAGGATTACCGCATCTTCTCTAACGTAGGCGGTTGCTAAATCAATTGTTCTGGCTGTGGAAGTGACGAAAACTGTATCACAACCTTGTCCTGGCTTGAGTATTTGGAAATTGTTAGTACTTTGGTTGTGCAAGAAATTGAGACGATCGTCGCCAGAGACTTTGATGCGTCCCCAGGCGGTGCGATCGTATATCGCAACTGCTTCTTTTGCGGCTTGGATAGCTGCTGCGTCTTTATCGTCAAGTGTAGATGTTGGCATGGTAATGAGAAGTTGCCCTGTTTTAATGTTGTCGCACTGGAAATCTTAGCAAATAAGCGTTTGCGGCTTCAATGGCATAGGGGTGCAAGGGGCAGGGCCAGGGCAAACGCATCTTATTTCGTAATAAAAACTAAGCAAGGTTTTAAAATGACATAGATAATTATAAAAGTTGAGATAATGATAAATAAAATAAATTGATTCTGTTCCCAGAGTCAAAATTAGCTTATCTGCATCTGAATAACTATTTATTAATATTAAAAAAACTCATTTATTGGGTATATTCAAGCAAATACCCTAAGAGTACAAGTGTATTTATCATGTAAAATATTCAATTCAAATTTTGATATATTAGTTTAACAAAGTATGTTCAGTTTAATTCCCCTGCCTCTACAGGCAGCAGGTTTTGTGACAGGGATTTTACCCCGACACAAAACGTAATTGCGAATTGCTCTCTTCGCAGCGTTAGCGAGGTACGAGCGTCATTGCGAATTGCGAATTGGTTTAATGAACTTCAGGCAACAATTGTGAAGTCAGCCGTTGTCAAGGTGGGAATATTAAGCAGATTGATAAATTCGGCTCCAGTTCCTAAGCCTGCTGCATTGCCATTTTGGTTATAGTACAGACTGCCACTACTGCGACTGTAAACCAGGAAAGCATTACTAGTTGCAGCTAAATCATCATCGTCTACAGTCGTAAAATTAGAAGCTTGACTCAACCCATTACCCACAATACTACTCAAAGCAGTAAAAGTCTTTTTACTCAATACCAACTTATCGCTTCCAGAGGTAAAATCAGTCAGGATATCGCTACCGAAATCGCTACTAGTAAAAGCTCGTCCGCTACTATACAAAAAGCGATCGCTATCTGCTCCACCTGTAAGAATATCATTTCCAGACCCACCAATTAAAGTATCAGCCCCACTTCCACCTGTCAACACATCATTACCAGTCCCCCCATTCAGGGTATTATTGAGGCTATTGCCAATCAAGCGATCGCTACCATTACCACCAACCACATTTTCAATTACATTATTAGCTGATAGGGTCAATTTCAAGTTACTATTGAGTGTCTGGGTGGTAATGATGCCTAAATTCACTTGTATATCTGTACTGGTACCACTAAAACTTAAAGAATCATTCCCATCTGTGGTAGTTTCTTGAATGCGATCGCTACCTAATGGGGTGGAAGCATTGAATGCGTAAGTATCATTACCCAGACCACCAGTGAGAATATTATTGCCACTATTACCCGTCAATATATTATTGCCACTATTGCCAGTGCCGTTAATATTGCTGGTTCCAATCAGAGTTAAATTATCGACACCATTAGCTAAGGTTGTTGTGGTACTAGCTTGTAAGCTGTTAGTGATGGGGACAGTGGCTACTTGTGCTTCAAATGCGCCAATATCAACTTTAGGGCCAACAAGCCGCGCCAAGCCTCGTTGGTCGTAGGGAATGGGTTCTGAAGTGTTGCCATCGCCGTCAATGTCTTGTGTATCAGCAGGAATCAAGTTGTTGTTGCCGGCGTTAATGGCTGGGCTACCAGTCAGGAGGGCATGGGTAAGGGTGAGTCCGCCGTTATTTTGTAGGGGGCTGAGTCCGGGGTAAGGGTTGACGATATCTGTACCAGTGCCTACAGTGCCACTGGCTCCAGCTAGAGAGCCAATTAGATTATAATTATTGCCGTTAACTGTCCCTTGAATATCTTTGCCTGTATCCTGGTTATTATAATTACCAAAATTTCCGGCAACAATTGTGTTCTTTAAATTGGCACTGCCATTAATTCCACCTCCTCCTAAAATGCCCGCCGTATTATTGGTAATCGTGCTGTTAAGTATATTTGTAACGCCGCCCCCAGTAGAATCTATACCACCGCCACCGTTTCCGGCACTGTTTCCACTAATTGTTGTGTTAACTAAAGCACTAGAGCCGGCGTTATTTCCGATACCACCGCCAGTGCTACTTGCACTATTAAGTAGGTCAACTTAATTAAATATAAGATAGAGATACTCTTCCCGTTGTATGTC
>NZ_JAQYWQ010000020.1 GCF_029379315.1 Nostoc sp. S13
CCAATGCCCAATGCCCAATGCCCAATGCCCAATGCCCAATGCCCAATGCCCAATGAACAGTAATTTATCTTCTCAACAAGTAAAAGACATTGGCGAACAAGGTCTTTTAGAAAGATTACAGCGCTTTTGCCCTCCAGAAATTATCGGCGATGATGCCGCAGTACTTGAGATTGCACCAGAGCAATCTTTGGTGGTGACTACAGATGTGCTGGTTGAAGGCGTACATTTTAGCAACCTCACCACTTCTCCAGAAGATGCTGGTTGGCGAGCGGCTGCTGCCAATTTATCAGATTTAGCAGCAATGGGTGCTTTCCCATTGGGAATTACTGTCGGGTTGGGACTTCCCGGTGAAGTTAGGGTGAGTTGGGTTGAGCGACTATACCAGGGAATGACAGAATGCCTGCAAAAATACAATACTCTAATTGTCGGGGGTGATATTGTGCGATCGCCTGTGACGACTGTAGCAATTACCGCTTTTGGTCAAGTTAACCCTAATCGAATTATCCGCCGTTCTGCTGCTGTTGTGGGAGATGCGATCGTCGTTACAGGCGTTCATGGAGCCTCAAGAGCTGGCTTAGAACTGCTTTTGCATCCCGAATTAGGGCAAAGCCTCAAAGATGCAGAACGCACGGCTCTAATCCATGCACACCAACGCCCACAACCACGATTAGATGTCTTACCAATCCTCTGGAAAATCTTAATTCCTAACTCCCAACTCTCCTTTACTGGTATGGATAGCAGTGATGGTTTGGCAGACGCGATTATCCAAATTTGCCGCGCCAGTGGCGTTGGCGCTGTCCTAGAACGCAGACAAATTCCTGTACCAAAAACTTTTAACCATTGGTTGCCACAAGAGCAAGCGCTAGAATATGCTCTATACGGTGGCGAAGACTTTGAATTAGTGCTGTGCTTACCACAAGAGTTAGCATCAGCCTTAGTACAACATCTTGGTGAAGGTGCTGCGATCGTGGGCAGGATTACAGCCGGATCAACAGTACTATTCCACGACCAACAAAAAAAATTTCCTGACCAAGTTCTGAGTCTTAGCCAGGGATTTCAACACTTTGGTCAATAGTCCTTTGTCATTTTTCATTTTTCTAATGACTAATGACTAGTGACTAATGACTAATGACTAATGACTAAGTTATTGCCACTTTTCAGCTACCAATTCCGCCAAATCCAAAACTCGTTGGCTGTAACCCCACTCATTGTCATACCACGCCATAACTTTCACTAGATCATTACCTAAGACAAAAGTCAAGTTGCCATCGACAATCGAAGAAGCATCATGACCTTGATAATCGGAAGATACTAATTCTAGTTCGCTATAGTCCAAAATGCCTTTGAGTGGCCCTTCAGCAGCATCTTTAAGAGCTTGGTTAACTTCTTCAGTAATAGTACGCTTCTCAACCTGAACTACGAAATCTACCATTGAGACGTTCGGGGTCGGTACACGCAAGGCAACGCCATTTAGCTTGCCTCTCAGCTCTGGGATTACCAGCGCTACCGCTTTTGCCGCACCAGTGGAGGTGGGTACAATATTGATCGCTGCTGCCCTCGCCCGTCGCAAATCCCGGTGAGAAGCGTCTAGCAAGCGCTGATCACCTGTATAACTATGGGTGGTGGTCATCGTGCCTTTGATGATGCTGAATCTATCGTTCAACACCTTTGCGATCGGCGCCAAGCAGTTGGTTGTACAGCTAGCATTACTGATAATGTGGTGTATGTTGTGGTCATAATCCTGATGATTCACACCAATCACAAAAGTGCCATCCTCGTTTTTACCAGGAGCGGTAATCAGAACTTTCTTGGCTCCAGCATTCACATGCTTGAGCGCACCTTCTTTGCTAGTAAACACCCCGGTTGCTTCGATAATTAGGTCAATTCCCCAATCTTTCCAGGGCAATTTTTCTGGGTTGCGATCGGATACGCATTTAATCGTCTTACCGTTAACGATGATCGAGTTATCATCGGCACTAATCTCAGCACCCTTGATCTTCCCTAGCATTGAGTCATACTTTAGCAGGTGAGCATTGGTTCTAGGGTCTGATGTGTCATTAATAGCGACAAGCTCGATTTTACTATTCTCTCTGCCCACCCAGCAACGCGCAAAGTTACGTCCAATCCGCCCGAAACCGTTGATTGCAACTCTAATCACAGTGTCTTGCCCTCTGTATTTATGCTTATATGTTGATATCGTTGACCCCAATCATATCGCAAAGGGGGGGAGCACTTATAACCATGAAGTGTTAGATCAATAAAAAAACACATAATTTATTCAGATTTGTGGGAGTAGAGGTTGTTGTTAGTAATATATGATCTAACCGATTTTGGGACTAAATAACGAATTGACTGGTGTTCGCGGCAAAATTTGCGAATTAGACTTGACGAAACTCCTATTAAAGGTATATTCAAGAGTTGCCAGTGAATGGTATATGACTGCTCCCTGATTTGTTGCTCCACTTGCTTGCAGATTAATTTGCTTTGAGTTATAGTCTCACCACCTAGCTGTCGGGGTGCTATTAACCAATCACACATTTGTGCTAGTTCGTGTCCACGATACCAACGGGGTAAGGTTTGGAAAGCATCCAAGCCCATAATCCAGTACCAGTGAGTATTTGGATAACTAGCAGATAAGTCGAACAGGGTGTTAATGGCATAAGAAGTCCCAGAGCGATTTGCCTCCACTAGTGAGGCAGTAAACGCTGGGTTATCTTTTATGGCTAATTGCAGCATTTTGACACGATGCTCAAACAAAGCTGCTTCTTTATGAGGAGGATTTAGGGATGGCACCCAAATTACCTTTTCAAGGGATACTTGATGCAAAGCTGTCTCGGCTACGAGCAGGTGTCCCCAATGAATTGGATCAAATGTGCCACCAAAAATTGCAACTTGTTGCATCCAGTTATGCCTGGGTTTTATGCAATTGAAAAATAGTTTCACTACCAATGTACTATTGTACTCAACTCACGTCTAGACTTGATGCAATTTAAAATCAGTTTCACTCAACAATGTATTATGTAGCCAATTCCAGTAAGGTAGCCAAAAATATGTATTTGACATTACAAGAATTTCTTTCCCGATGCGGCCAAAATTTTCAGAATAATCTTAAGAACAATTCAAAAATAGCAAAAACCTCCAACCAAGGTAAAATCATTCTGAACAAGGAAAGCCAGAGCGGAAACATCCTTCGGGCATCAAACATAAACATCATATAGGAGCAGTTACGGTAAAAATCAAATTCCTGTTATGATACGCGTGTCATTTGTGATTATGGTGTGGTGTGGTGTAAGAGGAGCAATAAATGACTAATTCTGTAGATTTTAGTGGTAGACCATTTCATTTCATTGGTATCGGTGGCATAGGTATGTCTGCTCTGGCATACGTTCTTGCCAAGCGGCAATTTCCAGTATCAGGTTCGGATCTTCGTCCCAACCAGATTACGCACAAGTTGGAATCTATCGGTGCTCATATTTTTGATAGACAAGAGGCAAGCAATCTCGAATTCTTTCGCCCTCAGCTATTGGCTAATACAGTAGTATTAAATTCACAAGAACAATTACCTAGTGATACTAAGTCAAAACTGCCTCAAGTCATTTGTTCAACAGCAATTAACACGAATAATTTAGAATACAAAGCAGCGCTGGAATTAGGTTGTCCAATTTTACATCGTTCAGATGTACTAGCCGCCTTAATTGCCGATTACTACAGTATTGCAGTGGCAGGAACACACGGCAAAACTACAACCAGTAGCATGATTGGCTATATGCTTCTGCAAGCAGGTCTAGACCCAACGATTTTAGTAGGTGGCGAAGTCAATGCTTGGTCGGGTAATGCTCGATTGGGACAAAGCCAATATTTGGTAGCCGAAGCAGATGAATCTGATGGTTCCTTGATAAAACACGCTCCAGAGATTGGCATCATCACCAATATTGAACTCGATCATCCTGACCACTACGATACATTAGAAGAAGTCATTGACATCTTCCAGACATTTGCTAAGGGTTGTAAAACGTTAATAGGTAGTATTGACTGTGCGACAGTGCGCGATCGCTTGCAACCGACAATTAGTTACAGCTTGCACTCAGATACTGACGCTGACTACACCGTCAGTAATATTGATTATCGTGCTGATGGCACCACGGCTCTAGTTTGGGAAAGAGGTAAAGCTTTGGGCGTGTTGAAGTTGCGGTTGCTCAGTCGACACAATCTCAGCAATGCCTTAGCAGCAGTGGCTGTTGGTCGCGCATTGGGCTTAGAATTTGGAGAAATTGCCAAAGGTATCGCCACCTTTGAAGGAGCAAGACGCCGCTTTGAGTTCCGGGGTGAAGTTGATGGTATTACCTTCATTGATGACTATGCTCATCACCCCAGCGAGATTCGCGTGACTCTCGCCGCAGCACGTTTACAGGCAAGACCAGGGCAAAGAGTGGTTGCTATCTTCCAACCCCATCGCTATAGTCGTACACTGACCTTTTTACAAGAATTTGCCGAGTCCTTTACCCATGCTGATTTGGTTGTGCTGACTGATATTTACAGTGCAGGTGAACCAAATTTAGGTCAAATTAGTGGTGAACGTCTAGCGGCGGAAATTGCTAAACAACATTCGCAGGTAGTTTATCAACCAACTTTAACCTCAGTGTGTGAGTACTTGCTACAAACACTACGCCCAGGAGACTTGGCACTGTTTTTGGGGGCTGGGAACTTGAATCAGGTGATTCCTGAAGTAATTACGACACTTTGCGAACCTGCTAAAGCCACATCTTAAGTGGAGACTTTGCGAAGTTTTATTTCTGAGCAAAGCGCCCTCTAGCAACGGTTCCATAGGTTCACTCTACCGTATTTTTGCGGTAAATAAATGTAAAAATTTTACCAATATAAAGTAAAGATGACCATTTCCCAGGCAGCTGGAAACGTCTGCACAGTTTCTACTTTGAATACAAAGAAACACCAAACAACTAATTCGGTAGAGAGTGAAGTAATCTACTTACCCAATACTGATTGTGCGATCAAGCCCCAGGCTTCTTTGTCAGCGTTTACTTCCTATAGAGTTGGGGGAGCAGCTGATTTGTATGTTGCCCCTCGAAACTTAGAAGCACTGCAAGCAAGTCTTAAATACGCAAAAGAACGTGATTTAAAGGTGACAACACTGGGAGCAGGTTCTAACTTGCTGGTGAGCGATCGCGGTATATCAGGTTTAGTCATTGCGACTCGTCATCTCCGCTTCAGTAACTTTGACCCAGATAAAGGTCAATTAACCGTTGCTGCCGGAGAATCAATTCCCAGCTTGGTTTGGGCAGCAGCAGAATTAGGGTGGCAAGGATTGGAGTGGGCTGTTGGTATCCCCGGAACAGCAGGAGGTGCCGTGGTGATGAATGCAGGGGCACATAATAGCTGTATCGCAGATATGTTAGTTAGCGCCCAAGTACTTTCACCCGATGGTACGCTGGAAACTCTTACGCCCAATCAGTTAGGTTATAGCTACCGGACTTCATTATTGCAAGGTGGTGATCGCATAGTCACCCAAGCCACCTTACAACTCGCGCCAGGTGCTGACCCAGCAAAAGTTGTGGCAATCACCAAACAACATAAAAAGCATCGATTGAGCACCCAACCATACAACTTCCCCAGTTGTGGCAGTGTATTCCGCAATCCCAAACCTTACAGTGCTGGCTGGTTAATTGAACAAACTGGGCTGAAAGGCTACCAAATTGGTGGAGCACAAGTAGCACTACTCCATGCTAATTTCATCGTTAACCGTGGTGGTGCAAAAGCTAGTGATATCTTCTGTCTCATTCGCCACATCCAACATCAAGTACAAGAACGTTGGGCTATTAATTTAGAGCCAGAAGTCAAAATGCTTGGAGAGTTTCAAAGTGCTTGTGGATAGGGAATGGGGAGTGGGGAATGGGGAGTGGGGAATGAGGAGTGGGGAGTGGGGAGTGGGAGAGATGAGCGGGAGAGATGAGCGGGATGAGCGGGATGAGCGAGATGAGAAAGAAGAATTAATAACCAATGTGCAATTCCCAATGCCTAATTCCCTACTCCCTACTCCCTACTCCCCACTCCCCATTCTATGAAGCATTAATTATTGGTAAAAAAAGAGGCAAATTACTTACCGCATCTATAATTGAATTTGATTTGTTATTCAACGCACAGGCGTACAAATAATTATGACAGGAAAAGGACAGGGATTCGGCTTTGGCTTAGGAAAAATGAAAGAATTGGCTGAAGCTTTTAAGAAAGCGCAGCAAGTTCAAGAAGGCGCAAAGCGACTCCAAGAAGAATTGGAGCAAATGGAGATTCAAGGAGAATCTGGCGGTGGTCTGGTGAAGGTGATTGTCAGTGGGAACCAAGAACCCAAGCGAGTGGAAATTTCTCCAGATGCTTTAGGTGAAGGTGCAGAAGTACTTTCCGATCTCGTGACAGTGGCAATGAAAGAAGCCTACAACAAGTCCACTGCAACAATGCGGGAACGTATGGAAGAATTAACCAGTGGACTGGAACTACCTGGATTTTAGTCCAGAGTCATTGGTCATTGGTCATTGGTCAAAGGACAACTGACAAATGACAAATGACTATTGACAAAGGACAAAAAATATCTATGCCTTACAAGTTGATATTTGTCTGCTTAGGTAACATCTGCCGATCGCCATCGGCAGAAAACATTATGAATCACTTAATTGAGCAGGCTGGCTTGACCGAACATATCCTCTGTGACTCTGCTGGTACATCTAGTTATCACGTTGGTAGCCGACCTGACAGACGCATGAGTGCTGCGGCGGCTACAAAGTTGGGAATTAAACTGCGTGGTCGAGCACGCCAGTTTGAAAAGTCAGACTTTCAAGACTTTGATTTGATTTTGGCGATGGATCAAGAAAATTATGACAACATCCTCACTCTTGATCAAACTAAGCAATATCAGCATAAAGTGCGTTTGATGTGCGAGTTTTGCTCTCGACACACCCTAAAGGAAGTTCCAGATCCCTATTACGGTGGTCAACAGGGATTTAATCAGGTTATTGATTTACTGATCGATGCTTGTGAAGGTCTGCTGACAAAAGTTAAGAGTTATGAGTTATGAGCTATGAGTTATGAGCTATGAGCGATGCCCTGAGCCTGCCGTACCCCTACGGGGAAGCGCAGCGTCTGATAGAGAAGGGTTATGTGAGTTATGAGCGATGCCCTGAGCCTGCCGTACCCCTACGGAGAAGCAAGCTACGCGCAGCGTCTCGTAGAGAAGGGTTATAAGTTATGAGTTAAAACTCCTAACTCCTCACTCTTAACTCCTAACTTTTATTCCACCAGACCATGCTTAATCGCAAAACGCACTAATTCCGCTCGGTTGCTGGTTGAGGTTTTTCTCAATAAACTGCTAACGTACTTTTCAACTGTTCGAGGACTCAGGTGTAGCTGATGACCCATTTCGGCATTTGAAAGACCATGAGTCAATAACTCTAGGACTTGCTGTTCTCTATGAGTTAGGGGTGAGTGCAAGTAGGATTTCTGAATTTGAGTGGACAGAGAATTATGGGCGTCCGCCGCTTTTGTCGAACCGGAAATGCCCAAACTCTCTTTATGAGAAAACCGGTACTCCGATTGAATGATTTGCGATCGCTCCAAAAGATTGCGGATTGCTGCTGCTAACTCTTCCAGTTCAAAAGGCTTGGGTAAGTATAAATCGCACCCTGATTGGTAGCCCAGAATTCTTTCCTGTGTCTTAGTACGTGCCGTTAATAAAATTACAGGCAATAAACGAAACACTGGTTGTTGACGCACCCGGCGCACCAGTTCATAGCCATTCATCTGTGGCATAACGATATCCGTGACAATCAAATCAGGATGATACTCATCCACCATAACCAAAGCCTCTTGACCGTCATTAGCCATGATCACCGAGTAGCCAGACAGTTCAAGATAGTCGCTAACAGACAGACGAGTGCCCAAATCATCATCCACTACAAGGATCGTCAAGGGCATGGATAATACACCCCTAGCATTTTTTTACTCAGAAATTTGCTTCTACGTATTTCATCAGTGAACACAGGTAAGAACACTGTTCTTATGTTTCATACTATGACAGTATGACCAGCTAATAACGGCCTCAATGTTGATTTATAAAGAAAATCTTAAATATTTTGGTTCGGTTCAAGAAGTGTAACTCACCTTTAACTCCCTCTGCTTGGGAGGCACAGAGAGCTTTGTAATTTGTAATAACTCATCAATAAGGCAGAGGAAATGTTTACCTTAGTGTAAATTAATATTAACTTAATTAACAAATTCTGGATGTTTAAGTCCCTGCTTCTAAAAGCAGCAAGTTTTGTGGGCGGAAACCGTCCCTACAACAGCACTCTTCTCTACGAGACGCTCTGCGAACGTTACAAAACTTAATTACGAATTACTGTCTTCGTAGCGGTAGCGAGTCCGCGTACTCTTACAGAGAAGCAAGCTACGCTTTTAGCGTCTCGTAGAGAGCGTCATTACGAATTATTGTAAAGCTTTGCCTAAGTTCGTAGCGAATGGAATCAAAACGATCAACGTGCCCAGTGTGTAACACGCCAAATCGAAATAAAAGCAAATGAACAAATTAAAGCACCTAAATTCCATTTTAGAGAATTTCTAATGAGTTCTTTGTGTGTATTATTTTGTACTACTTGAGCTTGATTATTAGTGTTTTTTTCTAATTGCCAAATTTGTGATAAGAGTTGACTTTTTACCTCTTGAGGATTTTTTAACTCTGGCGTATTCTCTTGGCGGTTTAAAGACTTTATGATTTGATTGATATCTTGGTTTGTTGTCGCCTTACTCAACACTTTCTTGATTTGTTGCATTTGGGTAATTTGTTGTGATGAATGATTTGTAATTTGCACCCGATTTTGGTTATCGATACGCCAGGTATTGTTAATTCCTAAAGGCAGCAGCAATAAAAATAAAATCCCAGCTAAGAGAGCAGCCCATGAAATAAAATTTAATAGATATATTTCTACTTCTCGGCGATAATTTATTTCTCCAAAAAATACAAGCATTGAGCCTATTAAAGGTAAAGGTGCATGTTCTACTAGCGCTCCAATCATTTGAAATTCCCAGACAGGATTAGTAAACTGAAAGGGAATAAAAATATTGACAACATCAATAGAAGACAATATTAATAATATATAACCAATGAAGCGCAAATTAAAAATAGAAGGCCAGTAATCTTTATCTAAGTTATTCATACTTAACTACTTATATTTATTGAAATTTAATATTTAGGAAAGCGAGGACTCCACGAAAAATAACAAGATAACCAAGCTTTCTCCAATAATTTATATGCACTTTGATAGTCAGCATTATTTACAGTAATGGATAAATGTGCCCATAAACAACGTCTATCTAAAAAGCTTTCCTCGCCAAGTAACCAAGGTAAAAAACGATTCAAGCGAATATTGTAAATGTGTCTATTGTGAAGAAATTGTCCTGTAGTAACTGTACTATCACCTTGGGGATTTATACAGCTACTTAGATACGCCTTATTTTGATAGGTAAATAAACCATAATATCCTATCCCTAGCTGCTGGCGTACTGTTTGAAATGCCTTACCAGGAGGCAAATTTATAGTCGTATTATTTTTTATTAGTCCTTCGACATCCCCTAATGTACCTACGACATAACGCATTTCTATATCCAGAGGAATGCTGTTATAACGATATCGATAGCGCCTACCAGCAATGACAGCATCATATTTTCTTGATTCTTGTACCACTTTATCAATTAATAATTGACTTTCTAAGATTTTCCCGTCTGTTAATAAGACATTGGCTGGAAATATAAAGTTGCTAACTTTATGACTAGCAGCATCAGTATCAAATATTAACTTTCCTAATGTAACAAAAACTCCAATACAAGTTATAGCCAGCAATGATATTCGGATCTGTACCCAAAATCTGATTTCTTTTTTCCATTGAGTAAATTTAATCATCCTGGTTTCTTTTCTCTTAGTATCCAATGACAGACAAACCCGAAAGCTAAAATCGAAATTGTAGAAAATATTTGACTTCCATATTCCCCATGCCAATATTCAAATCCTTGATGATTGGAGTCTGCCACTAGCAATGTCATCAATACTAATCGGAAAATGTTAATAATAAATGCTAGAAATACAGCCACAATTGGTAATAGAATTTTCTGAAATATATTAAGAGGAAATACTAGAATAAAAACCAGTGATAATTGTAATAATAATAATATGGCATTTAAGCCAGAACAACCAGGATATATCTCGATGCCTCCTGTGGGAAGAATGACGTTCACACCTTGACGATACACAGCAAAACCTAGATACCAAAGCACAAAGTTTGAAAACTTAGCAGCGAGTAAACTAACATCTATCTTGGTTGCAATTAATGATATGAGTAATCCATCAGATAAGGATAAAAGCAAAATTATAAATTCTTTCCAGTATTGCTTTAATCCTTTAATTCCTGATGCTATTAAAGCCAGCCCTAGAAATGACAACAAAGCAAATATTTTGATAAAAAAAGATTCAAACCAGAACAAAGATAGACTTTTTATTAGGATAAAGCTAATCAAGAATAAGCCAATTAAACTAGAAAATAAATCGCTTCTTAGATTAAGGATATGCTGTTTTTTCCAAATTAAATATAGTATAGCTGTTAAAAACAAACCTCTGAGAGTTAGAGCATCAATACTACCAATAAATTTCCAATTTAAATCGAGTTGAATAATTGTTAAACCAACAGCGATCGCCGATAGCCAAAAGTTAGATTTTTTTAGCTGTTCTATAATATCAAAGCCACATGATTTCATGACTTTTTCTTTTTCAACAAATGATTTATAATACTCCCAGCGACTAATGCCAAAATACCAGTAGTTGGTGAAAATTCGTAGGGTACGCCAGCAGTGTTATTGGTAAGATTTATAGATTTAAGGTCGATGTTAGCTCGTGCAGATGTAGTATCATCTCCGAGAAAAACAAAGTTAGGAGTTTTATAAACATCACTTCCAACTCCAGTAGCTGCGGTGTAGTCGCGTAGTAAACCACTTAAGAGAGTAGTCGCACCATTAGTTAGCGTATAGTTGTTACCAGAAACATTTAAATCATAAGTAGTGAGGTTTGATAGCAAACTGGAAACGCCAGTTATTTGTTCAGCAGAAGAAATAGAATTAAAAGAGGAATTAACCTGAGAAAAAATATCAGTATTTCTAAAACCTATTTCTATTCCTTGTTTGTCACTACTGAGAACTATGACGCTGAAGCCAGCACGATAAGGGCCATTAGTTCCATCGTTGACTTGAGAGTTAATCCTCACAGTAAAACTCAAGTCGTAACCAGCATTTCGATCTAGAGAAGGAAATGATGAGTTAACCAGGGTAGTAGGGGTAATGACAGAAGAAGAAACTGGCGGATTAGCGACATTATAGTTGCTATAGCCACCATATATATTGTTGCTAGAACTGGTATCTAAATTTGTTAACCCACCACTAACACTTTGTGTTCCAATAGGAGTGCCAGTAACAGGATTGACAGTGCCGAAATTTAGCCACTGGGATGGTGCATTATATTGATCGGGTGTGACACTTGATGCGCCATCATAAAGAGTAATTACTCCAGCTATACTGCGGTTCCCTGCCAGTAGCATGGCTAATCCAACGCTCAGAACAACTAATTTGTTTCTCATGATGATATATGTAGATAATTACGGCAATCTGAAAACATATTGAATCTTATTGTAAGTAGACCGACGAAAAGTTATGCCATGCCTAGTTTGGGCTACGCCTACGCTAAAAAATGTGAGTCTCCGATACCGTTTTTTGGAGATTGCACAAAAGTCGATTATCTAGGATTAATCTTATGGATGAATCACCCACAATCAATCCAAACTAGCCTTAGCTAAGATAAATTTCATAGACGACTCCATAGTTGCAGTCTATGGTTTGACGCAAAAACTCAAGCATCTGTTTGAGGGTAAATAAATGGGAGAAAACTTATCTTAAACTTCTTTTTAAATGGCTAAAATAATGTTAACTTCTCAAAAAGCGATCGTAAAGAGCATATTTGGGTTAAAAGACATTGCAGCAGCGATGCCTACGGTGGTCACTGAGCTTTGTCGTTCGCGCAGCGTCTCGTAGAGAAGTGCTGGCTACGCCTACGCTATGATATTGCTAAATTAACTAAGGAAATTAAAATCAAGGCCAGCTTGCTGCAATCAACAGTGGTATCTATTGCTACTTACTCCTCGGATATTCAAAACCATTGGGCACGCTTATTATTGGCTCCAGGTAATTTAAATTTCCCACAAAAGTATTAATTACGAACTTAGAAAAGCTAAATTAGTGATATACAGTTCAGCATTTATAGCAGTTCTAAGATACACGCGATAATTCACAAGTCAATCGAAATAATTTTTTAGGTACATTTAAAGCACACAAAATTATCAATGAGCGACAAGAACGAAGGTTACAAAGTTATTAGCGACAACCGTCAAGCCCGTTATTTGTATGAAATTCTGGAAACTTACGAAGCTGGAATTGAATTGACAGGAACTGAGGTGAAGTCGATTCGTGCGGGTAAAGTCAATCTCCAAGATGGCTATGCTTTGCTTCGCAATGGCGAAGCATGGTTGATCAATGTGCATATCTCGCCTTATAACGCTAGTGGACAATATTTCAATCATGAACCACGGCGTACACGCAAGCTGCTGTTGCATCGCAAAGAACTCCGCAAGTTAATTGGCACAGTAGAACAGCAGGGTTTAACTTTAATCCCTTTGAAAATGTATCTCAAACGCGGCTGGGTAAAAGTGAGTATCGCCCTTGGCAAAGGTAAAAAGCTCCACGATAAGCGAGAAGACCTGAAACGACGCCAAGACCAGCGTGACATTCAACGGGCAATGAAAAACTATTAAGGGTCAGTGTGGCGAAACTACCACACTATAGTGAAAAACGGATTGCTGTGAAAAGCATGTTGTATATCCACAGCGTGAGTTATCAAAATGCCTAGTCTATAGCCGTAGATTGATTTCGCTAAGGTTGGAACTCGATACAGTGGTGAGTAACTTCGGATGGCATGAGGAATTTTCACTCTTATGAAAAGTAATTTTATTACAGCTCTTGGCGCTGGCGTTCTCAGCTTGAGTATGGGAATTTTACCATTAACTCTATCCGCACAAGCTCAGACGACTGCTGACCCCGGAGCCACTACTGCTCCAAGAACGACCACTTCTACTTCCGATGATCGCAACGATTTTGATTGGGGTTGGCTAGGATTAATTGGTCTAGCTGGTCTAGCTGGTTTGGGTGGCAAAAAGCGTAATCAGGAACCGACCGCTTATCGCGACCCTAATGCTCCAGGCGGCACTACCTACAGAGACTAGACAATTTAAAATTCAAACATTGTCAGTTGTTCTGTAGAAAAACAACTGACAACTTACTGATGTTAGTTTACTGCTGGTTCTGAGTTAGATAAATTTGTCTGGTTTTGAGCTAAAGATGTCCAGTAGCTGGCAATTAAGGCAACGATCAGCCACCAGAGGGTATTGACTTCAGGACGATACCAGACAGTATCTACAGTGCCGTGAGCTAGCATACCCAACAAAATAGCGATCGCTCCAATTAACCAAAACCCCTCTACACTTCTAAATTGTCGCAATCGTCGCACTTGCAAAAATGCCGTATTAAATGTGACAATTATTAGCCAGAGAAAGCAGGCTAAACCAACAAATCCAGTTTCTACTGTCACTTCAAACAAAATCGAATAGGCACTTAAAGCAGTGTAACGAGGGTGTTGGTAGAGGGGATAAACTTTATTAAAAGAGCCGTGACCGGGGCCAATGCCGAAAATCGGGCGATCGCGAATCATCTGGAAGACAGCATCCCACACATTTCGACGAAAATTATTACTGCTATCTTTACGGTCAGCAAAAATACTGAACACCCGCAGGCGAACTGGCTCTACAAATATCACTGCTAGCAGCAATACCCCGATCAAACCTCCCAAGACAATCGGTAGCGACCAAGTACGCCAAAAACGAGGCATTTCCACGCTTTTCCAATAAACTAGCAATGCCATCACAGCCAAAAATGCCACTACTAATCCAATCCAACCGCCACGACTAAAAGTTAGGATCAGGCAGGAAGTATTGACAATTAGCATTGTTAATGCTAGGGCTTTTTTGGGCCAGCTTTGCCATGCGAAAATTGCCACTAAGCTAAAAATTACTGCTGGTAGGAGGTATCCAGCTAATAAGTTGGGATTGCCTAAATAACTGTAGACTCTTGTAGTCTTAGACAGAGGAGATTCTGGGTCAACCCAAGTTGCCAGTGCTGTGGCTCCGAAAAACCATTGCCGCAATCCATATACACTGACAATTAACGATACATGCAGGTAAAGGATGATGATCCAAGACCGGAGGCGAGGCGACCTCAATACCCTGGCACAAAGGGCAAATAGTAGCAAATACAAGGTTAACGTTCCCAAGTCGTTAAGTGCCGCCTTTTTCACTGGCGATAATGCTGTTGCGACTACGGCAATTCCCCAGTAGAGCAATACCAGCAGGTGAATAGGAGTGACTGTCGAGACATTTGCTGGTGTGACTTCATCAGATAAAGTCAACAACAGCCAAAATCCCACACAAGCCGCCAGCAACCAGCCCACCAATGTACTCGACGCAAAAGGTGCAAGGGCATATATTAAGCTGAGTAAAGCAGCTGCGATCGCATCTCCCCACTGGAGTAAGACGCTGGTTTGCCGCCAAGAACTCAACAGTCCGACCAGAGAACGATGTACGTAACTGGTAGCAAGATATTCTTTGAGCGGTAAAGATGATAAAGTAAATCGTTGCCAGACTAAATTCATAAAAAACATTGCGATCAATTAGCCTGCCGACGCAGAACTTGGAATTGATCATAATGCCTATGGCTATAAAAAGGTAATAAGGGAGATTGCTTTGTTAGTGATGGCATTCTTATTTTTAGCCACCAGCCACTACCTTTAATCCAAAACCACTTCAGCTAACACTAAGTCAAAACAGCCCCTCATCTACTTAGGACACAATAATATAGATGAAAATACCTTTTTTCAATCCCGACTTCCCAGTTAGAGTACACTATTATTTGTCACCTGATCCCTATAGATTCTGATCAGACATCGCTAATTGCTTGTGAGGAACTCGCCAGTTGCAGTGGCAAAGAAAGCACATAACGATATCCTGATTCTGGTGAACCTTGAATCAAAATTTGTCCACCGTGCAACTCTGCCAGCTGACAACTTAGCAATAGACCCAAGCTTTCACGAGAAAGAGTTCCATGTGATTTAGCTAAATTTATACCTGAACTACTAGCAAAGAATTTTGAGTGGGAATCACTTGAGTTTTTTGAATTGTCCACTACTACTGATGAAGTATCTGATTGCTCTTGGCTTTCTGCATGAGTATTGTAAGTTGCTACCTCACCTGTCAGATCCAGCAGCGATAAAGAATTCAGACGGAAGTAGGGATCAACCTCAGTTATGCCGTCCCCTAGCCAAGGATGGGAAACCCAAATAGTAATGTTGAGTGTATCTTCCTTATAAGAGACATGAATGCGAACAATGCTACCTGTAGCCGCAAGTTGAATCACGCTGAAAACCAGGTGATAGAGGATTTGCCGCACCTTCTCTTTATCTAAAGGCAAAATGCGATTGCGTCCCGGTTCTATAGAAAGGCGAATATCTTGCTCGCGGCGATTAGCCACTTCTTCTAGAGTATTGATAGCTTGTTGACACAGCATTTCGATATCCACAGGAGCTACATTCAGCACAGTAGAGTTTTCATCCATAGCTCCTAGTTCGGTAATTTCGTTTACTAAGGAAAGTAAGTACCGACCACTGTGTTGGATAATTTCCAAATATTCTCTCTGCTTAGTCGTCAAAGGCCCATAAATCTCACGTCCTAAAACACTAGCCATACCGAGTACAGATGTTAAGGGCGTGCGTAACTCGTGAGTTAGCTGACCCAAAAGTTCCAGTTTCAGTTGCTTAGTAGAAAGCGAGTCGCTATCTTTAGTGGGTGGCGTGATTTTAATCTCAGTGTTATGTTCGTCATTGAGTGAAAATATCGGAGTGTTCTTGGGAGTCCTTGATTTCAGTTTCCCTTGCAGGAGTCGGTTACGCTCAAATTCACTCATGCTCCAACGAGCGATAATTTGTAAAAATTCAATGTCTCGCGCTGTAAAACTGCGCGGCACTAAATCCATCACCTCCAATGCACCGAAACAATGTCCCTCAGCATCAATCAGTGGCGCTCCTAAGTAAGCACGAATACCATAATCCTGCACCAACTTGCTGCTAGCAAAGACTGGATCTGTAAGTTTATGTGTATCATTAATTACAAATATTTGCAGACTTTCTACTACCTGAGTGCAAAAGGATTCCCGGCGTGAGAGTTGGCGGCTTTGTGCCAAATGATTCATTAGTCCCAACCTAGATAAACCCACCGCCGACTTGAACCAATGGCGTTCTTGATCCACAAATCCCAAAATGGAAATTGGTGCTTCCAAAAAGTGGGCAGCAGTCTGTGTGGCTTCTTCAAAAACCGGAATCGTTTCTGCTTGCCGCAAACCTAAATCTGACAAAGCTTTGAGGCGTTGTTCTTCTCTTGATTCAGGAGAATCCCAACCATCCTTTAGGGCAAATAATTTGTTTTCAGGCTCTACCATTGCCACTGTTACCTTAATAATTTCTCGATACTGGAAATTGATACAAGTCCTATTTCTAGGTTATCAACTCCTATCTTTAAGCATTCCCTAATTTTGCCTGTGACAAACAAATTTGGGGCAAAAATTTTTTATGCCTTCCATTAAGTCGGCAACGCGGTCTTTACTAGTTACTGGTGCTGAATGTTTTCTATTACCACTAGTGCGGTTTCTATTGCTTGAGATTTTGCAATCAGACTGCGTTAGATTTGGATTCAGTCAGGGTAAGCTAATCCTAAGGATACAATACCAAAAGTCTGTCATTTTTTATGTACAGAAGGGAAAATTCCTATGGCAACCTTCAGGGTAAATTTACTTATTATAAATATAATAATGTAATTTATATAGCCATTTTTACTGATAATAGCTAGCACTGATCGCTGACAATCCTAGATAGTTTATATAACTCTTGATCCGATAGATTGAAGCGATTACAATTTCATCCTGAAAATTGTGCAGGCTTATCTATTTTTTGCATACAAGTAAATCTCTTTTTGAGGACAACTGCTAATGAATAAAATGACTATTAGAGTTCCTTTTGTAGACTTGAAGTTACAACATGAACCAATTAAAACGCAATTGCAAGATGCAATCCAATCTGTATTGGAACGGGGAGATTTTATTTTAGGGCAAGCACTATCAGATTTTGAAGCAGCATTTGCGGCAGTGTCTGGGGCAGAATATGGAGTTGGTGTGGCATCAGGAACAGATGCGATCGCTCTGGGATTACAAGCGTGTAATATTGGTGTTGGCGATGAAGTGATTTTACCAGCAAACACATTTATAGCAACCTTAATTGGGGTGCTACGTGCTGGTGCCAAGCCAATTCTGGTAGATTGTGATCGCCAAACAGCTTTAATTGACTTAAGAGAAGCAGCAAAGGCAATTACGCCTCATACCAAAGCAATTATCCCTGTGCATCTCTATGGTCAGATGGTATCACCACTCCAGTTATTGAACTTTGCCGATACCTACAAACTAGTAATTTTTGAAGATGCAGCACAAGCACACCTCACCCAAAGAGATGGATATCACGCTGGTTCAGTAGGAATAGCAGCAGCTTTTAGTTTCTATCCCAGCAAAAATTTGGGAGCATTTGGGGATGGAGGAATGCTGCTGACACGAGATTCAGATGTCGCCCAGAAGATGAGGCGCTTGCGAAATTATGGTGCATCGCAAAAGTATTTTCATACTGAACCAGGTACAAATAGCCGCTTGGATACTTTGCAAGCAGCAATCTTGCATCAGAAACTACCATATTTGCCACAGTGGAATCGCGATCGCTTGACTATTGCCCAACAGTATAATAAAGAACTAGCACCTTTAGCAACTGCTGGGATTATCCCTATGGAAAATCAAAGTGGTGCAGGACACGTTTATCATCTTTATGTGATTAAAGTTGATGAGTCTTGCCCAATACAACGCCAGCAACTTGAGGAAAAACTCACAGCAGTAGGAATTCAAACTGGTATTCACTACCCAATTCCTTGTCATCTCCAGCCAGCATTCACCAATTTAGGCTATCAGCTTGGAGATTTTCCCCAAGCCGAAAAACTGTCAAAGCAGATATTATCATTACCGATGTATCCTGGTTTGAGTAGTAGCCAAGTCAAAGAAGTTGTAGCAGCGATCGCTCATGCAGTCTCAACGAGTTATAAAACAGATGAGCCCTCTCCTGCTGACCTTAGCAGCGTGGTAGTCTGAAGTAAATTCATACCTAATGTGCGTCTAAATTACACATTTTTTTGTTAAGACTGTCATTTGTTCTTTATTCTTTGCTAATGACAAATGACAAATGACAAATGACAAATGACAAATGACCTAAGTTTTTGAGTTACTAAAAATCATGGCACTCCGGCAACAGGTAAAAAACATAAACGCATCAGGCTTATTAAATCTAGCCATTTTAGGCATTTTGCTGCTGCTTTATGCTCCGATATTGCTACACTGGTTGGATGGTTGGCTGCACAAAAATATCAGTACAGAACACGAATATTTCAGCCACGGGATTATCGGTTTACCATTTGCTGCTTATCTGGGCTGGATGAACCGGAAAAAGTGGAAACGTTTGCCAGATACCAGCCATCCTTTGGGCGTTGTTTTCTTGTTATTAGGGGCAGTTTTTTATCTTAGCGGTGTTACAGAGTGGGTTAACCTTTCCTTGCCCGTTATACTGGCAGGATTATGCTTGTGGTTTAAGGGAATATCAGGTTTGCGATCGCAAGGATTTCCCCTGCTACTAGTATTTCTGGCAACCCCAACAGCAGTACCTTATCTCATTGCTCCCTATACCCTTCCGCTCCAAAGTTTCATCGCCGGCACAGCAGGCTTTATACTGAATCAATTTGGTATGGAAGTAACCGTGTATGAGACAAATCTCTACGTGGGAGGACGGATTGTGGAAGTTGCCCCCTATTGTGCAGGGCTAAAAATGTTGTTTACTACTCTCTACGTAGGCTTGATGCTGCTTTATTGGACAGACGCTTTGTCTTCACGTCGCACAACTATATCGTTTTTATGTATTGCTGCGATCGTTAGTATTACTGCCAATATCATTCGTAATACTTTACTGACTTTCTTTCACGGTACAGGTCAAGAAGCGGCTTTTAAATGGTTGCATGAGGGTTGGGGTGGTGATCTCTACTCTGCTTGTATGCTGGTGTCATTAGTGCCCTTACTAAATTGGATTAATAGCTATTTTTTAGCATCTCTAGAAACACAGCAAGAAGCAGAAAGTTAGAATCACTGTGCATTGGGCATTGGGCATTGGGCATTGGGCATTGGGCATTGGGGATTGGGCATTGGGCATTGGGCATTGGGCATGGATTATTTTCCTTGTCTCCCTCATCCCCCTCATCCCCCTCATCCCACCACTCCCCACTCCCTTAATTTTTCCTCGCTGATCAGTAAGTCATAAATATTACGAGTCGTGATGTGTGAAGCCCCCGTGTTTCTAACCGGGGGATATCAGCGAAAAGCCGAATTTATTCGGCTATAAAATAATAAAATAGTGTGTATGAAAACACTGAAGTTTAAGCTTTATCAACACAAAAGAAATAGATACCTCAAGCGCATGATTAATGCCTCTGGGGTAATTTATAATCATTGTATTGCTCTCCACAAAAGATATTATCGGATGTGGGGCAAGCATTTAAACTGTGCAAAACTTCAGTCTCATCTTGCCAAACTGAGAAAGCGTAACCCTTTATGGCAATCAGTAGGCTCTCAAGCGGTACAAGATATATGTCAACGCATTGAAAAAGCCTATCAGTTATTTTTTAAACACCATAAAAAGGGGGTTAGACCACCAGGCTTCAAAAAGGTTAGGAAGTACAAGTCATTCACACTTAAGCAAGCTGGTTATAAGTTTTTGGGTGGCAACCGAGTGCATATTGGTAATCGAGTTTATCAATTTTGTAAGTCTAGAGAAATTGAGGGGACAGTTAAAACCTTAACTATAAAACGTACACCATTAGGTAAATTGTTTATGGTTGTGGTTGTAGATAATACTGTTGATTTAGAAATCAATTCTACGCCTAGTAAAATAGCGGGATTTGATTTTGGACTCAAGGTGTTTCTCACTTGCTCAGACGGATCTAGAATTGAATCGCCCCAATTCTTCAAGCAATCCCTTAACGCTATTAAAAAAGCAAGCATTCATCACTTTAAAAAACTAAAAGGTTCATGGAATCGGGAACGAGCAAGAAAGAACCTAGTACGCAAACATGAGGATATTTATAACCGAAGACGTGATTGGTTTTGGAAATTAGCGCATTCCTTAACCCTGAAGTTTGATGTCCTGTGCTTTGAAACCCTAAACCTAAAGGGAATGCAACGTCTTTGGGGCAGAAAAATATCAGACTTGGCTTTCGGCGAGTTTCTACAAATCCTAAAATGGGTTGCCAAGAAGAAAAACAAACTGGTTGTATTTGTGGACAGGTGGTATCCCAGCAGCAAAACTTGCTCTAACTGTGGACACATTTTAGAGAGTTTGGATTTGTCAGTCAGAGAGTGGCGTTGTCAACACTGTCAGTCAGTTAATGGACGTGATGAAAACGCCGCTAAGAATATTCAAGCAGTCGGGGCATCGACTGTTGAGTTAGGTGATGTAAGTCGGGTAGTGCCTGCAATTACTGTTTGACCTCACAATCCCCCGTTTTCTAAACGAGGGAGTATGTCAATGAACTCAGAGTGTGATTTTATAAAGTAAAATTTTGCCTAAGTATTATAAATTTTAGTGATGATTTCCTTCTCGAAGTTTTTCAAGCAAAACCAATTGAGTCAAGTAGCAGCACTTTTGTTATTACTACTGCTGCTAGCAATAGGAGGGCTTCCCGGATACCTGACAGGACACTGGCAATGGAAACAGCCGCCACCTGTTACTACCCTCAAGGAATTAAAACAGATCCATAAAACTGGATTAACTCTTCCTGGTTGGCAAACCATTGAACAAGCAGAACAGCAAATTGGCGAACATAAATGGTCTTTGCAGGTAATTAAAAAAGAAGGTTCACAATCCCAGGCAATCCTGCTTTTGCTGCCGCAAAATGGCCCTATGGATCAACCAGAAGTAGAGTGGACAGAGGTTAACGGCTGGGGAAGGTCACGCTGGGGAAAGTGGGATGTAGCTCAATATCGCTCTGCGGAATTTACTGTGAAACCGCGTGCAAAGTTGACTTCTAATGTCGAAACTAAAGTAGAAGCTAGATTCTTTCGCGCCTCCACACCAGAGCAAACCTTCGCTGTCTTGCAATGGTACGCTATGCCAGACGGTGGAAATCCATTACCTTTACACTGGTTCTTGGCGGATCAATTGGCACAATGGCACAAGCAACGCATTCCTTGGGTGGCCGTCAGTATTCTGATTCCAATGGAACCTTTGGGGCAAGTAGAAACATCTTGGTCTTTAGCCCAGTCTATCGGAGAAACAGTGCAAGCTGTATTGATGGCAGGCCCTTTATAGAGTCTGTTACATATACGTTTGTCCAGAGATTCATCAACAATATCTCAATAAATTGCGTTCAGGCTGAAACTGAGCTAAAAGATGTTAACAATATGAAGCTAGATATAAAATTTTGGTAAACTATCCTGTTGTTCTTGGTAAATACTTGCAGACAGAAAAGACATTTAGGACATTCATAGAGTAAAATAACCATTCGGCGCGACTAATTTCTATATCAGTATTTTCTGCACCGATGTTCATAGATCCCAATTCTTAATATGCGTCGATTTAGCGCCCTGTGTTTTGTTAGTCTTCAAGTAGGAGTTTTCTTAACAACACCTATCCAACTTGTCGTTGCCCTGCCTTTTCCATCTCAAGGACAATCACCAGGGCAACCCCCCTCGCCTGTGCCAGGTACTGAGGTTGTGCCTCCAGGTGCAAATAACGAAATTTCCCCCCAACTGAGCCGCTACCTCTTGGGGCCAGGAGATACCATTGGCGTTGTGCTTCAGCGTCCTCCTGGGCCATACCGCTTAGGAATAGGAGATGGAATTAGCGTTGCGGTTCAGCGCTTTCCAGATTTGAGCTTTCAAGCTTTAATCAACCCAGAAGGTAATATTGTGGTACCTTTACTAGGAACAGTTTCCTTACAAGGTTTAACTTTGCAAGAAGCTCAAGAAAAAATTCGCTTGGGTTTAAATCGTTATGTAGTTGATCCGGTAATAGTTTTAGCCTTAGCAACGCAGCGTCAAGACTTCAGTTTTCAAGCTGTAATTAGTCCAGAAGGTAACATTGTAGTGCCGCAAGTGGGAACCGTGTCATTACAAGGTTTAACTTTGGAAGAAGCTCAAGAAAAAATTCGCTTGGGTTTAAGTCGCATTTTTCCAGATCCAATTGTGGTAGTATCCTTGGCAGGTACGCGACCAGTTCAAGTTACTATTAGCGGTGAAATATTTAAACCAGGAATTTATCCGATTAATTCATCAACACCCCGCGTTGCTGATGCCTTGCTAATATCTGGTGGTTCAACGTTGAATGCAGACCTGCGACAAGTGCAAGTACGCCGGAAGTTAATCGATGGTTCTGTGATTTCACAAACTATTGACTTATATGCAGCATTGCAAAATGGCGGTTCAATCCCTAATTTACGCTTACAAGACGGAGATGCGGTACTCGTGCCCCGTCGTGAAGTTGGTAATGATGATGGTTATGACCGCAATTTGGTAGCACGTTCATCCTTGGCCACACCACAGATTAGAGTCCGGGTTTTAAACTACGCTGGGGGAGGTCTTTCCACTCAAGCGTTACCTAACGGCAGTACATTTGTAGATGCTTTGGGAGGAGTAAATCTCGACGCTGCTAACCTCCGGGATATCGCTCTGGTTCGGTTTGATTCTGAACAAGGTAAAGCTGTTACCCAGAAACTTGATGCTAAAAAAGCTCTAGGCGGTGATGCATCTCAAAATGTGCCGCTTCAAGATAATGACGTTATTGTTGTTGGTCGTAACCTCATCGGTAAGATTACTAATTTACTGACTACTATTACCCAACCTTTCTTCAATGTCCAATCCTTTCTCCAATTTTTTAGAAACGTCGGTGGCAATGGATCAAATTAGTAATTAGAAAAGAAAGATGCAATCTGTAAATAGTTGGGAGTCGAGGAAGCCACATCTCCAACTTCTCTTTGAATCCATTAATGGAAAACTCTAAAAGATATCAACCGATATATACAGTAGGAAATTGATAGCGTTCTTGTATCAAAGCCACTATATCGAGTTTGGTGCTTCCTAATTTTTAATTTTTAATTTTTAATTTTTAATTGGAGCGAAGCGACCATGACCCCACCAATTGTTAAGCGCTATCTTATTGCTTTTGAGAAGTACAAGTGGATTGGACTGGCTAGTTTTGCTTTAGTTATAGCAGGGTCAACTGTGGTGGCTATGCAACCAGAGCCAGCTACTAGTTATATAGGATCTGCTGCACTTACCTATAGTGGCCCACCAGTTTCTTTTTCTACAACTGGTACTCAAATCCAACAGCAAGGAAAGGAACTGAATGAGGAAGTTTTACTATCAAACCAGATAATTGCAGGAGTGGCAGAGAAAGCTGATCTCAACCCGAAAAAGCTCGCTAGCAGTATTGCCCTTACTTTACCTAAAAAAAACCCCAGGACTGGAGAATTGGAATCTAATATCTTGGAATTGAAATATGTAGATACTGACCCCAAACGAGCTATACAGGTATTGGCGGAATTGATGCAATCAATGATCAAGTTGAGCAGTGATATCAATACTGGGCGATTACAGGCAATTATTCAAAAGATTAACGATCGCACACCACAAGCTAAACGGGAATTGCAAATTGCTGAAAAGAAGTTGGAACAGTACGATCGCATAGAGCGAACAGCAATATTAGCAGCAGAGAATGGCAGTTTGTTAAGCGCTATTACTACCAGCCAAAATCTGCAACGGCAAATTCAATTAACCATTTCTGGGGTTGATGGTCAAGTTCGCAGTTTACAAAATAAGTTAGGCTTAACAGTCGGACAGGCTTATATTTCTTCTGCTTTAAGTGCCGATCCAATTATTGGTAGCTTGCGAACGCAAATTTATCAAAGTGAGTCGCAAATCGCCGTACTCACAAAAGATTTGCGACCGGAACATCCAACGATGGTTCAGTTGCAGCGTCAGAAACAAGCTGCTGAGGAATTGCTGCAACAACGTGCTACTGAGGTGTTAGGTGGTGAAGGTACGGCAGCTCCGCTTCCGGGTAAGATTGCAGGTATTCGCGCCCAAAGTAGCTTAGATCCAGCACGTCAGCAGTTGGCAAATCAAATGGTGGCGTTGCAAACCCAAGGGGAGACGCTGCAACAACAACTAGCCCAAGAAATTCAACAAGAAGCGCGACTCCGGCGAGAGTATGCTCTGATACCCAATAAGCAATTAGAGCGATCGCGTTTAGAACAGGAGGTTACACTCAAAAAAGCCATCTATGACCAAATGCAGGTGAAGCTAACCGATGCTAAAACCGCAGAGGCAGAAACTACTAGCAGCCTCAGCATTGCCAGACGCCCCACAGTCGTTGCCGATCTCAAACCTCCCAAGAGTGTGGCGATTACCCTTGCTGTGGGTGGTTTCTTAGGTGTGTTGATTGGTGGCGGGGTGATATTTGTGTTGGGAGCAATGGAAGGGACTTTCAAAACCAGGGAAGATATCCGCGAGAGCCTCAAGCAACGGGAAGTGGCACTGTTGGGAGAATTGCCTTTAATGCCAGTTGATGATTTAGATCCAGAAGCGATGCCTGTGCTACTTTCTGCCGATTCTCCTTATTTAGAATTTTATGAGAAATTTCGGAGTAATCTGCGCCGGGTTGGTGGTAAAAACTTAAAGGTGGTGTTGATTACTAGCACCAGTAGTCTTGAGGGTAAAACGGCAAGTGCATATAATTTGGGTATAGCTTCAGCCCGTGCTGGTAAAAGAACCTTGATTATTGAAACAGATTTGCGATCGCCTTCCCATTGTGCATCCCTGAAAGTAATTCCTGATCCCGATGCCACTATTGAACCCCTGCGTTATTACGCTAATTTGAGTGAATGTATTCGTTTAGTTCCTGATGTAGAAAATTTATACATTCTTCCCAGCCCTGGTCCTGTGCGGCAATCAGCTGCTATTCTTGAATCTAGCGAAATGCGGCGGCTGATCGAAGATGTCCGCGAACGTTTTGATTTAGTTATTTTAGACACTAGCTCTCTCAGCATATCCAATGACCCTTTGTTAATCCAACCCTACACCGATGGGATCGTACTAGTGACGCGACCACACTATACACAAGAGAACATGCTAGGTGAAGCTATTGATCAATTAGTTGAATCGGAACTAGGATTATTGGGAACAATTATCAATGGTGCTGATATCATCGTTTCTGTATTTGAACAAGTTGTAGAAGTACCAACATTTAGATCTCAAGTAGAAGAATCAGAAGAATTTTCAGCGCGTGCTAGCAAAAACTAATAGTTTCCAAATAGTCAATAGACATGTCGGAATTGCTTGTGCGGCTTTGGGTAAAACCTTGGCGAATTAGAATAAGGACGCAAAGGTTAGGGCACAGGATACACAAAGGTTTGATAGGTAGCAATTTTTTCGCTACGAGTTTTAGGAAATTCCGTACTTAGTTTTGTAGCATTTTTAAACGCAGAGGGACGCTGTAAACGCTTTTGCGGCTTGCCGCAGGCTGGAAAGCGCAGAGGTACGCAGAGTTTTTTTAAAGGATTCGCTACGAACTCGCGAAATTCTGCACTTAGTCGCCCCTAAATAACCCAAATAGGGGAGCGAGAATCACCCCAAAAACAAAACCACCAATGTGTGCCCAATAGGCAACTCCACCAGTTTCCACGCTCATCTTAGCAGCTGTTTGCAGGGTAGCAAGACCGGAGAGCACATTTTGCACAAAGAAAAGTCCAATTATGACTAGTGCTGGAATTCTGATTGTGGTGATGAAAAACCCCAAAAAAACTAAAGTTCTAACTCTCGCGTGGGGAAAGCGGATAATGTACGCACCCAAAACTCCAGAAATTGCACCACTTGCGCCCAAGGAAGGAATCTCAGAATTCATCCCAATAAACCATTGAGACAAGGCAGCTAAAGCACCACACGCCAAATAAAAAATCAGATATTTGAAATGACCTAATCGATCTTCAATATTGTTGCCAAAAACCCAGAGAAACAACATATTCGAGATTAAGTGCCACCAACCGCCGTGTAAGAATTGCGACGTAAATAACGTTATCCATTTTCCACTCCAATTGGTGGTTAACTCTTGAGGTATTACTGCATACTGACTTAAAAACTGACTCAATTGTGGCTGTGACAGGTTCACCTCGTGAATAAAAACTAAAATATTCATGCCAATTAACCCGTAGGTGAGATACGGGGTGATTCGCGTCGGATTTTCATCGTAGAGGGGAAACAAAGGTGTTTTTCCTAAATTATTAACTAACTGCAATATAGCCTGTAAGGCTAGCAGTTGCTAACTCTAGCTAATTTCACCTGTTAAATCAAACAGTATAATTGAGGGGCATTATGATCCGATGAAAAATTACTTATACCAAGATTCTTCCTGAGATTTATCACTAAATAAACCCAATAGTGGCCCGATAATTGCCCCAAATATAAACCCGCCTGCATGGGCCCAGTAGGCAATACCGCCGCTTTCCATACCGATGTTAGTAGGTGTTTCGAGACTAGCAAATCCGTAGAAGGCTTGTTCGAGAAACCAGAATCCCAAAAAGAAATATGCCGGGACACGGAAAGTTGGGAAGAAAAACCCTAAAGGTACAACGCCGAGAACTTCGGCGTTAGGAAAGCGGAGAATGTATGCACCCATGACACCTGCGATCGCACCACTTGCACCCAAAGAAGGAATGCTAGAATCTTGAGCGAAGTACCACTGGGTCAAGGATGCTAATATACCGCAAGATAAATAAAACAGCAAATATTTGACATGACCTAATTTATCTTCAACGTTGTTACCAAAAATCCACAGAAACAACATATTACCTGCTAAGTGCAAGAAACCACCGTGCAAAAATTGTGAGGTAATCAAAGTTGCCCACTCTGGCACTGGTTGATGTAGAGAGATACCAGCAAAGCTTAAAGTCAGTTCTCGTGGAACTACAGCTGCAAGGTGTAAAAACCCATTTAATGCTCGTGGGGGAAGATTTGCTTCATAAAGAAAAGCGAGGACGTTGGCAGCAATCAGTCCATAAGTCACATAAGGGGTGATTGTTGTCGGATTATTATCTCTAATGGGAACCACGAGCGTTTTTTCCTGATTTTAAGACACCAATTCTACAATACTGAATTTTGTAAGTAGTTTCTTCTACCTCGTGGATAAATCTCGCTTTGAGACTTAAAAACCAAAAGCTAAAAATCCCCCATCGACGGTGATACATTGTCCAGTGATGAAAGATGCCGCAGGCATACAAAGAAATGCCACTAAACCCGCTACTTCTTCTGGTTGACCAACCCGCGCCATAGGTGTTTGTGATAGAACTAATTCGAGAAAATCTTGGTTATCGAGTACAGACTCGGTTAGAGGCGTGCGAATAGCCCAAGGTGCTACGGTATTTACCCTAATATGATCTGAAGCCCATTCAACTGACAGCGATCGCGTCAGTTGATTTATAGCTGCTTTAGTCATACCATAAGGAGCACCTGTACGATTTGAGACTAAACCCGCCACAGAACTTATATTCACAATGCTGCTGTTTTCCCCATTTTGAAGCAGAGGATAAAACAGACGGCACATCTCAAAAATTGATGTCTGGTTTGTCTGGATAATGAACTCATACTCACCTAAGGTATACTCTACCAATTTTTTACTAATATTGGTTCCGACATTATTAACCAGGATGTCTAATTTATCCCAGGTTTTGCTAACCTTCTCAAAGATGACTTGACGACCATCAGGGGTTGCAACATCTGCCGTAATCCCATAAGCAGGTAATCCTGCTTGTTGCCAAATAATTAGTTGTTGGTCAACATCCTGAGAATTCCGTGCGACAATTGTGACTTCTGCACCCAGAGATAAGAACTCATTGGCAACAGCTAGTCCAATACCTTTCGTGGCACCTGTAACCAGTGCTTTCTTTCCTGTAAGTGTCCAGCGGCAGCTACGCCCGCCATAGGCATCGCTCATTTGTAATTCTGCGGATTTTTTATTTTTAAGCTATCAATAACCTAATAGTTTATCTTGCAGGTGCCCAATGCGATCGCCTTTTATCATAATGTAGATGATCGCAATCTCTAAACCATTCACCGCATCTTATTCCAATTTAACAAACTCATGTTTTTTTCAAATTCTCTGGAAAATCAACTCCAGCGCTGGAACGAAACCATTCGCAATCAGCCGAAAAATCCTAATGCTTACATTCGTCGAGGTATGGTTAATTTTCAACTGGGCAAGATTGATGAATCTATTCAAGATTTTGACATGGCAGAGCAATTGGATACCCGTATTAAACCCTACCTCTGGCAACGGGGATTATCGTACTATTATGCAGAAAGATTTGCTGAGGGCGCTGAACAATTTGAAATAGATTTGACAGTGAATGCTGAAGATGTAGAAGAAACAGTATGGCGATATCTCTGCATAGCTCGTTCGTTAGGTGTTGAAGAGGCACGTAATTCTTTACTAACTGTAAAAAATGACCCTCGACGTGTTATGCAGCACGTATATGATTTGTATGCAGGAAATTGTACACCAGATGATATTTTAACTGTTGGTCAATCAGAAGGAATAAAGGGGAATTTTTACAGTCATCTTTACTTGGGATTATATTACGAAGCCCAGAAGAATCTTGATTTAGCTCAAGAATATATAGTTAAAGCTGCTGACCAGTACAAAATTGAGGATTATACGTAATATCTGGCACAGGTACATAAAAAATTGCGAGGCTGGATATAATTGACTATTAAGCTTATGTAAATGCTGGGTTTAGCGCTAAATCTTACCAACTCAACAATTTCGGACAAGACATCTTACGGGAAAGTCTCTAAATATACGTTTTGGATACCAATACTCTGATTTACTACTTCAAGGGTCAAGGACAAGTCGCTTACAACCTTGCCAGTATCCCTGCTGAGGAAATTAGTATTCCGACAATCGTTATCTTTGAATTGCAAGTCGGTATTGAAAAATCCACCTCCCCAGTAAAACGCATTAACGGTGATGAAATTCAACCTCTTTCTCCAGAATCTTAATATCATAGTTGCCAAAGAAATCGTGGCCTAATAAGCCGATGCTTGCTTTTGGTGCGATCGCTACCTGAAGATTATTGGCTGTAACTCCACCTACTGCAATAGATTTTACTTTACTAGTTGGGAATTTCACTTCGCTACCATCGGCAATTTGGGCTTGCATTGTACCTGTAGCCTGGAGTTCAAGTGTACTCGCCATACTTAGAGTAATAACGGTTTCGCTAGCACCTGTATCTATAATCATTTCAAAGGTTTTTTTGTCGTTGAAGGTGACATCAATCACAGGAGTTCCACCAAAGCGGCGTTTGATTGGGACTCGAAAAACTCTGTTGTCTGAAGGTGCGGTTATATTGCCACAAAGCCTTCCCAATCCAACGGTTTTACCAGAGGAGGTGATCATGTAACATACTCCTGGATCGTCAGCTGTTGCCTGATGAGAGAATGCTAAAAAGACTAGCGTCGGCATTAGTGCCGCAGCTAGATTAATGCTCATAATCCAACGCCTCCAAGCATTCTCCATGTTATATTTCTCTCTAATTTTGCTGATATTTTTTAATAACTAAATTATTCATAATAGATGCAAAATTGGGGCTAAATACTTACAGTTATTAGAAGAAAAACCAAAAAATTATCAATTTTTACTACAACAAAGATTCAGAAATCTAACATTATTTTGGTTATACTTTTTGTTTATATATTATGTCTAAGCTATCCAGACAAATTTTGTACTTCAAATTTAGTTACTGATTTTTTATTTATATGTTTTTATAAGATGAAATGGTATTTATCTGACTTAATATATCTTACCGATAATTACTGTTTGATAATTAAAGATTAGGTAAAGACATGATAAAACTACTTAGAGGATGTTTATCATGTCTAATTTATTACTCACATTGGCGACTATAAATCGCAACGACACGAGAGTTTAGCTGCCTCCGCAGGTTAGCAAATCCTTGATTTTGTATTAGTCCACGGAGGTAGACTTTGCTTGTGTAGTAGCAAATTATATTCATCCAATACTTTTAAAACAACCTCTTAGCACATATTAAATCTGGCATACTAAGAAGTTAGATAAGAGGAATTTGTTAGCTTATTACAGCGTTACATCTACATGTACAGCAGTTGCGATCGCATTTTTAACAGCAATATATCTTTGTTTAAATATGATATTTTTACTAATAGTATGTAAAGGAACTACACTGCAAATAGCTACTGCCAAATTATAGACTCCTGTGATTTTAAATATTGTGCCGCATTCCATCTCAGCATTTACCTGTGATCAAATTGAGATTAGCGATCGCTCCACCATTATAATATAGTAGAGTTCCTGTGCAGACGCTTTTAGATTATCTCGTTAGCCTCCGTTCCGCGTGCAGCCGCTTGTTAGGTATTCTAGCAGCGTTGAATTGAGACTTTTCTTTATTTTACATTCCATAGTATTTTGCACTAAAGCCTACTGTTAAAGGAGCTCCATCATATAAACAAGAAACACTTATTTTTAGTTTTTTCCTGTGGTCATAATAAGTGTGGAAGTGTGTCTACTTTCGTGAAAGTTCTATTTCCGATGGATTTATACTAAGTGATCCAAGTATTGGTACTGAATCAAACTCTTGTGTTTGCAAATGAGGTGCGGTTTTCTGGGAGCATCCAGTTTTGGAAGATTTACCATTTCTGAGAAAATATAGAAGGAAAGAACCCTGTGCGATCGCTGACTATGAGCCAAGAGAAACAAGAACGGATCAAAGCCTGCTTACAAGAACTGGCAACATTACTGTACTCGGAAGCTGATAAGAGTCAGTTAATAGACCTTGAAGGTATAGAAAAAACAGTTCGTAGCCAAATATTAGAATATGTCGGCCCAGAAATAGCCCTTTTTTTCTCGAACAAACAACAAAAACAAAAATTGGTAAAACGAGGAAAATCAAAAGCTTAGTTGGGGAACTGAAATTAAAAGCTAAACAGATACAGAGGCTGGGTTTGAAACCAAGGAGTCGATTAAGTCCATTACTTCAAAAGTGCTGTTTGAGGCTATCAGCTAAGGAATCATACCAAAAAGCAGAAATCGAAATTGAGGCATTGACAGGAGTGAAAGTTGGACATACAACGCAACAAAAACTAGTGCTGTCACAAGATTTTCAATTACCACTTGCTAAACAATCAGTTTCAGAAGTCAGCCTAGATGGAGGAAAAGTCCGACTCAGGGGTAAACCAAAAGCAGGCTGTCACTGGCGAGACTATAAAACTGTTCGTCTGCAAGGCATTTACTATGGTGCATTTTTTGATGATAATCAATCATTAATTGATTACGTCAATAGCCAATGTTTGGTGAATCCACTTATTTGCTTAGGAGATGGTCATGATGGAGTTTGGAATTTAGTTAAGGAATTTGGAACTGAACCATTTGAACGTTGGGAAATTTTGGATTGGTATCATCTCAAGGAAAATCTTTATAAAATTGGTGGTTCTTTAAAGCGACTCAAAGCTGCTGAAACTCTTTTATGGCATGGTCAAGTAGAAAAAGCTAAAGCTTTATTTGAACATTGTCGGGGCAAACAAGCTAAAAACTTCATTGCTTATCTCGAAAAACATCGCTCTCGTATTATTAACTATAGCTATTACCAAGCTGAACAACTGTGTTCTATTGGTTCTGGTGCCGTCGAGTCTGCTATCAAACAAATTGGCGCAAGAATTAAAATTTCTGGCGCACAGTGGAATATAGAAAGTGTCAACCAGATCCTTTCTGTTCGTTGTGCTTATCTCAATGGGTTGCTTGCAATTTGAGTCTTTCTGCCAAAAGTGGATGCTCCCGGTTTTCTTCAGATCAACTTCAACATAATTGATGAGATTACCCTCGGCCTCAAGAAGCATATGACAATCATCATTATCAATAATTATATTGCCGACTTCATTCGGTTCCTCCCTTACGGCAGTTGAGGCGGAGGCAATGCTCATGCCTATATATTGGAATGGTCTGTGAAATGGCTTACTAAATAAAGGAAGATTTATTATCGCTGCTTTATCCAATGCTTGACCTAAAGTAGTACCAGTAAGATTGCTTTCAAGAGCGTTTTTATTGAATACAACCCCAATACTACGCACAAGTTTTGCAAAGGCATCTTCATACCGAGATTCTTCGGTAAAGTCAGCATAAGACTTACCAAGTAAAAACCCCGGTAATTCACAGTTACGATACATAATCGGAAGAACCTTAACTCTTCTCCCCTTAATCTCTTGATTCATGGCTACATCCATTTCTCGCTGTACCCAAGATGAGACAATTGAATTCGGAGATAGAATAATAGCAACATAGTCTACTTTATCCAAACCACTTCTGATTTTCTCTATTAAAGAGTCTCCAACGTTTATTTCAGCTTCATCAAGCCAAAATTTAACGCCGTGGTTGTCCAAATCTCTTGCAAGCTGCCTAACAAAAGGTTTGTCTTCCTTGTTGTGGCTAAGAAATACACTGACTGTCATCTATGGGCATACTCCCTTTGAATACCATATGTAATACTTATAGGTATTTATTTTCATGTTATGCAGAATTTTTACATCCAATACCCTATTTTAGATATTAGACTAAAAATTTTCTTTCCGTATAAATACTCTATTTTGGTTTTAAAACCTGATTTTCAGTATATTCCTTGGTGATATCCAGAATTTTTCTAGATAACATCCGATTTAGGACATTATACGGAAATTTTCTAGATATTACTTTATGCAAGAAGGCCCAAAAAAGCTGCTAGAACAGGTTCAGGATACAATTCGGCTTAAGCATTATTATTACAAAACAGAAAAAAGCTACATTAACTGGATTAGGCGTTACATCTTTTTTCATGATAAGCGCCATTCTAAAGATATGGAGAGTGCGGAAATAGAAGCATTTCTAACACATTTAGCTGTTAAAGAAAACGTCACTGTGTCAACTCAAAATCTATCATGAGTGCGCGATTTGATGTTGTTCGCTGACGCTACTCGACTAAATCGATAAAGCCATTACGAAAAGAACAGACCTGGTAAAGCTCGATTTATGAATTATAACTGTACAGACGGGCTATAACGCTCCTAACTCCTTCTTTGCAATATGATATATAAACCCCCTCAACAAAAGCTGTTGAGATGGATTGCATTGTTCCTAATTGGAACATTTCTGCAATTGTTGTTCTACATCCCGACACCAGTTTTATCCCAATCCAGTAGCTGTAGCACTCTTACTGCTCCTCTCACCGCTGAGGAACAAACTTATGCTCACGCTGCTTGGCAGTATTTTGTGAAAAATTATCAGCCAGCAACGGGATTTACCAACTCTACCGGGGGTTATCCTTCTGGTACACTCTGGGATATGGGTAACTACCTGATGGCATTGAATGCTGCACGCTGGTTAAATCTTACTGACCAAGCAGACTTTGATTCCCGCCTCAATAAGTTTTTGACGACTCTCAGCAGCTTGAAGTTATTTGAAGATACCTTGCCCAATAAAGTCTATAATGCAGCCACCGCACAGATGGTTGATTATGGTAATAATCCGCTTGAGCGGGGTATTGGTTGGTCTGCTTTGGATGTCGGGCGAATACTGGCTGCGTTTGATGTCATCCGTACCTGTCATCCTCAATATAATGATTGGCTCAAAGGAATTGTAGCGAAATGGCAAGTAGCGCGATCGCTCAAAGATGGACAACTTTTTGGCGCTACTGTTCTCCCAGACAACAAAACGTTACTGGTGCAAGAAGGACGACTCGGCTACGAAGAATACGGCGCTAGAGGCTATGGACTTTGGGGTTTCTCTGCACCCAAGGCTATTTCTTTAGAACCATTTAAGCTGGTCGAAATTAATGGTGTGCAAATTCCCGTTGATACCCGTGACTTTAAAAGCACCAATGCTAATAATTATGTTGTGAGTGAGTCTTATATCCTTGATGGGATTGAATTTGGCTTGCAAGGTGAGTTAGCTGATTTTGCTGCCAGGGTTTTAGATGTGCAAAAACGGCGTTATGATACCACAGGCCAGTTGACTGCGGTAACAGAAGATAATATTGACCAAACGCCTTATTTTCTTTACAACACCGTCTACGCCAACGGTGCAACCTGGGCAACTATTACCGATGCCAATCAACCTTATCCACAGTTTCGCAGCATCAGTACAAAAGCAGCTTTTGGCTGGCGCTATCTTTTTCCAGATAATGCCTATGCCCAAAAAGTTTTTGATGCAGTCAAGGATCTCCGCAGTCCTGATGATAGCGGTTACTATGCTGGTATCTATGAAGAATCAAAACAACCCAACAAAGCTTTGACAGGTAATACTAATGGGTTAATTTTAGAGATTTTATACTACAAAGCTAAGGGAAATCACCCTTTAATTGCTTCCACTTCTGTAAGTGTGTCTACTGGTAAGCCCAGTGAAAATGCTTCTTCGACAACACCTCCAAATTCTACTGTCACACCTCCGATCGCAATCCCTGCGGACACTTCTAATAAAGTCATAGAAGTGACCATTGCACCTATTCCACCAGTGGATAATCCTGAATCATCATTTAACCTGAAACTAGATCGATCACTGACGGTTATTGAACGACGTTATGCGGAGGCGGCTTGGGGATACTTTCAAGCAAATTATCACTCCCAGAGTGGGCTGATCGACGATCGCAGTGATTTCAAAGGCGCAACTCTCTGGGGATTGGGAGATTATCTGGCAGCACTCCATGCAGTGCGATCGCTCGATATAATTACCCCGAAAGAATTTGACCAGCGCACCCGACATCTTTTAGCAGCCTTGACAAAGTTACCGTTATTTGCAACAGAGTTGCCGAGTCGGGGTTACGATACGCGATCGCTCCAACCAGTAGATTATGGTGGAAATCCAGTTCCAGAAGGAAACGGCTGGTCAGCTTTAGATTTAGGCAGGATACTCGCAGCGCTTTACAACTTAAAAACTTGTCATCCAGAATATACGGCTGCCGTAGATAAAATTGTGCTGGATTGGTCATACTTGCGTGTGGTGCGCGAAGGTATTCTCTCCAGTGCTACAACCGCTAAAGATCAAGATGGGCGAGTTATTACCCATGTAAACCCTGAAACCCGTTTGGGTTATGAGGAATATGCTGCTCGTGCTTTTCAATTATGGGGATTTAATGTTGAGCATTCTGCTGTTGGCGGTGAATATGAAACTGCCTTAGTAGAGGGAGTGAAGGTCCCAGTCCAACGCCGTCGCAGGAATACTAACTCCAAAAACCAATACACAGTTAGCAATCCTTTCTTACTCTATGCACTGGAGTTTGGACTAGATCCACAAATGCGATCGCTCTTTGAGCCAATTTTTCAGGCGCAAGCTGAACGTTACCGTCGCACCGGCATCCTCACAGCCTCAGCTACCACTTTGATTGATCGTAAACCTTACACCGTTCATAGCTCAATTAGTGAGTCTTGGGTGGCTTTAGGAGACGATGGTAAATCTGTACCAAAGGGGCGATTGGTAAGTACAGCAGTAGCTTTTGCCTATCATGCCTTGCTTCCAGAAAACAAGTACAGTCAAGAGTTACTGCAAGGAACGACTGACTTATATAATCCATTAGTTGGATTTTATGAGGGCTTCTATGAAACTACGGGTAAAACGGCAATTGGTTTCACCAGCAGCACCAACAGTATGATTTTGCAATCCTTGCTATCCGAAGTGACGAATCGACAACCCCTAATTCGTCCGACTACCACCATGAAATCTCCTTGGTGGCAAGAAGTTAGTAAGGGAAATTCTGGGCGAGGTTTACCCAACACTGCTACACAACGAACCAAGTTAATTTCTGATAGTTCTGGAAGTTACTGGGTTTCAGATAGCGAAAAAACTACGTTAGGAAGTAGTACAAAAGTTACAAATTAAAGAAGAATTCAGAAGTCAGAATTCACCATCAAAGCCGGACTCGTTGGCGGAGCCTCTGGTAGAGTTGAGGCTGCGCTATCCGCCAGTCGTAGAGAATACACGAATTGTACTCTGATTTCTGACTCCTGAATTCTGTTTTGTTATTAATCAGTTCTTTTTGGGAATACTTGTACATGATGCGGTAACTTTTACGAGCAACATGCATTTCGATTCAAAATCCCTGTTTATTCTTTCAAATCTATGAACAAGGTACGGCTGGCGCTGATGATGCTAATTTTACTAGGAAGCATCCTTGTGAGTAAAAATCTCATGGCGGTTGCTGATGCCTCAAGGCAACTCGAAAACCGTAAAGGAAACCAAATTCGCAACCAAACAGCTTTCGGTATCCCTGTACTACTAGGACTGTACACTCCAGATTACATCGGAAATCAAAGTACAATTGACAGCCAATTGCGTCAAGTTGATCAATGGACTGGTAAGCGCCATTCTATTGCGGGATTTTTCTTTGATATCGAAGACTCGAATCCTGCTTACAACATCCCAGTTTCCCTAGAACAACTGAAGCACAATGGATACACAGCCTTTATTAATCTCAAATCCACTCATTCAGCAGCGCAGATTGCTAGGGGAGACATAGATAGTTCTCTGCAAAAAGTGGCAAAAGCCTATGCTAAATGGGCAAATCAAGGCGAGGGTCGTATTGCGTTTATCGCTCCGTTGCAAGAGATGAACATTGCTGGAGAAGCATACAGCAAAGACCCGCAGAACTTCAAGTTAGCTTATCAACGTATCCAAAAGATATTTAAAGAGACTGGTGTATCTTCACAAGCAATCCGTTGGGTATTTGCGCCTAATGGTTGGAGTGAAAACAATGAACATCGCTTTGAAAACTACTATCCTGGCGACAAGTGGGTAGATATCGTTGCCTTTAGTTCGTACAACTGGGGCTATTGTAGTAATTCTTCTTGGAAGCACTGGAATAGCCCAAAAGAAGTTTTTGAACCATATATTAAGCGGATGAAGGTTATGGCTGGTAGTAAGCCGATTTTCATCGCTCAAACAGCTAGTACGAGTAATACCCAAAATGGTTTACAAAGAAGTACTAAAGACCAATGGTTACGAGACTCTTACACTCAGCTACCTGGGATGGGTGTAAGAGCCATCCTTTACTTCAATATTAATAAGGAATGTGATTGGGCAATTAACAGTAATAGCGGCAAATCTGCTGGTTATAAAGACGCTGTAAATAATCCGGATTTCGGCTATTTATCCCCTGCTGAGTTGGCAAATAAAATATAAATGGCAACAACCGTTATTAAAAGTATGATTTTGCAATCAGTTTTGTACGCAACGACAAATCAACAACTCCTACTTTGTCCGAGTACGGCGACGTGGCAATGCTTTCCTACCTCATCTATGATCATTGCTGCCGCTAATAGCTTTAACCCTGATGTCAAAACACCACCGTCACAAACCGTTCCAGAACCTACTGCTCCCACAGTCACGCCACTACCGCTAAAACCAACAGCTACGCCAGAAAAACCTGCTACTTCTTCGCCAATAGTTCATTTACCACAATTGACCGAAGAAGCGGATCAAATTGCCGCTGAGCGGGCTTGGAAATATTTTGAACGTAATTGGAATCCCCAAACAGGTTTAATAAATTCGGCAGACAACTTGCCCTGGACAACTTGGTGGGATCAGGGTAGCGCCTTATTAGGAATTCATGCGGCTCGCCAGTTAGGGTTATTGCCGCAAGATATGTTTCAACAGAGGATGAACAATTTACTACAAACCTTAGAAAAACTGCCGCTACCTGCAACTGGTTTACCCAACAAAGCTTATAGCACCCGTACTGCCGAAATGCGCCAACTCAATGACACCCCCGATCCCAAGGGTACAAGTGGTTGGTCAGTGCTAGATATGGCGCGATTTTTATTAGGATTGCATGTTATGCGATCGCATTATCCAGAATATAGCGATCGGATTAATCGCATCGTCGCTGGCTGGAATCTATCGAAACTTGTCAAAGATGGTTGGTTAAATGGTGCTATCCCCAGAGCCGGCAAACTTCTCGAAGTCCAGGAAGGGCGATTAGGCTACGAGCAATACGCTGCTCACAGTCTAAAGCTGTGGAACATTCGAGCTACTAATGCTCTCTCCAATCCACCAGTAAAGACGGTTAAGGTTGATGGTGTTACTCTGCAAATCGATCAACGGAATTTAAAAAACTCTGGAGCTACTAACTATCTGACGAATGATCCTTATCTGCTTTGGGGTTTAGAAATGGGTTGGAATGATGCTGTCAAACCTCAAGTGCAAAATCTTTTGAAAGTGCAACTACAACGGTTTAAGCGTACTGGAATTTTAACTGCTATAAATGAAGATTCCTTGGATCGTCCCCCCTACTTTCTGTATTACAGCGTCTACGCCAATGGTGAAGCTTGGCAAGCCGTTAACACTAGCGGAAAAGCCTATCCCCAATTGCGGTTTGTCAGTACGAAAGCGGCATTTTCTTGGTTTGCTCTCATGCCAGATGAGGCTTACACGAAAATGCTACGAAACTTTGTTCAAAATTTATCAGATAAAAATCGCGGCTATCTTTCAGGACGATACGAAAATTCCAAACTCGGTGTTAATGCTTCACTTGATGTTAATACCAATGCGATCGTTTTAGAAAGTCTGCTTTATCAAGCCAGAGGTAGACATCCACTGGTGCTTGAATCCAGGAGCCAACAACCAGGAATCAAAAGAGAATAATGCCTATAAAATATGTGTTTTGAGCTTTTTCAATGTTAGTTAATTTTGCCACATTGCACTAATGTTTTAGATTAATTACTGGTACTAAGATGACTTCAATTTCTATTAGCGATAATTCCTCAAACTTTTCCGGCAACAGTCGTTCAGCACTCAAAAAAAGAACGCTGTTATTTCGCTATTTGGCAGAAATAAATTTAATTTTTGGGATCTGGTATTTGCAATGGCGCATTACCCATTCCATCAATTTTGATGCGCTCTGGATCTCGATTCCTTTGCTGATAGCGGAAATTTATAGTTATTTCGGCGGACTGATGTTTGTAATTGGGTTATGGCGTCCTTTAGTCCGACAGATTAAGTCTATCGACCAGATGACCCCGCTTCTACCCAGATCAGACTGGCCAACAGTAGATGTGTTTGTAACATGCTACAACGAACCACCAGAAATTGTCGAAGAAACTGCCAAAGCTGCTCTGGTAATGGATTATCCGCCAACAAAGTTACGGGTTTTTGTGCTGGATGATGGCAACTCGGCTGCTATGCGAGCGATGACAGAAAGATTGTGTATTGAGGATTTGCAGTCACCAAAACTACAGCTAGAGGCGGAGCGGATTGATGCAGAACACTCTTATTTGTTGGACCGTTTGAAGCAACTGGAAAATCTGACACCTAATACTCAAGCCGCAGAACAATGGCTGCAAGCATCATCATCATCAGAACCAGTTACCGAATTTGTGCAAAGTCTGCGATCGCTTATACTTTGGTTATCTCCGGCTGACCAAAGTATAAGCGATTCTCCTGTAAAGACGCTACGCGATCGCTTAATTACCGAACGCAAAGCCTTAAAAGAAGCTATTCGCAAGAAAGAACTGGAACTAGTTGAACTTGCTCGTTTTCGCTACATTGCTCGTCCCAAACAATCTGGTGTAGCCCACCACGCTAAAGCGGGTAATCTCAATTACGCGATTTTTTCTGGAGAAACTTTAGGACAGTTTATTCTTACCCTAGATGCTGACCATATTCCCAAACCACAATTTCTCAAGCGAGTTCTGCCTTATTTCTACACCTATAATCTTTTCACAGGTAAATATGAGCCGAATAAAATTGCTTTTGTACAGACACCCCAGGATTTTTACAACATTCCTCCAGGCGATCCGTTTGGGCATCAAGCACATTTATTTTATGGGCCACTCCAACAAGGTAAGGATGGCATGAATGCGGCTTTTTATACAGGAACAGATGCAATATTAAGGCGTGAGGCATTGATTAGTGTCGGACTACAATATTTTGCTGATGAGTATGCCAAAGATGAAAAAAGTTTAAATGAATTTCATTTAATTGGTGGGATATCGAGTAATAGTATTACGGAAGATATGAATACAGCCATGCGTCTACATGGTGCTGGATGGAAATCTATTTATCACCATGAACTTCTGGCAGAAGGTTTAGCGCCAGATGACCTGAGTTCTACTCTGAAACAGCGGCTACGCTGGGCACAAGGAACTATCCAAGTATTACTGAGAGAAAATCCACTAACAAAACCAGGGCTAACCTTTTGGCAAAGATTGCACTATTTTAAAACTATGTATAGCTATTTCTCTGGTTTTGCTACTCTGGTTTTTATCTCTTGTCCAATCATCTATTTTTTCACAGACATCGTTCCAGTTAAAACCTACGGCTCTGATTTTGCCCTCCACTTTTTTCCAGCTTTTATTATCAACCGCTTAACTTTTATTGTAGCGACTTGGGGCATTCCAGCTAGAGAAATTTGGCGAGCTGAACAATATGCGATCGCTTTATTTCCCTTGTTTATTCAAGCCGTCTTAAGTGTGTTTTTTGGTAGCAAACTCAAATTCCAAGTAACACCTAAGCAGCGACAATCTGGAGTATATCTCCAACTAGTTTGGCCTCAACTACTTATCTTTTTGCTGACTATTTTAGGAATATTATGGAGCCTTTACCGCTTTGCAATTGGTAATCTAAATAATCCTTTGATTCACTTAATCAATGGTGCATGGGCTATCTATAACTTGTTACTTTTGTCGGCTATCATCCGTGCATCTGTTTGGCAGCCGCCGAAAGAGGACGCGATGATGGGGGGATGACGAAGAACTCCTAACTTTTTATTCATAAATGCAATCTAGAAAGAAAACAGCTATGAGCACTTATTCAGACTTAAAAAACTTTAGTCAGCGAACTGTCTTAACAATTTATGCTCACGCTGATGATGAAGTCCTACCTGCTGCTGGTACTCTCAGTCTGATGTCTAAGGCAGGATGGAATGTTCGTTGCTTAATTTTGACTGATGGTGGTCTTTCTAGTTCGCCTATTAAGGGTACACGTCATCAAGAAGCAGATGCAGCTGGTAAAATCATCGGTGCAACTTACGAGTTTCATGCACTTGAGGAGTGCAATTTCTCCACACAAGCAGTGATTAAAGTTGCTGAAGAATCTATTGGGCGTTGGCAACCGGATCTGATTATTACTCATGCACCACAACCTGAAAAATATGGACATAGAGATCATGAAGTGTGTGCGATCGCAGTTTCTAATGTTGCTACCCGCAAAAACATACCCTTATGGTATTCAGCACCACCTGTTTTTTTGCGTGGTTTTGAACCAAACTTTTTTGTAGATATTACCTCTGTAATTGAGGAAAAAGTCGCAGCTATTGGTTGTTATGAATCAGAGGCAAGCAAAGCATTTATGCAACTAGATGCAATACTTATTATCTCACGTTTTTGGGCACGAGAATTAGGTCAAAAAGATGGTTATTTTGAAGCTTTTGAGATTTCTCGACAATGGGTTGATGCTAGTTTCTTTACTGCAATAGCAAATAATAGTAATCACCAAGCAATAAAACAAAACTAATTGCAGTAGTTTATTGCTATATCTATTGCGGTTTACATTAGATCAATGCCAAAATAGAAAGATATAGTTTTCAAGCCAAATAATCGGAAAATAAAAACCATGAATTTGAGTGTAAAAGTACTAGAAATATCTGGGATTTTAGATGGGATTAGAGGTAATGAACTACGTCGTGAAGTTAGCAACGTTGTGGACAATGGAGCCGATATTTTGCTGCTTGATCTTAAAGAAGTAAAGTTTATTGATAGCTCTGGCTTAGGTGCTTTAGTCTCCGCAATGCAAATCGTACGAGCTGCTAATGGTAAACTTTTTGTCTGTTCGATCAGCGATCAAGTCAGAATGTTGTTTGAACTGACTAAAATGGATAGAATTTTTAAAACCTTTGCTGACCAGGATGAATTCAATCGTCAAGTATTGGCAACACAGTAAGCTGCTAAATAACACAAAAATCAATATGTACATTTGACTAAACTAACCAAACTTAACTTTTACTAAAGATAAGTCATCATCCAGATTGTCTTGAGCATTTAAAGTGTGAATCTTCGCTAATAGTTGATTTAGGTTACACGTATCTTTCAGGCTATATTCGGTTAGTAAGTCAATGAAAGCATCAATACCCCAAATTTGACCATCTGGCTGATTAATTTCATAAGTACCATCACTAAAGATATATAAAGTGCTGTTTTCTTCAATTTCAAAAACAGCATCCTCAAATTTGACTTCAGGTAAAAAGCCAATTGGTAAATCTAAAGAAGTTAGCTGTTTAACTTGAATACTGTTCGTAGAGGTATTAGATAACAGTAAAGCTGGTGGATGTCCAGCGTTGGCATAAATGAGTTGACGTTTAAGGGGGTGATAAACTCCATACCAGATTGTGAAGTATTTATCACCGTGCTTTCTCATTTGGAAGGCGTGATTTAGGGCTTTGAGGACTTCACTTGGTTCACAAAAGTTAGTGTTCGGTAGAGATTGCGATCGCAAAACATTAAGTACAGATACAGATAGGAGGGCTGAACCCACCCCATGACCTGATACATCTAACAAATAAATTGCTAAATTATCCTCGTCAATCCAATGATGATCGAAGCAATCACCCCCTAACTGTGCTGAGGGAATAAATAGACTTTCTGTAGTTACTGCTCCGACAAGCGGCGAGGGTAAAAGCGATCGCACATAATCAGCTGCCTCAACCAATTCTGCTTCCAAAATTTGCTTTTGGGTTTGCAAATTCTGATTGAGTGTCTCCAAAGCTTGCTTTTGACTTTGTAAATCCTGATTCAGCTGGTGTAACCTTAATCCTGCTCTTACCCGTGCTTTCAATTCATTCATCTCTATTGGTTTAGAGATAAACTCATCCGCTCCAGCGTCAAGTCCCCTAACTCTATCTTCCTCTTCTCCTGGAGCCGCTCCCCTAGCCGTCAATAGAATAAAAAAAGTAGTTGCCAACTCTATATCTGCCCTAATTCGACGACACACTTCTAACCCATCTAGCTGGGACATCATCCAGTCACAGATAATCAGAGCAGGATGTAGTAATTGTGCTTGTGCAATTCCTTCCTGGCCATTGCTAGCTACACTGGTATCATAACCCTGATTTTGGAGTGTTCTTTTCAGTACTGTTCGCACTATCGGGTCATCATCAATAACCAGAATTTTAAACATAGATTACAGTTTATTAAGTAAATAGTTGCTTTAATTTAAGTTATATGCAATTTAGTTGAGAATGTATAGTGAAAATACTCAAATTAAATAAATTAATTACCGAATATGATGAACTCAAAATATTTTATTGGTTAAGAAGTGAAAAATAAAATTTATCTCAAAGTCAACACAGACCTAACAGCGTCGCCTCAAGTGTTGTCTTGGTTCGAGCAAATGAATCAACCACCTATTGCCGATAAAAAAATTTGGTGGCAATGTCAAACACTTTTGATGGAAGGCTTTACTAACATTGTTGAACATGCCCATAGAAATTTACCCATTGAAACTCCGATTGAGATAGAAGCTGTGCGGTTAGATGAATACATAGAAATTCGGATTTGGTCTGAAGGTGAAGCCTTTGATTTAGAGCAGCAATTGCAACAAACGTCTGAATTTGAGGAGAATGAGCAAGAGCGCGGTCGTGGTTTAAAAATCATGTCCGCCATTGCTGACAAGTTGAGTTATGAGCCAACAGTTGATAATCGTTACTGTTTATTTATTAGTAAATCTTATTAAAATTACTGCAACATTCACAATTCTGACTCCTGACTCCTGATTAAAAACTCTTGGATACGTTTCACAAACTCTTCTAACTCTGAGATGAAGTTAGTACCACCTTGATGCTCTTGATTGTCAGCTAGTTGTTCTAATTTTTGTGCTGCCAGATGCATGGTTGTAGCTCCCATATTGGCACTAGCACCTTTAATTTGATGGGCTTGGAGCGTTAGTTGCTCAAAATCATGAGCTGTGATCGCTATTTTCATTACCTCTAGACGAGGTTGAATATCTTCAACAAATATTTGCAGTAATTCAAATTCAAATTCTAGGTTGTTTTCCGAGATTTGATGCAAACGTTCCCAATCAATTGGGAGATCAACTGAACCTACATGTGTTGTAGAAATTGTCTGCTCTGTGGCAGCTGTTTCTTTTACTTTGGATATCATACTTTCCCAATGCTCTAGCACCGCAGCCAATTTTTCTTTCATTACTGGCTTGCTCAGATAGTCGTCCATTCCGGCATCTAGACACATTTGTTTGTCTTCTTTCATGGCATTAGCTGTCATCGCAATTATTACAGGACGACGACCACTAGCAAAGCTGCTTTCTTGCCAACGATAAATTTCTTTTGTGGTTTCTAAACCGTCGAGAATCGGCATTTGGTAATCCATCAAAATCAAATCGTAAGGAATTTTTTCTAATAGCTGCAACGCTTCTTGACCATTAACAGCGACATCAGCACTGTAGCCCAAGCTCTGGAGTTGCTTCAAAGCTATTTTCTGATTCACTAGATTATCTTCAGTTAAGAGAATTCTTAATTTATGGGAATCAGGAGAATGATAATTAGCATTGTTATCGTAATTTTTCACTTCTGAATTCTCTACTCCTGACCCTTCTCTACAAGACGCTGCGCGTAGCTTGCTTCCCCGTAAGGGTACGGCAAGCTCAGGGCACCTCTCCTGACTCCCCGACTCATCTGGAATAACAGAAGCGGCAATCGTAAAGTAAAATGTACTACCTGCATTAAGTTCGCTTTCAACCCAAATTCTGCCACCCATTAACTCGCACAGTTGCTTGCAGATGGCAAGACCTAACCCAGTACCGCCATACTGTCGAGTCATCGAGGAGTTAACTTGACTGAAGGCTTTAAATAAACGTTCCAAGCGATCGCTTGGAATTCCAATGCCTGTATCTTTAACACTAAACTGAATTTCCTCAGTATTTGCAGCAGAGGAATGATTAATATCGCTATTCTTGCGGATTATAACTGAAATTTCTATGCTTCCAGTTTCGGTAAATTTAATAGCATTACTGAGTAGATTAATTAAGACTTGGCGCAGTCGGGTGATATCCCCCACAATCATAGTAGGAACTTTAGGAGTATCTAAAAATGTCAGTTTTAAACCTTTTTCTTGAGCTGTAGGCGCAAGTAAATAAAAAGCTTCATTAATGCAATTTCGCAAACTAAAAGGTTCCTCTTCTAGTTCTAAGTTGCCCGATTGTATTTTGGAGAAGTCAAGGAAATCGTTAATAATATTGAGTAAGGAATCTCCACTGGTGTAAATAATTTCAATAAAGTTTTTCTGTTCAACAGTCAATTCACTATCTAGTAACAAATTAGCTATACCAATTACTGATGAAATCGGAGTCCGAACCTCATGGCTAATCATCGCTAAAAATTCCTGTTTCGCAAGCTCTGCCTGCTTCCGTTCAGTTATGTCTCGCAAAATGTAAACATAACCTTGAAAATGTTCAACTTCTGTCTTCACTATTGAGGATGAAAAAGCTACGGGAATTTTTTTACCACTTTTGGTATAGCAAAAGGTTTCTACCTCTTTTTTTAAAGTATTTATATTTTGAGGCTGGAAAATATCAATGCTTTCACCAATTATTGGCGGATAACTATTGACTTCTCTAATAATTTTTGTTATAGATTGACCTAGAATATCTACTTCGTCATATTCCAACAAAATTTGTGCGGCTAGATTTATTTTTTTTATCTTTCCTGATAGCGTTGTCACCAACAACGCGTCTGCCATTGATGTCACAATTTGGTCAATATATTCTTTACAAGCCTTTAAGTTACGTAGCAAAAGATTTGCTTCATTTGCACCTTGGAACAAAGATTGCTCAAGAACCATCCGTTCTGTCGAGTCTTCTACAAGAATGATTAGCGGATTGCTAGAAGAATTTTCTTGAATATTATTAGTAATCCGAATATCAATATACAAAGGAGAATCCGTATCTTGTGAGCGCATAATTCCTTTTAATTCAAAATTATCTTGCTCTCCCTGTCGAATTGCATCAAAAATATCTTCAAGTCCCTCTAATTCTGGAAATACAATCCGAGCATCCTGACCTGGCTTCACTTCATTAGGAATATCGGTAAAATGATTTAGTCCTAAAGACTTCTCCAGAATCTTGAAATTTTCATCAATTATCAAATATTCAATCCGACATACAGATAATAAGTTTGTCAAAAATAAGTTCATCTTACTAAATTAAACGAGTGGCTAAGGCTTGAAATATTTCATTAACATTATTGCCAGTTTTAGCTGAAGTTATATATGTGTCTAGTATATTAGCTTGATCAGTGAATTGATACATTTTGCGGATGTTTTCTAAATATTCGGCTGCAATCATATCTGATTTGTTCAGTGCAACAACAATATAGCTTTTAGGATTAACAGTTAAAAAAGTTTGAATATGCTCCCGGAGATGATTGAGCGTTTCTGGTTGTGTCACATCACCAACTATCACAGCACCTTTAGAACCTTGAAAATAATTTTGAGCAACTGCCTTAAACTTATTACTACCTTCAATATCCCAAATTATCAGTTGTAAATCCTGCCTATTATCTAAACCTTCTTTAGAAGAACTAACTAATTTTCGGGAGATTTTTACTCCGACAGTTGAAAGGTATTCGTCACTAAATTGACACTCGACAAATTGGCGAATTAGACTAGTTTTGCCAACACCAAAATCACCAAACAAGCATATTTTTTTAGAGATTGTAGACATAATATCCTCTGATCCGAATCATCGCTACTATAAACTTAAAATTGCTTGTTTATTTTTCAATTTTTAATTTTTAACGGTTCTAGAATGACACAACGGCTTAACCACAAGGGCTGAGTTTCATCAATTCCTGGTGGTAAATTTGTCCTAGCAATGACCTGTAGACGAGATGGCTCAACACCTAATTTAATCAGTGCTTGTTGTACAGCCTTTGCTCGCGCTAGTGCCAATTTTTGAGATGCGATCGCATTTGCACCAGTACGATCATAAGTATAACCAATGATTTTCAAATCCTTATTTGGGTGCTGATTCAGGAAAAAACTTACCTGTTGAACCTTGGACATTAAATCCGTTTTCATCAAACTTGCTGAGTCGGGTTGAAAGTAAAATCGAACTTCAATTCGCAAGGGTTGTACTCGTACCACGCTAGACACAGATTTAACGCCTGGAATTTGTTCAAATGCATGAGCAATAATCTGAGCATCTGCAATCCGGTTGACAGTACCTTCCACAGCTACTTTATCAGCGATATATTGAGCGGAAATTGCTATACCGTCAGTCTGATTTAAAACTGCTGTGACTCGTTTGACTTCAGCAGCAGCTAATACAGGGTCTGGCGGTACTTCTACTAATAAAATTTGATTGTCAATCAACCAATTAGGGGAAGTTATTTTGACGATTTCCTCGGCTTTCTGGCGAAGAAGTTGATTAGGTAATCGTCCTGTTAATTTTAATTTCTTGTGTTCTACCTGCACCGTAAGCCGATATACGGCTAGTTCTGGAGTAGAAGTTAGAGCCAACGAAGTTTGATTTTCAATGGAACGTATAACTCCACTATGGTATTGCCAAATACCCCAAGGAATGAAAATGGTGCTGATAACTGTTAAGCCTAATAGTAGTAGCGGCGATAATTTGTTTTTATTTTTCTGCTGTATTTCTGTACCTTTCAGATCTTCTAGAAGTGTATAAACTTCAATAGGAATTAAATCTTGATCGCCGTCAAATTTTTCAATTAAATCACCATATTTTTTAATGATTTTGCTGAATATTTGCCGCATTTCGTAGGTAAAAGTTTTACTTGGCTTTCCTTGCACAACTATTGCTAAATAACAGTATCCAGCAACTTCTAAAATTATTTTGGATGTTCCATATTCAATTGCGTCTAATTCTGTCATGCTTCCAGATTGATTAATGCAATCATTGGCAAAACTGCGAATTGCTGTCAGCATTCCTGCAATCATTTCAGCCTCTAGGTGCTCTGCATCAGAGTGCTGAATATCTGAGATAATTAAACCAGATGCTTTATGAATCAAGAAAATGGCTTGAATTGTAAATGGTAGAGCTTCTTTAAGAATTAATTCTGCTTCGGAAACTCCCTGTAACTTGGCACGAATTTTACGTATGATGCCTTCAACGCTGAGGGTTTCTTCAACTTGTCTGTTAATGGCATTGATTGTCTCTCCCATATATTTAGCTATAGTACTACCAATAATTGGGTAGAGTGCATCCACAACAATATTCTGTTCAATTTCAATTTGCTTTTTTATGGCTTGTCCTATTACAGGAGCGATCGCATCTGAAACTTCTTCTGAAGCAACAATAATCTGCTGGGAAATAGCTAGGGAAATAACAGGAGCGATCGCTGTACTCATGCTATTTTTATCCTGTTCGGTGCGACTGTGAATAGCCTGATCAATAATCGGAGCAATTACCTGGGCAATTTCCTCTCTCGACTCCGCAATCGTCAGCCTTAAAAGCTCAGAAATCGACGGTAGTAGTAGATTGATTAGCTCTTTAGGGTCGTAAATTTGCTGCTCTATTTTTGTTAACTGTTGTTCAAATTTAGCTGTAATATTGTTTATTTCTGCTAATTCGTATCCGATCAATATCTCCCGTAATTTTTGCAATGCATCCTCTGAATTGTCTAAGTTTTCCTCAAAAGTTGCAAATGTTTCCAGAGATTTTTCTAATTCTTCTTGAGGAATTTGTGAGAAATTAGATATTTGTTGAGGAAAATTAAAAGACGACTCTAAATAAGCTTCACATACTTCTAATGTCGCGGGAGGAAGTTGCAGTAATTCAATTTGTTCTGCAATACACTCATTACTATGATTAGTTTCTAATGGCAATAAAGAAAAAGATTGCTCAGGTGATTCAATAATTTTGAGTTCGACGAGTAAATGTAATAAATTGTCAAGCTGTACAGATATTTCTGGCTTTAACTCAACAGATTGAGAAATCGAATTTTCCACCTGAGTCATATCAGTAAGTTTTACTATTTAAAAGTGCTGTTAGCGGATAGCTAGGGTTTAGCCCGTGCTGAGTTAGGAGTTAGAGGAGTTAGGAGTTATTATTCTCCTCCTGCTTCCCCTGCTCCTTGATCTCTGCTGGCTTTTTGACTTGATTATGAATGTAATTCTGCGGTACTGTTGGAGTGAGTTAACACTTTTGACAACTTTGTAGTTTCTAGAAACGGTAGAGTAGTATATTTGTCGCTGCCTTCATTGGCTGCTTCTCGCAATTTCGGAATGAATTCAGTTTCTTTCAGACGCATTCCCAAGGCAAACAAAGTTTCAGCCATATCGTCTTTAGAAACTTTAGCGTCTGTCAACTGCGAGAAACGTCGATCTATTTCTTCTAAAATCAGATCCCGTAATGCCGTGACATCATCTTGTAATTGGACTTTAGTCTGAAAGATTTCATCTCGAATCGAGGTAGTTTGGCTATCTAATGTCTCATCAAGCGACTGAACGCTGTTAGAGAACTTTTTATTGAGTCTATCAACCTGTTGCCGTAAGTCAAGAGTTTCTTCTTGAGTTGTCACGTTGAGTGACTTCAGCTTTTTCTCCACCGCCTCAAACCCTGCCTTTAGTTCACCCGAAAAGTTGGACTTGAGTTGATCAACCTGCGATCGCATCTGTTGTTGCAACAGAGAGATATCTGATTCCAGCTTACTAAATCGATTTTCGTACTCTCTTACCTGTGTTCCCAGGATAATATCCCGGATCTGATCGATATTGCCAAGCCGTTCTCGTACATCGTCTTTACTCATCTGACTCATTAGGAAAATCTCACTTTTTAGTAATCAATTGGGATAGCAGGTGATGGATTTAATTGAGACTTAGGCTAAAAATTTTCAGCATAGGACGCAGCTAACTCACCGAACCTACTTTTAGTACATCAAATTTATTATTCCCACTTATTCACAAGTTCTATCTTCAAAATCTGACAATTCAGGTCATGTGGAAAAGCCCACGAAAAACCTAACCCGCTTCCCAACGCTCTCAGGGGAGAATTCTAAGTCTCTCTCCTTTGATTTAGAGAGAGATTTTACAGATGCCCTGAAAAGTCAGCTTCAAAATAGGGAATGAGTAATGAGAAATGGAAAATAGATATTTTTCGTGCTTACTCAAAAAAAATCGTCACTGGTAATTTATTAATAAATATTATTAATTCTTCAGATTTTGGCGTTACTATCTTTAGAAATCAAAAACTCTTGGATGCGTTCAACAAACTCTTCTAACTCTGAGATAAAGTTAGTAGTACCTCGACGTTCTTGGTTACGAGCAAATTGTTCTAGTTTTTCTGCTGCCAAGTGCATGGTTGTAGCTCCTATATTGGCACTAGCACCTTTAATTTGATGGGCTTGGAGCGCTAGTTCCTGAAAATCATGAGATGCGATCGCTATTTTAACTACCTCTAGACGAGGTTGAATATCTTCAACAAATATTTGCAGTAGTTCTAATTCAAATTCTGGGTTATTTTCCGAGATTTGATGCAAACGTTCCCAATCAATTAGGAGGTCAACTGAACCTGCATCTATGGTAGAAACTGTCTGCTCTGGGACAGCTGTTTCTTTTGCCCTGAATATCACACTTTTCCAACGCTCTAGCGCCGCAGCCAATTTTTCTTTAATTACTGGCTTACTCAGATAGTCGTCCATTCCGGCATCTAGACACATTTGTTGATCTTCTTTCATGGCATTAGCTGTCATTGCAATTACCACAGGGCGATGACTGCTAGCAAAGCTGCTTTCTTGCCAACGATGAATTTCTTTTGTGGTTTCTAAACCGTCGAGAACTGGCATTTGGCAATCCATCAGAATTAAATCGTAGGGAATTTTTTCCAATAACTGCAAAACTTCTTTGCCATTACCAGCGACATCAGCACTGTAACCCAGGCTTTGGAGTTGCTTCAAGGCAACTTTTTGATTCACCAGATTATCTTCAGCTAAGAGAATTCTAAAACTTCGGCTTCGCTCAGTTTTAGCAGTGAGCGTAGTCGAACTGCTAAGTTTGGGGGAGTCAGGAGAATAATCCTTGCTGTTGTTGTCGTAATTTTTCAGTTCTAACTCTTGAATTCTGACTTCTGACTTTTGACTCCTAAATTCTGACTCCTCTTGTTCCGGGTGCACTCCTAAAATAGTCATGATGGTATCGAGAAGTCGTGACGGCTTAACAGGTTTGACCAAATAAGCCGCAAATCCGATTTTTAGCGCCCGTTGGATTTCATCCCGTTGATTAGTAGAGGTAAGTATAATCAAAGGTAGCCCAGCGATCGCTGAATTTGCCTTAATTTGCTCTCCTAAAGTCATGCCATCTATTTCTGGCATCTGCATATCAATCAGAGCAATGTCATAGAGATTTTTTTGGTTGGCAGACTCCTGAATAACTTTCAGGGCAGTAGTAGCCGAAACAGCCTGATCCACCAGCATCCCCCAACGGGTAGCTTGATGATAGATGATTTTGCGATTAGTAGCATTATCATCTACTACTAACAAGCGGCGATTGAGCAAAAGTTGGCCTTCGCCTTGTGAGGAAATAGGGTAAAGTTGCTTGGCGAGAGTTACTTCAAACCAAAACTTAGATCCTTTCCCCAAACGACTTTCTACGCCAATTTTTCCCCCCATCAAGCTCACCAGTTGTTTGCAGATGGCTAATCCCAAACCTGTGCCACCATATTTGCGGGTGGTGGAAGCATCTACTTGGGTAAATGGCGTAAAGAGTTTGCATTGGTCTTCAGGGGTAATGCCAAGACCGGTATCTGTGAGCGCAAAATAAATGGTGGCTGTAGTAGAATTTTCTGAACGCAATTCGGCTCGTAGTACTACCTCTCCATTGCTGGTGAACTTGATCGCATTGGTGATCAAGTTCATGAGAATTTGCCGCAGGCGGCCAGCATCGCCTTGAAGGTGAGTGGGGACGTTGTTATAGATCAACGCTGCAATTTCTAATCCCTTTTTATGGGCTGAGGGAGCCAATAATTCCAACACCTCTTCCACAGAGCTAGATAAGTCAAAATCTAGAGTTTCTAGTGCCATTTCCCCAGCCTCAAGTTTGGACAAATCCAAAATTTCGTTGATCAGGCTTAAGAGAGCGTCTCCACTAATGCGAATTGTTTCGATAAAATCTCGTTGCTCCGAGTTGAGCGGAGTTTCTAACATTAAGCTTGTCATCCCCAACACAGCATTCATCGGAGTTCTGATTTCATGGCTCATGTTGGCCAAAAAAGCACTTTTGGTTTGAGAAGCTAATTCAGCTTGCTGACGGGCAATTTCGAGTTCTCGTCGCTGTTCAGTTTCGGCGTTTAACATTTGGGCTTGGGCTAAGGCAATACCAACTTGGTCAGCTATTTGCCGTAAAAGATGAGTTTCAAAGCTAGACCAGTGGCGGTAACTGCCACACTGATGGACAATCAGCAAACCGCAAAGTTCTTCTTTGACAAGAAGGGGTATGATTAAATTCGATTTGACTCCAAATTCTTGCAGTAATTCCATTTGGCTTTTTTGGACTTCAACTATGTCCAAGTCACCAAGCGCCAGATTCTGTTTTTGACGGTATTGCTGTAGATAGTACTGCTCTATGTATTCTGCTTGAAAGTAAGCATTGGTGAGCTTTTTATCTTTGATTGCCAGCCAACTAGATATTACTGCCTCCACCACGGTGCTTCCAGATCCATCTGCCAAAGGTTGATAAATCAAAACTCGATCGCTATGGAGAATTTTTTGTACCTCCGTAACAGTGATTTGGAAAATTTCTTTGATTTGCAAAGATTGACGAATCTTCAGGGTGATTTCAGTAAATAGTTGCGATCGCAAATTTTGGCGTTTGAGTTCTTCTTCTGCCTGCTTGCGCTCAATAAACTGCCCTACCTGCTCACTAATAGAATTCATGACTTTTGCCAAATCTGGGTCAGGTTGCTGGATCTGATGGCTAAAGCAGGTAATAACACCGAGGACTTTTTGACCACTACGGATCGGAAAACCGAAAGCTCCGTGCAGTTCTGCTTGAGCAGCGATTTGAGAGCGGACGAAATTCTGATCTTTAACAACATCAGCGATCCAAACAGGTTCAGCACTAGCCCAGACACGACCAGGCAGCCCAATTCCTGGTGGAAAGGTGGTTTGCCGACTTAGGATGTCAAATTCTTGCATCTCAAAGGAGATTTTATACCATGAATTTAGCAAACTTAGTAGATTTACTTGCTGATCTACCATCCAAAATTCACTTAAATCCCATCCCAAACTTTCGCAGATTCCTTGCATGATTTGGGGCATGGCTTCGTTGATTGTAGTTGACTCTGCTAAGATGCGCGTTGTAGAATACTCTGCTTTAAGATGCTGTTCAGCTCGTTTGCGTAAGCGAAGCTCTTCGTAGACATCGCTGATGTCAATACCAGTGCCAATAATATATTCAACTTCGCCCTGATCGTCTTGCAAAAAAGTGTTAGCCCAGGCAATCAGCCGTCGATTGCCATCTTTAGTTACCCAATAGTTTTCGTATTCGTTGGGCGCTTCACTAAATCGCAACTCCTCAAAAACTGCTTTAACCCGCCCAATATCTTCTGGAAGTAGAAACAAATTCCAGAAATGCCTTCCTCTCACCTCATCAAATGAGTAACCAGTTGTTTGTTCACAAGCTTGATTGAAGCGAATAATTTGCCCTTGTGTGTCAACAACTATTACCAAAGTGCTGGCTGTATCAAGAACTGCTGAGATAAATTTGCGTTCTTTGCTCAGTGTCTCCTCTGTTAATTTACGCTGTTTTACCTGACGATAAATGAAGTAGTAGACTATGAAAAGAATCAGAAAATTTAGGACAATAGCGATCGCAAGTGTCAAAAGAGTATTGTCGGCACTAATTTTTGTGATTTTTAACTGCTGCTGAAATTCTTCCGTCTCTTTGTTTTTCATCTCACGAATGATATTGCGGATATCACTCATTAAGTTATTTCTCTGATTTGTATTCATTACCTCCAGTGCAGCATCTAATCCTAAATTCTGGCGCAAGTCGATAGTTTTTTTCAGTTCGTTCAGCTTTACTGTGATCAGGGATTCAAGGGTATTGAGTTGACTCAGTTGCTGAGGATCATTTGCTGTTAATTTTCTTAACTGCTTAATTTCGGGAGCAAATTTGGCAATTGCTGTCTGATATGGTTTTAGATACGCATTCTGCCTAGTGAGTATATAACCGCGTTGTTCCGTTTCCGTATCTTTGATATTAGACAGCAGTTCTTGCAAGTTGTTGATTGTCAGTTGGGTGTTATGCAACTTTTTATTAGTATTAATCAACACTCCCGTACTCTGATAGAAGAACGTGCCAATCAGGATTAAAATTGCCAACGCCAACCCAAATCCCGCAGCTACTCTTTTAAAAAATTGTTTGCGTATTTTCTCTGTCTGTTTGCGTGTATCACTCGCCAATACGAAACTTGCTAAGTTGCGCCGCATTTCTAGTTGCTTGATTACCTGGCGACCTAGTATTCGTAATGCTTCAACTTGTTCTGGAGAGAGGTCTCTTGGTATATGGTCAACTACACAAAGAGTTCCTAGTGCATATCCTTCAGGGTTAATTAGCGGTACAGCAGCATAAAACCGAACATTCGCGTCAGAGGTGACAAATGGATTTGTCGCAAACCTTTCGTCTTCTGTGGCATTAGGCACAACAAAAACTTCAGGTTGCATAATAGTATGGGCGCAGAATGAGATATTTCGGGGTGTTTGTAGGGCATTCAAACCAACTTTTGACTTAAACCACTGGCGATCGCTATCAATTAAACTGATTAAAGCAATAGGAGTTCCACAAATATATGAGGCTAAACGGGTGAGGTCGTCAAAGGCAGCTTCCGAAGGAGTATCAAGGATCTTATACTGCAAAAGAGATTGGATTCGCTGTATTTCGTTATCAGGTAATGGCGCTTTCATTCTTCAGCCTCATACCATTTTGGATTTTAGATTTTAGATTTTGGATTGGGAATCGTCTTGATGTGAATTCATTTATCGGCATCATTTTTAAAATTGGTATTATCTCCGGCTGAAGTTGTTGCTACAGAATTGAAAATTACGAATTACTGTCTTCGCCACGGAGAGGGACTCATTGTCCCTTGCGCGTCTCGTAGAGAGCGTCATTACGAATTATTAACTGACTCTTAAAATTTGACCCGCAACTGTCCTGTCAAAGAATTGCCACTGTAGGCACTTTCCCCTGTATCTTGATTGCGAACATTACTAAAGGTATAGCCCAAGTCTGCTTCTATATTGGGCGACAGCTTTATCGTGCAGCGCGTTTGATAGGTATTAGCGTTGTCAAATTTTCCTTGAAGTCGCTGCTGTCCTAAGTTGGCAGCAAAGCGACAGCGTAAGAAATTAGCAATATCTCCCTCCCAAGCCACCTCAGCGTTATAAACTAGGAAATCTGGTGGAGAAAAATAGCCACTTGTGCGTTCTAAATTGCGATCGTAACTCCAACTGAATAAGTTAGCTGCCAGCGAAAATTGTCCAAACTTGCGCTCTAATCTACTAAAAGACTGCACCTCGGAATTACCATCGTTGTAACTACCCAAACGTAATGACGAAAACAAGCTGATGTTACGGTCAATTTGCCAGTATAAATCAGGCCCAAATCGCCAAGCAGTAATTTGATTGCCTAAAGTTTGGGCATTGGATTTATAAGGGCCTTGTTCTAAATTACCTGATACTACTACTACCGATAGCAATCGACCTGATGGCGACACTTGCGGCGGCGAAATGGGAGCTTCCACCTTAGCATTGAGATTAATAGCTGTGGGTAAACGATTGAACACATCGACTCCGACTGCTGTTTGCAGAGTCACTTGCCCAATTTTTCCTTGCCATCCAACTTGTAAGGGAAAATTAGTAATTGATTCAATACCGCGTTGCTCAAAGAAGTTAAAACCTGTCTTGAAAAATATTTTATTGCCATTACTCAATCGAAACTGAACTGTTGGTTCAAGGAAAAAATTGGTTTGGCCAAAGTTGTCTGTGTCATAGCGATAATCCGTATAAATACTTTCCAAAACTGCATCCGGCGTTCCTGGTTCGGTGGAAGTTGTTGGTGAGCTAGAATTCTGCGGTGGTTTGGGCAACGCTGGCGGTACGGGTAACACAGGCGGTAATCGCAGCTCAGGATTGAAGTTTTCCGGTGCCGCCATCAAAACAGGTCTTGGCTTTAATCGATTGGGAAACGGCATTGAAAATTCTAAGTCACCAAAGTTCAGTTTGCTTTCTTGCTTGGCAAAGCCAGAGGGCAAACGCGGACTCGCTAACGCTACGCTATTCCCCCAAGCCGCCGCTCTGACATCTGTATGAGTTCTAAGTTTTAAGTATTGCTCTGCTGACTCAGGATTTACTTTGGCCACTCCTTCGGCCAATTCTGAAGGTGATTTCCAAGTCTGATATGTTTGAGCAGCTTGTAACTTAAGTTCTGATTGTGCCCAAATACCTACGCTACAGATTACTCCTAATTGAATCTGTAAACATCCCAAAGTCAACTCAGTGTATAAGTGAGATCGAGAAACAAAAAGATCACGTCTAAAACTATCTGCCATAGGTCGATACTGTAGTTGTAAATAAAAAACTTGCTGCCAAAAAATTTTCTGGCTGCTAACTGATGTATTCGGCTTGGGATTATAGTGCCCACAACAGACCCTTGTTAAGACATGACAAAAGAAAAAGGCGTTACGGAACGGCAGGGTTAGGGAGAATCAAGAAAAAGAATGTAGAGACGTAGTAGTGCTACGTCTCTACAAGGATTCTGGATAAGGGACTGACAAATACAGGACTTATGCACTCAAAACCTGAAACCTAGATCCCCCCTAACCCACGCCAGTCGCCTCAAGTCGGGAAACCCGCCCACAGCGCTGGCTCCCCTTAAAAAGGGGGGAACTTTAAAAGCCCCCTTTTTAAGGGGGTTGGGGGATCTCTTGTGCGTAAGTCCTAAAATAAAAAAATACTCAACTACTTATTGTGGGGTGGGCGTTTCGCCATTGGTGTCAACTTAAGCCCAAACTCCTTTAAAACCTCGTTAAGAGCCTCTGGCTGGAAATACTATTCCTGGCGGCAGAGGCGCCAGTCAGGGAGGTGGAGCCTCAAAGACGGGCATTCCCAGTTGGAGACTCTTAACGAGATAAACGAGATAATTTCTAAAACAGAAGGGAGTTTGGCTCCCCCAACGCTAGTAGGGAAAAGCTGGGGGGGTTAGGTTTTTGATTCCTGAATCGATGCTCTAGGGTTTTCCGTAGTGAAAGTTCTATAACAGTTCGCTCATATTATTTGCCTATATGAGATAATTTCCTATTAATTGTTCAACATAGAGAAAATTAGCTCAATATTTGTATGCAACAACTATCAATCAATAGTGTGGAGTTACCAATTCATCTCAGTGCTAAAACAATTGCTCAACGTTTAAGTGTCACAGTTATGTGCCTCACTTTAGCAGGCGTTCTAAGTGGCTATTTCTGGCTCTCGAAGTTTCCCTTCCCAGCTACCAAATGGTTTTACGAACTATTTAGCCTAGATGGAGAATTCAATATTCCTGCCTGGTATTCCGTATTCTCTCTATTATTTTGTTCGGGATTACTTAAAGTAATTACTGTTATTAAAACGGAAGACCGCTATTTTTCTTACTGGAAAACTCTATCTAGGATATTTTTCTATTTGAGTTTGGATGAAGCATTTAGTTTTCACGAGATTTTGATCATTCCGTCAGTGCGAGAATCGCTTCATCTCAATCCTATCTTTTTCCAAACCTGGGTTATCCCTGGTGCTGTTTTAGTGGGAGTTTTTGCATTTAAATATTTCAAATTTTTGCTCCATCTCCCTTTAAAGACTCGGTATTTATTTCTGATTGCCGCAGTTGTTTATGTGGGTGGAGGTTTAGGTATGGAAATGGTGGGTGGACTTTTGAGAGTAGACTTTGGGCGACGCACCCTAATAACGTTAATTGGCATAATTGTTGAAGAGTTTATGGAAATGGTCGGAATTGTGATTTTTATTTATGCGCTGCTAGCTTACCTTAGCCGCTTGAAAGAAAGCATTCAACTGAAAATCTATATCTCTGAAAAGTAATATAAAGTCTACGCTTTCCTAACCTCACGCGCATCTGGAGCCAAAGCGATAAAATCTTGTAGTTTACCGATCGCATCAAGAGTCTATACATCTGTTGTCTGCCTTGAATTGAAACAGTGTAAATTTAGTATGCTTATCGGGTTTACTCCCCCTGCTTCCCACTTACCACTCTATGTCCAATATCTCTCCGGTAATATATCCCCTCAAACTGAATATATTTGATCCCTGCGTAGGCTTGGGCGATCGCTTGCTGAAAATTTTCTCCAATTCCAGTCACATTTAATACTCGACCGCCATCTGTCAATACTTGTTGTTGCTGGTTCGACTTCGTACCTGCATGAAATACAGTTGCTCCTGTTGCCTCTGCCTCACCAATGCCAGTAATCACCTGGCCTTTCTCATATTCTCCGGGATAACCCCCAGAAGCTGCAACGACGGTGGCAGATGCTCCCTCTTTCCAAGCAATGGGCGGCAATTCACTTAATCGCTGTTGTACACAAGCTAGAAGCAACTCTTCTAAAGGTGTTGCTAACAGTGGCAAAATCACCTGGGTTTCAGGATCGCCAAAGCGACAGTTAAATTCTAAAACTTTCAAGTCGCCATCGGGTGCAATCATTAACCCAGCATACAACACACCTCGGTAGTCAATGCCTTTAGCTCGTAAGGTTGCGATCACCTTTTCTAAGACTTCTGTTTGAATGCGTGCCATCAAAGAAGGCGTAGCGATGGGTGCTGGAGCATAGGCTCCCATCCCGCCAGTATTTTCCCCTGTATCGCCGTCACCAATCCGCTTATGATCTTGAGCTGGCAGCAATGGTCGAATTGTTAACCCATCCGTCAACGCTAAAACTGACACCTCTTGCCCAATTAAACATTCTTCAATGACAACAAATTTACCAGCACTGCCAAACTGTCCCTGAAAAATTGCATCAACGGCATTTTCTGCCTGTTCAATTGTTTCAGCCACCGTTACACCCTTACCAGCCGCCAAGCCATCAGCTTTGACGACAATTGGCGCTCCCGTACCTCTCACATAGAATTTTGCTGCTGCTGCTTCCGTAAATACCGCAGCCCGTGCCGTTGGAATCCCTGCTTCTTGCATCAGGGCTTTTGCCCAAGCTTTACTCGCTTCAATTTGCGCTCCGGCTCTGACTGGGCCAAATACCATCAATCCTTTGTCTTGGAGATAATCTGTGATTCCTTTCGCCAAGGGGACTTCTGGCCCAACTATTACCAGAGTTATGCCATGTTCTAAAGCATATCGGCTCATGCCCTCAAAATCATCTACTGCTAAGGGCAAGTTCTGGCAACGTTCCAAACTTGCTGTGCCCCCATTCCCTGGTACACAAACAACTTGCTGAATTTGTTTAGATTGCAACAGTTTCCATGCCAGAGCATGTTCGCGCCCACCATTACCTACAACTAAAACTTTCACTGATTTCCTCGTGCGTCCCTTGCGAAACGAGAATACCAGATTCGGCTCTCGCGGATCAATTTTTTCATCAATTCTCACATTTGTGCAAGCATCTTATAGCTTAGGCTTCCAGAGATTGACGATGACTTTCAATTTTATCAGTATAATCTTTAACCGTTAAACTTTCTCCTACATCTAGAGTAAAACTGATAAATTTGATGATAGGCGGATCTCAGCCTTGCTAAGAATACGGAAATTGCGTTTGTATCTTGCCATAATTAATACTCTTTATCTGAAAGAATAAGCTAAATTTCTAGTAACTCTATAGTGGACAAGTGGACAATTTTTTAAAGGCAATTGAACAAGCGATGCCTACGGCGGGCTTACGCCTACGCAGATACACATAGTATCGTTTTTGTACCTCCTGAACGGTTACGTTTAGGATGAGTTTTTATATGACGTTTATCTGAAAAAACATTAGTTCTATAGATTTTCTATACATAAAATTCAAACTAATATAGTTTATAGAAAAGCAAAAAGCCAGAAAAACAAGAAGCTTGAGATTCAATAATTTTTTCGTAGGATGGAAATTATGGCTGCTGTAGAACTTTACGACAATGTTAACTTTAATGGTGCAACAATATATGCTACAGACATTTCACACCTGATCTAGGTGGTGCTGCTAACCGAACTACCGCATTGGTAATTTATCAAGGTGTTTGGAATTTTTATTCAGAAGCAAATTATAAAGGCTGGCCAGTTCAAATTTCTGCAAGTAATCAAGCCCTAATAATTTCAGATGTTCGGAACGTTGGCATCGACAACGATAGTATCCGTTCCATATACCGACTATCATAAAAAATATGAACCAATCCCACTATCCTACAAATTCTTAATTCTTGCCGTAAAGAGTGTCTGAAAACCTTTATTTGTGGTTTTTAGTTCTCAATCAACTTAAGCTTTGTAGCACAAATATTATTAGTGGGATAGGTTCATATAAAAATAAGTTGTACAAATTTTTTCTAGAATAGCTTGCAATATAGCTTCCGTATAAAATTTGTTTACTTAAATTCCTACTTTGCAAACATATTATTTTATTAGACGTTTTATGATAACAAAGGAGATTACTTAGGTAGTGTAGAAGCAAACAACAGTGATTTTCCTAATAGTGCGAGAGTAAGTAAAAATGTTCAAAATAAAATCTTTAATCAGTGTCGTTATTCCGATCGCTGTTTTGTTAGGGAGTTGTGGAGCTAATTTTCAGTCTGTAGAAAACTTTAGCAAGAGCAGAAAGGAAGTTGAACAAGCTTCTAATGATTTTGCTGAAGATATTTATCAATCTTGTTTACGACGTACTAGATATATCGACTTAGTTCCCGATGATGGAATCTCTATTCGCAATGCTCGGCGAGAGAGTTGTGACACAATTGAGCAACTTGATTCTGATAATTTCAAAAAAGTAGTTAGCATTTTAATTGACTATATGGGAGCTCTAGGTGCGATAGCAAGCGGGAAAGATTTATCTTTAGATAACTCAATAGATAACTTAGGTCAAAGTATCAAAATTTTGTCTATTAGAGGCAAAAAACTAGATGCGAATGCAGTGGACGGAGGTAGTCAAATCCTCAAAGTATTATTTGATTTAGTGACTAAGAAAACTCGAAAGGATACTCTCCAAAAAGCGATTGTTTGTACTAATGAACCTCTCCATAAATATGTGACTGGTAATTCAGTTCCAGCAACCGATCAAGATGGAGTTGATCTTTATCAACCTGCTACAGGAGGCTTAATATTTCTTGTAGAACATACCTACCTTGGTAAGAATGGAACTTTAGACCTAGAAGCACAGGCAATTGATCTTTACTATAAATCTGACTTTACTATTTTAAATAATCTAGGTACTGATCCAAAAATAAATCCAAGCAATTATCAACAATATCAACAACTTGTTGATCGAATTGCAGTAGGTCACAGCTTAACAGCAGACTACAATAACAATATGGAAATAGTAGCAGAAAAAGGACAAGCAGCTAAGGCTTATAATGAGATTCTTTTAAGTACAGTTAGAACCCATAATCAACTGACAAAAGAATTTCAAGAAGGGCTAAAATCCCAAGATATTAATCGATTGTGTCAGTTTCAGGCTAAAGTTTCATTCAAAAAAATTGATGCAAAAAAAATGAAGCGTATTCAAACAATTCTCAATGAATACGTCATCTCAGTCAAACCTCTAATAGAGAAAGTTGATCGCGCTTTTTAATTATATTTTATTTAATTTTTTCCAATTGCAAATTCATTATTTTAAAAAGGAGAGTTATTGTTTATGTCCTTGAAAAATCAGATGATAGAGCTAAAGTCCGCTCTTGAGAAAAGAGCAGCACAGCTTTTACATGACCAGCAAATTAGCTTCAGTGAATCGAAAGTAATTAATAATGAGTGCCAAAAAATTTTGGACTTTGCTGCCAAACTTAATAGCATAGAATTAAATAAAGTTTTAACTGATATAAATGAACCAGCCCAAAAAATAATTGAGGCTACTAATTCTCTTGATAAAGCGGCTGCAAAAATTCAAGAAGCTCAGAAGTTTTTTGAGATTTTAAGTCCACTAATCAGATTAGGAGAAGCTGTTTCAAAGTCCATTGCAAACCCTACCAGTGTAGCTGCAATCGGTACTTTAGTTACGGAACTTAAAGATATTGGCGATCGGCTTAATACCTAAATTGAAAGTGCAATCAGAAATTACAATCAATATAATCCGTTAGCCGACCTAACAGTGCGTCTCGCAGAGAAGGCTTTGGCAAAATCATCGCTTTTGCTTAATTTTACAGGTATCTTGAATTTGGGCGATCGCCTGTCTAATTAGTTTAATCCTTAGCTTACCTATTGCCATGATTGAAATTCATCAATAGTGCTACGAATTAAGGAAGTTATTTGAGCGCGACGGGTTTCAAAGTTGGCGGCAATATAAATTAGTAAAATGCCAATGAGCAAGCCAATAACCCATTTTAAGAAAGAGTAGTGCAAGCTGAAAATTACCGATTGATAAATTGTAGTGATTAAAAAAGTGGCTGTACCAATATAGAGAAAAGCCCGCACTCTCAAAGCTAATCCGGCAAAAATGGCAATCAGGCTGAAAATTCCCGGTATCCAGGCTTTATCTTGATGAAATAAAATAGCCCACCCACAAATTAAACCACTACCTAGCACTCTCAAAATATGACGAGATGTTTTGTACTCTGGTAGTTTTAATTGGGTATCTACTTGAGCAATATAAAGGAGTGATAATCCAATTGGTGTCACGTACCACAAAGCGTCAGTTAGATGTAAGGAATTAAACCAACGGTAAAGTGCCCAATCAATCAACGCCAGACTAATATAGGTAAAACGGATGTTTTCACCCACCTTTGCGAGGAAGATGTAGAATCCAGCTGCGAGTAGCAAGGTAATGGGGTAAACTCGCACTCTGGTTTCCCATAAAATGATCAGTGGTACGATGTAGGCAGCTTGTTGCCAAGGTCTTTTAGACCAACCCCAACTTTCCCAAGGTAGGATGTATAGAAAATAGGCTACCACACAGGCGATCGCACCATTCCAAGGAACTAACGGCCCAGCCCAAAATTTCCCTACTGCTGTCTCCCGCCAATAAATCCTCATACCGGCTACCTCTAATAAGCCAAGGTAAACCCACATTTCGGCTATTGTGATTCCTCCAAAGATGCTGGGGGAAATGCGCGAATTTCGTCCCTGAAAGATGGCATAACGAATTAAAAATACCCCTGTTGCCAATCCCACTAAACGGTTAACTTCAATGGGAGTAATAATGGCAGCCATTAATAAACAGCTACTCCAAGCCCAGTGAATATGGGCAATTCTTCTCAGTTCTTGGGGAGTTAAGCGTAAGTAGCTTACAAGCCAAGGCGATAAAATGCGATAAGCATACATGATACTGGCACCAAGGGCAGACATGGCAATCAATCCATCACCTAATTCTCCTCCTGAAGCTTCTAACATTTGATAGAACAAAAGTTCATAGGCAGAAATCGATACGCCAATAATTCCTAAGTACAGCAGAGGTTTAAAGTTCTCGCGCCGTCGCCCCACACCAATAACAATTAAAGCTACACCCAAGGAATACAACCCTGTCCACTCGGTGAAGGTGTTCAAACGCAGGAATACACTGAATGCAGCATAAATTAATGGCAAAATGTGAAAACTGCTAGGAAGCCTTTCTAATTGATGTCGTCGTCGCCACCACTCTCCGACAAGTTGAGCGATTAAACCTAAAGCGATATTTGCGATCGCTATCCTAACAGTTGAGCGTTCCCCAAATCCCAACGCCTGGGCAGTCAACAATTCCAAACACCAACCGATGCCATAAAATGCCCAATTTCTCGGTTGTCGCCAACTACGATAAACAATGCCTGCCAAGGTGATCGCAGTGGCAGCTAAGTACAAAAATCCCGAAGTAGTAAACCCTTGGTAAATCAGCACTGAGTGTAGCGTCAAACCCAACAATTCAAAACCACACAATGCGATCGCCCATTTATCACTGGCGGCTGCATATATAACTGCTAATTCGTTATTGCGTCGGCTTAAAACTGCCCGCGCTAACCATAGACTGAGAGTTGCGATCGCTCCTACGACAAACCAACCTGCTAGCGCGAGGCGAGGTAAACCAGGCACACCCGTCCACAACAGCGCCACAATGAAACTCAGAAGAAATCCTTCTGTAATTACCGCAGATATTTGGTTTCGTAAATAGCGCGTATTTACAAACATCAATCCAACACCGACAGCCAAACCGATTAATCTGGTTTCTGGTAGCTGTAAAGTCAGTAGCTGGGCAACTCCTACAGCCAAGACACTCAAGTAACGGCTAGTAGTCCGACGCTCTATAATTGTGGCATTGGCTACACCGGTGAGAGCTATAGGCGTAACTAGCCAAATGACTCCCCAATCAGCTTGACTATCAGCTATGCCATACCAAGATGATTCTGCATTCATCCACAATCGGAAAAAACTAACGGCGGCTAGTCCTAAACCGATGTCCCATGCACTACGTTGCCATAGTCCATTGCTGAGGCTAAATGCCCATTCTGCAACCATCAGAGCTAATAAAATACTTGCCCAGGCTTGTTGACTCAAGCTTGGTAATAGCCAATTAATCATAGAGCAAAACGTCAGTATCCCCATGATGTGAGTTAGGTATACCAGGGGAAGAGAAGAGGGGGAGCGGCGTTGAGTGACGAATGCGAGAGTGGTGGTGGAAAATAGCAGATTTAGCGATCGCAATGTGGGATTTATCAGAGCGATCGTTGTTAAAAAAGCTCCAAATAAGAGGGTGAGCAGTTCGCCAAATTTAGCCAATTCTCGCTTTTCGCTACGATACAAGCTATCTGTGAGCGCCACCATCAAAACTACGTAGGGAAATAAAGCTATTCCCAGCAACGCCCCAGGTTCATTTTGAGAATTGGTGAGTTGGGTACCAGTTGCGATCGCCCATTTCTGTAAGTTATCAGGTACTAACCGCCAAAAGAGCCAAATCGTCTGTAAGCCGATGAGAAAAACCGCCGCGAAGTCAATCTTTAAGCTGTACCGCCGCAAGCGACTTCCGATAAACCACAAGCCCAAAGCACTTACAGCGATCGCTTGCCAGGGATAACTCACTACCGAAACCAGCCAACCCACGAAGAGTAAAATGCTACCGAGTTTTTCCCAGAGTAAGAGGGATGAGGGGGATGAGGGAGATGTAGCTTTAGCTTCCCGCAGGGTGGGAGATGAGGAGAATATTACTGTTACTTCCTCTGTTCCCCTGTTCCCCTGCTCTGCTAACCAAGTCACCAGCCAGCCGCAAATGCCAATAGCTAACCCTAACTGCGTCACATCTACTCTGGCAATAAAAATCGTCCGCACTAACAACACTATCAAGGCATAAATAATTACAGCAGCAGGTAGACCAATACTTAATCTATGGCGATGGTTTGCATCTTCCTCGCTGATCGGATTAGGCTGTTGGTAGAGATTGTGATAAACGGTAATGATAGTTGTGCCAATCATTGCCACATAAACGGCAATCAAAGGAAATCCGCTTAATTTCCAACCCCAATGCAGATAACTCAGCCCCAGAATATTTGCTAGAGGTAATTTACCGCTATGTAAATTCGCAAAAATAGTCCGATTTTTGAAGAGTAAAACAGTTATAGCAGTAAGAGTCGGACAGGCGATCGCAACTACAATCCAATCCAGAGGATTTTGCCACAACCGAAAGCTATCCATCGCCCAAAAGTTCACTGGGACTAACAAAAGGGTGACAATCAGCAATGTCTGAGCCGTCAATCTGAGGTTGTTTTGCCTAGTTGCCCAAAAACTTAACCCCCAAAAACTCAAAGTATAAGCAAATAAAACTCCATACTGGCCAGAAGCGGGAAACCTTTCCCACTGACTTGCAGCCAGTACCCCAGAGGACACCACTACCAGGAATACCCCTAGAAAAAGCAGCCAACGAACACTTAGTTCTGCCCCCAAGGACTGCAACATTGTACTGATAAAATTGGGTTTAGCTGGTTTTTGTTGCGGTTGTCTACGGCTACTAGATTCTAAAGCTGCTACAGGCAACTGCTGCACAGGGTCAGAAGTTGCAAATGCTACCTTTGTTTTAGCTTCAGCCTGTGGTTGCAACACCACCGCACACACCAGAAAATCTCGACATAGCTGCCTAACTTGGGTATCGGATATCAAGCCTAAGCGCAGCCATATATCTAATCCTTCCAATAACTGAGGATGGGAAGATGGCAGTCTGATTTCAAATTTTAGCGGGCGCTCAAGGGGCGGTGACATAAGCGTCAATAAGTATAAGTATATACCTAAACTATGAATTTAATTAAAGTATATTTTGGCTTTTATTGTGCCACTTATTATGCTACTTGATATTAATTCGGACTTACGTATCTTTTACCACTCCAGAAGACAGGATGGCGAACGGTTAGAGCAATAAAGTTGAGCAACTTTAGTTTGTAAATTCTCCACGACCTTTCTTACACTTCCCATCTGTCGCGTTCTTTTTTCAAATTGGTAGCTACTATAGCAATCCGATTTGATTCTTGAACTTATTTGCGTAGGCAGGGAGTAGGGAG
>NZ_JAQYWQ010000227.1 GCF_029379315.1 Nostoc sp. S13
GAACGTTTCAAATTTAACAATTATTCCTCTTGTTAACATTGCTTTACACATTTCGCTTTTCCTCTGCCCACCTACTTAACGATAATTTTTGTTTGATTCAACTTTATATTTTAGATAAAAACAAATTTATTTAGCTAAATATTAAAAGTTAAACCTGGCTCTAATTAAAGTATTTATGTCTCTAAAGTTTCTATAATTTTTAGCATAAACTCATTAATAGTATTTGCTATTGGCGTTTTGCTAACAATTACATTGAAACTTAGGCGCTTAGCACAAGACACGAAAAAATTAGTCCCTACAAGAGCAGTTTATCATTGCACATGACGTATTAACTAAAATTTATTGGGGACATAAATGTTTTAGTTAAAAGCCAAAATTATCGTCAAATTCTCTTGAAGTCACTCTTGATTCTGCTTAACAAACTGATGCGCGGATGGTTTAAATGTACTATTTTGCTGAAAGCCTTGTATAGATGGAGATGCAACCATCTTTTGCCTATTCTCATTTTGTACAGCTACCGATCCGCGCATTTGGCAAGAAAATTAGTCTGATTACCGATCGCTATCTCGATTAAAATAACTGATCGCCTAATACTTGCACACCTTAATTTACCAAATCAGGGAATACCAGTTGCACAGCAGGATGTACTAAGCGATGATTCTGCACATTCACACCCTTAGCTAATGCTGGGTTGACTTCCAATGCCAAAATTCCCAAATTCGCCAACTGGACAACATAAGGTAATGTACTATTATTGAGTGCCTGAGTTGCCGTCCAAGGTACTGCTCCTGGCATATTGGGAACGCCATAATGCACGACACCCTCTTCAACATATACCGGATTTGTGTGGGATGTAGGGTGTAACGTTTCTATGCAACCACCTTGGTCAACGGCTACATCAACTATTACAGAACCAGGACGCATTTGTTTGACCAATTCGCGCGATACTAGTATTGGTGCCCTACGTCCCAGTACTAAAACTGCACCGATGAGCAAATCTGCTTCTTTGACGGCGGCTTCAATATGAGCAGAGTTGCTGTAGAGCAATTCGACTCTGGAGCCAAAGAGGGTTTCTAAGTAAGATAAGCGCTCAACACTCACATCTAAAATCTGAACGATCGCACCCACGCCTACGGCAATTTTAGCTGCTTCTGTGCCAACAACACCGCCACCTAAAATTACTACTTTGCCTGGCTTGACTCCAGGTACACCCCCCAAAAGTACACCTCTACCACCTTGCTGACGTTCTAGGAATCTGGCCCCAAATTGTACTGCTAGCCGACCGGCAATCACACTCATGGGGGTGAGCAAAGGAAGTCTGTTAGCACCAGGTTGTTCTACAGTTTCGTAGGCGATCGCACAAGTGCCACAATCAATTAAATGCTCTGTCAATTTGCGATCGGCTGCTAAATGTAAATAAGTAAATAATATCTGCCCTTTTTGCAAAAATTTATACTCAGATATCAGAGGCTCTTTGACTTTAACAACCAATTCCCGATTCCAAGCCACTTCTGATGTCGGGACAATCTCGGCTCCAGCACTTCTGTAGTCGTCATCTGAGAATCCAGCCCCATTACCTGCTTGCGTCTCGACGAAGATGCTATGACCATTTTCTCGCAGCACCCGTACACTAGAAGGACTTAAACCGACCCGAAATTCTTGATCCTTATTTTCCTTGGGAACGCCAATTTCCATATACCGCCTCTGATAATTTTTTTGTTTAACTGTAGCCTGCTAATCTCAAGCTTGCTATTTCTATATTGGAGATAGCTGTATTAGAGATAGCTAATCTCTGTTCTAAGTCTCTAAATTTAATCTGAGTAGCCCCAAACTCTAACCCTTGACTATTACCCCAGTATTTATACAATATATAAAGAATAGTAACAATTTATTAAAAGAGCGATTGTATAGCTGCCTACTAAAAAGCTGTTGCTGAATTTCTCAAGTCATCCTGGCATTCAAGCACTGCAATCCGCTCATAAGTTACTCTGACTTTTCACCGTTTACCAAAAAAGGTTTCTTAAAAATGACACAACCACAACCAACAATTACACCTAGACTAGAGGAGCCTAAGTTTGGCTTTAACGAATATGCTGAACGCTTGAATGGTCGAGCGGCAATGATTGGCTTCGCTTTGATGGTGGTGATTGAATATGTCACTAATCAGGGGGTGCTATCATGGCTGGGTCTGAAGTAGTGCCAGAAACAAGTACAAGATGGAAGTTGTAAGCTAATAATTAAAAGAGTTTCAACCAGCTGGAACAACCAGTTGGTTTTGACTTTAACGATTGATAGTGAAGTACTTCGCCCTAGATACTTTAATTAGACTTATTCGTAAATTATTGCCCTAGAATGTAAGCAAGAGAGGAATCGAAATACCTATTAGTGATTGAAATATCATAGACTTGCAACTAGTACATGCAAGGCGATTAATGAGTAAATTTCCTCCCCTACTAAAGAAAATCATATTAGTGTCTGCCTTAGATGAGAAAGGCAAATTAGGGTGAGGTATTCTTGATAAATATACATGAAAGGTGAACTGGAACCAACCAAGCTGTGATGAATGCTGTATTACCTCGTTTTTTGAAGTCAACCTACCGAAAAGAGCCACTAATCAGTGTATTGGTGACGATGGGCGTTATGGATGCCCTGATTGGCGGATTGAATGATAGCTGGTCGTTGTTTGCTTTTGGTTTGGGAACGACAGGGATAGCAATAGGCTTTAAATTGTGGCGTTTCCAGCAGCGTCGTCCTCTACCAGAGGAGCCTGTAGTGCAACATTATTTGCCTTCTCGTTCTTCTAGTCCGCCTTTACCAATGTTAAGCGTTTCTAAGAAAAAACCACCTCTTTAGGAAGTGCAGAGTTATTAGGTAATAACTCTGCAAAATTGATTGGGGTAACTCTATTTATAAAAGTGAGGAAAAAGAGTGAGTAGTGAGGGAAGAGGTGGAAGTAATTTTCTGCGTCCGTATATGATCTTGGCATTTATGACAGCTGTTGCCCTTCCAGTGACTACCTGGCAAGGGTTTTACATTCATAAAGCTCATGCTGCCATTGAAGTAACCCCAAACTCCCAAACTCCCAACAGCTTTGCTAATGCCCAACTACTTTACACACTCAAAGGACATAACGGAACCGTTAAATCCCTTGCTTTCAGTCCAGATAGCAAAATTCTTGTGAGTGGAGGTGCAGAAAACGAGGGTGTAATTCGCCTGTGGAATCCCGCAAACGGCAAAAAGTTAGGGAATATTAGCAAAGCACATAAAGCAGCCGTAGAATCTTTAGTGATTTCCCCAGATGGGCAGACCCTCGCTAGCTGTAGTGATGACAACACGATTAACCTCTGGAGCCTGAAAAATTTAAAATTTAGCCGCTCTTTTGTCGGACATACTAGTAACGTATTATCTTTAGTGGTGTCTGGTGATAGTAAAGTTCTCATCAGTGGAGGTTTGGATGGGATTCGTCTATGGGATTTGCTACAGCAGCGCCCTCTAGGGACTCTAGTAAGTTTTGATAATTCGATTTATACCCTAGCCATTAGTCCTGATGGGCAGACTTTGGCTAGTGGTGACAATAAGGGTGTAATCAAGCTGTGGAATTTGAGTACTGGTAAATTAATCAGTGAATTTGTCGCTCATTCTAATGTTGTTAGCGGTGTAATTTTTACACCAGATGGAGAAACATTAATTACTGCTAGCCGCGATCGCACAATTAAACTGTGGAATATTAATACTGGAGAATTAGTCCGCACCCTTACAGGACATAATAACTGGGTGAATGCGATCGCCATTAACCCCGATGGAGAAACCCTTGCTAGTGTTGGCAGAGATGGAATTAAGTTGTGGAGTTTAACTACAGGTGAGTTAATAAATACACTGAGTGGACATACAGACTGGGTAAGCGCGATCGCTTTTAGTCCAAATGGTAAAATTCTTGCCAGTGGTGGATTTGATCAACAAATCAAAATTTGGGGGATTCCACCAAAACGTAAATAAATATATTATTTGAAGAAGAATACATTCGTCAGAATACATTCGTCAGAATGCAATCAGTGGGGGATTCAGACCCGCCACTACGAAAGTTGACCAC
>NZ_JAQYWQ010000094.1 GCF_029379315.1 Nostoc sp. S13
AAACCTCTCCGTATTCTCTCTTAGTCTTGTTCAGAAATCAAATAGGAGTCCTATACTAACCCAAGTTCGTGTAAACCCGGAATTCTCACAAAGAGATAAAAAAGAGGGGTAAAAAACTGCGAAAATGTATATATCAAAAGCTCAGGTATCTTAACCCGCCCAACACGCTAATCACTAGGTTAGAGAGAATTTTGAGCTTTACGTCAGGAGTAATGTAGGGACTTCCAAATAAAAAATATCCCAAAACTGACGCAAAAATCCTCTCTATTTCTCTTCTCTGTGTGTCGCGCCAGTTGCTACAACGGGGAGCCACTGCGTTGGACGGGTTCCCCGGCTTGTTCGCGTAGCTTCTCCCCTTGGGAGAAGCAAGTGGCGTGGGAACCCCCCTTCGGGTTCACCAGTTGCCTACAGCGCTGGATTCACCGCAACGCACTGGCTTCTCTGCGTCTGGAGTGGTTCGTTTCTTTGAATAATTTATTTCTAGGAAGTCCCTTACCCCCCTCTAGTCCCCCGTTACCAAGAGGGGACAGCGATAGCCGGGGGATGAATTTTCTTACAACTCCTGCACGGATTGCTATAGCTGTTCAGTTTGTTAAAAACGTTCAAAGTTTCCTGAAGTTTTAGCTATGTCTGAAAATGACTGAAATTTCGACTCATACCAATTCTGCATGAAGATGCGCCAAACTATATGAGGAACGAACCGCAAAGGAGAGGCAGCGCGGTTCGTTATAAAAAATTGAATTTGACAAAGAGTTAAGCCTTAACCCAAGCGTATTGGGTGCAGCCTTACAAAGAAATGGTATCAGCAATACGCTGTATCCAGTCTGCTTTATTTAGTGGGGATAGAGATTTCCCAAATTCCTTGATTTCCACCATATTCCAGAACATAAATCTTATTGCCGATAATCTCAGCATCAATGGGATTACTAAAACCTTGGACAATGCGCGTGGCATTAAGTTTATAGTTGGTAGTTCCTACTTTAGTTAACTTTAAATGCAGTAAGTCTTGACCGGCATCTTTAAAAGGGCCTGGTATTGTATCGCCAGTAGGGTCGCCTTTCGTCCAACTCAACATGAATCCATCTTTGTTAAATTCTTGACTCATTACTCCTTTTGTATCAAAAACTAAGCCCAAAGGAGAACGGTGTGATGTAAAACTGCTCACACTTTGCCCCAGAACACTGGCATCTTTGACTTTGCCATCTACAGGATCACGGTAATTGTCTGCATCTGGTCCAAAATTAGGAATTGGTTCAATTAAGTTTCCAGTAGGTCGAACAGGAAAGGTTGGATCGTTACGATAGTAGCCTTTTGTGACTGCGCCAAATATGGGGTTTAACAAACGGTCAGTGGCAGGATTATAATTGGGGTATTGTTGGGGATTGTCTGTCCCACCAATACGCCAGGGAAAGCCGTAATTACCACCTAGACGTAGCCAATTTAACTCTTCTGACATGTCGCGATCGGGGCCATTTTCTGTGCCAAATAAATCCCCATTGGGTGCAAAAGCCATATCGAAAGTATTACGTGTTCCTTCTGCAAAAATATAGCCAGCTGTCTTTAAGGTTGCTCGATTGTTTGCCAGAAAGAGATTTGTGCCATTACTAGGAAGGCGGATTATACAGGCGGTTAATCCTACTTCGCGAGTATTGGGATATAGGCCACCAGCAGACTGAATCTCACCATGATCAGTACGAGAACCGCTATTCACATAGATAAAGTTACCATCGGGGCTAACAACCACGCCGTTGAAGCGATGGTCATAGGCTGTTTTGCTTTTGGGATAGCCTGCACTCTTCGCTAAGATAGACCAGATACGTTGTCCTGTACTCGAATTAATTACGCCTTTAACAATAATAGCTTTCGTCTGGTCATTCCCAACGTCTGCATTGCCAACCAAATAAATTGTACCGTCAGGGCCAATGGCCATACCTTCAGTCTCAGCTAGATTATGATTACTAGAGTTGTAGACAGGTGTACTAGTAGAAGTGGCTAAATTGACTTGATAAATATCACCATTTTGTTTGAGGTAATAGAGGATATTGTTTCGTGGATCTTTGGCAATCCGAACAGAAGGAGAGACCGATAACGTATTGATAATGTTGCGAATCTTAATATCAGGACGCAGGGCTTGAGGTGCAGCCTTTACTTCAGTAATGCCATGATTTAATAGAACTATTGTAAATAACAGTGTTTTGGCAGCAAAAAAGCAGGTTTTTAGAGCGAACTTACCGATAAATCTGCGTTGAACTTGGTTGGATGATTTAGTGTTATTCATTATTTTCTTGATACAATAGTCAGATGATTTTGTTGCAAAGTCTTCTTGATTAGGGAAAACTTTTAGAGATGAGGGAGTGAAATGAGCAATGGGTATTAGCTTATCAATAGTCTCTTGTTGGGTAAGGGGGGACACGTCGTTGTCTCCCTCTAGCCAGTAGTAAAAGTATCCTTGAATCAGCCTTTTAATGTCACTACTCCCTGAAGTTGATAACGTTTTTATGCCAAACTAACTTTTAGCATATAAGGAACAGAGTTGCTGTCACTAGAGCCAGAGAAAGTTCCGCCATCTTGAGGAAAGAAAGCATATTTACTCACTGAAATTGAGTACGTTCCAGCACCTAGTGAAGTGCTGATTAATGACCCAAAATCGAGACCACTATCGTCGTCACTTTGCAGTAAAGTCCCAGCATTGTTAAACAGTCCGATAACTGTATCATCGCTTGTTACCGCACTGATAGTGATAATTTTGGCACTTGCTAAAGAAAATGTAAAAAAGTCGAAATCAGGATTGTCCCCCGGTTGAACTGTTACTAACTCACCTGAAAGATTAACATCTGAGTCTGATGATAAAGAACCCAACCCTTCAGCGCTAGCTAGTGTATTGTTTGTAGCTTGTCCAGCATTTTCCCGCTCATAGAAAAGGAAGTCGTTAGTATCAAGTCTAAGGTTCACTTTCCCCTGCACAATACCTATGATCTCATCTGGCTCTGCTCCTGGTTTGTCTAACAATATTTGTGTGTTGGCTCCAAGAGATTGCAAGCGGTAGTCTTTTGGAGAGCCTTTGAGTTCTATTCGATCTTCATTAGGGTTGAAGTCAGTAATAGTAGCCAAGTCCCCAAAACCAGCATTCGTAGTGCTTTTATCGTCGTAGAAGACATTTCTAGCGTCCCCAAGGACAAATCTATCTAGCCCAACCCCGCCAGTTAAGGTATCAGTTTCCCCTAATCCAGGTGGAAGTGGACTACCAGGAAAAACACCAATGAGGATATCGTCTCCAGACCCTCCATTGAGTATGTCATTGCCGGGCCCACCCTGTAGACTATCATTGCCGTCACCACTATTGAGGATATCATTGCCGAAATTACCATCTAGGGTGTCATTGCCTCCTCCGCTATTCAGAATGTTGTTAGCACTATTGCCAAAGATGAAGTTATTAAGACTGTTACCTGTGCCGTTGATGGCGCTAGTTCCGGTCAGCGTCAGGTTCTCTAGATTGACACCCAGTGTGTAGGTGATAGAAGACCGGACGGTATCTGTGCCTGAATTAGCAGTCTCCGTAATGGTATCAGCACCACTGTCAATCAGATAAGTGTCGTCGCCTACTCCCCCATTTAAGCTGTCAGTACCCAAGCCGCCATCAAGTGTGTCATTGCCAAGACCACCGATTAAACTGTCGTTTCCCGTCCCGCCAAACAGATTATCATTACCAGCCGCACCATTGAGGGTGTCGTTACCAGACAAACTATTGGCATTACCACCATTAGCCCAACCATATATTGTGTCATCTCCCGAAGTCCCATTTTTGGTGTCAGGATCTGTACTGCCGTAAATAACTGCCATATTATTTTTCCTGAATTTCTAACTAATGCCTAAGTTCGGCCTCAGTCAAAGAAGTACTAGATAAGTTCAATTTGGATTGCTTAAAACTGTAAGTTTAAATACAGATGCTTCTATTAACCTAATTAATACTAATACTACTTACAAAATATCAATTATTGATTTGGTTAGTTGATTATACAAATGGCAAGTCATTCGGTCAAAATTCATTTACTTTAATTTTTTTCCGCATATTTTTTTATTTTTAACTCACCTGTAATTATTTAATTATCATGAAGTACAAGGTTACATCAACTCCTTTACCAAATCTTAAAAATGTAAAATTCGTAATTTTTAATCCTGTTATAAAAATTTATAAACTTTAATTAAGTATTTTTTCAAACATACTGTTTTTTTAGTATTAGTTATCATTCAGCTTCATACAGGATTTTCGTTAAGTTAAGTTTAAATGTATTTTTCTATTGGTAAAAAAAACACATTTATGGTATGAGAATATATTTTAAAATACATAAGTTAAATTGATAGATTATTCAGAGCGTTTTTGAGCTTAATAACACTTAAGCTTTACATAAACTTTATATGCTTCCTTTAACTACTAAAGCTTATTCTGGCAAGGGATGGGAAGACATGGAAAATTATGGGTTGAGCAAACTTGATTGGTTAGAGGAATTTTTCGCTTTACCGAATGGTATTCCTTGCCCAGATACTTTTTGACGGGTATTTGAAAGGATTAACCCCAAAGTATTTGAGCGTTGTTTTCAGAGATGGGTACAGTCGATGGTTGAATCATTTGGGGCACAAGTAATTCTCATTGATGGTAAAAACGTCAGAGGTTCCTAAAATCGAATCGAGCTGCAATGGGTAACAATTACATGCTGACTATTCTTGCTGCTTGTTGATCCCAACATAATCATGCCTCACAATCCTCTTGTCAATAAGCTAAACTAATCGCAGCCAAAATGACACGGTGTCGTCAAAGCCAATTCTAGAGGGTGCGATCGCATCGGAATTTTAATCATAAACTCTGTTCCCTGCCCAGGTGCTGAAAGGCACATTATCTGACCACCATGTTTGGAGACAACAATTTGGTGGCTAATCGATAAGCCTAAACCTGTGCCTCTACCTACGAGTTTTGTCGTAAAGAAGGGGTCGAATAAGCGATCGCGTATTTCCTCTGTCATACCGGAGCCAGTATCGCTCGACTTTAAGGGCTTTAACGATCGCAAGGGTTTGGTCTAACTGCTTCAAAGCGCGATAAATAACGGTATTGACACCTTCATGCAGTGCTTCAATAAACTTGTAACCGGGAAGGACAGGTATCATTTTTCTAGGACTAAGTGGTAAGGTGAACTGGACATGAAGCTAATGGGCGGTATCCAGCACTGTCAAATAAAAGGAGAGTTAGGTGCTATATTTAGCATTCCCAGCCAGCCATAAAAATCTCTAATCCTAAATAAACTTCAACATTTAGAAATATAAGTTTGCTGCACTATCAGATGATTCCTACTGCATCACGGATAGTGACGTTCGTCGTTCACGCAGCATCTCGCAGAGATGGCATCGCTTCATTTTTGTACTGTTTATGCCGTGTGTGACTTTTGACTATTATCGGGTGGTAAAAATCAGTGTATGGAGATATTACATGGGCAGAGTAATAATAAATTTTGTCCCCTCACCAGGGATTGACAAGCAGTTTACTTGTCCATTGTGTTTATCGACAATAATTTGGTAGCTTATGGTTAATCCCAGCCCGGTTCCCTTGCCCACAGCCTTGGTTGTGAAAGATTGCTCAAAAATTCGATCTTGCACCTCAGCAAGCATACCAGGGCCGTTATCTTGAATGCAAATTGTGACGGTTTTTTGCTGAGATTCAGCTGATGTAGTAATGGTGATGATATTTGGGCAAGCAGCAATCTCTTGAACAGAGTGGTTTTGATTGAGATCATCAAATGCATCAATGGCATTGGCGATGATATTCATGAACACCTGATTCAGTTGTCCGGGATAGCAACTGATTGCAGGTAAATCACCGTATTGGGTTACAACCTGGATTTTAGGGCGATCGCCATTGCCTTTGAGTCGATGTTTCAACAGCATTAAGGTGCTATCGATTCCTTCGTGAATTTGAAACTCTACCTGAGATGAAATATCTGTGCGAGCAAAAGTTCTCAGAGACAGGCTGATATCTTTAAGACGGGTAATTCCTTGGCGCATTGATGCTAGTAGTTTCGGCAGATCCTCTGCCAGATACTCGAAGTCGATTTCTTCAAGAAGCTTTTCAATTTCCCGGTCTAGCTGCGGTAGCTTCTGCTGTTGCAGGCTGACCAGGCGAAGCAGATTATTTACATGTTCCTCAATATAGAATAAATTTCCGCTCACAAAACCAAGCGGATTATTAATCTCATGACCAATACCTGTAACCATCTGCCCAAGAGTAGACATTTTCTCACTCTGGATCAGTTGTAGTTGGGTTTGTTGTAACTGCTGTAGAGATTGAGTTAATTCTGCGGTACGCTCTTGCACACGTTCTTCTAATGTGCGGGTAAGATGGGAAATTTTCAGGTGTAACTTTAAACGGGCAATGACTTCTTCCTGTTGGAAGGGTTTGGTTATGTAATCAACTGCACCGATTTCCAATCCCGCCACCTTGTCTGTAGAATCGGATAAGGCAGTCATGAAAATCACCGGAATATTCTGAGTGATGGGATTGGTTTTCAGCCTGCGACAAGTTTCAAATCCATCAATACCTGCCATCATCACATCCAAGAGAATGAGATCGGGACGGGCATATTCTGTTTGTTCGATCGCCGATTCTCCATCTGTTGCCATGAGGGCTTTCCAGCCACACCTCTGAATCGCTTCAGATAGCAGCTTGAGATTGTTTGGATTGTCATCCACCAACAGAATATGTATGGGTTTCAAGAGAGGAACAGCGATCATGGATCTAACTCCGTTGTGACAAATGATTTGAGGAACTTACGGATTTTTCCAGTTTGGAAATTGGCGGTGAGTTTGCTTAACTCTGCCGCGAAGGGAGCTAGCTGCCTGTTTTGCTCAATTAGCTCTCCTAGTATTCCCTCGATCGCCGAGATATCCCCCATCATTGCCAGATGATAAAGTTGTTGCAAAACATCCTGGGATGGTAGAACCCATTCACTAGCAGTTATCTTTTCACCTTTAGGAGGCGAAGATTGGGCATAGATCCACTCTACTCCCAACAGCGATCGCAGTTTATTCAGTAGTTCGTCAATCTGGAGGGGTTTGGGCAGGAATGCTGTTGCCCCTGCCTCTAAACTCCGCTGCCGATTTGACTCGAAGACGCTGGCACTAGAGACAATAATCGGAATAGAACGGGTTTGCGGATTCGCTTGCAGGTGAACCATTAGCTCAAAACCATCCATATTGGGCATGGCTAAATCGAGCAGAATCACATCTGGATTGTCTTCAGTTGCCACCTTTAGCCCATATTTGCCATCGCTCGCTTCCAAGGTTCGACAGCCAATTTCTTGCAGCAGACTGGTCAACATGGAACAGTGGTTGCGATCGTCATCGACAATGAGAATCTGAGGCGCACTGCCCCGAATCCCGGTAATTTTTTCGGTATTTGGGGCGATTGCTCCTCGATGCCAGTCATGATCAAGGGTTATTGGTAGTGTCAAATCCAGCCAAAACAGACTTCCTTCGCCCAGGTGACTCTGCACCTGAATTTGGCTCCCCATCAATGCCGCAATTCTGTGGCTAATCGCCAATCCCAAGCCAGTACCTTCAGATCGCTGCCCTTGTTCACCCACTTGCTCAAAGGGCAAAAAGATTTTTTCGAGATGGTCTGGTGACATTCCAATACCCGTATCTTCAATCTGAAAACGAATCTTTTGATGTGTGATTTGTCCATTGTCATCTGTGAGCAACTGCGTTGGTGTTAGCGTCCCTTGCGCGTCTGGTAGAGAAGCGCAAGGGACGTTATTAGGAGCGTCGGCAGTCCGGTTTTGGCGATTTCCCCCATCAGGAACTGCCGAAAGGGTTCCCCGGCTTGTAGCAAGTGGCGTCATTTGTTTAGACTCTTCACCAATACTTCTCTGCGAGAGGCTGCGCCAACGGCAAGGCTCAGTACAAGTGACCAATGACGAATGACTAATGACTTCGACTTTAAATGTCACACTACCGCTATCTGTAAATTTGATCGCGTTGCCCAGCAAGTTAATCAACACTTGCCGCAGCCGTTTTTCATCGACTTCAATGGCAAGTGGCAGGCGATCGCTAATTAAGACATTAAATGTAATCCCTTTCTGTTCAGCCCGGATACCACAAATCTCAGTCACACCATGTAAGAAATTAGGCAGATGCACACTGGTTGCAACTAAATCCAATTTCCTCGCTTCTATCTTCGAGAGATCGAGAATGTCATTGATCAGCATCAAGAGGTGTGATCCGCATTGGTAGATAACGCCGACTCCTTCCAGGTTTTTAGCTGTCATGTTTGGCGATGCTTCTAGTACCTGGGCAAAACCAAGGATGCCATTGAGAGGTGTGCGTAGTTCGTGGCTCATATTGGCGAGAAACTCGCTCTTGGCCTGATTGGCAGCATCGGCAGCTTCCTTTGCCTCAACCAATTCATGAGTTCGTTCTTCGACTTTTGTCTCCAGGGTTTTGGAATAATCCAATAGTTGACTGTTGGCAATCTCTAGTTGGCCATTTGTTTGTTCTAACTTCTGCTGTTTATAGGCATTCGTTGTCGCAATCACACTAGCGATAAACGCGGCTAAGGCGGGTGTTACCGGAATTAAAACACCATGCAAAAACATCCCATAGCCACCCCATACACAGGCTCCACTTATGCCTACAGTTGCCCAAAGAATTTTGCCGCCGGGAATCCGTCGCCCAGTACGCACACTAGCTAACCACCAACTGCCCGTAGAACCGATGACAGACCAAAAAACAATATCGAGTGAGAGAAAAATAAAAGAAACGCCGTGCAGGCTGGCTTTTCCTATTTTTGCCCCTCGTACTAGTTGATGAGCAATATTGGCATGAACAACGACACCTGGAGTCGGTTTTTGAGCAGATACCCAGGAAGAGAAGGGTGTGCTGAAGAAATCATTGGTACTGGAAGCGACTGAGCCAATAAATACCATGCGATCGCGCATCAAATCTGCGGGAATTCGCCCAGCTAAGACATCGCGCATGGCAACTGTCCGAAATGCTGCTTCCGTTCGGTACCAGTTGAGCAGAATTTGATAGCCTCCTAAATCGGCATCGATATAACCTGCTTGTTGATTTTGCAGTGGGAGGTAAATTTCTTTGCCCAGCTGAAACTTTTGTTGCTTGGGGTCAATGCTTTCTAAGCTAATTCTTTCAGATTCGAGATACTTAAGAGCCACAAGGGTTGCCAGTCCGGCTTTAATGGTGTTTTTCTCTTTGGCATCTTCAGCTGTCAAGAGCGCACGACGCACAAAGCGATCGCTATCCAACACTAAATCGGCTAATCCTACCTGATCCTTTTTTTTCAATTCCGGTGGGGGATTGACGCGTTCACCGGTAATTTTCTCAACTCCGATTAAATTGGGAGTGTTGCGGAAGACTTGAACAAGTTGCTCATGTCCGCTTCCTTCTGGTAAATCTCGATAGAGATCCAATCCGATCGCTCTAGGCTGCTGCGCCCGGATTTTTTCTAGTAATTGTGCCAGCGCCCAGTCTGGAACTGGCCATTTATGCACCAATTGGATATCGCGCTCATCGATTGTGACAATCACAATCTGATCAGCGATCGCCTGTGACGTTGGCGTAGCCAACCCTTGCGATCGCTGACGAACCCATTCGTCGCGAATTTTCCATTCCGGTAAATTGAAAAGTCCCAACGATTGCCCAAGCATAACCGTCAAGGTAACGCTGGGAGTAATAATCAAAACGCTGCGAGTGCGTTGGATAAAAGTCTGGAATCTGCGCCACATATTTGTGCTATACAGCTCATTAATCTCGAAGGCCCCACTAAAACTTGTCTAGGATTGACCTGACATTATTTAATAGATGCTAATAAATTCGCTGTTACAATCTCCTTCAAACTCACTGAGGACAGAAGTTCTTCCCATTGTTTGCGGAGGGTTGCATTGTTAGGTTGGGCGGTGTATGTCGCTGCAAGTGTTGCCACACAGTCATACCAAACACCGTTTTTACCCAAAGCAGTAGCTCGCTTGAGAGCATCTTGCTCTTGCATTGCTGTTGCCAACTCAGCGCTGGGCTGGATACGCTTAACCCAACCATCGACGTAAGGCGTACTCGGACTGAGTTCCCCATTTACTTTGAGTGCTAGGAACCATTGATAGTTTTTGCCAACGGTTAAAGTGGGTGCATTGACTGGTAACTTGATCGCGATTACCCCAGCTTTCCCCGCAACTGGAATGTTCATCTGATGTTGCATCTTGCCAGCTTCATCCTTGAGGCTGAACACGGCTTCTTGGGCATTGGAAACCGGGAGATACACCAGAATTGTGGGACGTTCAGACACTGTTGTGCCATAGAAGTTTGGGGGCAAGAGGGCGATTAGCGCTGCTGGTTCTGTTGCACTTACAGTCGATGGATTTAAGTAGTAAGTACCAACGCGAGAAGCTCCTCCATCTGCCTGTTGAGGCGCACCTTTCCCGGTAGCAGGTGTAAAGAGGTTGCCTCGGGAAGCTCCTCCAGTTGCTTGTTGGGGCGCACCTTTTCCGGTAGCAGGTGTAAAGAGGTTGCCTCGGGAAGCTCCTCCAGTTGCTTGTTGGGGCGCACCTTTTCCGGTAGCAGGTGTAAAGAGGTTGCCTCGGGAAGCTCCTCCAGTTGCTTGTTGGGGCGCACCTTTTCCGGTAGCAGGTGTAAAGAGGTTGCCTCGGGAAGCTCCTCCAGTTGCTTGTTGGGGCGCACCTTTCCCGGCAGTAGGAGTAAACATACTACCCCGAGAAGCTCCTCCAGTTGCTTGTCTAGGCGCACCTTTCCCGGCAGTAGGAGTAAACATATTACCCCGAGAAGCTCCTCCCGTTGCTTGACTAGGAGAGCCACTGTTGGTGGGCGGGGTAAATGTAACAGCCTGGGCACTAGTCCATGCACTGCTAGCGATCAGAGCGATGATGCTCAATGTACTAGCTAAATATCGACGTTTCATGAGCTTTTACCTCGTCTAATTAAAATATGATAAAAAATACCTTTCCTTTGACTAGGGAGATTCGCTCCTAAAATTAAGTCAAATCAAGGAACTTCTACTAGCAGTATAGCGAAATTCAACAAAAAACTTGTAAAAAATAAACCTTTATTTTTAGATATATCCCAGTGCTATTACTTAGTTAAGTCCAGTTGCCGATCAAAACAAAGCCAGACCAAAAGAACGGATCGTGGAAATCAGTTTGGCGAATTAGGCTAATTTGTGCTTGTCTTAGTGCTTCGGCTTTAGTGATTTTGGGTTGTCGCAGTTGGTCATAGAAGCGAATCATCAGCATTGCAGCTGCCTGATCTTTGACGGGCCATAGGGTGGCAAGAGTTGAGCGAGCGCCGGATTTGACAGCCAAGCCCGCTAGTCCAAGGACGGCGCGATCGTCTCCTGCGGCTGTATCGCAGGCACTTAGTACCAGCAACTCGATGGCTTTCGATGGATCGCTACCCCGATTTTTCAGGAGTTCAGATAACTCCTTAACGTTGACTTGTCCATCCCAAGTGAGCAAGAAGGTATCTTCGAGGCGGGAACTAAACTGTCCGTGGGTTGCTAGGTGGACAATACTGGCGCTACTCGATTTCACGCGTTCAGCAAGGGCTTGACTGGTGAATTTCTGGTTTAGCAACACAGAGGAGGACACCGCCTTGGAGATTTGTTTCACTTCTGATTCCACAGCAGGCAAAGCACTAAAGCCAGCGCGAGATTGGCTAATGCCACCGACGATCGCAGTCAGATGATTTTGATGAAGCGATCGCGTAGCCATCAGTTGCAATCCTGGTGAGAGCGCCACAGCATAGTTCTCAATGAGATATTGCTTACCATTATATAGAGCTGCTATGGGAATGTTCCGCAACCGACCATCCAAAACAAACACCAATGTCTTGGTATCAATGAATGCTTGATCTCCTTCTGCTGGACGAATCAACCAATCATAAATCTGTTGGGACAATCGATCGCGGTCTTGGGAATCCGAGACAGGGTTGAGAGCAACCAAAAAGTTGTCCAGAGTCTGCTCAATTTCAGCTTGAGATTTGTGAGTAACATAGGAACGGAGTGGTTGCCCTGCTTTGGAGAGGATTACTGTTAAACGATCTGGCAGTATGATCGGATAAATGACGGTTGCAGTGGGATCAACCTGATCAATCTGTTGAGTTCTATCTAAACAGGCTTCCCGAAAAAAGTTATCGAGTTCCGCAATTTGGAGTGCCTCAATCAATTCACGAGCTTGGATGAGTTCTGCTTGAGTAGGTTGATTCTCTAGAAGTAAATCAACCAGTTCTCGGTAGACAGGCTCCACACTGGTGCGAAAAGAGAACTGGACATCAGAGTTGATAGCCACCAAATCCCCCCGCAGTGCCTTTAAGGCATTGACGGCTTCTGTATAGGCAGTAATTGCTTTGGAGCGATCGCTTTGTTGCTTATACAACTGTCCCACCTGCCAGGCAGATTGAGCAATAATATGGTTAGCTTGGAGTTTACGGGCAATATCGAGAGATTTTTGAACCAATTCCTGTGCTTCAGATACCTGCTGTGTACGAAGATAGAGTTTTCCCCACTGATGCAGTGCATAAGCTTCTGCCTGAGCATCTTGGATCTGCTGTGCAGACTTGACTGTGACTGCCATCAGTTGCGCCAAATCTTTGAGCGGTAAGATTTGGTCAGGATTTGACTGGCGATTGAGGGTAGCAACAAAATTAATCGCTGCGTAGAGGGAGGTGTGACTGGGGGGCAGTTCCCGAAGTTGTTGGAGTAGTTGCGGTGCGAGTGCGGTAGCCAACTCAGGTTTATCGTAATCTAAAAAAAGTTTCAACTCAGCTAAACGCGCTTGTAACTGATCACCTGGATTGGTAGCTAAGAGTTGGGCCTGTTCAAAGTAATCAAATGCCACGTTTGGATCTTGCAAGTCAACGGCAGTTTTGCCCAAGCTGATCAGGATAGAACTCAAGTAGGGTTTGGCTGCAATTTTACTAGCGATCGCGAAACTTTGCGCTAAAATCTGTTGATTTTTGCCATCGCCAATCATTTCCAGGGCTAAACCAAGCGATTGCAATCCACTAATTTTGATTTCATTATCCGGCATCCCTTGCAGCTTTTGAGTCAGCATCTCTAACTGTTGTTTAGAACGTCGGTAAAATCCTAAACTTTGTAAAGCTTGTGCCTGATTGATTTGACTACCCAAGCTACCCATTTTGTCGCCTGCTTGTTCATAAAACTTTTCAGCTTGTTGCCAACTTTCCAGGGCGGTTTCAGCTTTGCCAGCGTGCAATTGCAAATTTGCTTGGGTATTGAGTGCTTGTGCCCAAAGAATGGCATCAGCAGAGGGAATAGAGGTTTGCAATAGTTTCAGACTTTGCTCAATAGACTGTTGGGCTGCTTGCCATTGATTAAGTTCCTGTTGTGCCAGTGAAAGGTAACTCAAGCTCAAGGCTTCGTTTAAGCGATCGCCTTGGGTATGGTATTGTTGTACTGCCGTTTGCCAAATTGTCACTGCTTCTGCAAAGCGTCCCGATTGGTAGAAGTTCCGTCCTTGTTGTAGCCCGTTGGTTGGTTGGGAAGAAGAGAAAACTGGGGTTGTTACTGGTGGAAATGCTTTTACAGGTGTAATGGTAAATGCTAAACACAAACTTAAAATACTGAGGCTGATATATAGCCAACGAGTTTGTTTAATTTGGAAAGCCATAAAAAATTACCAAGGTTTTATTTTGAGCAATCACTCACATTAAAAGTATTTGAGATATCAATAGAGTCATATTGCCCAATTTCTAATCGGATCTATCAGGTTATGGGCGATCGCATACAATTAATGTGTGATTCCGGGTTAACCTATGACCACCTTCTTTCGCACCGATGCAGATTTGCATTTCTCCGACAGCGACGGCAAACCAATGGCAGACAATACTGAACAGTTTCGTTGGATCGTCCTGATTAAGGAAAATCTGGAAATTCTATTTGCTGATGAACGTAACGTGTTTGTGGCGGGAGATTTGCTATGGTTCCCGGTGAAATCACGCTTAATCTCACCAGTTGCACCGGATACAATGGTGGTGTTTGGTAGACCGAAGGGACGGCGGGGGTCTTACAAACAGTGGCAGGAAGACAACATTGCCTCACAAGTGGTATACGAAATTCTCTCACCCAGCAACAATGCAGATGAGATAGAACGCAAGCTAGAGTTTTACCAAACCTATGGGGTGGAAGAATACTATCAGTATGACCCAGACCGCTATGAACTCAAAGGTTGGCGACGGCAAGATGAACAGTTATTACCAATTGCTCAGATGGATGGCTGGACGAGTCCTCTGTTGGGGATTCGGTTTGCAGTAGGCAACCATGAACTGGTGATTTACCGTCCTGATGGCCGGCAATTTTTGAGTTCCGTGGAGTTGGAGCAACGCGCAGAACAGGAACGTCAACGCGCAGAGCAGGCGGAGCAACAATTGCAGGATATGCAAGCGCTGCTCCAGCAGTATCGCGATCGCTTTGGGCAATTAGACCCCTAAATTTTGTTAAATTAATATCAGTTGCTTGTGTTTCTAGAAAAATGCCACTAGCTAAAATACCGAGAATTTTATTCACATCTTTGAGATAATATTCACTCAAATCAATCGTTAATATTTGTCCTTCTAATTTCAGGAATTGCCAAATGCTACCTGTTGTTACTGCTCCGTAAATTGCTTTAATTTCTATTGTTGCTTGCTGATTAAAAATTTGGGCTGCGACCATTTCTGCTGCACATCGACCCAAACCGGCATTAATATTCTCTTTTTTAGCTTCTACGACCGTAATTACGGGCGCTGTCACAATCAAAACTTCTGGAGATTTAGTAATAATAAAATCACAAGTACCGTTTAATCCTTTGGTTTCGTCAACAGTAAAATCTACCCCTGAAAATAAACTAATACGCTCGTTTAATTGTCGGCGTAAATCAACTAAAATTGGCGCAATAATTAATTCAGAACGGGCTTTTTCACTGTTACTGCCCAATGCGATCGCTAGGTTATAATTGAGTGTCTCTGTGAGTAAATCACTGGCAGCTAATTCGGCAGATGCAGCGAAAATATCGCGTTTTTCTAACGTAGTTAAGCCAAAAGCTTGTTTGGCTTTAGCTAGACTAAACTCGCTGTACGACATAGAGCTATTACTTTGTTTAGAGGATTTCTAATTGAATACAGTATTATAGCGATCCTATCTGAGTTGTGAAAATTAACGAACCGCTAAGAGCGCCAATAAAAGAAAGAGAAGCTTTCACAAATGATTTAGGACTGCTATATGTTATCTGGAAATCCCAGCACAGGTTAATGGTTGTTGCACCTGAGTAGGAGATTTATCTGCAACTAACTCGATTTTGCCTTGGGCGTTGCGATGCCAGGAAGTGGCTTGGACAAGAACCTCTGGAGATTCAGGTATTTGTGCTTGTACTTTCTGGGTTTTGCGGTATGCAGAGATGTCGCGCACATCAGACCAAGTGCGTAGGCGTAGCCCGTTGTAAACATCACTCGTCAATTGTTGACTGGGATTTTGGGGTATTCCACCCCGTCCTGTTACCACAAAACTGCTGCCAGTATTATTAGAACAACCTGTGGCTATTTGCTGGGAAGGATCGGTTATATTTGCTGGTAATTGCACTAAACCAGAATTGGGGTCAACACCAAAATTATTAATATCTACCGTACCATTGATGCCAAATTGGGAACTGGCGGTGATATCGTTTTCTGTTGTGAGTTGGTTACGGTATTTTAGCCCGAATATGCCTTGGGTCTTGATGTTGATGTTACCGCCGTTACCAGTCAAAGCATTGGCAATGATATCACTGTTTTCTAAACCAACAATTACTGGAGCATTTATCGTTGTGTTACCGCCATTGCCAATTCCTTTCGCCGTCGTAGTTATGGCGCTATTATGTCGCAGGGACAATAACTCTTTTATGTTTAGGGTAATGTTGCCACCCTCGCCAGATTCAGTTGCAGCCGTAATCATACCCTGATGATTAAGTATTACTTGATCGGCTTTAATTTGTAGATTTCCGGCATTCCCTATTCCCTGGTTATCAACGCCAATAATAGCGCGATCATTCACCTGTAAACGTGAGGTATTTAGGACTAAAGCTCCAGCATTGCCTGTGGGAAAGGACGGTAAACCATAGCTTTGTCGCTGAATCTCAGGCAACAATTCTGCCCTAGCGACAATCCGACTGGGTTGAGCAGAGGCGGGTGCAACGCCGTTGATTGTAATACCATCTGAAGCTGAGATTGTGATATCTCCACTATTACCACTCGCTAAGGTACTCGTGCCAATACCACCTCCATCCAGCATCATGATTTGAGGTGCTGTCACGATCAAGTTTCCCCCATTACCTTGATTCAGTGTGGTTGTTGATATCGCACTCGTTCTATAAATAATCGGATTTTCTCCAGATACTTCAATTCTTTCCGTGGCATTAAGAGCGATATTGCCGCTTAATCCGGTTCCGGCTGTGAGGTTTAAAATAGCGGCTCCATTGGCGAGCCTGAATTGCTTGCTGGCTATTGTGAGATTCCCACCCGGTCCATGCGCCAGGGTTGCTGCTCCGATTGCAGTAGCAACTGTGGGATTGATCGCCGACCAACCATTCAAATCGATGGAATCTAGCACCTTGATGCTTATATTACCACCTGCTCCAGCACTAAAGGTTTTTGTGGTAATCACTCCACCATCTTGCACTTGTAACTGTTGGGCAGAAACGATCAGATTGCTGTCAGTGCCGGTTCCCATGTTCTCGACACTGAGTAAGTTATTCGGAAATCCGTAGGTTCCCACTTGCCGCATTTCTAACAGACCGCTGGCATTGATGACTAAATCACCCAGTGCTGTCCCGCCCAAATTTTGTAATCGGGCAACAGAACCCTGTAGCAAACTGATATTTCTACCTTGCACATGCAGAGACCCCGCTGGAGTACCACTGGCATCGACTAGAGCTTGTTGTGAAAGACGGATATCAGCAAATTGCTGAACATTGCCATAGTCGAAATTCCATCGGGGAAATCCAGTATTGATACCGACACTGCCGTTACTGAGACTCCCTAGTTCAACGTGTCCTGAAGGTGCAAGTAACACACCGCCATCGAGAGCGATGGCGCTACCGATCAGCGCCAGAGTATTTCCAGGGCTAACTCTTAAGCCAGTAGTGCTGTTCTGCTGAATAATGGGGGAAAAAAATGAAGGTTGAGCCAAACCATGCCCCTTTCCCTGTACAGATATTGCCCCCGGATTTGACCCCATTTGCAACCCAATCGGTACACTTATGGTGAGCAGGGAGTTGCCTTGGGAAGATTGGGCAGAGAATTCTATACCGTCAGCAAATTTGATGCTATTGGCGGTGGTGGCGACAAATGAACCACTAATATCCAAGCGGGCATTTTGACCAAACACAATCCCATGAGGATTCATCAAAAACAAACTCACTGGATTACTACTATTAAGCGTGCGAATTAAGCCATCAATATTAGAAACATTCCCACCTGTAATCCGACTAAATATGGTAATAATATTTGGCGTGTTAGTTAAATCAAAGCTAGCGGAACCACCCGTAGGCACAGAGAAATTACTGAAACTGTGAAATAAGTTATTACCTTTTTCAATTCCGTTAATAATTGTGAAATTATTACCATTTGGATTGACACTGGTGTTTTGGGTACCATCGGATGTAACCTGAGCGATCGCTGGTAGTAACAGAGCGGAACTCAAGAACCCGATTGTGAGTGTAGATAGAAAAGCGTAGGCGTAGCCTGGCGTAGACATCGCTCTCATACCAGAAACTTCCTTTAACTGATTTCAAGTTAGAGTTCCCTTTTAGGGCATGATTAATAACATGATTAACTTTTGGTAACAGCAGCACAGGTTAATGGTTGCTGCACCTGAGTAGGAGATTTATCTGCAACTAACTCGATTTTGCCTTGGGTATTGCGATGCCAGGAAGTAGCTTGGATAAGAACCTCTGGGGATTCAGGGATTTGTGCTTGTACCTTCTGGGTTTTGCGGTATGCAGAGATGTCGCGCACATCAGACCAAGTGCGTAGGCGTAGCCCGTCGTAGACATCGCTCATCACTTCTTGAAGGGGATTTTGCGGCACACCACCCCGTCCCGTGGCGACAAAACTACTACCATTCGTATTAGAACAACCTGTAGTAATTTGCTGGGATGAATCGGTGACATTTGCTGGTAGTTCGACTAAACCCGAATTTGGATCAACGCCGATAGTATTAACTTCAACAGTGCCACTCAACCCAAATTGCGAACTGGCGGTGATGTCACTATCAGGTGTGAGTTGGTCACGGAATTTTAGCCCAAAGATGCCTTGAGTGGTGATTTGAATATTGCCCCCCCGACCTTTAATAGCATTAGCAATAATGTCACTGTTTTCTAATCCAAGGATGATGGGTGCATTAATGTTTATATTACCTCCATTACCATTACCACCTGCTGTTGCTGTGATCGCGCTATTGTGATGCAGCACCAACAATTTCCCAACTTCTAAGCCGATATTACCTCCATTACCTGATTCTGTTTGTGCCTGGATGCTTCCTTGACGGTCTAATCGGATGGTATTGGCTGTGATTTTGAGACTGCCACCATTTCCACTGCCTTGACTAGTGACACTAACTGTCCCGCCATCTGTCAGCATTAGGTTCGGTGTGGTAATGCTCACAGTGCCGGCATTCGCCGTTAGTATATCTGGCAGACCGAATTGCTTCCGCAATGACGGATTGAGGCGGATGGCGATGGCGTTAATGCTGCTACTATTTGCCTGACCTTGACCACTGATTGCGATCGATTCAGTAGCATTGATGCTCAAATCTCCCCCATTACCTGCAACAAGTGCGGTTGTGGCAACTACTCCTCCATCTAAAATTTGCAATTTGCCAGTATCCAGTGTTAAGGTTTTCCCACTTCCGGTTGCTAATGTAGTTGAGCTAATATTGCTGTAAAGTCCAGAGGGGCTTTCTCCCATGACTGTGGTGTTGGTGTTGCGAATCGTCACTTTACCGCTAGATCCACCACCAAAGGTAGCCGAAGACAGTGAGGCACCGCTTGATATTAGTAGACTATTGCCATTTACGAAAACATCACCCGCATTCCCAATACTTAATGTAGCAGTATTAATGGTAGTAACGTTAGCAGGATTAGTGCCTGAAAAGCCAGACACATCGATCGCAGTTGCATCAATATGGATATTGCCACTAGGAGCTGCTCCAAGAGTTGTGCTATTCAACCCCGCTCCCAGCTTCAGGGTCAGCCTGGGAGTAATGACGCTGATGTTCCCACTAGCTCCGATACCCACAGCTTCACTATTCACCCCGCTCCGAATTGCACCATCAGCTGTTGTGGCAATCAGATCAATCGCCTTTGTAGCCTGAAGGCGAATGTCACCGCCGGGGAGATTGCCAAAATTTTGCGCCAGCACCAGAGAGCCATCGGTGAATTGAATTTGCTTACCCTGAATTTGAACCGAACCTGCATTCACCCCGCTGATATCTAATAGCGATCGCCCTGCTAGCTGAATATCACCAAAGCTTTGCCCATTTTCATATCCCAAAGTATAGCCCTGTGGAGTTGGGATTAAATTAACCAACCCTGCACCACTCACACTGCCTAATTCTACTTGCCCTTGTTGGGCGGTGAGAGTTGCCCCATTTAAATCCAGATTGCCACCCACCAAAGCTAAGGTTTTTCCCGGCTGTACCCGCAATTCTGTAGTACTCGGATTTCGAGTGACAAGACCCAATCCCCTGGGCTTGGTCAAGGAGTGTCCTGTGCCTTGAACGGTTATTGATGCAGGATTGCTGCCCAGTTGCAATCCAAGGGGAACATTGATGCTCAACAGTGGGGTAGCTTGGGAATTAATCGCACTAAATTCAACACCATCGGCAAATTTAATACTGTTGGCAGTTGTACCAATAAACGAACCCCCGATGTTTAGTTGGGCATTGGCTCCAAAAATTATCCCACTAGGGTTGATCAACAACAAACTAACGGGGTTCTTGCTGTTAATCGTCTGAATCAAACCATCAATATTGGAAACACTGCCCCCTGTGACTCGACTGAAAATCGTGGAGATGTTCGGGGTGTTAATTAAATCAAATCTGGCTGAACCACCCCTAGGTACAGAGAAATTATTGAAGCTATGAAATAAATTATTACCTTTATCAATACCGTTAATAATTGTGAAATTATTACCGCTTTGGTTGACAATGGTATTTGTAGTCCCGTCAGATGTCACCTGTGCGATCGCCGAGCGCATCATCCCTGGAGTGAATAACCCAGTTGTTAATATAAATAGAAAAGCGTCAAACCGGAAGCTTATCCCTTTGCACATAGTTCTCATACCAGAAATAATCCCATTAACTTCTGATATTAGGATTCCCGAAATTGTCGTCTAGCTAACACCTATTTCCTGGAATCAAAACAATTAGCAATTATCAGCATCTTATCGGGATTTACCTTGAGTGTAGATCAAAAAATGCTCTACAAAGCACAATTAAAAATCTGATTAGCAGTCAGGTTTAAATCTGGAAAACTAGGGGATATAATACGTTCAGAATTACTAAATTGAGCGACTTGATATTCCTCATCAACAAGATTATAAATGGAAATAGTTGGTTGTTTAGGATTACCAATAAATTTTCTTGCCTCCAAAGCTGCATAATCAACGAGCCAATATTCGGGAATCTTCATTGCTTCTCTTCGAGACGCTACGCGAACATAATTCCCTAATTTGGTGTAATAATCCTCTTCTCAATTTGTGCTTACAATCTCAATAACTAAAGGAATGGATTCACTTTGATTCACAGGAAATTTTTTCCCCAAAATTCCTCGTTGTGTAGATTATTATCGTTGATTAAAACCACATCTGGCGAGTAACCAGACGATTTTTTCGGTGGTTTTACTAATGCTATTTTGGGTATGAAGTATGGCAATTTTAATTTTTAATCGCTTATATTCAACGGTAATTTCTCCTGCTCAAAATACCGTAACTTTTTCATGTTTTCCATTGGGCTGAGACATTTCTACAATTATCCCATCGTGTAATTCGTACCGTTTTCCAGTGTTTTCCGGCAGCCATACAATAAATTCTTCAAAGGTAAATAGTTTGGGTAAAGCTTGAGCCATATCAACACCTTTGCTTGTTTTGAATTTACCATTTCCAGTGTAGGAACTAATTAGTTTGATACCGCAGCACAGTTTAAAGATGGTTGTACATGGGCTATTTGAGCAGCAATTAACTCAATTTTACCGTCAGCGTTGCGATGCCAACCTGTAGCTTGGACGAGAGTTTCTGGGGTTAGGGGTATTTGGACCGTGACTTCGCCGATTTTGCGGTATGCAGAGAGATCGCGGATATCAGACCAAGTGCGCTCGCTCGTCACTTGTTGAAGGGGATTTTGCGGGATTCCACCCCGTCCCGTGGCGACAAAACTACTACCATTCGTATTAGAACAACCTGTAGCAATTTGTTGTGATGAGTCTGTTAAGTTTACAGGTAATTCGACTAAACCAGAACTGGGGTCAACTCCAAAATTATTGATATCTACCGTACCGTTAACCCCAAATTTGGAACTGGCGGTGATGTCGTTTTCTAGGGTGAGTTCGTTACGGTATTTTAGCCCGAATATGCCTTGGGTGTTGATTTGAATGTTGCCCCCATTACCTTGGAATGCGTTGGCGATGATATCGCTATTTTCCCAGCCGACGATGATGGGAGAGTTAATGGTGATGTTGCCCCCATTGCCAATACCACCTGCATTAGTAACAATTGAACTACCATGAGCCATGATTAAGTCATTTGCCTGGATAAAAATGTTACCGCCTTCACCCTGAACAGTAGCGGCAGTAATTTTACCACCATTGTCAAGACGGATTGAACCTGCATTAATTTCTAGTTTTCCAGCATTGCCAATGCTTTGGTGGTCAACACCAACAATCGCCCCATCTGTAATCTGCAAGCGTGGGGTGTTAACAACGAGTTTACCTGTGTTACCTGTGATCACATCTGGTAATCCAAGTAGTCGCCGAATGGGTGGTGCAGGTAATTCGGCCCTAGCACCAATTCGACTTGGGAGACGAGAAATATTACTCACTCCACTGACTTCAACGGTGTCAGAAGCATTGATTAGCAAATCCCCTCCATTGCCGCTATTTAAGGTAGATGCAATGATACCTCCTCCATCCTGTATTCTCAGTTTGGCAGTATTAATAGTTAATTGGCCTGCATTTGCTTGGCTAAATGTGGTAACGACTATGAGGCTATCACGCAAATTTTGCCCCATCACTTCGATGAAATCAGCAGCATTAATCGTGATCTTACCTGCCATACCATTAGACACGCTAGCATTGTCGATCTCAGCACCATCTAAAATCTGCAATTTTTTGGTAACTACTTGAATATCACCACTTTTCCCCGAATTGGTGGTGTTAGTAATCAGTGAACTGCTCAATCCACTAATAGGTGATAATCCCACAATTTGAAGCAAATCTCCAATTTCCATCGAAATATTACTTCCTGAACCTTTACCAAAATTGAATCCATCAACAGTACCACCATCGTAGAGGAATACTTGGGAGGCAGAAACCAAAATATTACCCCCAGCACCATCGCCCAAATTATCAGCACGCAATCCAGTTTGTGTAAATCTATCAGTGCCAACTCCCCCTAGTTGCAATGACTCACTAGCATTAACGCTAATGTCGCCGGAATTATTGCTTCCTTGATTAACTAATAGGGCAGCAGACCCATCTTGCAAGCTAATATTTCGACCCTGGAAATGAATAGAACCCGCACGGGTGCCACTGGCATCGGCAAGGGATTGATGGGACAGATGAATATTCCCAAATTGTTTTATATTGCCATAATCAAAATTCCAATGAGGAGAAGAGGTGTTGAGATTAACTGTGCCATTACTGGCGCTACCGAGTTCAATATGTCCAGAAGGTGCATTTAACACTCCACCATCTAAGGCTACTTCTCCCCCTATCAATGCCAAGTTATTACCAGAGGTAACGCCTAATCCTACAGGATTGTTACTTCGATCCAGAGGAGAAACTATAGCATTACCAATACTAATTAAACGGTGTCCGGTGTTTTGAACGGTAATATCTCCCGGATTTTGCCCCATTTGTAACCCAATTGGCACACTCATCGTCAACAACGGCGTAGCACTGGGATTAGTCGCACTAAACTCTATTCCATCAGCAAACTTAATGCTATTCGCCGTTGTTCCCACAAACGAGCCGCCAATATTCAACGAGGCATTTTGACCAAACACAATCCCCGCCGGATTCATTAAAAACAAACTTACCTGATTATTACCATTGAGAGTTTGAATTAAGCCATCAATATTGGAAACATTTCCACCTGTAACTCGGCTAAATATAGTTGTAATATTTGGTGTGTTAGTTAAATCAAAAGTTGCTGAACCATTCGTAGGCACAGAGAAATTAGTGAAACTGTGAAATAAATTATTACCTTTTTCAATACCATTAAGAATGATAAAATTGTTACCGCTTTGGTTGACAAGGGTATTAGTTGTACCATCGGATGTTACCTGAGCGATCGCGCAGCGACTCCAAAGGAGTATCGCTGGTAGTACCACGGAACTCAAGAAGCCGATTGTGAGTGTAGATAGAAAAGCGTAGACGCTTCGCGGTGAGGGGGTCGCAGTCTTCTCTGCAAGACGCTGCGCGTTGGCAGAGCCTCTCCAAGAGTTGGCGCTTGGCGTCGTTAGCACAGCGTTAGCGAGTCTTGTCTGCGACACGCTGCGCGAACGAACGTCTTGTGACCCCCCGAACCCGTTGGCGCAGCCTCTTGTAGAGTTGGGCTTGTCGTTAGACATCGCTCTCATACCAAAAACTTCCTTTAACTGATTTCAAGTTAGAGTTCCCTTTTCGGACATGATTAATAACATAATTAAATTTTGCCAACAGCAGCACAGTTTAATGGTTGTTGCACCTGAGTAGAAGGTTTATCTGCAACTAACTCAATTTTGCCTTGGGCATTGCGATGCCAGGAAGTAGCTTGGATAAGAACCTCTGCGGATTCAGGTATTTGGGCTGTAACTTCCCCGATTTTGCGGTATGCAGAGATGTCGCGGATATCAGACCAAGTGCGCTCGCTCGTCACTTGTTGAAGGGGATTTTGCGGTATTCCACCCCGCCCCGTCGCTACAAAACTGCTGCCTTCACTACCCGCACAGCCTGTAGCAATTTGCTGCGATGGGTCGGTGACATTTGCTGGTAGTTCGACTAAGCCGGAATTTGGAGCGATACCGATAGTATTAACTTGAACAGTGCCACTCACGCCAAATTGGGAACTGGCACTGATGTCGCTTTCTCTTGTGAGGCGATCGCCCAACTTCAGCCCAAAGACGCCTTGGGTGGTAATGTTGATGTTACCGCCATTACCATTAAAAGCATTAGCAATAATGTCACTGTTTTCTAAGCCGACGATAATCGGTGCATTAATGTTTATATTACCTCCATTACCATTACCGCCTGCTGTTGCGGCGATCGCGCTCTGGTGACGCAGCACCAACAATTTTCCAACTTCTAAGGTGATATTACCTCCATTACCTGATTGTGTTTGTGCCTGGATGCTTCCTTGACGGTCTAATCGGATGGTATTTGCTGTGATTTTGAGACTGCCACCATTGCCACTACCATCATTGGTAACGCTCACAGCCCCGCCATCTGTCAGCATCAGGTTTGGTGTGGTGATCCTCACAGTACCTGCATGACCTGTAGATGTACTATACAATACATCAAATCGTTGCTGTAATGTTGGGCTTAGGCTCAGGACGGACGAGGTGATGCCGCTATTGGGGATGCCGCTATTATTTATTACGTTATTACTGCCAATAATTTGGATGGATTCTGTGGCATTTATCCTGAGATCTCCGCCATGACCGGCAGAAAACGAACTTGTGGTAATTGCTCCCCCATCTCGCAGATACAACCTGGCTGTATCCAATGTTATGGTTTTAGCGTTTCCTGTACTGAAAGTAGTTGAGCCAATTCTAGTACCCATAGGTGCCGAGTTGCTTCCACTGACGGTAGTATCCATGTTGTGAATGACTACTTGACCACTGTCACCGCTACCACGGGATATTGAAGACAGCCCAGCACCATTGGATACTAGTAAACTATCGCCATTCACCAAGACATTACCTGCACTTCCAGAACCGAAGGTACTGGTGTTAATCACGCTACCAGTTGAACTGATGGGCGAGAAGCCAGATATCTCCAGCACTGAGGCATCAACCTGGATATTGCCACTGGTAGCTGTTCCAAAAGTAATGTTATTTAATGCTGCTCCCTGCTGAAGGCTGAATCGGGGAGTAATGACGCTGATGTTCCCACTTGTTCCAATGCCTAAAGTTTCACTGCGAATTCCGCTGAGTGTACCAGTCACATCGATTCCTGCTGATGCTTGCAGATGTAGATTCCCGCCAGGAAAATTACCGAGATTTTGTGCTAATACTAGGGAGCTATCGGTAACTTGAATGTGTTTACCCTGCACCTGCACGGAACCTGCATTTACCCCACTGACATCTAGTAGAGATTTCTGGGCAAGTTGAATATTACCAAAGTTTTGCCCATTGCCATACACCAGTGTATAACCCTGAGTGGTTGGGACGAGGCTAACTAACCCTGCCTCGCCCAAACTACCCAATTCAATCCGTCCTTGTTCGGCAGTCAGAGTTGCCCCATGCAAATTTAGAGTACCACCCACCAACGCCAGGGTTTTTTCAGGCTGTACCCGCAGTTGTGTGGGACTAGGAGTGCGATTGATAGGAGTCCGACTATTGTTAAGTGTTAAGGTATGTCCTGTGCCTTGAATGTTGATCGGTGCGGGATTGCTACCCATTTGCAAACCAAGGGGAACATTGATACTCAACAACGGGGCTGATTGAGAATTAATTGCGCTCAACTCAACACCATCGGCAAATGTAATACTGTTGGCAGTTGTACCAATAAACGATCCGCCAATATTCAATTGAGCATTTGCGCCGAAAATAATCCCACTGGGATTGACCAAAAACAGATTAGCGCTACCATTCGCGCGTATTAAACCATCAATTTGCGAAACACTGCCTCCAGTGACGCGGCTGAAGATATTTTGCACATCTGCGGCGTTGTTAAAGAAAGCAGAGCCGTTACTAGGAACTGAGAATTGGCTGAAGCTGTGGAAGAGGTTGTTGCCAACTCGATTACCGTTGGTGATGGTAAAGTTATTGCCAGTTTGAGAGACATTAGTATTCAATGTGCCATCAGGAGTTACCTGGGCGTTGGCAAAGGCGCACCAAAGTGGCATTAACATCAACGGCACTATTCCACCGCACAGAACCAACCAAGTAGAGATCGTTGTTATCGCCAAGCCTTTATTTATACGTTGCATTTAGGACACCAAAACGGTATGGTCTTGAACCGATCGCCTCGCTCAAAACGGCGAATACTGCACCGAGAAGTACAGCCCATTTTCTTGGAGCGATCGCCTTTCACCGTCCACTGAGATTAGGGGAATACCCCAATCTAGGCGAACCAAGAAGTCATCGCCCTGTTTCCACAACAGCCCCAACCCAGTACTAAAAAGCGTACTCGGTGATGGATTTTCGCCCTTGACATTCCAGCCTTTGCCAAAATCAATGAAGGGTGTTAGTTGCAGCACCCCGCCAATCTTGGCAGCGCGGACAATGGGTACTCGAAGTTCTGCCGAAAATAACAAACCATTATCTGTGAGTAATGCGTCTTGGCGATAGCCGCGTACACTTAGCTGTCCACCCAGACCAAATTGCTCCAAAGGCACTAAGGAATCTGCCGCCAATTGCAAATCGCCCCTGACTAAAAATAGAGTGTCGGGTGCTAATTGCCGTACCCACTGCGCCTGTCCGCGCCAGGCAAAAAAGCGACTATCTGGTTGATTATTGCTGACATTAGCATCGAACCAATCTACGCCAAAGCTGAATTGCGATCGCGCCGCAAATACATACTGGTTGCTTCGCTGGGTATATTCTTGAAAAAAGCGCAGGGCAGAAATATTGGTTTTTCCGTTTGCATCCGCACCGGGGGAGAGTCGAAACGGCCCAATGTGATCAATACCCAACTCAGTTTGGCTTGACTGGCGCGAGAATAACAGCCCGATTGCCAACTCTTGGGTTGGTTTTTGCAGCAGTGGTTGTCGATAGCCCAATTCGTAATACTGGGTATTTGATTGAATATCAAGGACGCTGAATGGCTTTTCAATAACGTGGTTCCATCCCTGGTTAAAACCAAAGAATACAGTGCCATTGTGGGCATTAATCGGTAGCGTGTAATTGGCATTGATTGTATTACTACCATCGGTATTGGCGTATCCCACGCTCAAGGTATCGCCCAAACCGAGTAAATTGGCTTCTTGCAGATCCACTCCCCGGCGAAAACTGCCCACACTTGGCGATCGCCCATTATCCAGGCTTGCCGTCAGCTTAAAGGTATCAGCTTCTTCAACTTCAACTTGCAACAGATTAGTTCCCGGATGCACACCTGTTTGCAACTCGGCTGACAGGTTTTGAATCCGCGGGTCGAGGCGGAGTAGTTGCAGCTTTTCGAGTAAGCGTGGTATATTTAAGGGTTGGCCAGCACCAAGTTGAATGCGATCGCGAATGTATTTGCTGCTCAATCGCCGATTACCGATAATCTTGATTTCTTGCACACTCCCCTCGATCACCTGAATTTTGATCACTCCAACTTCTACTGTCTGCGGTGTAATCAATGCCCCAGTGGTTACATAGCCGTTATCAGTGTAGAGCTTCGTGATGGCATCTCTAACTTGCAACAACTCTGCAAACGTCAGTTCCCGTCCCACAAATGGAGCCGTGACAACCGCAAACTGTTCTGGTTTGAAAACTGTACTACCAACGACTTCAATGCGATCAACCCGAAATCTGGCATTCGGGTCATCCTGTCCCGGAATTGGCTGATTCGGTACTTTTGGGGATGGGAGCAATTGATTGTTATCTGGTAGCTTCGGCAGCACATCCGTTGGTAAGGGAGTGACAGGAACATCTTCTAATCGACCAGGCGGTAACGTCTGAGGATTAGGAGTTTGGGCCGCAGCTACGCCCGTCGTAGACATCGCATCCTGATAGTTGCATAATACTGCTGCTATCACAAAGCTGAGTGTTAGAAATCCAGCAAAAATCCTCAGTTTGCCCACCAACTTGCCGACCTCTGGCTGATTTCTAACCAAGGTTTTTTTAATCATTAATTTGTAATTAAATAAATTCCAGATTGAATCTTTAATACCTGGAATGTATAAGTAAATACGTAGCAGATACTATATCTAACTTAAATTTTTCGATGAAGAATCAGTAATATTACTATTTATTTGACACTTCCCCGTTTATAAAACGGGGGATTCTTGGGTCAAAAGGGAGCTATTGCTTAACCCCTCGCCAAACATCGTAATTTTTTCTTCAAGAGGTCACGGCAATAACGTAGGGGTTGCGAGTATTCGAGCGTTACTCTAAGTTGTTCCCATTGTCCTCTTCTGGTCAGCTAAACTGAAGAAGACATGGCTTAATAAGTTTTAATAATTCTGTTATGAGTACTGATTCACCTGTTAATTCCCCCGATAAGTCGGAATCCACATTCGGGACGCGTTTGAGAAACTTCTTAATTGTAATGGTCGCGATCGCCCTCAGCGTTGCCCTCTTCTTAGGATTGCGAACTGAAACAACCTCGGCTTCCCTGGCGAAGTTAAGCGATACCTCCACACCGTTAGAAGTAGCAATCAGCAACGGCAAACCATCTCTAGTAGAGTTTTATGCTGATTGGTGTACTGTCTGTCAGAAAATGGCACCAGATATCACCCAACTAGAAACAGAGTATGCTGACAAGATGAATTTTGTGATGCTGAATGTGGATAATATCAAGTGGCTACCGGAAATGCTGAAATATCGGGTGGATGGGATTCCCCATTTTGTATTTTTGAGTCAGCAAGGGGAAACCATAGCCGAAGCGATCGGTGATCAACCCCGGACGATTATGGCTAGCAACTTAGAAGCTTTGGTTACTGGCTCGTCTCTCCCCTACGCTCAAGCTAGCGGGAAAGTTTCTAAATTCTCAGCCCCAGTAGCACCAACGGCTAGTCAAGATGACCCCCGCAGTCATGGCAGCCAAGTGGTAAATTAGCACTTTGGAGGCATGGGGTAGGAGAGCAGGAAAAGAGCGATGTCTACGATGGGCGTAGCTGCGGCGCACCTTTGTTGTATAGCATCTGCACAATATTTTAGAACTATTAGACATTTGGTGAAATTAAATATGCGTTATCTAGAACCCTTGTAGAGACGCGAAATTTCGCGTCTCTACATTCTTTTTCAGAGATGTCTATTGAATATATCCGTTTGCTCTTCCCGCCTCGGCTTTAAGGCAACATATCGCCCCTTCGGGGAAGTCAAAAGTCAAAAGTCAAAACTTAAAAGTAAGAACCCCATACTTCGACAAGCTCAGTAAGGGACTTCCAAGGAATAAATTACTCAAGAAAATTATAAGCTGATATCTAAAC
>NZ_JAQYWQ010000228.1 GCF_029379315.1 Nostoc sp. S13
AATGGAGTTCAGAAGCTCATTAATGGAGCTAAAAGACTCATTAATGGAGTTCAGAGGCTCGTTAATGGAGCTAAAAGGCTCATTAAGTAGATAAACAAAAATATTTACAGTTATTGCGATCGCACCCTTCGCAGAGCATATCGTAGAGAAGTAGTTCTAGGCGTTGCGATCGCATTATTTTACTTTGCTGCATTGGCAATGACATTGTGTAATTAATTATGTTGCCTGCTTATTAGACTAGGATTTGAATCCCAGGCTGGTAATGTAGCCGGTGCAGTTTACCTAAATTACCTGGTCTCCCGTAGGGAAGGGTACGGCGCAGGCTCAAGGTAAGACCTGGGTTGGGCTATGCCTACGCGAAGCTTTCCTCTGTATTATTCCTCACTACTTTCTCTGACACAAGTTGATTTCATTCACTTAGTTTATTAAAAACTTCTAAAATTTGTCGGCAAATCTGTTTGAGCTTATCCCCAATTTCACCAGAAGGCGAAGATGCGCCGACAATACTCCAGTTTTCTACCGTAGAAAGTCGCCACGCTTCGCCGCGATGATCAAATCCAGCTACCTCCACGCCGATCGCACGACGTGAATTATTGATCGGATCTTGATAAAATCGGATTTGAATTAAAATGCTGCGACTTCGCCAAGATTTGCTGATACCAGGAAAGTGAAAGCCAATATCTATAGAATCTGGATCAACTAACTCCCTGGTTTCTGGGTCATTCTTCCAGGGTTTGAGATCAGATTTGGCATCAGGAAACTCGAATTTGAACAAATTAACCACCGTAGCAATGTTGCTGGCGAGTTCAAGGTTCGTTGCCTGTTCAGCTGCGTTCACTAAAAAACACTCCTATATTGCGTCGGCATCTTCGGGGATGTCAAGACAGAAAAACCGCCAGAAGGCTTATATTATCGGTGCTTCAGCTTATCAAGACCTTTGAGATTTAGCAACTCTAAATCATACTTCCCTAACAATCTTGGTAACAAACAGATGCCAAAAATCGCTTTTTGTTGGGACTGGCTCACACCTTTTAAGTAATTATACTTAAAAATTAATCAAAAGTAGATGAAACTTTCTTCAGATAAGATAAATTATTTAGAGTGAAGTCGAAAATGAAACGTTCAAATCGCCTTGCTTGGATGGGAGCAATCGCACTAGCAGCAATCATTTTAATTACTTTGATCGCGGCTCCCAATAATACTAAGCTTAACACTGGCTCTACCTATAACCGCGCCTCTGATGGCTATGGTGCTTGGTATGCTTTTATGCAACAGCAGGGAATTTCTATCAAGCGCTGGCAAAAGCCTTTTAGTGATATTCAGCCAGAGAACAACCCAGTTACCATCCTACAGATAAGCGGCTATCCAAGGCAGACGATATTGGATAGTCAAGAGCGTGAATGGGTAGAAAAAGGGAATACTTTGGTAATTTTGGGTGCGGCAGCGCGGGTTACAGAAGCGGAGTTTGGCACTATGCAGAAATCTCCCCAAGGTGATATCAAAATTAATACACGTAGACGATATCAGAAAGCTAATTCCAAGCAAGTTGATTTAGGCGATCGCTTTGGTGCTGTTGTCTGGCAAGAAAATTACAAACAAGGAAAGGTGATTTTTTCTACCACTCCTTATTTAGCCGCTAACGCCTACCAAGATTATTTAACTAATTTCAAGTATCTAGCCAATTTAGTAACTGATAAAAGTAACACAGTATTAGTCGATGAATACATCCACGGCTATAAAGATCCTGATGTCAGGAAGAAAGAAAGCGAAGGAGATTTATCTAGCTTTTTTGGGAAAACTCCCTTATTTCCCATATTAGTGCAAGCAACTATCCTGCTATTGGTGCTAATTTGGACGCAGAATCGCCGCTTTGGCAAGCCAGTAGCTTTAGATACACCAGTTGCAGATAACAGCGAGGCATACATCCAAGCTTTAGCGGGAGTGTTGCAGAAAGCTGATACCACCGACTTTGTTATACAGATGGTGGGTAAACAAGAACAACTACAACTCCAAAAAGCCTTGGGATTAGGGCAAGTACTTTTAGAACCTGAAGCCTTGATCAATTTCTGGATAGAAAAAACAGGCGCAAGTGCAATAGAACTAGATGCAGTTTTAAAGTTACAATCTCGCAAACAAGCCATCGCTGAACGAGACCTGTTAAGCTGGTTGGGGAAATGGCGAACCATTAGATTAATTCGTAATTCGTAATGACGCTCTCTACGAACGCGAATAGCGTGTTGAAGACAGACGCTCTTGCTAGCTTGCTTCTTTGCAGGAGTACGTGGACACGAGAAAGCGTGACGTTAACGTAGTTCGTAATTAATTTTTGGAATTAGGCATAATATTTCTGCGTTGGTTATTTATCAATAAAAAATATGAGCGAAGCCCATTCTATCTTAATTCGCCTTGGTCAAGGTCTTAATCAAGTAGTTGTCGGACAATCTAGCCTAATACAACAACTTTTAGTGGCACTGCTAGCGGGTGGACACGTAATTTTGGAAGGAGTACCGGGAACTGGTAAAACTCTTTTAGTAAAAGTGTTGGCGCAGTTAATCCAAGGGGAATTTCGCCGGATTCAACTAACACCAGATGTCTTACCTTCAGATATTACTGGCACAAATATTTTTGACTTGAATAGCCGCAATTTCACTTTGAAAAAAGGGCCAATATTTACCGAAGTGCTGCTAGCAGACGAAATCAACCGTACTCCTCCCAAGACACAAGCAGCACTACTGGAAGCGATGGAAGAGATGCAGGTAACGCTGGATGGTGAAAGTTTGCCCTTACCAGATTTATTTTGGGTGATTGCAACCCAAAATCCCCTGGAATTTGAGGGGACTTATCCCTTACCAGAGGCGCAGTTGGACAGATTTTTATTTAAGCTGGTGGTAGATTACCCCGATCAAGCTGCTGAAAAGCAGATGTTACTCAATCGTCAGGCGGGTTTTGCAGCGCGGCGCTTGGATATTAGCCGTTTGAAACCAATAGCAACAGTCGCCGAGATTTTGCAAGCACGACAAGCAGTCAAAGAAGTTAAAGTATCAGAAGCGATCGTTGATTATTTGTTAGCGTTGGTGAGAACATCGCGTCAATATCCTGATTTAACTTTGGGTGCATCGCCTCGCGCCGCCGGTGCTTGGTTGCAGACATCTCAAGCCCTAGCGTGGTTAGCTGCAAGAGATTTTGTCACACCAGATGATGTGAAAGCAGTTGCATCGCCACTGTTACGTCATCGCCTCATTTTGAAACCAGAAGCGATGCTGGATGGTTTACAAATGGATGCGGTAATTGCGTCCGTAATTAATCAAGTACCAGTTCCAAGGTGAAAAAATTCTTTGTAAGGCTATACAAGTAAAGTCCGCGCTCAGAGTTGTTTGATCGGACTAAAAGACAAATGGGTGCGGCTTTTTTGAGAAGACTATTTTTGCTTTGGTACAAAGACTGAGTTTAATACATAACTTAACATGTAACTTTAGCGGACGCAATCAAGCCAGATAAAAATATTAATGTGAAGAATGTGGTTTTAACTACGCTATTCCATTAAATTAGTAAGATAAACTTGCCTTATGTATGTCATCAAACTACTGACTTTCATTTAGGAACAAAAAAGGAATTACCAATGAGTAAAGAAGTAGTCAAAGTAATATTATGGGAAGAAAACCAAAAAGATTTTCTAAAAAAGTTCTATGATCTACAATTTACTCCCAGAATAGGAGAGGAAGTTTACCTAAAAAAGGAGAAATGGAAAGTAACCAGAGTTGAGCATGATTTAGAAATTAGTGAGATTAATGTCTACATGGAATTAATCAAAAAAGCCAAGCAGGAGAAATCATCTAATTCATAAATACAAGTAAATACACTCAACTATCATCAAAGGGAGGTTATGGCGGATGAAGTACATCAGATCAAAACCTCAACCCCCAACCCCTCTGCGTGAGTTCAAAGAAGGGGGATAAAGCACAGCTTTATCGGGGTGAGGTTAAGCTGTAAGAGGCTATTTATAAAGTAAATATTAAGTAGGGTGTGTTACGGCTATGCAAGG
>NZ_JAQYWQ010000229.1 GCF_029379315.1 Nostoc sp. S13
TTTCTACTCCACCTTTTTATTATCTCATGCTATTTATATTAAGGATAAGTCTATTTCAAAAATCAAATATCAGTCCTATATTTGGTTAGAACTAGATTATTTAGGGCTGCGCGCTGGTATTTATTTTTTTCTCAAAGTAATTAAAGTGATAAAGACTATTCCAAGCATTAATGAACAACAAAAAATCGCCTCTATCCTCTCAACAGCTGATTCTGTACCTGACTTTTCCAGATAATTTATTTGTTGGAAGTCCCTAATCCTTCACGCGATTCATCCCAAGATTCAGCAATTTGCTCAAATACTAGGTCTAAATGAAGACGCTTTCTAACTTGAAACTGCCTGTTTAGGTGATTTCTGATTAAAAAAATATCTATGTTGACGAGTTTTGACTTCTCTGCCAGACGCTACGCGTAGCTTGCTTAAGAGCAGGGGTACGCTCAACTCTCGACTATTCAGTTGGTTGAGCGAAGTCGAAACCAACGGCTATAGTAAATTTATTATTAGAATTCACATCACATTCGCTCGGATATAAAATCACTCAAAGACTACTGTCCTATTTCCATAGACTAATACACGATTTTGCAAGTGCGATCGCACCGCTCTTGCTAATACAACTCTCTCTAAATCTTTACCCTTTCTCACCAAATCATCAACTTCATCACGGTGACTAACTCGCACCACATCCTGTTCAATAATTGGGCCTGCATCTAAATCAGCAGTGGCGTAATGAGCAGTTGCACCAATAATTTTTACCCCACGTTCAAAAGCTCTGTGATAGGGATTTGCTCCGATAAAAGCTGGTAGAAATGAATGATGAATATTGATAATTTGCGGAAATTGACGAATAAAATCTGCACTAACAATCTGCATATATTTTGCCAATACAACTAAATCTATTTTGTACTGATGTAGTAATTGTAGTTGTTGGGCTTCTTGTTCTGATTTATTGTCTTTAGTGATAGGGATATGCTGGAAATCGATATTAAATTGCTCTGCAATTACCTTTAAATTAGAATGATTACTAATAATTAAAGGAATTTCAGCAATAAATTCTTTAGCGCGTTGTCGCCAAATTAAGTCAAATAAACAATGGTCTTGCCGACTTACCCAAATAGCTATGCGTGGTACTGTATCAGAAAAACGCAGTTCCCACTTAGCGGCTAAAGGTTGTGCGAACACTCCGTGATGCTTCGCAAACGCATTAAATGCAGGGGCAATAAATTCTCGCGGTAAATTGAATCCATCTAGTTGCCATTCAATGCGGGTAAGGAATAACCCAGCAGCAAAGTCTGTATGCTGATCTGCATGAATAATATTACCACCATTAGAATAGATGAAATTGGCAATTTTCGCCACCAGTCCCCGTTGATCGGGGCAGGAAATCAGCAATGTTGCTGTCGGATTTGTCATAATAATATCGGCAAACTTTTAATTAATTATTTACTATTTGTGGGACTCGGTTTAGGAATAGTGAGCGGGGGAAGTTTCTGACTATTATCTACAGGTTGCTTCCACTCTGATAGTTCTCGATTCACGGCATTTGCAAAATCTGTAGATACCAACAGCACATTTATATTCCCATCGGGTTTAGCAGCAGGATCAGTTTGAGCATACAAAAAACGACCGTTAAAGTTAGATTTACCCAAAATCAACTGATGGCTTTGTCTATTTTTCAGAGTAATATTGATAGTTGCTTGGGGTTGGTCTAAGGCAAATTCTCCAAGCTCTTTTGCTGGAGTTGATAAAGTGCGCTCGCTCTTCCCTTTGACCAACAAATCCATTAAATAAGAAACAATAGCATCATTTGCTGGGCCGGATACCGGAGATTTGATTAACCACTTCAAGTTACTAGATTCAGGACTACGTTCCAGATTTAGGGTGAGTTTTTTTGTCTTGACTGTTAAAGACTGCACATCATCTGCGGCAAAAGAGAAAATTTGCTGCTTTTGCTCCTTGATTTCTTCTCGCACAGTTGCACCTCTAATTTCATAGAAGTAAACAAAACCACCTAAACCTAGCGCTAGCAGTATCAAAATTAAAGTCGTTCGCGGCAATTTCATTTTTTAATCATTTTGTCATTTGTAATTTGTCATTGGGCATTGGGCATTGGGCATTAGTGAAGAGTTAATATTTATAACTCCTAACTCCTAATTCCTAACTCCTGTACAGACGCGATTAATCGCGTCTCCTAACTCACTTCTTACCGTCGTTTCCACCAGATAATAACTGCCGCCGCCAACCCAATTAAAGGTAAAACCAACAAAGACGACAATATTAAAAGATTGGCTTGCGTAGTAGTCAAGGTTATTCTACGGTTTTTCGGTTCTTTGGGGCGAATAGAAAGGGTTTGCTTCTCCTGTTGACTCAGCCAAGTAACTGAGTTGAGAAATACATCTCCATTTAATTGCTGTTGAAACAAGCCATCGGTGGCGAAGCTAGAATTTCCTAAAACCACTAACCGGGACTCGGTGGCTGTTTGAGATGAGGGAGATGGGGGAGATGGAAGAGATGAGGGAGTGGGGGACGCCTTGCTTTGAGTGGTTGGTGATGGTATGGGTGAAGGTGTCGGTGAAGCTTGGGGAGTGGAAGTAGATTTTGCTGGTAGTTTTCTTGTTAAAGCTACGCCCAAGGTCAGAGGGCCTTTGAGGTCTTTATCTGCATTAAACTCCAATTTTTCGCTTTGGAGGTCGCTTTCTGCCCAGCTGTTGGGATAGGGTTTAGTTCGCAGCAGTAGAGTAGCCTTAACACCACTTACAGAGATAATTTCCAGTGGTCGAGCAACCGGATAAAAAGAATTACCGTTACTGAAATCTTTGGTAATTGGATGTTGTCCATATTCTGTCACTAAGGGCGCAGCTGGGCCAAGTCCCACGCTATCCTTTGAGACATCTACTGCTAAACGATTATCTAGACGAACACCCCACTCTTGTAGCAAGCTGTCAACTTTGGGATCGGTATTGGGATCAATCATCAGCAGTAAGCTACCGCCCTGATTAAGATATTCTTGCAAGGCTTTGACTTCACCCTCAAACAGCCCTCGTTTGGGGCCAGCTACTATTACGACAGCCGCATCTTGAGGAATTTTGGAGGTTTCTGCTAGATTCAGGGGTGCTGTTGTAAAATTTTTGTCACCTAATCCCTGAACTGCTTGTGATATTGCACCTTTACCAGGCGAAAGTTGGCGTTCGCCATGACCTTGCAGTAAGTAAACTTTGGCTGTAGTTGAATTTGTTAGTTGTTGCAGGCGACTAGTTAATCTGACTTCCGATAGGCGTTCATTTTCATTTACCGTCTGTACTAATTGCCGTTTATCCCCAGATTCTAGGTAAACTTCCCCATAATCTTTGACGCCAAACTTTTCTGCAAGTCCTGGTCTAGCTTGGGGGTCAATATACTCATATTTAAATTTTGAACTTTGCCTCTGATAATTTTCTAGCAGTTCTCGGTCTTGGGGATTCTGGTTAATATCAAACACCCACACCTTAACTGGCTGTGGTAATACATTTACTAATTCCCGTGACTGGGGCGCAAGGGTAAACAATTGAGTTTCTGTTAAGTCTGCCCGCAAGTGATAGCGAGTTCCCAAAAAGTTAATCAATCCCAAAATTGTCAATACTGCCAGAGTTGCCACTAGGGCATTAGTCCCAGCTTGGATAGAACGACGCTTCCACCAATTAGTTTGGTAGCTTTGCCATATTATCCACAATCCACTGATGACAATTCCCGTAATCAGAAATGCTAAGGGAATTAATCCCCACTGTTCAGAGACTAATCCAACTGTTAAGCCAACAGTAATTAGGAACGGGCCAAACCAAAATAGATATTTCCAAAGTTTCTTTTTTGCAACTATCTTCATATAATTTGTCATTTGTCATTAGTCATTAGTCATTTGTCATTTGGTACATTAGACTTATCCGGAAATGAGAACTTTATTTGGCTGAAACCTAGCTCTGG
>NZ_JAQYWQ010000230.1 GCF_029379315.1 Nostoc sp. S13
TTAAATACACTGGTATTGTAACACAAAGTCATGCTCAATATGGAGCGCCTAACTCATGACTATAAGTCACGAGTGTGCGGCTTGTAGAAATCAAGGCAGAGTCACACAAATAAATTTCAGCCGGGATGGTAAGCTGCTCTCTACATCTTCAGCAAGCTACACAACTAGGTTGTGGAATTTATCAGGACAACAAGTTGCAGAATTTACAGGTCATCAGGGCAATATTAAAAGTGCAGATTTTAGCCCGAATGGCGAACTGCTAGCTACAGCCAGTGACGACAATACAGCAATTGTATGGCGTATCCGGGGACTAGATGAACTGCTGCATGAAGGGTGCGATCGCCTCAAATGATTACCTTGTAACTAATCCTGATGAAAAGAAAAAACTGAGTGTATGCCCTAAAATGTAATAGACTTATCCACAAATAAACCTCAAAATAGCTGAAACCCTTACATAGCTGGCTTTTTAGCTTATATAAAACAGGAACCTCTAAAACCCTCTCCAGAGCTAGGTTTCAGCCAAATAAAGTTCTCATTTCCGGATAAGTCTAATAAAAGTCTTACAAATCAGATTTATATAGCGATCGATGAAGGATTCTACGCTTGGCTAATTCTTTACCTTTGCGACCGAGTTGCTCACGTAGTTGCTGGTCTTTACACAACCGATTGAAAGCTTGAAAAACTTCATAACCAGAATTGGGATTAACCAGTATCCCATTTTGTTCATGCTGAACTGTGTCTAGAACACCCCCTAAGCGAGGGGCAATTACAGGTTTACCGAAGTAACTTGCTTCTAAATAAACCATACCAAAGCCCTCCATACTATTAGGTTTAGTATCCAATAAAGTCAGCATGGCAAATATGTCGCAAGCTGCATAATAACCTGCTAATTCCCGCTCTGGCACATATCCGGCAAAGTGTACGCGCTTATGTACCCGCAAACGATGCGCCAGAGATTTCAGTTCCGATTCACTTGGCCCTTGACCGCAGACTATATAGTGGACATCGATCCCAAAAGTTAGCAATAGTGGGATGTTATCAATAACTAGGTCGAAACCTTTATGTTTTACTAGCCTTCCTACCGAGAGAATAACTATTGTTGTTTCGGGAATGTTGTATGTCTGACGCACGCGGACACGTAAATCATCAAGGCTACTTGGACTTGCGACATTATTACCAAATTTTTCTGGTCTGATTACCGGGTTGATGACGTGGGTAGGAGTATCTAATCGCAAAGCAGTTCTGAGATAGTCTTGTGTATAAGAACTGTTACAAACAATACCTTCGGCTCTATGAAGTGTTAGTTTAAAGAGCGATCGCAGCACGGGATTGTGTAAAGTACAAAGAAGATCATTGCCGTGCAGATAGATAAAAAAGCGAATAGGTAAGAAATAACTCAATAGCAACAGTGAAGGGAAGTCATAGCCGTGACCCCACTCTATATAACGGTAGTGATAGCGGAAATAGAGTTTGATTGCTAGGACAAATGAGCCGACGATATTAATCAAGGGCTTCAGGATACTTCCCACACAGCCACTACGCCAATAGTTAGGATAATACCAGCGATAGACAGGAAATTGTTGACTTTCATCAAATACTTGATCTCCTGTGCAACTAGCCGCCAGCACAATAACTCGTTCTGGATCTTGGAGACAGCGATTGTAGATATATTCCCCAATTACAGCTTCTTTCGGCAGGAAGATTCGGGATATGACTAGGATATCTGGGTATGCAGCTTTGTCTCTGATTTCGGCTGTTAGTTGAGAAATATGTTCCATAATCAAGTTGATGGCTACATTTAAAATAATTGTTAATTTATTTACAATTAGGATTACTTTCAAAGCGATAATTATTATTTTATTTCTTTTAAAACGAATGTGGTAGACAAATTTGAAAAACATTTTAGAAGATTAGTTACGAAGATTATTTTTTTATCGTAAATTAAAGGGTTTAAGTTCCCTGTCTTACAAAGTTCTGATAGCGAAGTGGTAGCGAGTATTTGCACGTCCTTGAGCAAACCTCCGCTCAGATTTGGCGTTACGCATACACGGAGTATCAGTTTCTTCATAAGGGTATTTAAACCCCTACTAAAACTCTCAACTCTTGGAGAAGCTGGGCCAACAATTTTGAATTTTGAATTATTAAGTGTTGATTTTATATTTGCTGCAAATTTCTCACTACTTGAGAATTTATGTGCTTGATGAACTATATAAGCACTCAGCACTTAGCCCATAGCACTGTTTCGGTCAGTTGTAGCAAATACTGTTCAGAATTTAAAAATATCCTTTCTCGTGTCTGCCAGGTTTTGACAAAACCAGTAGGGATAAGGATTATAAAAATTATTCAAAATAATTACTAAAAATTAAAATCATCTGTATAATTCAAAACTGTACTCTGAAAGTGCTCAGTCCCAGACATAGCAACAATTACTCGTAGGCCTAGCCCGCACTTCTCTACGAGACACTCCCCGTAGCTTGCTTCCCGTTGGCGCAGCCTCTCGTAGAGAAGGGTACGGCAAGCTCAATGACCATCGTAGACATCGCAAATTTGTGTGATGATCAACATATCTTAAGGTACGGTTCTCCAGTCGAGAAATCCCTCCTGCGATCGCTGCCTACCCAACATCAGACGCGGTAAATTGAATATGTAGCCTTTAAAAGTAAATGCTACCCAAATGCTAGAAAGTCGCTTGCTTGTTACGGGCTGGCGTTAGCGACATACCGCAACACTCCTAAAAACATCGGTAGAAATCATAAAAAATTCTGTTTTTCAAGCGATTGTATATGCGTAAAAAACTACAACAAATCATCAAACCTCTGTTAAAAACCTTCTTAGCCCTAAGCCTAGTGTTAGCTTTGGCTCTTAGTCACGCCGATGGCGCATTAGCGGCCCGCAGTGGGGGGAGGATCGGTGGTGGCTCTTTTAGAGCGCCTTCCAGTCGCACCTATGCACCTCCTAGTGGAGGCGGCTATTATCCTCGTGGTGGCTTTGGTGGTGGTTTTGGCTTTCCCTTCTTAGTTCCCTTCTGGGGTATTGGAGGAGGATTTGGTGGTATATTTACCATCTTAATTTTCTTAGCGATCGCTAATTTCTTATTGCAAACTTTCCGCCGCGTCTCTAGTGGTGAAACGGGTGAAGCAGATTACAACAGCAACTCTGCTGTTTCCGTAACTCGTTTGCAAGTAGGTTTGTTAGCTCAAGCCCGTGAATTGCAAAATGAACTCAACCACATTGCTGAAACTGCTGATACTAACACCCCAGAGGGAAGAGCAGAAGTTCTACAAGAAGCCAGCCTAGCTTTACTCCGCCATCCTGAATACTTTGTATATGCAGGTGGTGGGACTCAACAAGCAAGTTTAAATTCAGCTGAAAGTCAATTTAATCGGCTGTCACTGGCAGAACGCAGCAAATTTAGCGAAGAAACTTTGTCTAATGTCAACAATCAGCTAAAAGCAGCCCTTGCCAAAGATGCTTTACCCCCGGCTGGTGAACTCGACAACCCCACACGCTTATTTACCGAAGGCCCTGGTGAATACATTATCGTCACTTTGCTGGCGGCGACATTAGGTAAGTTTGAAATCCCCACAGCGATTAACAGTGCTGATGATTTGCGTCAAGCTTTGCGGCAAATTGGTAGTATTCCTAGCGAAAAGCTTCTGGCAATTGAAGTTCTTTGGACTCCGCAAGCTGAAAATGATACGCTGACATCTGATGATGTCTTGGCAAATTATCCTGATTTGAGACTTGTTTAATCTCTAAAAAATTTCTCGCTTTAGCGTTAAGAAAAAGCTTTGCATCTTGGCGCAACAAATAAGTTCCTCCTTGAGGGCAACCACTAGGAAACCGCTTGTCATTCACAAGCGGTTTTTTGTATGACCGAAAACGAAAAGGGTACAAGCCCCTCTCTTACAAAGTTCTGATGCCTGCGGCGGGCTGTGCCAACGGA
>NZ_JAQYWQ010000231.1 GCF_029379315.1 Nostoc sp. S13
TTTGACTTTGCCACTCTTCAGATGTACGGAGCTTGTTCAAAACTCAAATAGGATTCCTATAGTATAGATTCAAGGTAAAGCTATTGTTAAAATCGCTTGGGGGTTGCCTACGATAACCCCTTCGGTTTAGACATAAATAAACTATGTTTGCGCTAGCGCACCGTGACAATACTCCATTTTCGCTTATACAGAAGTAAAACAACACTTACAGTTGCTAATATGCCAAGTATTGAATCCGATTCGGGAACTGCTACGATTTTGCCCGAACCGCTGATTGTATTGGTAAAGGCACCAAAATCAGTTACTCGACGACCAGTTGTTACTAAAAAGTAATTTCGTTGAGCGGTTAGTTGTCGGTCGAAGGCAGAACTACCATTATCAGGAGCGATCGCTGCTACTAAAACGTTGGTCAATTGGTTAGTGGGGTTAAAACTGTCCTGATATAAAACTAAAAAATTATCCCAGGCTCCATCAACAGGTGATCTAGCTCCAGGTACAGTACTACCAAATGTATACAAACCCGATTCTTCAACCACAAACTGAAAAACGCTGTATGGTACATTCATACCCATAGTTCCAGCGTTTTCACCACTGATTCTATCGGGAGGATCGCCTGGTGCTGTACGCCGCCAAGTCGGCTGATTTGTGGTATCACCTTGATAGGTTAAGACAGCAGCTTCAGCGGGAGTAGCAGTAAATAATGCAGCTAATCCTAACCCCAGAGCAATAATTAATTGCTTTGTGACAAACGTTGTTTTTAACATCAAATTTTATCCTGTGTATGAATTAGACGTCTCCAGAAATTAAATATGCGTTATCTAGAACCATTGTAGAGACGCGAAATTTCGCGTCTCTAAATTCTTTTTCGGAGATGTCTATTGGCGTAGAGAGAAACTTCTTCAATAAAGTTCAGACTGCAACAGTTGGAGAAATTCAACTGTTGCAAGTTAAGTATTTAAGCATTCAAAATCTGATGCAATCTACTCAAATGTTTGGTTGTTTCTACGCAATTTCCATCCCATCAGACAAGATGTACCAACTAACAATAAACCTGAGATTGATGGTTCTGGGACTTTAGTAACTACTAACGAAAGATTATCTGCGTAGGCGTCATTTATCCGCCCTCTTACATAATTGGCGTTCAGCAGTACATTGATTTGGCGTGTACCCACAGGTACAGAACCATTAGTTGACTGCAAAAATAAGCCTGTGATGTTATTTCTTTGCGTGGGAGTTGGCGAAGCAATACTAGCTATACCTAAAGACTGGTTAGCTTGATCAAGAAAAGTAATGTTTAGTGATGCGCTATCTTCATCTGTGCTATATCCTCCCAACCAGCCACTTAAGTTAAACGTACCTTGACCTGCATCAATAGTTGAGGCTAAATCAGATATATTGATTAATTGCGAAGCACTGGAAGAGGCTCTATCGGCACCACCAAAGAATAAATTGAGTCCGCGATCGCTTGGCCCAGGAACATCAATACCAGGAACAGTAACGTTCACTACATTACCTAATGGGTTGGTAAAGCTAAAACCTGTTGCCCCATACTTTAATACACTGAAACTACCTGTCGTAGTCCAGCCAGGGATAAAAGGTATAGCAGCTCCAACAGCATTACCAATTGGATCTCCTTTCCCTTGTTCTGCATCACCATTTACTATCAAATTAGTGCCAAAAGTGGCAGCATAAATGGGGTTAGAAAGCAACAGACTAAATGCAATTCCTGCTATTAAGGTTGAACCAATCTTGGCTATTGCTTGAGAAAAGAAAGGAAAGATAGTTTGTTTATTCATAGTTTGTTATCTCCTTGGATTTACTAACAGCTTGCTTCAAAATTAACCAGATTTCTCGATTTTCTAACTGTAGCGTTCATTGCTCACTTGAATTTTTTGCTGTTTGGCAGCCAACTTTTTCTGCAAGGCAAAAGCTACACTCATAGCAAGTAAAATTCCACCAACTCCTTGAGGTTCGGGAACAGACTTCGGACTATTAAATCCATACTTTGCCAGTATTTTTTGTCCAGTTGGTGAAAGGATATAATTAGCTAGTTGTGAACCTCCAGGATTCGCATCTTTGAGTACTGTCAAACCATAGTCAGCTTGGACTTTTAAGCTATCTGGCAACTCAACTACTTGTAGACTTGGTGAAATTTGTTGGGCAGATAAAGCACTGGTGTAATAGACCAAATAGATGTCTACTTTGTTGATATCTTGCAGATAGTAGACTATGCTACCCCCCGGACTATTCCTTTCTGGGGGCAATGTCCATTAATGTGGAACAGCTTAACTAATAGACATCTCCAGAAATTAAATATGCGTTATCTAGAACCCTTGTAGAGACGCGAAATTTCGTGTCTCTAGATTCTTTTTCGGAGATGTCTAATGCTTAAACAGTCTTTGATCTGAGCGTTTAAATTTTATGAATTATTCATCAGTATTTATTGAGTTTTTTCTACGCATTTGTATTTTCGATTGAAGCTATCATACCAACTTGGTTGGACAAAATCCATTCAACTACGTAATTAAACACTGAATTTATGAAAACTTTAAGTAAAAAGTTTTTTTATCTCGATAAGATTACGCATATGGTAAGACTTCAGGAGTAACTACCACTGTGAGGCTTTTGCGATACCTACGGCGAGCGTACCCCTACGGGGAAGTAAGCTACGCTGAACGTATCGTAGCCTCTATCTTTGACACGCTATTCGCGTTCGTAGAGAAGAGAGGCGATCGCAACACAAAGTTAATGATCAACCTGAAGTATAAGTGTGGGATATTTTGTTTGAAGTAATGCCGCCAGGTTCTGGTCAAATAGTTCTACTTTGTCTGGTGTCAGGATAGCTGCCACACCAGCATTAGCACGAATGCGCCCGCGCCAATCTTCGTGTGGAAAAGGCACAAACACATCGTAAGAAAATGTTTGGATTTCTCTGAATCCACCTTCGTTAAGCTTTCTTAAAAATAAAAGCTAACACGGTGTTTTGCTCCCATCAATAGCAGTAACACCAAAGTCAACTTTCATAAGTAAGTTTGTTGCAAAACTTTTTAGGTAGCATGAATGCGTTTGCCCTGTGCCTTATTCCACGATGAAAAAAAGCAAATGTGGAAGCATAACAACTTATGAATCTTGTCCCTCGACAATTTCTTTTTGGATAAAACTAATTTGTGCAATTAATTCTTGCCGAGTAGAAGCTTTGAATAGATATCGAAAAAGAAACCAGATGAAGTAACCAATTCCAGTCAACTCAAAAACTAAATTTGCCTGCGGAATTTCATTTATTACATCTAATACAGCTAAAATTAGCTTAACTGCCACAGTGGCTGCAATAATTGTGGCAAAACAAATAATTGGCAGCTGGTATTCAGTAGAAAATCCACCTAAATATTTAGGTAATTGCTCCAAAAATGCAGAAAAATTGCTGCCAGTTTGTTGCCATTGAGGTAATGGTTTATCAGCAGGTAGTAGCAATGTCTGAGCTTCAATTTTTGAAGTTTCAAGTCCTGCGATAGGTTCGGTTGATGTAATATCAAAAGATTTCGATTGTTGTACTTCGCTCTCCTGATATAATGGTTTATCAGCAGGTAGTAGCAATGTCTGAGCTTCAATTTTTGAAGTTTCAAGTCCTGCGATAGGTTCGGTTGATGTAATATCAAAAGATTTCGATTGTTGTACTTCGCTCTCCTGATATAATGGTTTATCAGTAGCTAGTAGCAATGGCTGAGTTTCAACTTTTAAACTTTCAAATCCTGCGGTAGCTTTGGTTGATGTAATATCAAAAGATTTCGATTGTTGTACTTCGCTCTCCTTATGTTTCCTATTTTCTTCAGGAATCATAGTTTTCATTTGCTCACCACGGATATCATATTGAGCGAGTTTCATCAGAGGGGAATAAATGGCATTGTACATA
>NZ_JAQYWQ010000232.1 GCF_029379315.1 Nostoc sp. S13
TTATGTCCATAGCGTAGCATTCAGCCCCGATGGCAAGACCATCGCTTCTGCTAGTAATGACAAAACCGTGAAACTCTGGAATGCGGTTACAGGTAAAGAAATCATCACCCTCAACGGGCATAGCAATGAGGTTTGGGGCGTAGCATTCAGCCGCGATGGCAAGACCATTGCTTCTGCTAGTGTTGATAAAACCGTGAAACTCTGGAATATGTACCCAAATCACCTTAAGAATTTAATAATTTCTGGTAGTCTCAACGATCTGATGATCTACAGTTGCAACAGGCTACATGTTTATTTACAATCAAATCCCAATGTGAGCGATCGCACTCTCTGCGATGGCATTGGTACAAAGAGCAATTAGCTTTGCAGCCAGAAATCAATTACTGCTACTGCGATCGCATAGATCACCAACCAGAATTACTGATTTGGCTTTGACTGGGGAGCGATCGCATCCCAGGTGTAAAGCTGTACTATTATCTACTGAGTTAAGAACGTCGGACATTCAAGCAACACCATTCTTTGCGTTTCCACAGGGTTGCAACGATCCAACCATTTTGTTCTAAGGTGTCAGCAACAGCTTTAGATTGTTCGAGTAAAATACCACTGAAGATTGCCCAAGTCTCAGGTTTAGCGATCGCACTCATTTCTGGAACCAACTCAATAATCACGTCAGCCAAAATATTGCAAACGATACCATCTACTGGTTGAGAAACCAGTTTTGTCAAAACGTCTACACTTCCCTGTGCAGGTAATAAACGTTCTGGGCTAATGTCATTCAGGGCACCATTACTAATAGTTGATTGTACCGCCAAAGGGTCAGTATCCACTGCATAGACTTTCTCGGCTCCCAGTAGCAGCGCCCCAATCGAAAGGATACCAGAACCACAGCCAATATCCGCAATTACCAGATGTTCATGTTTACCACTAGTAGTCACAAACGACTGAGGAACTCCACTCAGCCGCATTTCCAGGGATTCCAAACATAGCTGAGTCGTGGCATGGTTGCCCGTACCAAATGCTACACCAGGATCAAGACGAATCACTAACCGTTCCGTTGTTTCTGGTAATGGTAGCCAAGCGGGGTTAATTAGGAAGCGATCGCCTATTTCCTGCGGATGCCAATATTGTTTCCAGCTAGTCGCCCAATCTTCCTCATCAATTAACTGCCATTGCAGGGAGGGAGATGAAAGTCCTACACAAAGGGCATCTTGACGCAGCCACAGCGATAGCGCTGCCAAATCTAGTAGCTGTGTTTGAATTGTCGGCAAGTAAGCTCTTACTAAAGATAAATTTCCTTTGTTTTCACTAGCTGTACCACGACAGCCAAAATCTTCCAGTCGCCAAAAGATCGAATCTTCTAGGTCTGGCTCAGATAAAATCTGTAGTTCCCACCAGGTGTTTGCCATACAATTTTAGATTTTAGATTTTAGATTTTAGATTGGGGACTTGGTAATGGTTAATGATCAATGCGAAAAACAATGAGCAATTAGCCATTACCAATCCAAAATCGTTCGACTGAGCAAAGCCGAAGTCCAAAATCGTTCGACTGAGCGACTTGCCTTGAGCGACTTGTGCCGAGCGTTCGCGTAGCGTCTCGTAGAGAAGCCGAGGTAAGCCGAAAGGAGCCGAAGTCCGAAATCCAAAATTAGAGAGTTACCGTATACGCATCCCGAATACCAGGGACTTTTATAATCTCATCCAAAATGCCCTCTGGTAAAGGGTCATCTATACTCAGAGCCATTACGGCATCACCACGGACGATTTTACGACCTACCTGCATACTGGCAATATTCACATTAAAACTGCCGAGTAGGGAACCAAGTTTGCCGATAATCCCTGGCATATCGCGGTGCAGGGTAAACAGCATATATTTGCTGGGTGGGACGTTAATCGGGAAACCATCAACGTCGGTGAGGTGGATTTCCCGCTCACCTAACAAGGCGCCTGTGACAGAATGAGTACCTAAAGTACCTGTGGCTTCTAGATGAAGCGTTCCGGCATAGTCTCGAATCGAAGCATCGCGGGTTTCAATCACCCTAATTCCGCGTTCTTTGGCTTCTATGGTGGCATTTACATAATTTACCCGTTCCCGCAAAGCTTGGTAAAGTAATCCTTTTAGGGCAGCTACTACCAAAGGCTGACTTTTGTTAGTTGCTAGTTCCCCTTGCAGTCGAATATTGAGTACTTCCACCCGTCCGCCAGCTAGCTGTCCCACCAGATTACCTAGAGTTTCTGCTAGTTGCATGTAGGGTTTGAGTTCTTCTAAGACATCGGGGCCGAGTCCAGGAATATTGACGGCTGAACGTGCTGGTAGTCCTAAAAGTACATCGCGAATTTGTTCGGCAACATCAATGGCCACATTCACTTGAGCTTCCGCAGTAGAGGCTCCCAAGTGGGGAGTGAGGATAACTTCTTTGCCTAGCGATCGCAACTCAGATTCACCCAGTGGTTCTGACTCGAACACATCTAAGGCTGCGCCCCCTATCTTACCAGCTTTCAGAGCTGCTGCTAAAGCTACTTCATCAATGATCCCACCACGAGCGCAGTTGATAATCCGGGCTGTGGGTTTCATTTTTGCCAGGGTTGTGGCATTGATTAAGTGGGTAGTTTCTGGGGTTTTGGGGATGTGTAGCGTAATATAATCTGCTTGCTGGAAGAGTAAATCTAGCTCCACCAACTGACAGCCAAGTTGTTCGGCTCGGTCTGTAGAAATAAAAGGGTCATAAGCTAGGAGTTTCATCCCCATTGTCTTAGCTACAGAGGCAACATGGGAGCCAATTTTACCCAAACCGACAACGCCGAGAGTTTTTTTATAGACTTCCGCGCCGACAAAGCTATTGCGATCCCACGCACCGCGTTTCACGGAAGCGTTAGCATCGGGGATGTGGCGAGACAAAGCCAAAATCATCGCTAGCGCATGTTCGGCGGCAGCAATTGTATTTCCCTCTGGAGAATTGACTACCACAATTCCCCGGCGTGTGGCAGCCGGAACATCCACATTATCCACACCCACACCAGCCCGACCGATGATTTTTAGCTGGGTGCCGGCTTCAATGATTTCTTGGGTGACGCGTGTACCAGAGCGAATCATTAGCGCGTCATACTCACCAATAATTTCGATCAGTTCGGCTGGTTTTAGACCTAGTTTGACATCAACGGTAGCAACTTGCGAAAGAATGTCAATTCCAGCTTGGTCAATAGAATCAGAGACAAGAACCTTAGACATGATTACTTCATTTAAAGCTACAGGTTTTGCTGCACAAGACTTTTAAGTTTAGTCTTTATCTGTCGCAATTCAGCAAAAATTATTCGTTTTAATATCAACTTAACCTTTACTTACGCTGCGTGCTGATGGTATCGAAGCATGAGTTGCTTGCGGTAAGTACTGCCTCCTAACTATTTGAACATGAGTGACTGTTTGCGCCACCCTGTCGCTAAATATAAAGCATGAATAGCACTAAGCACTTATATATTTATTAATAGTTAAGAGTTACCAAAATTTTACCGGCTTAAGCAACTTCCTTGGTAAAATAGAAACGCCTGCATTATTGACTAGGCTGCAACTTTAGCTGAGGCAATGCTCTGCACAACCGCCAAACGAGCTAGTAACTGTTATATCTGTCAAATCTTGCCTGTTTCTAAATACTACAAGTGGTATCCCTTAGTCAAAGTAAAACATTGCATCATCAAGATAATTGGATTGTTACAGTCAGAGTTTAGGCATCAAATAAATTTTCTTGTTGATGATTGTGGCAGATTTAAGATTGTCTAGAAGTTAAAAGTTGCCAACATATTAGTAGAGTACTTAATATACATTAGTACTTTACTAATATATAGGACTCCTATTTGATTTCTGAACAAGACTAAGAGAGAATACGGAGAGGTTT
>NZ_JAQYWQ010000233.1 GCF_029379315.1 Nostoc sp. S13
GCTATGTAAGGGTTTCAGCTATTTTGAGGTTTATTTGTGGATAGGTCTAATAGTAGAATCACCTGAGTATCAAGTACGGAAATTCCCCATTTGTAGGTGAAAGATTACTCCCAACTCATAGGGATGCATAGCTGTGCGTTAGTATCTCCATTTTTCAAAGTAGGGAAAAATTAAATTTATTAAAACAGAATTCAGGAGTCAGGAGTTAGAATGATTCTGACCGAAAAAGCGGATAGCGCCACGGAGAGCGAGTCCGCGTACTCCTGCAAAGAAGCAAGCTACGCGTAGCGTCTGTCTGCGACACGCTGCGCGAACGCACAGAGCGTCTCCGGCTGCGCTCCTGAATTCTGACTCCTGAATTCTTCTTCAAGCACGCCATTTCTGAAAGGCTATCTCGTAATCCTCTGTTTTAGTCTGATAAACACTCCACCAATGAAAAAATAGTCCTAACCCCCATCCTAAAACTGGGAAGATAGCCCAAAAATAACTAGGACTAGTGATTAAATTCAAGAGAATCAGGAATAAATTCACTGCTAGGAAGGAAACGAAGTGTGCCCAAAAGGCTCTGCGTCGGGAAGTATTAAATGTGTGTCGCGAACGTTCCTCTTGTTGTTGAGCTAACCACTTTTGTTCTGTTGTTTCCAAAATATTAGAAGAAATACCTAACTCAGATGCCATTTCTACAAGCTGTTCTCGTGAAAATTCACCTTCCTGTTTACGAGTTAGTGCTATTTGAAGGATTTGTTGTACATCTTCGGAATCGTAAGTCATTTTAATTACCTTATAAGTTTGTGTGTAAATGCGCTTTTGATTTCACAAAGTTTTCGATAGGCTTGGTTTAATTCAGTTAGCGAATGCCTCCACATTTTGCACCCAATACTTAGTTACATTCACAACCTTATTATTTTCTCACAATCGATTTAGGGCGACTGTATTTGTCAATACCTCTATATTGCTGTAAGGACATTAAGCCAAACATTATCTGAAAGTTGAATGCTAGTCGTGTCAGAAAATATTGACAATTGTAGAAGCAAAATTCTCGCTTTTGAAGGGTTTTTTGATGTTAATTAAAAACCACGGTATTTGCATCGTATTTAGATGCAATAGACACAGAAATTTTAGATAAATAGTTCCAAAACCTTGTCTCGTCTAGATTTGAGTTTGTGTAATCTGACGATCGCCACTCTCTCTATTTGGGGAATTGGACACTCAAGTCCAATTCCCACTTAATTCATGTGCCTATGTGGTTTTTTGAGCTAATTCATCCGCCTAACAGCTTGCGACAAGCGGAAATTTTAGTTTATCGGCCGTAAATTAATCAGTAGAAAGCAAGTGCAACTCACACGTCCTATGAACAACAGCATTTTTAACCTAACCGTCTCTCCAGTTGCGATCGCTATCATTGGTGGTGGCTTTAGCGGTTCTCTGGTTGCAGCTAATCTTTTACGCAACGCAACTATACCACTGTCGATCAAATTGATTGAACGTAATTCTGAAGTGGGTAGAGGGGTTGCTTACGGGACACCAGTAGATTGTCACTTGCTGAATGTGCCAGCAGGTAAGATGAGCGCATTTGGTGATCAACCAAATCACTTCCTGAACTGGCTGCATAAAAATGGGCATGAACAGGTAACTTCATCTACCTTCGTTCCGCGTCGGGTTTATGGAGACTATGTACAGGCGACTTTAAAAGCAGCACAGGTAAATGCAGCCGCGAATGTGCAGCTAGAGAAGATTGGGGATGAAGCGATCGCCATCGAAACAAAAGCTCACACCACAATAGTCTACCTGAGCAGTGGTCAGTGTTTGCATGTGCAAAAGGCGGTGTTAGCGTTGGGCAATTTCCCGGCACTTCTGCCTGCACCACTCGCCGTTTTAGACAATCGCTATGTTAAAGATGCTTGGTCTGCCGATGCGATCGCTGACCTAAATCCAGAGGATGCTATTCTGCTGGTGGGCACTGGGTTAACAATGGTAGATGCGGTTGTCGCCTTACATCAGCAGGGGTTCCAGGGACAAATCCATACCGTCTCGCGCCACGGAATGATGCCCTATAGCCACAAATCAACAACTGCTTATCCGGGATTTATTGATGTAGAAACTGCGCCAAAAACGGCGCGAGGACTGCTGCATGTGGTACGTCAAGAACTACGTGAGGCTCTTACTCAAGGACACGCCAGTTCTTACAACCAGGGGAACCCCGACAACGGACTAGCTCAAGCCAGTTCCTACAACCGGGGAAACCCCGGCAACGGACTGGCTCAAGATTGGCGAGCAGTAATCGATGCCATCCGCCCAATTATTCCCCAACTTTGGCAAGCAATGCCATTGCCGGAACAGAAGCGATTTCTGCGCCATGTCAAAGCTTACTGGGAAGTTCACCGTCATCGGATTGCTGAAGAAATTGCCGAAGTACTGGATGCTGCAATGGAGTCTGGTCAACTGATGCATTACGCAGGTCGGATTCAAAGTTGTCAGGGGTTTGAGGATGGGGTGAATGTGAGCATCTGCGAACGGGGAACCCACAAAGATATCGTTTTGCGAGTCAAGCGGATTGTCAACTGCACTGGCGCAAATTGTGATTTCCGCAGATTGCAGCACCCATTGGTCGCTAGCCTCCAAGAACAACGATTAATCCGTCCCAACACATTGTCAATGGGAATCGACACTGCCCGAAATGGTGCGCTAATTGATGCAGATGGAAATGTATCTCAAATGCTGTACACCTTGGGGACACCACGCAAGGGCAATCTTTGGGAAACTACTGCTGTTCCCGAAATTCGGGTTCAAGCAGCAAGTTTGGCACAGGAGTTACTGAAATCCCTCAATCCAAAACTCGGTGCTACTACTTTCGTGTTAAAGAAACCTGCTATGTTATTTCGTCAACTATTCGATAAAGAATCTTGTACTTATACTTATCTAATTGCCGACTCAGAAACTAAAACAGCTATCCTAGTTGATCCTGTATTGGAGCAGGTCGAACGTGATCTTCAGATATTGCGACAATTGGGGCTGACTCTGCGCTACTGTCTGGAAACTCACATCCATGCTGACCATATCACTGGGACAGACAGACTAAGGACACTTACGGGTTGTTTGGCGATTTTACCTGAGAATGCGGCGGCAACCTGTGCAGACCACTACATTGCCGATGGGAATATCTTGGAATTAGGGAACGTGCAGATTCGGGCGATCGCTACCCCTGGTCACACTGACAGCCACATGGCATACTTAGTCAACGACACTCATCTATTAACTGGAGATGCCTTATTCATCCGGGGTTGTGGTCGTACCGACTTCCAAAGCGGCGACGCTGGATCACTGTATGATGTGATTACTGAGAAGCTATTCACATTACCTGATGACACCTTGGTATATCCTGGTCACGACTACCAAGGACAGACAGTATCCACCATTGGCGAGGAAAAGTGCTGGAATCCTCGGTTTGCAGGACGCAGCCGCAACCAGTTCATCGAACTAATGAAGAACCTCAACTTACCCCAACCGAAAAAGATGCTGGAAGCTGTACCTGCAAATCAGCATTGTGGCAGAATTTTAACTGCATTGGATTATCAAATTTGAACTTTATTTAGCTATCAAAAGGGTAAGGCGATGTCTACAATGGGCTACGCCTTAGCACCTTTTTTATTTAGATTGTATAGCGATGTCTAACCAGGGTTAGCGCGTCTCAAAACCTATTGACAAGAGGACTTACCTGATCAGAAAT
>NZ_JAQYWQ010000095.1 GCF_029379315.1 Nostoc sp. S13
ATACAAGGTCAGTACCAAGTCGAGCGTTTTACATTTAATTAGGTTGAGCTACTTAACCCAATGCAAAAACGCCCCCCCTTTCGGGAGAGCGTCTTTTATTTATAGATTAAGCGTGAAAAGCGTATCTCAGATTTTGATTAACCGTTGATAGCAGGAGCGGTTAGAGCCACAGGAGCAAAATCACCAGCAGCCAAATCTAGGGGGAAGTTGTGAGCGTTGCGCTCGTGCATTACTTCCATACCCAGGTTAGCGCGGTTGATCACATCTGCCCAAGTTGCAATCACACGACCTTCAGAATCAATGATTGATTGGTTGAAGTTGAAACCGTTCAAGTTGAACGCCATCGTGCTTACACCCAAGGAGGTAAACCAGATGCCGATTACAGGCCACGCTGCTAAGAAGAAGTGCAGTGAACGGCTGTTGTTGAAGGAAGCGTATTGGAAGATTAGACGACCGAAGTAGCCGTGGGCTGCAACGATGTTGTAGGTTTCTTCTTCTTGACCGAACTTGTAACCGTAGTTAAGGGATTCGGTTTCGGTGGTTTCACGAACTAAGGAAGAAGTAACAAGAGAACCGTGCATTGCTGAGAACAAACTTCCGCCGAATACACCTGCTACACCTAGTTGGTGGAAGGGGTGCATCAAGATATTGTGTTCTGCTTGGAACACGATCATGAAGTTGAATGTTCCGCTTATACCCAAAGGCATACCATCAGAGAATGAACCTTGTCCGATGGGGTATACCAAGAATACTGCACTTGCTGCTGCTACTGGTGCTGAGTATGCGATCGCAATCCAAGGACGCATTCCTAAGCGGTAGGATAGTTCCCATTCACGACCCATGTAGCAGAATATGCCAATCAGGAAGTGGAAAACTACCAATTGGTAAGGACCGCCGTTGTACAACCACTCATCTAGAGAAGCTGCTTCCCAAATTGGGTAGAAGTGCAAGCCGATAGCATTGGAGGAAGGTACTACTGCACCAGAGATGATGTTGTTTCCGTAGATTAAGGAACCTGCAACAGGTTCACGGATACCATCGATGTCTACTGGAGGTGCGGCGATGAAGGCGATTACGAAGCAGGCGGTGGCGGCTAGCAGTGTGGGAATCATTACTACGCCGAACCAACCGATGTAGATGCGGTTATTGGTGCTGGTGATCCATTCGCAGAATCTATCCCATACGTTGGCGCTTTCGCGACGTTGTAAGGTGGTTGTCATGGTTTTATGATTGCGGTTATTTATGAATCAGGCGGTTTTGTTTTTGCCTGTGAATCTACTTTACACTCCTTTATAAAATTTAATCAAGTATTGTAACTTCAGTAAACCTGATATAAGTTATTAGTTTTGCTTATTTAAGCGTTATATTTTTAGTGTTTGCCGATGTTACAAATACACAGAACACTAAATTTATATATGTTTACTCTGGTGTTAGCCCTGAAAAGATAAAATAGAAAGGAAGATTGTTGTTATCGACTCTGAATAGAGAGTTGATATGGATTACTACCAAAATTTAGGAGGAGAGGTGTGACATGACAATTACTTTAAATCACACCATAGTACCTGCACATGACAAGGAAGCATCGGCGAGGTTCTTTGCAAAAATTTTTGGTTTAAAGGTCGAGGTTCCCGTTGGTCACTTCGCTGCTGTGGATATAAATGATACATTGACGCTCGACTTCGCCGACGCTGAAGCCTTCGAGCAGCATCATTATGCGTTCCATGTCAGTGACGAGGAATTTGATGCAATTTTTGCACGCGTTAAAGAGGCGGGCATTGAATATACTAGCGACCCTATGCATCACAATAAAGGACAAATTAATCACTGGAATGAAGGTCGTGGCTTCTATTTCTATGACCCCAATGGCCATAACCTAGAACTGTTGACCCGTCCATAGATATTTTGATGTCAATCAAATTAATGCATTACTTCTTTACTAAAAAATATGCTGTAGCATAGTCTGGCAATTGGCTGATATTTTGCCCAAATTCTTTTTTATTCTTAAAAATACCTGCCAAAAAATCGAGTTGATAAAGATTGGGTAAAAATGCTCCGCCTGTATCGGCAATGACTCCCATTTGCAGATGTTTTCGACCACCCTGAGTATGCTCAATCACAATCACTTTACCTAAACCGATATTCAAAACATCTCCAGCAAAAGTTACTCCGGGTTTGATAGAAATTTTTGCATCTATTTTATATCCATAGCCTTTAATAGCATCAACTTCTCTAAAATACCAATAACGCTTTTGTGCTGTTGCCTTCAATCCGCGAATATAAGACATTCCATTATTTCTATCTACATTAAAAAATGCTTTATAACCATCTGTAAAATTAATTAGTATTGTTCCTTCCATAATTGCTTCTTCTAAGCCATTTCTGGTTAAATAAGCAAGACTTGTAACTTTTCCAAATTCTCTACCACCTGGTTCATAAATACCCGACAGAACATCCTGCTTTGTATATCGAGTGTAGAATTTATCGTTATTAGAGTTTTCTTTTAAGCTATAAATTGGTGTATTAAAAGTAGAGGTTTTATTGCGAGAACCGGAGTGAGTAAAGACGGCATACTGAGTAATTCGTAATTGTTTTTGCTGTTTATTATTTGGGTTGTAAGCAGACCATTTAATGACTCGAAAATTGGTATTGATAAATTTAGGGTCTTGTAAACGAGTAGCTCGATTATTAGCAATATCCTCCTTTAAGACAGCAATCATGAAATCCAAAGTTTTGAGAACATCTGGCACAGTAACCCCTTGAGTGACAAGCATTCCTGTACGGAGAATATCTGGGTCTTCCGTCGCGTAATCTTGAAAATATTTTCTAGTATTAGCAAGAACGGTTATTAAATCTTTTTGATTGAAGTTAACCTTACTATTTGGCAGCTTGACTGGAGTAACAATCTGGCTGCCATTAATGCTAAATTTATATTTTTTGAACTCATCGACAACTGGATAGGGTGTAGATGCTGTTAACAAATTATGCCGAGATGAAAAAGCATTTTGCTTGCCTAGAATCTGAGCAGATGTTTGTTGAGCGGCAAAAGGATTTTTAAATGTTGAAGTAAGGGAAATCTGTGATTGAAGTGGGGCAAAAGATTCTTGCTGAGTAAAGGACTGCTCTTGTTGAGCTAGCTGTTTAGTTTTTGACTGAGTATATAAATGCCTACTAGCTAAACTGACAAGTAATAAACCAGCACAACTTACTGTAATGCGGAATTTTTGGTTAAACAAGATATTCATAACTTGAAAAATAAATTTTTATTATCTCTTTCTATCTTCACTCCGTCACACTGCATTTCGGCAAGACTCAGTTATCACGCGAACAATTTTTAATTTTGAATTGTTTAAGTTTCAATCACCTCACGCACTAATTGCGCCAACTTTTCCGCACTATCTGGAACTGCGATCGCATGAGCGTTTTTCCCCATCTTTGCTAACTCTGGCGATGACTGCAACAAATTCAACACAATACTTTGCAATGTTTCAGTCGTCAACTCTGATTGCTTCAACGTTAACGCCGCACCAGATGAAGTAAATACGTCTGCATTGTAAGATTGATGGTCTTCTGCGGCAAAGGGGTAAGGAATCAAAATCGCTGGCGTTCCACACACTGCCAATTCTGTCAAGCTACCTGCGCCAGAACGACTAATAGCAAGAGTTGCCCGTTTCAACAACGCCGCCATATTGTTGTAAAAAGGTAAGGCTATGTACTGTGGATGTTTGAGACTATCTGCTTCGGAATCGCGATCGCCAGTTAAATGTACCACATATACACCAGTATCAAACCAAGCCTTTGCAGATTCCCGCACCAATTTATTCATGGCAATTGCACCTTGGCTACCACCAAAAACGACAATTAAGGGAACACCCTCAGGAATGGCTAAATCTAGTGGTGGATTAATTGCCCCATCTAGAAATTGCGCTCTGACGGGAGTGCCAACGTAGACACTTTTGGCGCGGGGCAAATACTTAGCAGCTACTTCAAACCCCAAAGCTACCACACTACACCAAGGCCCAATAAAGCGAGTTACTTTACCTGGTAAAGCGTTAGATTCGTGGAAAACCACGGGTAAACCGAGGGAACGCGCCGCAATCACGGCTGGCCCGGCAATGTAACCCCCTGTAGTAAACACCCCTTGAAAATTTCCCTGTTTGAGAATTCGTCTGACTTCCAGAATCGAAAGGGTGAGTTTACCCAAGATGCGAATCGAGGAGAGTCCAAACCCTTGCTGAAACCCTTCAACTGCAATAGTATTCAAGGGATACTGTTTGGGAACAAGTTGAGTTTCTAGCCGATTGGGTACTCCCAGCCATTCTATTTGATAATCTGGGAGTTTTTGTGCCAGTGCGATCGCTGGAAACAAGTGTCCACCAGTCCCACTGGCAGCGATTAATAATCGGATCGGTGCGTTTGCCATCAAACCTCTACCGTTTAGCGCCTAGCTTAACTAAGATAAAACAATTTCCTTACTTTCTCTAATCAAATCAGTAAATTCTTACCAATGACTAACATTATTACCGCCTTAGTGAGACGCCAACTCAGATTTCCAGCAAGTATCGGGTTGATTTCCTTCCTGCTGACACTTGGTTTAACAAGTGGTTGGCAACGCACTCAAGCGACGACACCACAGCAATTAGTCCAAGCCACTACACCCCAAAATACACCAGTTCAACTGAAAAACCTGTTGACGCAAGTTGATGCCGCCGCCAGCCGGGGGGATGCCAAAGGGGTGTTGCAATTCTACAGCCCTAATTTCACTCATGGGGATGGATTAACTCTCCAAACTATGGAAAGGTCTTTGATTTCACTTTGGCAACGATATCCCAAATTGCAATACAGTACGAAACTCCTATCTTCAAAACCTGAAGGCAATGGGATTATTGCCGAAACGGAAACGCAGATAACTGGCTTACCCTCCGGTAGCGCTAATAATTTGACTCTCAATGCCACGATTAAATCGCGTCAGCGCATTGCCGGCGGAAAAATCCTCCGCCAAGATATTTTGTCAGAACGCACCCTACTTACCTCTGGCAGCAAGCCGCCCCAAATTGAGATTAAATTACCACAGCAGGTGAAAGTCGGTGAGAAGTATAATTTTGATGCGATCGTCAAAGAGCCACTTGGTGATGATTTTCTACTAGGAAGCGCGCTAGAGGAATCTATCCAACCGGATAAATTTCTCAACCCCACATCCGTGGATTTGGAATTACTGACATCTGGCGGACTGTTTAAAGTCGGACAAGCACCATCTACCCCTGGTAGCCAATGGGTTTCTGCTGTCATCCTGCGTGGTAATGGAATAACAATGATAACTCAGCGCCTACAAGTTGTGAAGAAATAGACATGTGGTGAAATTAAATATGCGTTATCTAGAACCCTTGTAGAGACGCGAAATTTCGCGTCTCTACATTCTTTTTCGGAGATGTCTAATAGTTAGGAGCGGAGCCGGAGACGCTTTGCCTCCGGTTAGGAGTTAGTACGCTAGCAGTAGCGTACTAAAAATCTGGATAGTACGTTACCGTTAATCTATGATATTTCTGTGACATAAGCTGGAGTTATATTAAAGCCTTTCACGAGTAGCAATATCTCTTTAAATAAACTGCTACCTGCTGTCGGTCAACGATCACACCAAGACAAGTTATGCCTGATCCATTTTCTGCTGCTAGCAGTAGCCAAGGAAGAGGGCTGTAATTTAGAGTCTACAGAGTCTACAAATATGGGTATGTGGTCAGAGTTGCGAGTACTGGGAGTGGTAGTCCCCAATCCTCAATCCCTAATTCTGTTTTTCCAATAATCATTCTCTATTTTGTGGCATAAATTTAGTGAATGCGGGTGATATGTATATAGCAGCATTGATCACTAGGGATTAACTTATGAATAACTCTACCTATCAGCTAGACAATTTTGCTTTAACATTACCGATTTCCCAATCAGCTCGCATAACTGCCCAGCAATTTGCTAACCAACAGCCAAATCCTGAAAAAGCAGAGCAAGTCCGGCTAAATACGCTGGCTGTGTGGGTGGTGAATGACTACTTGAAAATGATGGATATTCCTACTAACCTCCAAGCTAGTGACAGCTGGAATCCCATCATGCGCCTTTGTGGGAATGTAGCTGACTTAGAGATTCCCTCAGTTGGCCGTCTGGAGTGTCGCCCTGTCCATCTGCATCAGCAGATATGTTCCATTCCTCCAGAAACTTGGGAAGAACGGGTGGGTTATTTAGTAGTTCAGTTTGATGAATCGCTCCAAGAAGCGAGGCTGCTTGGTTTTATCCCTAGTGTCGCAACTGAAACACTGTTTTTACAACAACTACAACCATTGGAAGCGTTAATCGATCACCTGTGGCAACTGCGCCAATTGGTGAATTTGAGTCAGTGGTTTGCTGGTATATTTGAGGCAAGTTGGCAGACTATTGAATCCCTGTGGAACCTGCCGGAACTCAGACCAGCTTATGCCTTCCGCAGTACTGAAACTTTGGAACTAAATTCCCTGAACCAACCAGAATCAATCACTAAACGTGCAAAACTGATTGATTTGGGTATCCAAATTCTCAACCAACCAGTCATGTTGATTGTGCAAATCACCCCCGAAAAGGATCAACAAACCAGTATTCATCTCCAATTGCACGCCACTGGGAATCAAATCTACTTGCCGCCCGGAGTTCATCTTACCGTTCTAGATAGTTCGGGAATAGTATTTCTAGACGCTCAATCTAGAAAATCAGACAACTACATTCAGTTGCAGTTTCGCGGCGAACCTACAGAGCAATTTAGCGTTAGAGTAGCCATGAATGATACCAGCATCACCGAACATTTTAGAATTTAAAACATCTAGCTATCTTCCCTGTTTGCCGGTAATTTATAAATGGTAATTGGTTAATTAAAAATTCAGAATTAAAAATTCAAGCTGGCTTTTAGGGATTTTGAAAGAAGTCTGTAAAGGCTTTTGGAGTTTGTGATTATACATTAGAACAGGGCATGGTTTTACACAGGGGGATAGCCACGGATGGGTAAGTTAGTAGTTCTAAAATTCGGAGAGGGTAGTTTTGAACAGGGGTTTGCTGTCACTCTCCAAATTGGTGAAGAACACGAGCGTGCTACAACAGAAATCACGGGAAAGCTACCTTCATTCCCGGAAATGCCGCTCTATTACAGTCATTGGCAGTCTAGTTATCGGCAGATAGGCAATCGTTATCGCCTCCATGCTGACCAAATGCAGGTAACGAATGTATCAATGATTCAAGACTGCGAAAACACTTCTCATATTTTGCGGGCACGTTTTAATACCTGGCTGCGAGCAGAGGAGTTTCGCCCTTTGAGGGAAAAATGGTTAGAAAGATTGTCGTCTACGGAAGAAGTGCGGGTGATTCTGCAAACAGAAAATAGCCAATTGCAACTATTACCCTGGCATCTGTGGGACTTGTTAGAACGCTACCCCAAGGCTGAAATCGCCCTTTCTTCACCATCTTACGATCGCATTCACAAGCCACGCACTTTAAATCCATTAGTCAACATTTTAGCAATTGTGGGCAATAGTCACGGGATTGACACCCAAGCCGATCAAGCTTTACTACAACAGTGTCGTAATGCAGATGTCAGCTTTTTAGTAGAACCACAACGTAAGGAATTGACTGACCATCTTTGGGGAAAAAACTGGGATATTCTCTTCTTTGCTGGGCACAGTTCCAGTCATGGAAATGGAGAAAGCGGACGAATTTACCTGAATAAAACTGATAGCCTCAGCATTGGCGAGTTAAAGTACGCTCTCAAGAAAGCGATTGAAAACGGCTTGCAACTAGCTATATTCAACTCCTGTGATGGATTGGGATTGGCGCGAGAACTGGCTGATTTGCAAATCCCTCAAATAATTGTGATGCGTGAACCAGTTCCAGACCTGGTTGCCAAGGAGTTCTTAAAGTATTTTCTCCAAGGTTTTGCTGGTGGCGAGTCTTTATATCAGTCGGTACGCCAAGCGCGAGAACGGCTGCAAGGACTTGAGGATCGATTTCCCTGTGCGACTTGGCTACCAATGATTTGCCAAAATCCAGCGCAGATACCACCGACTTGGGATGAATTAAGGTCGGCAAAAACTGAAGAGCCACCGCCGAATTTAACTTTGTCTACTAGACGCAGATTTCAGAGAACCTTGTTATCCAGTTTGGCAATTACAGCCTTGGTTTGTGGGGTAAGATTGCTGGGATTTGTGGAAACTCTAGAGATTCAAGCTTTTGACCTGATGATGCGATCGCGCCCTGCGGAGGGACTTGATCCCCGACTGTTGGTAATTACAATTGACGATGATGATTTGGCAATTCAAAGACAAAATAACGAGTCCTTGATTGGAGCTTCCATTTCCGAAAAATCTCTCAACAAACTCCTGGTAAAACTGAATCAATACCAACCCCGTGCGATCGGCTTGGATATCTACCGTGATTTTAAAGCCAAACAACCAGATTTAATTACTCGTCTTCAACAAACTCAGAATTTGGTTGGCATCTGTAAGGGCAGCGATGGCACAGTAAATATCAAAGGCATTAAGCCGCCACCAGAAATCCCCACAGGAAACCTGGGATTCAGTGACTTTATTCATGATCGGGATGGAGTTATCCGTCGGCATCTCCTGTTCATGAACCAGGAGGCAACATCGTTGTGTGCTGCTCCCTTTGCATTCAGTCTACAACTGGCCTCTCTCTATCTCCGCCCTTCAGGAATTCAACCAAAATTCACCCCGGAAGGGAATTTGCAGCTGGATAAAACTATTTTTCCAAATCTGAAATCTCGTACTGGCGGCTATCAAAATATTGATGCGAATGGCGGTCAAATCCTACTTAACTACCGTTCTTCAAAACAAATAGCCGAACAGGTAAAACTAACCCAATTTTTATCTTCTAGTGCGGTTAACCCCAATGCCATCAAAGACAAGATTGTTTTGATTGGTGTGGTGGCAAAGGGGGATTCTCCAGACACCTGGCCTACACCTTATGGCGCTCCTTTAGATGAGCAAATGCCAGGAGTGTTAGTACAAGCGCATATGATCAGCCAGATCCTTGCTGCTGTCCAAGATGGGCGGCCGTTGCTGCGGGTTTGGTCACTGTGGATTGAGGTAGTCTGGATTTGGGGCTGGTCTTTGGTAGGAGGAGTCTTGGCTTGGCGAAAGCTTTCGTTGCCCTGGTTGGTATTGGCAGTCAGTATTACCTCTGGGGTTCTGTATATAGTTTGTTTTGGTCTGTTAATTTGGGGTGCTTGGGTGCCGTTTGTACCATCGGCTTTGTCGTTAGTAGTCACAGTTGGCCTGATGTCAATTTATAATAATTCAAAAACAAAAGTTCGGGTGGCGAGTGGGGAATAGGGAACGTTTAATAAATATACTTAACCAAATCGTATTGCAATAACTCTTTCACAATCCAAAATCTAAAATCTAAAATCCAAAATCGAATGAGGTAGGGTTTTTATGAAGTCAAATTCACGACCGATAAAACTGTTTTTAGTAGTAGCTTTTAGCTCCACCACCTTACTAGTTAGCCTGATTCCAGGACTGGCGAAACCAGCTGATGATTCTTCAGTTAGCGATGCCTACGGCGGGCTACGCCTACGCTCTGCTCCGAAAACGACCCTTGCTCAAACTACAACCTATAATCAACCTACACTTCCACCTGGCCCCCCTCCTGGAGGTCGCGTTCGTGGTGGAGCAAAGCGCGGGCCTGAATGTAAACTTACTAAACTTGATCTGACTGCTTTAGTGCCTTTTACTGAGGAAGCTAACTCAGTGATTAATGTCTGGGGACAGACAACGGAAGAACGCCCAAGTTGGTTTTTCTATGTGCCATATACCAAAGATTTGCCCTATGCAGTTGAATTTGTGCTGCAAGATCAGAACTCTAACGGGATTTACCAAAAAGCGATCGCTCTACCAGATAAACCAGGAGTCATCCGCGTTTCTCTGCCTAGCAATGCTCCCGCTTTAGCAGTAGACAAACAATATCGCTGGTTTTTCACGATTAACTGTAACAAGGAAAAAAATTCTCCACCAGCTTTCCTCGAAGGGGTAATACAACGAGTCGAACTGAATCCAGCCACAGTCAAAGAGCTACGAACGACAGAACCTCTAAAGCGCTATGTTATCTATGCCAAAAACGGGATATGGTACGAGGCACTGACGATACTGGCTCAACTGCGTCAGAAAAATCCTAAAGATGCAGCACTGCAAGCAGAGTGGCGGAATTTGTTAAGCAGCATCCACTTAGATGATATTGCCGTACAACCGATTATTTCGGACAATCCTTAAAGGATGTTGTAATTCGTAATTCGTAATACTCGCCTCCGGCGAGAAGCAAGCTACGTAATTCGTAATTAAAATTATCAATTACGGATTATTTTGACTAATCTTCTTTTGGCAAGATATCATCAATCGGTCGTTCATGATTAATATCAGAACTTTCTGCTGTCCATTTATCATCTGATTCTGGAGATTCAGAAACCATCACAAACTCAGTCTCTTGTCTATGATTATTTCCCCATTCATCCAAAACATCTTTAATTAAGACCTCTTGTAACCAAATCTTCGCAACAACGGTCAAAGGTAGCGCCAGAAATAATCCTAAAAAGCCAAAGAAAGTAACGAAAAATAGTTGGGCAATTAAGGTTAAAGCTGGCAGCAATGAGACTTGATGCGCCATCACAACGGGGGTGATGAAATTACTTTCAGTCTGTTGAATGAAAAAGTAGAGAATCAAGACAGCAACTGCTTTCCAAGGTTCATCCAAGAAGGCGATCGCCATTGCTGGTATGACACTCATCGTTGGGCCCAAGTTGGGAATTAAGTTAAAAAATCCCGCTAAAACCGCTAAAGCTAATGCTGCCTTTACATGCAAAATTGATAAACCAATCAGACTCATTAGCCCCACTACACAGATGGCAATGAAAGCGCCTGTAATCCATCCCTCCAAAGAGACTTCACATTTATCTAAAATCCCATCTACCCGCCGCCGATAAAATGAGGGGAAAAGCTGCACAAATACTTTGCGATAAGCTACGGGGTCGGCTAACATCATTCCTGTTAAAACCAACACTAGCAAAATCTTCAGGACAACTTCTAAAGAGCCAGATACAAAAGCAAAGGAGTTTCCAAGTAGCCGATTGACGAAGGGCTGTATTTGTTCAATGAGGCTATTGATATCTGGGATGTAAGGAATTAACTGGTTGGGAATACGAGTTCTCAGGGCATCAAGCCAACCATTAAAGCGCTCAAACCCTTTAGGAACCTGATTGGTTAGTTCTTGAAACTGCTGTGCAAATGGCGGCACAATTAGCCAGAAAAAACCCACTATACCTGCGAAAAAGATAGCTACTGCGAGGAGGACAGCGAATCCACGCTTCATCCCAAAGCGTTGGAAGCGTTTTGCTAGCCGATTTAAGGTAGTGGCTAACACAACTGCGGCAAACATGAGCAAAAGCACTTCCCGTATTTGCCACAGGATGTATAAAGAAAGAACTATGACGATTAAGCCGATCCATTGACCGAGGTTCACAGGCTGACTCCCAACGGTTGGGGAGATGCAATTTTTTGGTAATTCAGCTAGGTTAGCCGATTTTAGTAACTTGTGCGTAAATAGTTTGAGTTAATTTTGGTTCTGGGCTTGGAATCGCCACAGTAGCGCGATCGCTATAATCACAATCGGCAATAATATTATAATCAGCGCGTTAGTTGCTGTCGCTGGAATTGATAAACTTGGCCCTGCATACTTAATCAATACAGATAACAAAGCCGAGAGTAAAAGCAGTTTCAGAACAAATCCTAGTTGATTTTGCATAAAAGTACGGCATACAAATTTTTCTGGTACACACGATTTTGGGCTGTATCGCCCAGTTTCTACAATAAACCTACAGATACAATCCTTTGCAAATTTCTTTGGGAAATGCGTTCGCTTTTTTACGTCAAACTCAACCAGCTAAAAACTTGTTCCACAGTCAATTCCAACTCGATACCCTCAAGAATGGGTAATTTATCAGCACCTTCGTATAATTCCACTCGCTGTCCAGGAAAAATCCCCAGCACACTTTCATCTTCTGGGTTGATTAACCAGCCGAGTTCAGTACCATTGCGTGAACAATGCAATAACTTACTCAACACTTTTTTTAACCTTTGGTCTGGGGAAAGAATCTCAATTGCCCAGTCGGGATGAATTTCAAAGCGATTAGCAATTCTGCCAGATGGAGTTTTAGGAATTCTGTCCCAGCGAAACACAGACACATCAGGGACGATGGAAGCACCGCCAAAGGTACAACGCAGTTCTGGGAAAGCTACAGCAATTTTTTGGCTTCTAGCTATACCGTTAATTGTTTCGCAAAGAGTAGCTTGGAGCAAGCTATGTTCACCTTGAAGCATCGGTTTTTGAATAATTTCCTTGTTAATAAAGTCTGATGCTGGTTCAGTTTCTGGCAGTTTGAGGAACTCGTCTAAAGTTAGTTGGGGTTTCCTTGCAATAGTCATAGTGAGTGGAATAGAGTGGATGGTTTAATTATGGGCGATCGCAATGATAGACTCGACTCATTTATTAGGTTTTGCAATGCTAAAAATTCAACGGGCAGTTGCATTAGTCTGGCAAAGTGCCCCGAAGTGGACTGGAATTCATATTGCTTTAGTAGTAATTCAGAGTATCTTACCACTCGCATTACTTTATCTTATTAAGCTGATTGTTGATGACATTGCTAAGGGCTTAAATCTTACTAACAAGACACATATTTTTGGTCATATTCTATTTCTGTTAATTAATGCCGGACTGGTAATGTTGTTGATCAATTTTAGTACTGTGATCTCTGAAATATGTTCAGCAACTTTATCGCAGCGAGTCACCGATCATCTACAGGTGATTCTTTATAGAAAAGCGATCGAGGTTGATTTAGAAACTTACGAAAGTCCTCAGTATCAAGATATTTTGGAGCGTGCCAAGTGGGAACTACCGCATCGACCCACCCGAATGCTGAATAACTTGACTGCTTTGGGGCAAAGTGCAATTTTACTACTCGCGATCGCCGGATTGCTCATCTCCCTTCACTGGGGACTTATCTGTGTTTTATTGTTCGTATCTATTCCGACAATATTTGTTCGCTTTCGCCAATCTCAAGTTATGTACAATTGGCATCGCCATCAGACTGAAATAGAACGCAAAGCCAACTATTTTGGGCATTTATTATTGGGAGATCAGCCTGCCAAGGAGATTCGATTATTCAATTTAGGCAATCTATTTATTGACAGGTTTTATGGTCTCAGGCAGCAACTGTTTCAAGAGAAACTCGCAATCACCATTCGGCAAGCCACCAGCCGATTGATCGCGCAAGGCTGCACTGGAATTGTGATGTTAGGAACCTACGGCTTTATCATTGATCAAACGATTCACGGCAGATTTCAACTCGGCGATTTAGTCTTGTACAGCCAAGCCTTTGGGCGAGGTCAAGGTGCCCTCAAAGAACTGATTGCCAGCCTAGCAGGGTTAAATGAAAATAACCTATTTCTGGCCGATTTATTTGAGTTCTTAGCTCTCAAGCCGATGATGATTGTACCCACTCAGCCTAAATTAGTTCCACGGCCAATGCTACAGGGAATTGTATTTAAGGATGTCAGCTTTCAATATCAAAATTCCCCCCGCCAAGCGATCAAGAAGGTTAATCTCACTATTGCGCCTGGAGAAATTGTCGCGCTAGTCGGAGAAAACGGGTCTGGCAAAACTACACTAGTGAAACTACTCTGCCGTCTTTACGACGTAACCGACGGTAGCATTACGATCGATGGCATCAACTTGCAGCACTTTTCAGTGACCGATTTGCACTGCCAGATCAGTACGATTTTTCAGGACTATAACCGCTACCAATTTACGGTGGAGGATAATATCTGGCTGGGCAATATCGATCTGCCTCCAACCCCTGAACGAATTACTCAAGCGGCCCAACAGTCTGGTGCTGATGCTTTGATCCAGAGTTTGCCCCAAGGGTATGAAACCTTGTTGGGAAAATGGTTTCAGGGCGGGGAAGAACTCAGTGGGGGACAATGGCAGAAAATTGCCCTCGCCCGTGCTTTTCTGCGGGATGCTCAGTTGGTGGTGCTAGATGAGCCAACTAGTGCGATGGATGCCCATGCTGAGGCTGAAGTGTTTCAGAAGTTTCGAGATATAATACGCGATCGCTCTGCGCTCCTAATTACCCATCGCCTTTCGACGGTTAAAATGGCGGATAGGATTTATGTGATGCATCAAGGAGAGATTGTGGAAAGTGGCACCCACAATCAATTGATGGCACGGCAAAGTACTTATGCCCATTTATTTGCAACCCAAGCGAAAAATTATCAATGATGTCTTCCATTTCTCCACTGCCCTCAACGCCAGAAGAAACAGTTTTACTTACCTGTATGCGGTTTTATTTTCGCACTACAACTACTTGTGAAGTGACTAGTTTACTGACACCATATCTAAATTGGGAAACTCTGGTGCAAACAGCGATCGACCATAGTGTCATGCCGTTATTCTATCAGAGTCTCAAAGCGATCGAGGGGGAACTGATACCGCAATCGGTAATGGTGCAACTGCAAACTCTCAACCGGATGAATGGACTGAATAACATTGCTCAGACCAAAGAATTACTGAAAATTCTAGCACTACTTGAGTCTCGGGGAATTGAAGCGATCGCTTTTAAGGGGCCAATTCTCGCAACATCGGTCTATGGAAATGTCGCACTCCGTCAATTTAATGACTTAGATATCTTAGTACCTCTGCAAGACTTTTGGCAGACAAAAGCAGTTTTGGTTGGTCAAGGCTATCAATCTCCTACCTCAAAAGAAATAGAAATTGATAAGTTCAATCACCATCTCCAAATCCCTTTGTCCTATAAAGATCCTGAGACAACTATGTTTAATCAGCGATTTCAATCTTCTTTACTCCATAGCAATCCAGAACGCAGTATTGACTTGCACTGGGGAATTCCACCCAGGCGAATCTTAAATCCCGATCGGCTTAAGCGACTGTGGGAAAATCTTAGTCAGATCGACTTGATGGGTAAGCAAATAAAAACCTTCTCCCCTGAGCTAACCTTAGTGATTCAATGCCTCAATGTTGCTAAGGACTCTCATTGGAATGTATCTTTTAAGCAGGTCTGCGATGTAGCCCAAGTTATTCAAGCGTATCCTAATTTGAATTGGCACTTAGCTTGGCAAATATCCTCTGAGTTGTGTAGTCAACGGCTATTCCTCATCGGACTTGGTATCAGTCATGACCTTCTGCATATACCATTACCTCAGTTCGTTCTCGAAAAATGCGCCAGAAGTAAACTAATCGATTGGCAGATTTTAGGTGGCAATTTTATGAATCTACCAAATTACCAAAAATATTGGCTGCTATGGGTCATTCCACTTAAAACTCTGAATTGGTCTTGGTATAGTTTATTAATCATTGTCCGCTATCTCCAGTTTACAATTTCACCAAATCAGAAGGATCGCGAATTTTTACACCTACCCAATGGTTTATTTTTTATCTATTATGTAATTCGCCCCATTCGACTGCTAATTAAGTTTTTACCTTTTCGGATATCTCCGCTGAGGCAGAACAACTCTTAGTACTTACAAAAAAATCATGGAAAAGTTAGATATCGACTTAGCATTAACTCAATTCAAATTAGCAAATGCTTGGCAAATTCAGGGTAATTTTGAGAATGCCTTCATGCACTATCAAGAGACATTGCAGTTACAACCTGACTACTTGCCTGCCTATCAGCAGTTAGGGAATTTAATGCTCAGACAACGCCGCATGGATGAGGCCCTAGAGTACTATGAGCAAGCACTTGTCCTCGATTTTGAGACAACCGATCTTTCATTCTATTACCAATGTTTAGGCTTGCCAAAGCAGTCTGCCATTCCATCAATTCAATCAGAAAATATTTCGTTTCCTATCGAATTAGAAAATGCCATCGCCCCTGGCAAAATTAACTTAGGCAAACAAAGAATTTTTAAATTTCATCGCAGTGGTTGGAGCTTTGCCATCCAAGCACTTAGCCCTTTACACAATCCTCAAGGTATTTTGTTTGATGGCTGTTTAGAGCATCAATTTCTCTTTCAACATAATCGTTCAGGACAGCGCTCGCCTCGAATATTAGCAAAAATGCGAACAGACGGAGTCTTTCAAAGTTTAGCAACGTCAGAAGAAAAGGGAATTGTTCCCTACCAAAAACCTTGGATTGGAGTCCTGCATAATCCTCAGTCTATGCCTATCTGGTTTAATTACCAAAGATCGCCTAAAAAGCTGTTTGAAAAGGAAATATGGCAAACCAGTTTACCACATTGTGTAGGTTTATTTTCCCTTTCTCACTATGCTGCCAAGTGGCTAAGAGAGCATACAGGCAAACCCGTTTCGGTGTTAACCCATCCCACCGAGATACCAGACAAACAATTTGATTTCAATCAGTTTCTCACTAATCCCCATAAAAAAGTCGTGCAGATTGGTTGGTGGCTGCGGAAGCTGCACTCGATTTATCAATTACCTCTGGCTCGCAATAATCCCCTGGGCTATGAAAAAGTTAGGCTAGGGTTTTTGTTTGATTCAGCCGAGGCAATGTTTGCACAACTGATGAAAGTGGAAGCAAGGATTTATAAAATCGAAATTGATGCAGCTTATCTTGAAAATACGATCGTTATTCAACATATTCCTGATGATGAATATGACAACCTGTTATCAATGAATATTGCTTTTGTGGATTTATACGACTCTAGTGCTAACAATGCGATTATTGAATGCATTGCCCGTGCGACTCCACTGTTAGTAAATCCCCTACCTGCGGTAAAAGAGTATCTTGGAGAAGACTATCCCATGTATTTCCATACTCTAAAAGAGGCTGCCGAAAAAGCTTTGGATACTTCGCTGATTCTAGAGGCACACCAATATCTTAAATCCTCGGAAATCAGACATAAACTCTCGGCAGATTACTTTCTAAAAAGCTTTTGTAATAGCGAAGTATATAAAAGTATTTAATTACTTCATCTGCGATTATTGATTTCCGCACATAATAATTAATCATTATTAGAAAATATTCTTGAATATCTATGTGCTACATCTTGAAGTGCGGGATGTCGGATCTATCACTACCTGATTCCATATCTATCCAGGTAACATCAGTTAATAACAGGACTTACGCAACAATAACGTAATTTCTTCATTGCGACCGTTCGCTTTTAGCGTTCCCGCAGGGTAGGGAAGCATAAGTCCTTCGGACACGCTTCGCGAACGCAAAGCCTTATTTTTTCGTTGTAAGTGCGTAAATCCTAAGTAAGTTAACTATCTCCAATACACTGTTGCCCCATGACTTCTGATTTTCCCCTGATTAGCGTTATTATTCCAGTCTATAACCGCGATCGCTACATAGCAGAGGCGATCGAAAGTGTCTTAGCTCAAACCTATCCAGCGATTGAACTGATTGTGGTTGATGATGGATCGAGCGATCGCAGTGCAGAAATTGCCAAAAGATACCCAATCATCTATCACTACCAGTCCAATAGGAGAATAGGATCTGCTAGAAATGCAGGAATTGCGCTCTCAAACGGTGAATTTCTTGCCTTTCTCGACTCTGACGATATTTGGGTTGCGGACAAGCTATCAAAACAGATAGCAGCCTTTGAAGCCGATCCAAACCTAGAGGCTGTATTTGGCTATGCTCAACAGTTTTATAGCCCAGAGTTGGATAAAACCTTTCGACAAAGGATTCGATGTCCAGAAGAAGCGATCGCTGCTCATCTTTCCACTTCCATGCTGATTAAGCGAGACTCCTTCCTGCGGATTGGTTTGTTCGATGTCAAATTAAAAGCGACTATCGATATTAGTTGGTATATCTCAGCGATCGAACATCAGCTTCGACAAGTTACGCTTCCTGACGTAGTTTATCGCAGGCGACTGCATGAAACTAACAATGGCTCGATTGAGCGTCAACATGCGAATGAACGTCTACACCTGTTAAAAGCTAAACTAGATCGGCAACGAGCAAACCACCCTAAGTCGATTTAGGAGTCGTAAAATGCTCAGTCTTTCTCAATGTCGTCCTACTCCCAATCATAAAGTTGTTTTATTGACGGGTGCTGCTGGAGCGATCAGGACATCCTTGCGGCATCAACTCGGCAACGACTATCATTTTCGCTTGACAGCAAAGGTAAGGCAGTTGGTGGACGATTATTGAGCGTCGCCTGAAGTAGGATTACATCTGGAGCGGTAGAACCAAAAGTCAATGTTTGGGGCAATGGGAACCTTTTTAAGAGTAGGGTGGTTAGGGTGGGGATTGCTGAAATGTCTGGAACAATACTTGCGCTTCCATAAAATTGGGAGCAGCATTTATGACCTGACAAAGAGCAGTCTTGACAGTCGAAAAATCTTCAACTTGCAAGGCTGACTGGGCAAGATACCAATAGACACGCCAATGCTCAATTCCTAGTTCGATCGCTGCGACAAATTCCTCTAAGGCTGTGGAATGTTTCCCCTGCTTTTGTAATACCAAGCCTGACCATAATCTTAAATACCCATCATTTGGATAGGAATTACGATAGTTGATTATTCCGCCTTCGCCTCCTGAAAGTAATGCTGATGCATTGGCAATTTTTGCATCTGCCTCTAATAGTACTTCTCTCTCAACGGCAGTCATACTGATATTAAATTGGGGTGCAGAATCACCTAACGTCTGAACAAAAAGCGAAGCTGATGTGGGATGTTGAGTAACAGTCGCCGAGTCTTTCCAAGTTCGTTGACGCTTCGGGGATTTCATCATGCGATCGTAAACCTGATGCAGTTGCCAGACAGCTTTTTTGCTATCAAAAACTTGACGAGCATAATTCGCGGCATTCTGCCCTAACTTCAGCCTGACATCAGGATGATAGTAAAGGTACTCAATGGCTTGTTGATACTCTGCTTCGCTGTTCACCACTAAGCCTGTTTGCTCATGTTTCACTAAATCTTTGACCCCTCCATAGGGAAAAACGACAGGAGGAACCCCGGCAAACATCGCTTCTTGTAAACTTTTTTCAGAGGTAGCATAGGTATCCGCACACAATGGATAACCAAAAATATCTAGGGTTTCTAACACAGGCTTGATATTTTCAACATAGCCACGAAAATCAAATTTTTCAGCAGCCCCTAAATCTATAGCCTGTTGTTGTAATGTCGCTTGGATGCCACCACCGCAAACAATAAATCTGATATCTGGGATGGTGATAGCAGCACTTATCGGAATATAGCGCGGATGCATTTTGGCAAAGTTAACGGTGCCAATATACCCGACATTAAAATTCTCATGGGAGCGCGGTTGCAGGTTTGTTAATCTCTCCCAATCCGCAGGGCTATAAACTACGCTAGTTTTTTGACTCTTCAGAGTCTCCGATAATACTTGAAATATGGGCAGTTCTAGAGTACAAGGACTGCTCGCTAGGGCAAAATCTGAGTATTCTACTAATACTGGCGTAATAATTTGAGGAGGCTTGTCACCCATCACTTGAAACCACATTAATAGACGCATTGCAGGTAGCTTGGCTCGAAGAAAATCATACATTTCTGGATTATTCCAAAAATACACTTGCACGATATCAGCCTGTTCAATTTCGTGCAGCAGGGTTTGTTGATCGGGTTTTCTGAAGACAGTTATATCTGCTTGTTTAGCTAAGATGAGTGCGAAAGGATTTACTTTAGGTTGTAGCGTAATCACGCGATGTTGTTGCAGAATGCTCTGTTGAGCAGCATATTTGGCAGCGGCAATCAGGGAACGAGTGGGACCAGCACTAGAAAGGGTGTCAATAATATGTAGGATTTTGAGCATCTACTGAACTCTCGTCAATTGACGCTGACGCTCAAGAGATTGTTTAATCACTTTCAATAACTCTTCTTTATTGGTTTTCACATTTTTAGAAAGATTGTAGTCATGCACACGTTTGTAAAGTAGAACTTGGGGTAAAAAAACCGCCTTGATATTGTAGTCTTTTGTCCGCGTAAACCAGTCAACGTCGCACCCAATGGCAAAACTAGGGTTAAATTTACCTATTTGATCAAATAGAGACTTACGGACAACCAATGTGCCAGGAGTACGACCGACCTGCTCTTCGTCAAATTGTTGTTGCCTAAATCCACTGCGTAACTCACATCCTGGTTCTAAAAATAACTTGACATTAGCATAACTATATTGAATGTCTGGAGAGTTGATAAAATGATTTATTTGAACCTCCAATTTATCCAAAGTCCAATAATCGTCATGATCGAGAAAAGCGATTAATTCTCCTCTTGCATTGTCAATACCAGTATTCCTGGCATTGGCTAAACCTTTGCCCTGTTGGTGAAGATATCTAACATTTTTATAGGACTTGGCAATCTGAGCAGTACTGTCAGTTGAGTCACCATTTACAACCAATATTTCATCAGGTGGATAGGTTTGATTAATCACGCTCTCAATGGCTTTTGATAGATAACGTTCTCCATTTTTAACGACAATAATTACACTAATTATTATTTTTCGCATAGTTTTTTTCATAACAAGATTGCCGTGGAAAATCGATCAGTTCAGTGAATCTGTCGAGATTTACGGGCAATGGATGCTTTGAGAATTCTGAGCAATTGAGAGGATGAAGTCGATACTGACTTCCAAGATATATTAGAACCATGCAATCGTCGCATCACCATAACTTCAGGAAGCATTTCGATCTCTACTTGACTATCTCTGGCTCGGTAGATCCACTCTGTATCTTCACTGGAGCCAAATTTTGGAGAAAAAACACCAATTTTGTCAAATACAGCTTTGCGAATGACTAAGGTGCTAGGGATTAAGCCTGGTTGTTCCCCCAGCCATTGTTCAGGTCTGAACCCTGATGGAATTTCAACCCCTGCCTCTAAAAACTGGTAGATATTGGTTGCTAAAATCCCAATCTGAGGATGCTGATGCAGATAGTTAACTTGGAGACTGAGTTTATTGGGTTGCCACACATCGTCAGCATCCAATAGTGCAATCAGATTGCCCTCAGCCAAGGAAATCCCAACATTGCGGGCAATAGCTGCTCCTTGATTTGACTGATAGAAATAACGAATAGATGGGTAAGTTTGGGCAATTTTGGCACTTTCATCTGTTGAACCATCATCCACGACGATGACTTCGATTGGGCGATAGGTTTGAGCGAAAACGCTATCAAATGTTTCTTTTAAATACTTTTCGCAATTATAGACAGGAATAATAACACTCACTAAAGGTAGATTTTTCATGATTGAGTAATTATAAGAATTTTTATTAACCGTTTAATATAGCAAATTTTATTCCGATTAAATTTTAATTCGGCAAGCCTTGATATTAATACAATTATCTAATTTAACCAATATCTAATATCAAAATATTTTCGATAAACCAGGAATTATTTAATTACTTTTTACTGGTGAATCGGAATGAGAATTGGATATTTTTTCTAAAAGCCTGCGCTTGATTAGATGTTGAACACCTGCTGGAAAAAATTGATTGTGGGCTGAATCTGAGATGTAATGAATTAAGGCTGTTCCTCTCATGATTGGACTATTACTAAATTGGTGAAGATCACCTAGTAGTTGATCTAATGAGCGAGATGACCAACGCTTCAAAGATTGCCGATGCATTTCTCGTCCCAATAACAGCGCATATATAGTTTGCTCCATCACCCACCAGCATAATGTTTGGTTGATATCTTCTGAGTTAATATCTACACTGTCATCGAAATAGCCAACGCTCTCTAAGATCGACTCTTTGGGAATATGCACCAACTTTTGCATTGCTGCTTCTATAAATTCCAGATCGAGAAATTTTGATTTTTGATAGCCGACAATACCTGAATTAACGTTATCGGCAGGATATAGTCCTAACTTATCTTCCATAAATTTTTGATTGCGAACATAGGCTCCAGGACACCCACCATCGACATAGAATGGCAACCTCTTTTTGACACAGTTTATAATGTCTTTTGATTGCTTGAACCAGAGAATATCAGAATCCATAATCAACACATATTTGGCTTGGGAAAGAAGTAAAGGATGAAATAGTTTTTTGGCGATCGCATGGTGTCCCAGAAAGAACTGACACATAGGATATCCCGTTAGAGCCTCTCGGATCTTGTCATCATTATGAGTGTTGACAATACATTCTGGAAAATGATCGTAATAGCGAGCGATTGATTCAGATGTTAGAGTGCCATCATCCTGAATTACCAATCTTGCAGATAGCCCTGAATAGTGGAAAAAAGATTTTAGTGACCAAAAACTGCGGAGAAAATCCTTTTCACAAACCAACATATGTAATTCTAGATTGCACTGCTTCGGTATTGCGAAAGGTCGCGTTTCAAAAATATCTTCATAGAGAGATGGGATTGGCTCGATTTGAGATAGTTTGGCAGAAAATCTCTCGAAAATGAAACTATCTCGAATAGGTCTCAGCAAACTTTTAACGAATTTATGCATAGAAATTTATTCTTTCTAGAGTTGAGAAAGTAACTGCAAAATCACATTTGGAATTTGAGCCACATCAGTACCAAGTTCTAGCGCATAGCAGGGAACCTGTTTAACTAAACTAGACATCATCCCAAATGCTGTTTGCCCACTACCCGACAGTTGAAAAATTGTGCTTGGTGCTAAGGCTCTGAGAGCCACACCTGCGGTAGTTAGACGCAAGTTGGTATCTATTTTCCCAGTCACTTGCGGAATTAACACAGCTTTAATCGGAAATCCGCGTGCAATCTTTTCAGGATAATGCTGATGTAGAAACAGCATGGCTTTTTCTAGCTCTAAACGGTCTACATTATTGACCATTGGCGCTAAGGAAGGAAATCGCTCCAAATCTGCTTGACCCTTAAGTTTTGCGGTGTTGTACAGACTGTAAACATAGGGTTTAGGATCGGTGGAAATCAAACAATAATCATCACTGGCATACATCAGAGGACTATCGATGCAAGCCAGTGCCGTAGATGATTTTCCTGATCCACCTTTTCCTGCTAGCAAAACTCCGCCATCGGGCATACCTACCGCTCCTGCATGAACATATTGATGATGCCGATCGCTTGTCCACCAATTCAAAATAGTTTGGAGTGGTGAACCCTTTTCCCAGTAGGGAATCTCTTGGGCATCCTCGATCCAGTAACAGGCAAGATTTTGCTGTCGATCCAACGCACTCAGAATATTTGGCCCAATATGAAAATTTGTGCGAATGCGATCGCCATCATAGACCTTAATTTCTTTGCGAGGGCCGAGATAATCATTCCAATGCAGCCGAATCAGTTCCATCAGGCTGCCAATCAGGAGCGGTAATCGTGTTCCAGTTGAGGCATTATCCCAGAGACAAATGGTTAGATCGGGATTTGCCGTTGGCTGTGTCGCCAAGTGAGACAAAGCTGGCGCGATCTGAGGAATCAGCCCTCCCCCTGCAAAGCGCAGACACAGGGTATAGCTCCCGATCGCATAACAATGCTCGACTACACCTGCAACCTCTGCTGCCCTGAGAAAACCTTCATAAACAAGATGAAAGTAGGTAAGGCGATCGCCTTCTGCTATCGATAAATTGGGTTTGCACTGTGAAGAGAAGTCTAGATTCGGTTGCATTCACTCACCTATTCAAGTGCTGATTTTTTTGGTTTTAAAAGATTTTTCAAAAGTTGCCTGCCTGGAAAAGGGTGGTTTCTCAGATGGAGCAGTTGGGTTTCTAGATGACCGAGCAATCGAATGGATTGAGCGACTGTCGATCGCCACAAAGATCGCCGATCGCCAGCTAATACCTGATAGTTCAGCCACTCCGCTTCAGCGATCGGCATTTGAAAGATTGCAGGCAACACCCAACTGGGTGCTGAGAAATGTAACACCTGCTGCAAAAGAATCAGCATATTTCGCACTGGCAAAATCATTTGATATCGCTGTGCTTGGGTGATAAGCCTCATCCAGTCTAAATCGCTACCTGCATTTATGATCGATATCATCGCATCGGCTATGCCATAAATCTGACGCGATCTACTTTTAAAAAATGTCCGAGCGCATCCATCCAAAAACTGATCGGTCGGACTGAGCCGCCAACCAGCGCGATCGCGGAAATCAGTCGTGGCATAATGCCAAACTTGTTCATCTGTATGATCTTGAGGAATTGCCCAAAAGAGATGACTCTGTAAATAAAGTGAGTATTGCTGATGATTATGCAAGTAGATCAATGTTTTGTTTACAGGATTGGCAGTCTGCCAGTTTAGCCCTGATAACTGATCAATTGCACCATCTAACTGGTCAGATCGAATCAAAAGATGGAAGTTATCAATCGGACGAGAATTTTCGGCTTGGCAAGGATATAGGGCTGCTTGACCAAGCACAATCGCCTCTATCCCGCCATCTTTTAAATGGGATAACAGATTTTTTAGGTGTTTGAGACGCAATTGATTGGCATACCAATTGCGGCGGTAAATTCCCTTAAGCCGTGCCATATGAGGATGTTCGACCCCATGAGCCAATAAATTTTGGTACAGTTGTGGCAAAAGTACATTGGACTCAGCGTCTAAGACTTCGATATCAACTGAGGATTGCCATTGCTCCCAGGCCGTGAGTGCGGCTTTTTCTTTTAGGAGTGACGCTTGTAGCAAAAGCTCTTGTGCTGGAGTTAGCCGATAGCTACCAAAGTGGGGAAAGCGATCGCTCATCGTCAGTTATGTTGTTTTTGCGTTGGGCCATCCAGCTTCCACATCCACTTCATGAATGGGATCGAGCAGCAGCAAATCTTCCATGTCAGTGAACTTCTCCAAGATGGGTTTCTCAAAGCGTGGCCTCTCAGTTGTTTGAGCAGTTTTTGCAGTGCTGTTATTGATGTCTACTGACTTGGTGTCTGAGTCTGTGATAATCAGCTCTTCCTGCTGCAAATTTGCCAAAAACTCATCCATTCCAGCAGTGATTTCCTCAACACTACCATCATATATTTGTGTCATTTCTTGAATCAAGCTGTAACGGTCAATCTGACGCTCGATTCTACTCCAAACCTCTGCTCCAGTTTTCAACAAGCTATAGTAATAACCTTTGTCTAAGTTGACAATGACAACTTCTCCATCGATCGTCTCACAAACAATCTGAGTACTATTGACTCGAAGTACTTGGCTCTTTTCCATAGTTTCACTGAAATAAAACGACGTGGTTGTATCTGCTCTGCTAGCATATTCCCATTCAACTTCGATCGGCAACCATTCGTGAAAGTTTAAAGTTTTATACCATTTGTTAATAAGCAATAGTACTTAAAATATTGCAGTCGAGAATGACTTGGCATTATCCAACGACTTAACAAAAAGTCTTGCAATTTATCCGAACTGGGGGCTACTCTCTGTGTTTACGTTTTGCTGGATCAGGACTGATTTCCTTCCTTAGCACCAATGGTCAATAATGTAGAGCGTCAAAGGGCTAAAAAATCCATTTAATCGGGATAAACCTTGGGAAATGTATTGGTTGCACAACAGCGTTCGCTAAAGCAATTGCTGCTAGATAAATCGGTTCGCATATATTTACAAATCATGAAACTAAAATTAATCCATTATTATCGCTGGCTCGTTCGCCTGAATCCGAGATCGGCTGATTCTCACTATCAGCTAGGGAAATTGTTGGTAGAGCAAAAGAGAGCGTCATTACGAATTACGAATTACCATTAACTTCGTTGCCAAATTTTAATAGTCTTATCCAAACTCCCGCTCACCAACATCTCGCCGGAAGCTGTGAAAGCTAATGCTGTGACTATATGAGTATGACCTGTAAACGTACCCAGCAATTCCCCGGTTTGTAAATGCCACAATTTGATAGTTTTATCAGCACTAGCGCTAGCGATAATTTGTCCATCGGGACTTAAAGCGATCGCATATACTCTATCTCTATGTCCTTTAAGAGTATGAAGTAATTCCCCAGTCTCCAATTGCCAAATTTTAATCGTTTGATCCCAGCTACCACTCACCAGCATACCATCTGCACTAATCGCCAAGGAACAAATGATGTGAGAATGACCCATGAGGGTATGCAGTGGTTGTGCATCCTTTAAACTTTTGATCCCCGTCTGATGTGAGGTACGCCAAACTTTGATTTTGCGGTAGCTACCTGTCACCAGAGTTTCCCCGTCTCGGCTCAAAACTAGGGAATGAGCAGCTGTATCATCTAAAGAGAGTGCGATCGCTACCTGACGTTGCATCAAATCCCAAAACAGAATTTTTCTGTCATCTCCGCCAGTCGCTAACATTCTGCCGTCTGGAGTGAAGGCAGCGCACCGCACTACCCCATTATGTTTGTGCAAAATATCTATCAAGTCTAGTGCGCCTACGTGCCAAAGCTTTATTGTGGAATCTGCACCGCAACTCACTAAAGTCTGTCCATCTGAACTAAAAGCTAGGGAATTCACTTCATCTACCAGCCCAGATATCACCCAAGGATACTCTGACAATGTATCTATTAATTCACCCTTGCTTAAATCCCAGAGTTTCGTCTCTCCACGACTACCACTTGCCAATATGGGTAAAGCTTTGCCATTCCCACACGCGGAACTGAAAGCTAGGCAATTAATCCCTCTGTTGTGCCCTTTCAAAGTCTGCCAACATTCCCAGTCACCTACTATGCTCTTAAGGTAATGCTCTGATGGTAAAGTCTGTATTGTCTCTGCGATCGCTATCTCATTTATTAATGGCGACGCGTCTTTTTTACCAATAAGTGATTCTAAATACCAACTCACCCCCCCCGCATACAACAATTTACTTGGAGTGAGATACAGTTTTGGTTCACTAAGTTCAATTTGATTTGTAGGTAAAAAGCCTGTAATTATGCTCTGTTTTTCGTATCCTAACTTACCTGCATATGGATAAAACAAACACAGAAAAATTAATACTTGGTGATTTGTTAAATCTTCTTGAGTAACCGACCACCTAATTTTGTCTTTCTTAATACCATTAAAACTTTCTCCATCAGCAACATAAACTTGAACACTTATCTGAGGATGATCTTTAAGTACATAAGGAAATTTACTTTCGCCACCCAAATTTCCCTCATCATCTAAAATCATGTTTTCCAAGGTATCTTGTGGCACCTTTTTTACCAACTTCCCCAAACGTTCAGTAATCACCCGGTCAACGATTTGCTCCCGGAAAAGGTAATCTTCCGCTTGTCGCTGGAAGTATTTGGGAAAAGGTATCGTCCAGTCGGGAGGCTCAGGATATTCAGGCGGCGTCGGCGGCGGATTTTTGGCGAGAATTTCTGCTTGTTGGCGAGAAAGCTCTTGGAGTTTTGCCAAAGGCTCGCCCCAAAATCCCATAATTTCAGTGTGACAACCTTTGACTTGACTTTCCAGCAAAGATAAGTCATAAGTCTTAGGTTTTTTCACACGTTGAAGGAAGTCAGTTTGTTGAGCTTTGAGTAAGCTAATCCAATCCATCTGCATTCCTGCGGCAAACTATTGCATACCTACGGTAAGCTATACCAATGCAATTACTCAAGTTTATAACCTTAGTTAATTAAAAATTCCGTAATGTTAGCAGTCTAATAAAACACAACCATTGGCATATATTTGCGGGAAAGATATAGATGGATAGCACTTAGACATTTCATTAACTGATGCAGCTAAAGTATAGAGAATTAAATCATGTCATTCAATTCTAACGGACATGGAGAACCAGATACTGTTTCTAGGGAAACAGTTCTAGCTGCAAAGGAAAGTTTAATTTTATAAGGATTTCAAATGTTGCGGCAACGTTAAGTCAATAAGTACCTGAGTAGTGGGCGTGAATAATTAAAGGTTTGTCGTCAGCCCTAAAGTCATTGGTACAAGAGAATTTAAGGAATTTTACATTGCGTAGCATAGCTTGATTTATTCTTGCCCACTTACTTACACAAAAATAATCTTCTGTCGTTGATTCTAAGGGAGATCATCTGAAATTCGCATAAATGGTAAAGATTAGCTAATTTTTATCTTTGCGTTTTGGTTGTCTGTGTGTAGTACTTCCATCAGAGGAGTCGCCAAAATTATCCCTTGCTTCGATCTGTTTAATTTTCATTTGCAAGTTCACGTCATCACTGCTAACAATTGTTTCTAAATTTGCTAGTCTTTGCTCTAACAGTTCTATTTGTTGCTGTTGCAAATAGTTAGTTTTTGATTTCCGCTCATCAGAACGCCAAACAGCAACTGTACCAACAGCTGCGCCACCAATCGCAACTAAAGGAAGAATAGCACCGCTTCTGGTAATCGCTGACAGTGGGACGCAAACTCCGAGAATGGCTACTGTAATTACCCAAATTCTCGTGGTGGCAGATAATCTGACATCTTGATATTGTTCTAGATTTGTTTGAGATTTTTTAGCCATAAGTTAATCCATTGAAAAGTTATTTGCTAGATTGGCACAATTGTTTACCGAATACTTCCTACAACTAGGTTAAGTATAATTATTGTAGTATTAATTTTTAATTACCAATAGGTAAAATGCTAATCAGGGAAATGATTTTCCTGACTCCTATACAGACGCGATTAATCGCCTCTTTACTACTGACTTCTACTTCTAGTTAGTTACTTTGTTATTTTAAATCATTAGACATCTCCGAAAAAGAATGTAGAGACGCGAAATTTCGCGTCTCTACAAGG
>NZ_JAQYWQ010000096.1 GCF_029379315.1 Nostoc sp. S13
CGTTTATTCATCCACCAGTCGCACAAAATACCCAAGTGAATTCTGGCGACTGGCACCTGAATTCTGTTTGGTAAATATAAACTTGTCAACAGTAATATTGAGTAATTTTTGAATTTATGACTAATCTTATTGACTTGTATTGTTCTTTTATGACAGTATAAACACATAAGTATTTCGGCTTAGAGCTTCAGAAATTTTAGAGGTTCTAAGGAAAATTTAGTGAGCTTTGAGGATTGCATCATCCGCAAAGTTTAAATCTGTTTATGGTACTTCATTCCTATGATGTGCTGGAGTCGAGGGATTTAAAAAATCCTATATTTTCTATTGGCTAAATGCTTTCGAGTCTTTTGAGATTACAAGAGCGTTTTGATTTTGTTACTTTCAAAACCTGGAAGTGAAGCGGATTTTTTGTCAATAAATCACTATTTAAATTAAAAAGGTAGAAATGGAAATAGTTACTGCTGAAATTCATTCTGTAAAAATTCAATTTGTCATTAATCTTGTTCAAGAGCTTCAAGATAGTTTATTTCAAGGTTGGCAAGATTTTAATACAAGTGAAAACCTGAAGATATTTAGCGGATTTTTTGAATTTATTTCCAGTGCTGGATTCGACGAAAGCCAGTATAGGAGAGTAATACCTAACCCTGCCTATGACAATAGTGCTAGATTGATTGGCAAGCCTTTTTTGGAAACTGCAAGGAAATTTGAAATTCATTTTGATGAAATTTTTCCTGGAAGCTTTTCTGAATCACAAGAAGCACAGAAGGAAGGTTTTGAAGTTCGCACGTTTAAGCTAAAAGCTTTTTATCAAAATAAACCTTTATGCTTATTCTTACTCAAGTTTCCTCATTATCATGAAAAATTTGGCTTTCCACTCTCACCAGAATTAGAAACTTTAGAGTTGTATTAATTGCAGAAAAGACCCAAGGTCAGTCAAAAAGCCTGAATCTGAGTTAACTAAATAGCTAGATAAAAAAAGCTGCGATCGCAGTAGATGATCGCTCCAATCCTTCTTTGGAAATGTGGCGGGGGAGAATCTAATACTTAGCTTCAAGCCACAAGTTTTAAAGAGCGCACTCGCGGCATAATTTCTTGGGCAAAGCGCGTCATTTCTTGGGCAAAGGGATTGAATTGCAGCATGAAAGTCTCGATTCCTACATCAACAAAATCTGCAACTCTTGTAGCTACCGTATCGTAGCTACCAACCAGCCCTGCTGCTGTGCCACCATTGCCGCCAACAGCTGGATTTTTGGCGAAGAGTTGGAACATCACGGCTTCTGGGTCAACTCCTTTGGCAACACTTAATTTCAAGTGTTCTTCTTGCTTCTGGAGTGCCATAAGTCGCTCAAGTTCTGCTTGGGCTTCGGCATCGGTGGAACGAGCAATCACAAAGGCTGATAGACCAAAGTGCACCGGTTTGGGTAGGGTTCGCGGTCTACTTAAAACTTGTTTAATCACCTTGCGGACATCCTCAATCGGTTGACCGTTAATGAAGTAAATATCTGCCTGTTCCGCAACTAATATTTGCGCCAGATCAGATGCCCCTCCGAGGTAGATAGGAGGATGCGGTTGGGCGATGGAAGTGGGCGGGAAACTCAAATCCTCTATTTTGAAGTATTCACCCTGGAAGTTAACCCTCTCGCCACTCCAGAGGGACTTGACAACCTGCAACCACTCACCCGAATAACGATAGCGCTCATCGTGGGGTGGGAAGGGAATATTAGTGCGCTCCATCTCTGGTTTAAACCAAGCACTGATTAGATTAATGGCAAAACGTCCATTACTGATGGCATCAATGCCTAACGCCATCTTCGCCAAAACTGCTGGATGGAACAGCAGGGGTTTAATCGCGGCGATAATCTCAATTCGTTCTGTGGCTTCAGCTAAAGCTGCACATGCCGTCCAGGTTTCTAGCTGTTCCAGTTCCAGACTGCGGGGGTTGGCGATGTGCTGTGCTACTAAAGTGGTGGCGTATCCCAAACGCTCTGCTTCTAAAATAAGCGATCGCGTGCGCTCATAACTTGCATCCACAGGTTCTTCTGGGGTGTTGAGAGGCCCAAAATTGCCACCGACAGGTGCCCAAATCCCATAACGTGGTTTTGTCATAGTTATCTCCTAGTAAAAAGTTAGTTACAAGTTCCCGATCCGAGCATTAACTAGTTCTAGGGGTCTAAATCCCCGTTCCGAATTACGAATTATTTAATTGAGTCCTAAAGAATCCCTTAAAGTATTACCTGTATATTCTTTGCGGAATAATCCACGTTTTTGTAATTCCGGTATCACCAAATCGACAAACTCATCAAAAGAACCAGGAAGATAAGCAGGCGAAATCACAAAACCATCCCCAGCCTCTTCGCGAAATAGCGCTTCTAGTTTGTCAACAACTTGAATAAGAGTCCCAACCAGTTGGGGTACAGCTATACTTCTCCCATAAATTTTGCCTAAATCTCTCAGTGTTATAGTTTTATCTAAACTCAGTCTTTGAACATCTGCCCTCTGCCTTCTGCCTTCTTCAAGTTTCTTACTTGATAGTTGAAGGGCGATCGCCTATTCACCTGATGTTGCTACTCGTGTATACTCAATTACCTCCCCAGCCTGGGGAGGTGTGGTGTTAGTAGGGCAGCGGTATTTAGTGGCTTGTTCATAGGCGTAGGCAAATCCTAATAATATTGGCTCGTTGTAGGCACGACCAAAGAAAGAAATACTGATTGGTATTCCGTCCTCAGTCCAGCCTGTCGGCACATTAATTTCTGGAAAACCAGTGATGTTTGCAAAATTTGAAGCTGCTAGTCCGTCTTCGCATACATAGCTGGGATCAACGACAAAAGGTAGAGGATACGGCGGACATCTGCGTGTAGGATAAACCAAGGCATCTAAATTGTAGCTATCCATAATTTCCCGGATGGCATTTCTAATTAAAGGAATTCCGTTGTCTATGGCATCAAGATACGCAGGATCACTTAAACTACCAGCTAAGGCAACTGACTCAAATAGTTCTAGTAAGTCTTGATTTTGAGAATCTGTGCGATTATGAGACTTGCTTAGAGCAAAAATTTCTGCAAACGTTTTGGGATATTTGTCTTCTAAAGTTATTAAGTAATCAGCAATTTTACTTTTGAATTCTGTATAAATAACTCGGTTATGTACTTCAGTGCGAACAGCAAGCACCTTTTCTGGATAGTGAATTGGCTCAATAACGATCGCACCCAATTCTTTTAAAATGGCGATCGCTGTCCTGATTGAATCATCAATTTCTTTGTTACTGCCAAAGAAATCTTCTACAACGCCAATCCGCGCACTCCTCAAGGCGTTTTGATTTAAGAACTGTGTATAGTCCTTGTAAAACTGTCCTTCACTTTTATAAGTTTGGAGATGATTAACATCTATGCCAGTCATAATCCCCAGAGTAATTGCTGCATCTGTAACAGTCCGTGTTATGCGGCCGCCGACATCAAAAGCAGAAGCTAGAGGAATAATCCCATCTCGGCTTGTAAGTCCGAGAGTTGGTTTAATGCCAACAAGAGCATTAACAGCAGACGGGTTACGAATTGAGCCGCCAGTATCACTACCTGTAGCAACTACGGCAAAATTAGCGGCGATCGCCACGCCCGTACCTGAACTTGAGCCAGTAGGCGCACGGTTAAGTTTATAAGGGTTTACAGTAATCCCAATCAAAGACTTTGCCCCTATCCAAGCCCACTCACTCATGGCTGTTTTGCCTAGAATAACTGCTCCAGGCTCACGTAACTGTTTAACTAAGAATGCATCATCTGGCGGAATTGAATCTTTGAGCAGCACTGAACCAGCTGTAGTTGGTAAATCAAAGGTGTCGTAATTATCCTTAACAAATACAGGTATTCCATGCAGCAAACTTCTCTTACCTGTTGACTGACGTTCCAAGTCTAAAGCGGCAGATGTTTCTAAAGCGTTTAAGTTGATGGTGTTGATGGCGTTAAGACGTGGCCCATGATTGTTATAAGCATGAATGCGATTTAAATATAGTTGAGTCAACTGCTGAGATGTTAACGCTCTTGCGTCAAACGCCATGTTAATCTCAGCGATTGTTGTCTCTTCTAGTTGGAAACTGCAAGTTTCAGCCACTATCTACGCCTTTAATTAGGAATTAGTGTTCAGCCACCAGTTCTCAAGTTCAGGCATGACTGGCTTACTCTTGTACCGGAGGCTTTAAGATTTGATTAAGACTCAACGTGCGAATATTTCGTTTGAGCAATTAAATACGTTAAACACGGTAATTAGGTCGTATAACCGTAGTATACTTACTGAGTAAGAACATCTCATAGATAGCTAAAAAAAGCAAGAGCAGTCAAGAAAACTACACATCAGATGATTATTGATCCTTCTCAGAACGACCCACGGAATACCTATCAATTACTTGTTGGTTCAGTGGTTCCCCGACCGATCGCTTGGGTGTCAACGATCGCCAGCGATGGTACGCCCAATGTCGCACCTTTCAGTTTTTTTATGGGCGTGACAGCTAACCCACCGACTCTAGCCATCTCCACAGGTCTACGGCGCGGTGTTAAAAAAGATACTTTATTGAATGTAGAGCAGTCGGGTGAACTGGTGGTCAATATAGTTGTTGAAGAATTGGGGCAACAAATGAACGCCACCAGTGGCGATTTTCCGCCAGATGTGGACGAATTTCAAGTAGCGGGACTAACTCCTGCTCCCTCAAAACGAGTGCGTCCGCCACGAGTTGCTGAATCACCCATTAATATTGAGTGTGTGCTGAAGCAAGTAGTTTATTTAGGGAATGAAGGTAGCCAATCGGGATTAATTATTGCTGAGGCGGTGCTGTGGCATATTCGGGACGATTTACTGACACCGGAAAACACAATTGATGTCGCCAAGTTGCACGCGATCGGTCGCCTGTCGGGTAACTGGTATACCCGCACCCAGGATTTGTATGAAATTACTCGCCCCACTTAAAGTATTATTTGATGCAAGAGGTAAGTTATAGATATTGAAGAATTGCTGGAAAAGTATTCTGCTGGGGAGAGAGATTTTAGTGAGGCTGATTCGAGCGATAGCGATTTGACTGGTGTTAATCTCTGTGGTATCAAAATAGCTGCGATCGCAGCTATTTTGGTAATTTTAAAAAATATTTAATTCTATCTAAAATAACCTGGTGATTGAAAGTCAAAATAGCCTAGTTGCAGAAGCAAGCTATGCTTATTAGGGATGAATTGCCACTACCAAGTGCTGCGATCGCAGTAGAAAAGCATTCAGAGCTTTCCTCAAAAACCCAACACCTGCTTTGATTTTTCAAGTACTTCTTTAGGGCGAAACGGTTTCGTTAGATATAAATCTGCACCAACCTCAATTCCTTTTTGTTTATCAAATTCCTGCCCTTTAGCTGTCAATATCACAATGTAGATATCAGTCATTTGCAGGTCGTGTTTAACAATGTGACAGACTTGCAGACCATTCATTTTAGGCATCATCACATCGAGAAAAACTAGATTCGGTTTTTCAGTTTTAATAGTTTCGAGAGCTTCTTCTCCATTTTTAGCAGTTAGAAGTTCAACACCCTCGTCTTCTAATGCTTCTAGGGCTTGTTCCATCAAAATCAAGATATTGGGTTCATCGTCAACAATCAGAATTTTCTGGCTCATACAATTTTAGATTTTAGATTGAAAAGAGCAATCAAGTCACTGGCTCTGTCATTTAATTTTAGATTTTGAACTTCAATTCCATTTTCCAAAATTTAAAATCTAAAATTCGGTAAGCAATCCCCAGTTGATGCAATTAGCGATCAGACAAAATGATGAAGAATACATTCTCCAAATCTTTCTCAAAGCGTAAGGCTTTTACCATGTCGGCTTCTTGAGAGAAAATAGAATCGATGACGATCATGTCAGGTTTGGCTGACCGAGCTTTATTGATGCATTCTTGAGGATCGGAGGCTTCAATCACGCTGTATCCCTGAGTTTGTAGTACATCCGATAGGGTTTTTAAGGTTGAGGCATTTTTATCTACAACCAATACCTTCTTACTGGAAGTACCTTGGTTAAGCAGTGAGCCAATTTCGCTGAGGAGTTTTTCTGTGTCAATCGGCTTAGTGAGATAGCGATCAATGCCAATATGGTAGCCCCGTTCTTTGTTTTCAATAATTGACAGAATAATGATCGGAATGTCTGCGGTTTGGGGATCATTTTTGAGAACAGCTGCCACGTCGAAGCCGTTGATTTGGGGCATCATCACATCTAAGAGAATCAGATCGGGACGGGCTGTTTTGATTTGATGAATTGCATCCATGCCGTCTTTTCCTTCTCGAACGTTGTAGCCTTCGTTTTCGAGTTGTTGACGGAGCAGTTCCCGAATGTTAGTGTCATCATCTACAACCAAAATGGTTTTACGGTTTTGGTTCAGCACAGGGTTTGTGGTAATGACGTGTTCTTTGAGTTGTTTAACTAGCGTATCCAGATTCAGATTAGCAGTGGTTTTTTGATTGCAGACGTAAGTGGGAATGATGAACGAGAATATGCTGCCCTTACCTGATTGACTCTCAACCCAGATTTTACCGCCGTGATGATCGACGATTTGTTTACAGATGGGCAGTCCTAACCCTGTGCCTTTGGGTTTGTCGGTGAGGGTGTCGCCAACTTGGCGGAATTTCTCGAATACTTTCGGCTGGTCTTCAGGTGTAATGCCAATGCCTGTATCAATGACGCTGATGCAAACACCTTCGTTCTCTTTTTTAACGCGGCAGATGACAGAACCGGATTCGGTAAACTTAACGGCATTGGAAATCAGGTTGATTAGGACTTGCAACAGACGATTGCGATCGCCTACTATCTGAGGCAGTCCAGGTTCAATCTCGCACATCAACTGCAAGCCGTTGGTTTCAAACAACCCGGCGGTGGAATTGGTTGCCCAATCGAGTAATTCGCTAGGATCAAGGGGCTGCATCTGCCATTCCACCTTACCTGCTTCCATCTTGGCGATATCCAGGACATCATTAATCAAAGATGTCAGCCGTTCTGCTTCCAACACAATAATGTTGAGATTGTCAGCCACCCGCTTGATTGTTTTCTGAAGCTTGCGGTCTTCGGTAGAAAGTAGTGGGAAGACATCTGTTTCCAGCTTTTCTTGAATGATTGAAGCAAAACCGAGGACAGAAGTCAGTGGCGTCCGCAGTTCATGGGAAACCGTAGAGATGAAGTCGGTCTTCATCTGGTCGATTTCTTTTTCCGCCGTCACATCCCGAATTAGCAGCGCCGAACCGAAGCAGGCATCGGATTCCTGATCTGCCGTCTTTTTGAAAATGGCGGTCGCCACTGCCTGACCAATGCGTTCCTTCATCAGTGCAACTTCGGCAGAGAACACCTCTTTAGGATGGGACTGAGTTCGTGCAACCAGGTCTGGTAAACCAGATATCGGCAGTTCTCGGTAGTGACCGTTGAGGGCGTTAGCTGTCAATCCATACATGGCTAAAAAGGCAGGATTGAAGTGGGTAATTTGTCCGGTGGTATCTGTGACTAACAAACCATCAGCTAAGTTATCCAAAATCGCATTTAACCCCTGCGCTTCTGCTAGGGTATTTTGCAGGGCAGCCGTCCGCTCGACAACTCTGGCTTCGAGTTCTTGATTCAGTTGTCGCAGAGCCATTTCTACTTGTTTGCGGGCAGTAATATCGGTATTGATTTCCAGCACCGCGCAGGGCTGACGGTCGATGTCCCGTTGCAACGTCCATCGGCTCTCCACGATAATCAGTTTGCCATCATGGGTGAGGTGTTGCACTTCTCCTTCCCAATTACCTTGCTCTAGTAAATCTGCCATAATTGCTTGTTTGGGTTTTGGAAAGGTTTTTTTGATAAATGCGTGAATGTATTGGTCTTTCACTTCCTCACGCGTCCAACCGTAGAGCGTTTGGGCACCTTGATTCCAGTACAAGATTCTATCGGTCATGTCGCGGACGATGATGGCATCACTGGAATGATTCAACATATCCAATAAACGTTGATTTTCAGCTTCTGCCAGCTTGCGATCGTGAATATCAGTGCAGGTGCCAATCCATTCCCGAATACTGCCGTCTTCTTCCAGTACGGGGGTACCACAGGCAGAGAAGTAGCGATATGTGCCATCCTTGCCACGCAACCGATATTCGGTTTGGTGGATACTTCCATTCGCTACAGCAGTATTCCAAGCTTCTGCGGAGTGGGCACGGTCATCGGGGTGAACCGGATCAATCCAGCCCCAACCCTCAACTTCAACTTCGCTCTGCCCCGTATAGGCCATCCAGCTGAGCATATGACTGCTTATTCCCATTCCTTCCGGGGTAGCTCCCCAGACAAGTTGTGAGATCGCACTCACTAGAGAGCGAAATCGTTGTTCGTTCTGTCGCAGAGTTTGTTCTGCTAGCTTGCGATCGTGAATATCGGTGCAAGTGCCAATCCATTCCCGGATGCTGCCGTCTGCCTCCAAAACAGGAACTGCACTGCTAAAAAAGTAGCGATAAGTGCCGTCTTTGGCACGAATCCGATATTCAAGTTGATAAAGACTCCGGTTCGCTACAGCAGTACTCCAAACTTCAGCACTATGGGCACGGTCATCAGGATGCGTGACATCCAGCCAGCCCCAGCCCATCATTTCGGCTTTGCTCTGACCTGTATATGCCTCCCAACCGACTATTTCAGAGTTCACCATTCTTTCCGACGATGCCGTCCAGACGATTTGTGAAGTGGCAGTTACTAAAGAGCGATACCGTTGTTCGAAATACTCCTTTTCGGCTTCTGCCTGCTTGCGATCGTGAATATCGGTGCAGGTGCCAATCCATTCTCGAAGGCTACCGTCTGCTTCCAGTACGGGGGTGCCACAGACAGAAAAGTAGCGGTATGTGCCATCCTTGGCACGCAGTCGATATTCGGTTTGAAAGAGACTCTGATTCGCCACAGCATTACTCCAGGCAAGGGCTGTGTGGGTACGGTCATCGGGGTAAATCGAATCGAGCCAGCCCCAACCGACGATTTCATCTGCACTCTGACCTGTGTATGCTAACCAGGTAGACATTTCACTGCTCACCGCTAGTCCTCCAGGCGTAGTCACCCAGACAATTTGTGAGCTGGCAGTTACCAGAGAGCGAAACCGTTCTTCGCTTCGTTGCAGAATTTGTTCTCCTAGCTTGCGATCGTGAATATCGGTGCAGGTGCCAATCCACTCGCGGATGCTGCCGTCTTCTGCTAGGACGGGGGCACCACAAATAAAGAAGTGGCGGTAGCTGTTGTCTTTGCCACGAATTCGGTATTCGGTTTGATAGAGGCTGCGGTTGGCCACGGCTGCACCCCAGGTAAGGGCTATGCGATCGCGATCGTCGGGATGAACGGCATCAATCCACCCCCCGTTCTCAGCTTCAGTTAGACTTTGACCTGTATAAGCTATCCAGCTTGCCAGTTCAAAATATATTCCTTGTGGTGTGGATACCCAGACAATTTGTGAGGTAGCTGTCACCAGCGAGCGATACCTTTCTTCGCTATGTTTTAAGATTTTTTTGTATTCATCAAGTTGGTTAGACATAGTTGAAGTTTCCTTAGTGGTCGATGTGGGTAGGGTTAGGACAACTGAACCAGGACAATAAAGTGGCGTAAAGCTTTAACGAAATTGGGTTACGTTGAAACATCTGGTAAATTTGCTCTGGTGATGCCGCGCCCAGGTTTGGACTCTGCTCTGAAAGTTGCTGAATCAGTTGATTATGGCGGATTAGCAAATCCGTCGGTTTGAGCATTGGAGTTGTTGATGGAATGAAGCCGTCGGTATCGGCAGTGGGAGTTGGCGAGGCAGAAGTGCTATTCTGTTCTTCAGCAGCGTCCACCAATGCACAATTTACCGGGATCTGAATCCAGAATTCTGTTCCTTCCCCCGGCCGAGAACGACATTTGAGAAATCCCTGGTGTCTGTTCACAATAATTTGGTAACTGATTGCCATACCCAATCCGGTTCCCTTGCCAATCTCTTTTGTGGTAAAGAAGGGATCGTAAATACGGCGGATGACATCCTCCTTCATGCCTGGGCCGTTATCGGCAATGCGAATTACCACAAACTGGCTATCCAGGACTTCAGTCCGAATGGTGATTTGGGGAATAGGGAGAGATATTTTTTCATTGTCCATTAACTCTTCCAGTGCATCAATAGCATTTGCCAGGACGTTCATAAATACCTGATTCAACTGTCCGGGGTAGCATTCAATCTGGGGAAGTTGGGCATAGTCTTTTATAATTTCAATTTTCGGTCGGTGAACATCTACTTTCAGACGATGGTGAAGAATCATCAGCGTCCCATCGATGCCATCGTGGATGTTAACGGCTTTCATTTCTGCTTCGTCATGGCGGGAGAAGTTTTTCAGAGATTGGACAATTTCCACAATGCGACTTGTGCCCAGTTTCATTGAATCTAGCAGCTTGGGGAAATCCCCCATGATAAATTCCAGGTCTATATTTTCTAACTCTGATTCCAGTTCTGGAGGAGCAACAGGTAGGAATTTCTGATACTTTTCCAACAGGTGCGACAAGTGTTGGGCGTATTCGGCAACATATCTTAAATTGCCGTAAATAAAGTTAACCGGGTTGTTGATTTCGTGGGCAACTCCGGCAATGAGTTGTCCTAGACTGGACATTTTTTCGCTTTGGATTAACTGAGTTTGAGCCAATTGCAATTCATTGAGAGCTTGCTGAAGCTTCTGTGTCTGGGCTTTTGCCTGGACGGCTGCTTGAGTGCTTTGCTCATAAAGTACAGCTTTGTCAATAGCGATTGCAGTTTGAGAGGCAAAGATACTGACAAGTTTCAGGTGTTTAGCCTTGTATGAGTCAGTTTTGGATGTTCCAATAGCGATCGCTCCCAGTACCCGCTCCTTGGCTCGCAACGGCACACAAATCAGGGCGCTAACGTTTTCTTGCCCCTCTAATCGAGGATCTGCTTGCACATCATTGACGAGTTCTGCCCGGTTGGATTGCACAATCTTGCCAATAATTCCCTTACCTGGTTCCGGCTGACTGTGGTCAAAAAATACTCCAAATTCGGCAATGATTTCAAATGTAGTTGCATCTGGACCCAGAAGCAAAATCATCCCCGCAGACGATTCAATTAATTGACTCAACTCCTGAAGCACAAGTTGGGAAAGCTGTCGCGTATCTAAACTTGTTGTCAGTTGAGTCGAGATATCCTCAAACAAATCAATTTCCTGATATCGCTCTAGCAATTCTATAGCGAGTTCTTTCTTTTCAGCTTCCTGTTTTGCTAGAAACGAGAGCAAACTCGCAAGTAGAGTTGCCTCTTCTCCCCCAACAACCCAACCGATAGTTTCTCCTAACACCTCGATTGGATATCGGTTTTTTGCAGTTTGTTCGCCAATGCTAATTAGTTTCGTGCCGTCTACCAGTTCAACATCAATCGCCATGTGGAGCTGATAAATTAAGTTATGAACCAGAGATGGCAACTCTTTTTTGTTAAGAATCTTTCTGAGGCTAACTGCGGACATAAAACACCTCATCTAGAACAAGTTGCAAATTGACCGCATTGAAGCTAACCGAGTTATTACAGCTATTTCCAGGTAAATACACTCGCGGGGTAGGGCACAGCATTGCTGTGCCCCTAAAATATACATGGTTCAAATAAATGAAAACTGCTGTAATTTTATCTGCCACCTCTACCGCTAAGTTTTCCAAGACGGACATTTTCTCACTTTGTAGCAGTTGCGCGTTCGCGGAGCGTCTCCAAGAGTTGCCTACACTGTATTGCAACCCTCTGGCTCCTGCCTCCTGCATTTCGGCAAGCTCAGTGTGCCACCTCCTGCCTTCTTCACCGTAGCTATCCGTAACCCTTCGGATCAGCAAGCTACGCCCAGCATCTCTGGAAAAGAGAGGAATTGTCATAAAAATCTAGCAATATAATAATTTACTAATTAAGATTAGTTTTCCCAAAAACATTGGCGATATAACAGCAAAGTTGAGCGGTAGCAAATACCTTTAAACTCTGTACCAGAGGCATCCTTCCGTCCGTGTAACTCGGTTACTTTTGGATTAGTTCTAGAAACACTATAAATAAAGCTTTGATAATTCGATAAAGGCATAGATTGAAATCTATGGTCAATTCATATCTGTTGTTACTACTACTCGTTAATTCGGAATCAGCACTTCGACCCTTTTTTACGAGACGCTCCGCGTAGCTTGCTTCCCGTTCGCCCCTGGCGTCCTGTAGGGAAGGGTACGGCAGGCTCAGGGTAAAACTTTTTTGACTATAGGATTAATATTTGATTTCTGAAAAAGCTCGTTACAACTCGAAAAGCCTAATTCCTTATTCCCTATTCCCTACTCCCCACTCCCCGCCTACGTAGATAATTTCAAAAATTAAATACGATTCCTATATGTAGTTCAACGCATTTCTGAGACTGGAATAATCCCCTCTCTGACAAAACATAAAATAAAGTAGCAAAATCAGCTGATTTTGCTACTTTTAAAAAGTATTTAGGTAAGCGCTAGCTTCAGTTAGATCCGAGAGTAGCGAAAACGAAGTCTGAGTAACCGTAGCCAGCGTAACCACATTTGTGCAGGTTGTTCAAAGAAGGTGAAAATATCACCGAAACCCAAATTAGTTTTGTGATGGTGTAACCAGTGTCTCTCAGGAGTCGTAATAAATAAAATTTGGCATAAAATATTTACAGGCTTTGAAGTTTGCCAACCCAGTACACTTATGTGTCTCCACCATACATGAAACTGACCAAGCAGTAATCCAGAGATTACGCCAATGGGAGAGAAAGACCACAAGACTACTGCTATGAGTACATAAGGCAAAGCTCCCAAGATCCCATCTAAAAGAACCTGGGGATTAAAAGTTAAAATAGCGTAGTGGCGGAAGTCCTTCTTCCACGAGTGGTGCGTTTTTAAATGAAGGCTACCAAAAACGTGCTCGGGTACGTGGTAAATGAATGTAGATAGAAAATCACCAAAAAACAGTAATAACCAAGCAACAGCGATAACCTCAAGCATTTGTACTCCTCAAGTAAGTTAAGAAAAATATCCAAATGTGATGCTGTCGGCGTAGACACCTGGTTTTCCGCTATCCAAGCAGCACCTGTGCGTCTCATGGGTCTACGCTCCAGTTAATTTGGCTCAGAGTATATGTAATTGGGTCAGTTGCAGTTTCATGAATCTCCGATCCTTAATGCAGTCAACAGCAACTCGTAAGAACCTCCAATTTGACCAGAAATAAAAAGGTACAAGCCCCTCTCTTACAAAGTTCTGAGCGGAGGAAACCTCCGCTCAGACTTTGCGCTAAATTTCTTTATGGTTACTGAGCTTGTCGAAGTCTGGGGTTGTTACTTTTAACTTTTGAATGAGTGACTTTTGACTTCCCCAAAGGGGCTGACTTCTACCTCTGGGTAAATGGTAGTAATACACCTAAAACCCGATTGGAATACAGTGTTTTACCATAGTTACTACATAATCTTCTTACTAAGGCATACAGCGTAAGCAAAGGTTGAGTTAAAGCTAGTACAAATTTAGGTTAAGAGGATGTTTGAAAAGTATTTTTGGTAACATCAAAGCCTCCCAAACCTAATATTCCTAACCCCCCTTTACTACAAGGGAATGCAGGGTGGTTTCATACAAGCAGAGAAAAACTAAAACTGAGTTATCAAAGCGTCTCCCCCACAGGGGGAGAGGTTTGAAGAGGGGTCAAAAGCCATGCCACAAAACGAGAAATTAAGACTTATGTATTTTTCTTTTTTCGGATGAAACCGCCCTGCGCTTTCCTACAAGGGAATGGGGGTTTAAAAGCCGCTTGACCTTTCTATTAGAGGAATGGAAGCGGGGTTTCTAGTATACTTTGCGACTTTTCAAACATCCTCTAAGGCTTTCTTCAACATTGGGAATTCTAAATTGATTGCAATCAGGTATCTTGACACATCCCAAATTTAGGTTACTTTCCAGTTGGGAAGAAAGGTAAAATCAGAATTTGAAGCTATAATTACACGATTTATCTGTTTGGGCATGAACAAAAAATGGGCGGTCAAGCGAATCACGATAAACCTGGCGTCAAATGAAGCCAAGAACCTTGAAAAGTATTGTCAACAGACAGGTAGACCAGCAACGGATGTGATTCGAGAACTTATTCGAGCCTTGCCATTGGCGAAAGAAAAGTAGATTTGCGAACTATTTCACCTTGGTTTATTCTCAAGATATAAGCATTAGAATTTAGTTGAATTGGAGGTATTATTTTTACTACTACCTCTGCTACCGAAAAAGTTACAGATAGCTCTGGCGGTTCACCTTACCAATCTTTTAGCAGCCGAGAAGTTCCGCGTTGCCCTGATAGAGAAGAAATGTTCAGAGACTTCAACAACAGTGGATGTGGCGATGCCCTGAGCTTGCCGTACCCTTCCCTACGGGACGCCAGGGGCGAATGGGAAGCAAGCTACGCGGAGCGTCTCGTAGAGAAGTGCGGGCTGCGCCAACGCAGATGGGTTCAGCCATATTTTAGTTTATGAAAACTGAACACGATCAATCAAGCTCTGGAGTATAAAAAAGTGATTGACTTCAATCAGTATAAGGCTTTAACTTTCGATTGTTACGGAACCCTGATTGATTGGGAGAACGGCATATTAGGGGTGCTAAAGCCACTTTTGCTGGTACATAACACTAATTTGGATAACGATCAAATTCTGGAACTTTTTGCGAAATTTGAAGCAGAACTGGAAAATGGAGAATATATCAAATATCGAGAAGTTTTGAAGAGAGTAGTCCAGAAATTTGGTGAACGATTTGGCTTTGAACCAACTGCTGACGAACTAAATTCACTCGCTGATTCGATTCAGCATTGGCTGCCTTTCCCCGATACAGTTGAGGCACTTAGAACTCTGACTTCAAAGTTTAAGCTGGTAATTATCTCAAATGTAGATGACGATCTCTTTGCTTTCTCGGCAAAGCACTTGGACGTGGAATTTGACCAGATAATCACAGCAGAACAGGCAAAAAGCTACAAACCCTCCTTAAACAACTTCAGAGTGGCTATTGAGAGAATTGATTTGCCGCTAGAGCAGATATTACACGTTGCTGCTAGTGTATATCACGATATCGTTACAGCCAAATCTCTGGGACTATCAACAGTCTGGGTAAACCGTCGAGCAGATCAAAAAGGAGTTAATTCCACCGGTTCAGCCGTAAGTCAACCTGACTTAGAAGTAGCTGATTTAAAGACTCTCGCCGCTTTGAGTTCACCGAAACAATACTGAGCAATCAGTGCTGAGTGCCCAGAACTGTTTCGATCAGAATTTGTTGTGAAAAAACGAAACAGGGATTGCAACATAGATTGATTCTGCTTTACTCTGGAAAAACTACTACGCCAGTTTGACGGCACGTTCGCCCTTCTGCCGATAAACTTGTTTAATGAAACACTTTGATAGCTAAAACGATGAAAGCATCTGCTAATTTCGACTTTGAAGACGAGAAATTCAATGCACCGCCTTCTCAAGTCATCCCCTGGTGTCAGATGATTAATCCTCGGTATGGCACAGATGGCATACAATCTCACGGTTTGGCGATTAAGCTGGATCAAGCTCATGCTGTGGGCTTTGTGCCAGATGATAATTGGCAGCAAGTGGAGCATGAATTTAGCTCTGGAGTCGAAACGGTCTTTATTACCACTACTCCCAGCTTGGTTATAGTACGTCGGGGCCCATTGTCTGTCAAAGACCGGGAAAGTGGTTTAAAACTGGGTACGCTCAAAGATAATTATGATGCTTTTTTAGCAGACAAACTTAAATTTAAAACCTTTACTCGCCATCTCATTTTTATGGTGGGAGAGAATAAAAAGTTTTTACATGAATCACCACTACAACTAACTCTTAATGGTGCCGCCGGAGCGAGTTTTAGCAAAACCTACTGCGAATATCAACAAGGCAAAGTAGTTAGTGGATTTGTCGCTGAACTAGAAAAAGCTTATGCTGTTTACCGCAAGCAACCTTTGACATCAAAAGGCCCTTTGTTCCATGCTCACGGGATTTTTTGCCCCATAATTGAGTCTGAAGAAAGAGGTATTGAACCAAATACAGTTCTGGTAGCTTCAACTGTAGACTATAAACATCCGACGGTAGGCACTTTAACACAATACTTAATTGCTTCTGATTCTCTTGAGTCTGCAATGATTTGTAAGACTTTTGAAGAATACAAAGATTTTGGAAAGGAACCCGTAAAAGCTGAAACGCCTAAATTGGCAATGGCAGGGGTTTCCAACTCTTACGTTTATGCTGATGAAGATGATTTTGCTTATCCGCCGTACTAAGGAGAGTCAGGAGTAAGGAGTGAGGAGTGATGAGTTTTGAATTAATAACTCCTAACTCCTAACCCAACTCTTGGAGACGCTGCGCGTAGCTTGCTTCTCGTTCGCCCCTGGTGTCCCGTAGGGAAGGGTACGGCAGGTGTTACAGGTAGCTCTGCCGAACTGAGGAAGGGCATCGCTGCTAACTCCTAACTTTATTCTTTGAGCAGCAAATAATATAGTGAACCATTACCGCCTGTGATGCCAGCGCGATCGCCTGCTAGTTTACCAGACCCCATGAAATAATCCACCCGGCCCGGGCCTTTAATGGCGCTTCCGGTATCTTGGTCTAGCACAAAGCGGCTGACGGTACGATTCTCTAGTTTACCCCGTCCAACAGGATAGGGAAATGAGTTGTAAATCAGCGCTAGTGCTCCCGGTGGCATGAGAGACTTATCTGTGGCAATGGAACGTTCTGCTGTCACCGGCACATGAATACTGCCTGTAGCTGCGGTACCACCAGTTTCTTGGAAGAAAATAAATCGTTCCCAGCGTGGCAGATAATTGTTTAACTCGCGCGGCTGTCGCCGGAAGTAAGCAATCATCCGTGGTAGCGTCAATCCATTCAGTGGAAGTTTGCCATCTTTGGCTAGTTCTTTGCCGATACTAGTCCAGGGGTAATCAGTTCCACCTGCATAGCCAATTGATGTTGTTTTGCCATTAGTTAACTTAATTTGGGCAGAACCTTGGATATGTACCATGTATGCGTCAAAGCGATCGCGAAACCAAAGCAGTTCTAAACCGCGCAACTTGCTCTTATTCCCTTGTAAACCATCCTTCCCTTCCAAATCAATTCGTTTTGGGTGGGGTTTCGGCCATTGGCTGAAATCAGGTGGTAGCCGATAAAGAGGATACTTATATATTGAAGTCCTGACACGGCTAGCAGTATAAACAGGTTCGTAGTAAGCAGTGAACTTAACAGTACCCTTGCCATCGTTGCCCACAGACTGGTAGAAGACAAACTCTCGGCGGACAGAGGCTTGTAGTTGCGCTGCTGACTTAGAACTGATAACCAGTTGGCGGAAACGTACCAAACTCCGGCGGACGCGATTAAGAGTAATTTCTTTAACTGGATAATTTTGATATGCTGCGATCGCGTCACTCTTTGTTAGGTAAAGCAGACTATTGTCAATGGCAGCCAACAACGCATTGCGATCGCCTGTTTTACCTATTTGACCCCAAATTTGGTCATCCCAACCCAAGCAAGTCTGCCGGAGCCTACAATCGGTTCCAATAGCGATTGGTTTTAGCGGTGGCGTTAACTCAGGAATAGTTGGTACTGGCAGAGACGGGAGATCAGGAGTTATGGGGACTGGCAACGGCAGTAAGTTAGGAACCTGAGCAACAGCCACCCAGAGAGGGTTTACAAGGGCAATTCCTAGACTCAAGGAAAACAAAGTAAGGGTTTTTCTGATCATTTAGTTGAATCTTTCAACACTGGAACTAAAAATGGGTTCTACCCGGATTGCCACGATCCGAGAGGGTCTTACTACCATATACTCACCTTGAATATTTTTAATCGGGACACTAATAAAGTCATTAGAAGCAGACTTTGGCACAAGTTCGCCACTATACCACTTCTGAAATTCTTGAATAGTTGGAAAACGTACTTCTTCCCGGTGGCCGCTTTCCAATAGGAGGAATACGGCATATTCATTTGCACTTCTAGTCATAAGGTGGAATCATTTGAAAAAACATTCAACCCATTGTTAACCACGTCACCTCCGAATGAAAAGGGTAAGCATACGGGAGCAGGGGATTTATACGGCATCCTTGACAGGTTAAGTCATAAATAATTTGTCAATCAGATGGGCTTTTTTAAGTCCCGCCATAAAGTGCTGGGCTTTCTGACTCTGACAAAGCTCCCGATAAAGTTGAATTAAATACCTGATTGACACTCCCTGCTCTAAAGAGAATCACACTCGTAAATTACTAGGCGATAAGCAGATAAACCCTAGTAATGAACTCAAAGAAGCAAGCCCTAGACGAAAGTTCCCTTGGCAGTTCTAGCTTGCTACCTGACGTTGATGTTCTTTATCCAGAAATACGCTCGGCTGAAATTTGGTGATCTTCTCGTCAATAATAAAAGATTTGACATATTCAATCATCATCGGATGGAGAGAGAACAGACCTGATTTGGCATCAATCCACGATCGCGCTTGCAGTAGTTCTAAGGTTTCCAGAAGTTCTTGGGATGAAACCGAGGATGGCATCTTTGTTCGTAGCTCTGAAAAAGAAATGGATTGACGATTGAGTACCATGCATTGAATCGTTGCTTTAGCTGCATCCGATAGGTGTTCAAATTCTCGGTCTAAATCCTTGAGAATTGTACCGAAAACTGTAACTTTTTGTTTTAAAAATTCAGGGATGCTGCCATCAAATAATTGTTGAATCGTTGTGCCAATGCGGTTTAGGACATGGGGATTCCCTGCATAGGATTTGATTAATCGATTCCAGCTGTCTGGCGATCCTCTAAAGGTTCCTTTTGTTTTGAAAAGTTCTTGGATGTCTGTAACTTCTAATCCTTGAAGACAGAATACTCGCACTGGTCGTGTCTTTCCTTCAAGCGGGATGAACTGATGGGATTTGACACGACTGGTTAAGATTAAGCAACTTTGATGGATGGCTTCTCCCACTCTCTTTAACAACTTCCAGTACTCCCCGGTGGTTGTGTGGTGGAAACAGATGCAGTCTTTATAAGTAATCTCTGGGGCAGCACATTCTTGGAGAAGTCCGTCAGCACCGTCTAAAACCAGTAAGCAACGATGACGTTGCAAATAATGAATCAGCCGTGAAATCCTGTGATTGAATGATTCTGGCAGATCGGTTTCTTTCCCCTCAGATAGAACAGCGATCAAGTCTGCTAGGAGATCGTTAACTAGAGGAGCAGGGAGCAGCGATCGCCAAATCACGAACTCAAACTGATCCTGAAGTTCTTGAGTCAGTTTTACGGATAGCCAGGTTTTGCCGATCCCACCCATGCCTAATAGGCTAATCAGACGGCAGGGTATTGCCTGATTTGTAGGAGATTTAGCTAAAATCCAGTGCTTCAGGGTTGTTAGTTCTTCCTTGCGTCCGCAAAAAAGGGATACATCTGGTGCTTCTCCCCAATCAATTCGATTTTCAATTTTTGTGTAGCCTTCCTGCGGGTTGATATGCGGATTGGCGAACTGATAGTCATTAGGTTCTAGTTGTAGTTTGAATGCTTGAAAACAGTAATTTAGGGTTTGCCGATCTACCCCCACTTCACAAGCAAATACCTTTGCGACTGTATCTCGGTCTAACCCCATACGAAAACCTAAGACTTCATGAGTGTAATGTTTATCGAAATTTTCAGAACTTTCTGATTTAGATTTTGCATCTTGGAGTTTCTGTAATCCTTGGGGCGTTAGCATTACACCACGTCTACGGCTCCTTTATTGGGACTTCATAGGGAACCTCGCAGGTTATAAATATAGATAGTATTTTTTATGGATAAGCATGACTGTCTGTAGTACATCGGTAAGATGCAGCAATAAATAAGACATGACGGGCACAAGTCAGCAGTAAATAACTTCAGCTGCCATCCAAATTTATCTACAACTCAATCAAGTCTTGATTCTCAAAACTGCACCCATTTAAAGGATTTATTGAAGAATTATGCTAGGAAACAAAAATACAAAAAACTATTTCAGGCAAAGAGCAGGTAACAGTTAAAAGACCGAATGGAGCGAATCTATTCAGCTAATTTTATGTTACTTGCTTTCTTCTCCCATCAACGTTAAGTAATTTTACGTGTGTTAATTATATTCCCGATCGCTAATACCGAAACATTGGCTGCGGCAATTGATTTTGGAGTATTCCGACATCACACAGAGAAGATTTTAACCGTTGTGAAGGCGCTCGAAATTTGGGCAGAGGCGGTTAAAAAATTCCTGCGGATACGCGTAACTGCTATCTAAAAATTCCCTGGAAAGCGATCGCTATTCTTCTGTTCGCTACAAACTTTGTAATTGTAGATGCTGAAGTTAAGGTTAGCTCTGCCGATCTTAGGGAAGTGGAATTGAGTTTGGCAGTGGCTGAAATAATTACTGTGTCTAGCTTCGGAAGATCGAGGTTAAGAAGTTTTTAAGTTCGTTGTTAAGTTCGTAAGCTTCGGTTGAGTTGAATGGGTTGAAAGCACACACTTAATTTGTCCTGAAGAGTTTTTTGGGTATCGGCTCAAGGAGTCATTAAATCAACAGGATGGCAAGTTGTCTTTAAATTCTAAGGAGAAACTCAAATGGCTATTAACGGCATCTGGTACAGCGATGTACTCTATGGCACTAGCGGTTCCGACCTGATCTACGGCTATCCCAGTTCCGGCTATGGCTCTGGCTACAATGATTACGACGGCTACGATACCTTGTATGGCTATGATGGCGACGATACATTGTACGGCGGCAATGAGGATGACAAGCTTTACGGCGGAGTAGGTAATGACGTCCTTTACGGCGGTCTGAATCCAACATACTCTGGCAACGACAGTCTCTATGGTGGGGCTGGCGATGATCTCCTCTATGGTGGAGCCGGTAACGATCGCCTTGACGGCTATGCAACTACTGGCATAGAATACGACACTCTGGTTGGTGGTGATGGTTCTGATACTTTCGTTCTTGGCGGTTCCTGGGGTGTTTCATACCAAGGTCTTGGTTACGCTACCATTACTGACTGGGATCCTTCTTCTGGTGATAAGATTGAAACCATTGGTAACTCTAGTCAATACTCTCTCGGATATGCAGACTATAGTGGCAGTTCGGCTCTAGACACACAAGTTTACTATGGCAGTGACTTGATTGCTAATATTCAAGACACTACCAATGTCATCATCTCCCTAGACTTCAACTTTGTCTAGTCAGCACTTTGTTGCCCGGAAATGCATTCGCGCTTAAAAGTCTGCAATGGCGCACAGATCGCGCAGGGAATGCGATCGCATTTCCGGGCATGAGCAAAGCTGTTAATAACACAAACTAGTTTGTAAAAAATTCAGGGGTAGGGCATTTATGGTGTCCTACCCTTTAAGTTTGCTTAAAAAGTCTAATTTATCGAAACAGCATAAAGGCATCAGTCGTCAGAATTCAGAATGATGTTCCCACACTGGCTTGGCTACACGAGACAAAACCCACCTACCCTTCTGGTGACTAACCAGAGAGCCAGGGCAAACCAGGCGACGTTGCTTTCTATAGTTAAAAAGTGGAAATTTTTTCAACTCTTGCATAACTCTCCAATTAACCTCTGATAACTCTTTGGCATTGTTGAACAAAAGTTATTCAGGAAGCGAAAATTATGAAACTTTACTATCGTGGTCTGAACTACGAATACGACCGAAGCAAGGTTAGCAATAAAACAGAACAGCCCTTTGAACCCGCTCCTCAACTTGGGCTAGCTTATAATCTAATGTACGGTGACCTTACTTATCGTGTTGATCCAAATTCCCAATCGGCGGAAGTTCCTCTAGCACCACTAGCCGATAAATTGAGTTTTAGGGGAATCACTTACTTTCTAAATAAAACTGCATAGGGAGAAGTTACCGTAGTCTCTCAACCAGCAAGCACTTCAAAAGTTGGGGCACTGCCGATTTATGAGGAATTATTAAATCAATTCGCAATTCGCAATTACGTTTTGTGACGGGGATTTTAATTAGGCGTTCAATTCCTGCTGCCACAAGAGGCGGGGGAATTAAACTGAACATACTTTATTAAAGCTTCAACAATAATATGGCAGCAAGCGGATCTGAAGTTTAGGGAGTCATGAACTTGTAGTACAATCCCAAAAAACCTTGGAATTTCAGCACTACCTACCTACTTTCTTTCTCAATAAACCTTGCCAAAGCTGGTAGTTGTGCCAAGATTAATTTGAGGATCTTAGGCAAGTGAGACAATGTTAGGACATTTATTAGACGGACGTTACCAAGTCCTCCAGGTCTTAGGTAGAGGTGGATTCGGTCAAACCTACATAGCTCAAGATACCCATCGGCCAGGTTTCCCGAAATGCGTTGTCAAACACCTAAAGCCCGTCACTCGTAGCCCTGAATTTCTCGAAACTGCCAGACGGCTATTTACCAGTGAAGCAGAAACACTAGAACAACTGGGCAACCATGACCAGATTCCTCGGCTTTTAGCCTATTTTGAAGAAAACCAAGAGTTCTTCTTGGTGCAAGAGTTCATTCAAGGGCATACTCTGAAAGCAGAACTGTTCCCCAATCAACATTGGACAGAAGAGAAAGTAATTCAACTGCTCCAACAGATGTTGGGTATTCTGCAATTTATTCACAGCCACAACGTTATCCATCGAGATATCAAGCCGGACAATATAATCAGGCGGCAACAAGACGGCAAGTTAGTGCTGATTGACTTTGGTGCAGTTAAACAAGTCCAAACTCAACTGCTTACAGTTGCAGGGCAGATGGGGGCTACTATTATCATTGGCACCCCAGGATATATGTCTACAGAACAGGGGCAAGGTAAGCCCCGCCCTAACAGTGATATTTATTCCTTGGGGATTATTGGTATTCAATCGCTGACAGGATTACATCCTATAAACTTTGAGGAAGACCCAGATACAGGAGAAATTTCTTGGCAGCATCAGGCTAACGTCAGTTCTGAGTTGGCATCTGTGTTATCTAAGATGGTGCTACACCACTTTAAACAGCGCTATCAGTCTGCGGCTGAAGTTCTACGGGTGCTTAAGGATCTTGATACTAATACTAAAGTAGAAGCGCAATCACTTCAACCACCATCTTTTACACAACCGCCTCAAGCTTCACTTTCTCAACAAAACTCAATTGGGTATCCACCTGCTTCTATCCTGTCTGCGGAAAATTACAACCGCTTGGAAACGATTCTTTTAGAATTTGTCGGCCCCGTTGCCTCAAGATTACTACGACAAGTTGCCGCATCAGCGCCCAGCTGCGAAGAATTAATTAGTCAATTGGCCCTTCATCTTCGAGGAAATCAACAAATTAATTTTAAGAAGAAAACGATGTTTCTATTAGAGAAATCTACTCTACTACAGGAACTTAGTGTTAAATCTGAAATTAAGTCAAATAATTTACCAAGCCAAGAACCTCAAGTAATCAGCGATAGCTTTGTGCATCAGTGCGAACGCGAGTTAGCTGATTTAATTGGCCCAATAGCTAGGTTCTTAGTGCAAAAAGCTGTTAGGTCTTCTGGACAAATTTCTCGTGCAGAATTTGTGAAAGTTTTAGCATCACAAATTCCCGAACCTCAAAAAGCTTTGCAATTTCAGCAGCGTCTAATGTCTTAATTTTTTAAGTATTGCGTTTTTGTCTCCTTAAATTACGAATTATTAGCCCTGGTTATTCAACATCTCCAGAGCTATTTTTAAGCTAGCTTTCATTCGGTTAAATGCTTCTGCTAACCCGCCAATTTCATCATTAGAGCTTTCTTGAAAATCAGCACTCATATCACCAACACTAACTTTTTGGGCGATTTTCTCTATTCTTCTGATGCGCTGAATCACATATTTTGTGATTAAGAAGTTAATTAAGAAAACTATGATTGCAAAGATAGTAATTAAAAGTCCCATTATCAATCTCCAAGTCCCTTTGGCATTGGCAAAAATCTCTTGAGAAGGAACAGAGATTATTTGGGCAGAAACAATCTGATTGAGTTGCCAGCCAAAACCATTTTCCGAGCCATAATTTACCAACTGACTCTTAGGAGCTTGATCTGGTGTAGAATGACATCGCAAGCATTTCGCTTCTGTAATCTTTAGTGGTTGCGCGATGTAAAATACTTCGCCTTCTGACAAGTTACGAAACCCTGAAATTTCTAGAGTCTTGGGTTCGTTGCGAAAACGTTCTACAAGTTGAGTTTCAAAATTATCAGCTTTATCCGCTAAATTAGTTGGATTAAGTGTTGCATCTTTATGAAAAAAGTTTTTAAATTCAGGCTTTTTCCGAAAATTTTCAAAAACCTCTTTAGAGGAAAAAGTTGGTACTACTTCAGGCATGAACGTTGGGTTAGTGTCTAGTCTAGGTTCTAATAAAGGATCTATACGATTTTGTGTATAGTCTCTAACTGCGTTCACCATTTGGATGAGAATCTGGGCTTGAGAAGCTACTTCATTTTGCGCTCTCCCTTGGAGTACACTGGATAAAGCAACGCTACTTCCCACAATACTGACTATGAAAACTAATATTAGAAGTAAGTTAAATTTAGCACCTATTTTTAGGTTTTTTAACGTAATGTTGTTTAACATAACCTAAGCAAGAAAGCTGGTATCTAAGTTTGTCTAATATTTATTTATACCTGTTAGAGAGCATTTTCACAATATTTAAATAAATATTAATTTTTTGCAGCAATATCACCTATTTAAGCAGCAGTCAAACTTATCTAAATTAGTCCTGAAAGCCAAGTTATTTCCTTAACCATAATTAGTGATGTTTGTGCGATTTCCCCGTCGTTTATTTATGTTTCATCTGCTAGGTTTTACATTTGCTGCTTGCCAATCACCAAAAGAGTTTGAGGGCAATTTAACTGTTGGTGTAATCAACTATGGTGGAGGCGAACAGATAATTAACCAATATGCTAAATTCAATAGTTACTTGGGTGAAAAGACAAATGCATATATTCAGCTAGAGCCTGTTTTTAATGAAAACAGAGCGATTGAGCGCCTTCAGGCTCGTGCTTGGTCATTGGTATTTGCTCCACCGGGTTTAGCGGCTATTGCGATCGCACACTACCAATATGTTCCTCTGTTTCCTTTAATAGGTATTAGTAATTTGCGTTCAATTTTCGTTGTTCGCAAAGACAATCCAATATCCGACTTGAAACAGCTAGAAGGTAAAATAGTGGCTTTAGGCCAGTTAGGTTCAGCAACAGGATATTATTTTCCTCTTTACAATCTTTATGGTACAACACTGGCACAGATACTGTTTGCACCCACACCCAAAGCCGCGCTGGAATTGGTCGCACAAGGAAAAGCGATCGCCTGTGCTGTCTCGGAGGCTGAATTGAGTGTCTACGGTTCACAGTTGACCCCAACCGAATTCCGCATACTATTTAAAGACCCTCACTATGTACCATTAGGTGTGGTTTTGATTGGGCCGAATGTAGAACGTAACCGTCAAGAGTTTATCCGTAAAGTGATGAGTGATTCGCCTTCAGATTTAGCTCAAGAAGTGGGGTATGTACCCAATGGACAAATACCAGATTACAAATACATGATTTCTCTGGTTGATCGGGTAAGCTCGATTAGTTCCAAGCTGCAAAAAAAGCCTGTTCGTTTATTTTGAGTCAATTAACGTGAGTTCGACGAACCTCTCCCTCCCTGGAATTTTAGTTCAAGTCTTTCCCTCTGCGACTCGGAGAGGTTGGGCATTGGACATGGTTTATTCTCCTTGTCTCCTTTATCTCCTCAAGGCGATCGCATCTAAATATTGACGAGCCGAACACTGATCCTAAGACTTAGTTTCCTGTGTCTGTGCGTCGATAATTACACTCCAGTCATCGTTTGTCACCGCAGCTTCAAGTTGACGCTGACGTTCGGCTTCACTGGCATCTATTGTTTCTGACTCTTTAGAAAGGGTTGTGTCAGCCATTGCTTTCCGCAGTTTTAGCTTTTTCTCCTCGTAGGCTTGACGTTGAACCTCTGACATTACCGCCTTGGTAGCTTCGCCTACCGTACTAGCCCACATCCCGCTTTCGGAAGCATTACCAGGTGGTGTAGTTTCGAGTTCTGTTATCCACGCATCTCGCAAATCTTCCATTTCTTGACGCTTGGGGAACTTGAATGCTTGCACGCGGACAAAAGCACACTTTTGCTGACCATTTTGGCGAAGATGACCGTTTAAGGAAAGCAACACATTCCGAGAATAGCCAATGTACTGTGGGCGGCGTTCTGCATCCAATACGGCGTAAACACCTGCAATTTTAGCGTTCTGAGCAACGGCATTCCAAGCCTCAAGGTCAATGATTTCAGTACCATTATTTGCCAGTTCAGGAGTTATACTCACCTCAATGGCGGCGTGTTCGTCATCAGAACTGTACAAAAAGTCATGTAGTCCACGGTGGTTTATGGGGACATTTTGATGTTCAATTGGCGAGTTGTGCTGAGTTTCCATTGCAGTTGATCTCCGAGTTATTAATTAGCGTTACGCAAATATATGCCCTTAAAATATTGAAGCTTAAATCTACTCACATCCCCAAATTCTGGTTCTGACAAAGCGAAAACAACTATTAAACTTTATATAGCAATCCTATCTGAGTTGTGAAAATTACTTTTTAATCGAACCACAGAGGCGCAGAGAAGCCAGTGCGTTGCGGGGGTTCCCCCCGTTGTAGCAACTGGCGCGACACAGAGAGAAGAATCAACATAAATTTTCACAAATAATTGAGGACTACTATATAGAACTTATATTTAATTTTTGAAAAAAATCAGTACACCCCAAAAAGGCTTCTTTCCTACTCCCTACTCCCTACTCCCTGTCTACGCAAATAATTTCAAAAATCAAAGCAGACTGCTATATGAATCAATTAACGCCTAAAAATTGGATATTCATCAAACAACGACTGACTCCTTATTTATTTTTGCTACCCGCCTTGGTTCTTTTGGGCTTAACTGTCTTTTGGCCTGCACTGCAAGCATTTTACCTTAGCTTTACTCGCTATGAAGATATTGCCCAGCCGCCACAATGGATAGGTTTTGCCAACTTCTTCAAGCTTTGGAAAGATGCAGTTTTTTGGAAAACCTTGGAAAACACTTTTCTATATCTTGTGGGTGTAGTACCAATTTTAGTAATTGCTCCCTTAGTGCTGGCAATTTTAGTAAATCAGAAACTGCGGGGAATGAATTGGTTTAGAGCAGCTTACTACACCCCAGTGGTAATTTCAATGGTAGTTGCGGGAATAGCTTGGAAATGGCTATATGCAGAAAACGGATTACTCAATCAGTTCTTTAAAGCTTTAGGTATTTTTCCAGAAGGTATTCCTTGGCTAACTAGCCCAGCTAAAATTTTTGGCATTGTACCAATTTCTCTTGCCAGCGTGATGGCTGTCACCGTCTGGAAGGGACTAGGCTACTACATGGTGATTTATTTAGCCGGGTTACAATCAATTCCCCCTGATGTCTACGAAGCTGCTGCGATCGATGGCTCTGATGGTATCAGCAAACATTGGGATATTACCATACCTTTGATGAAGCCATATTTAGCACTAGTGGCGGTGATTTCGGCTATTTCTGCGACCAAAGTGTTTGAAGAAGTCTACATTATGACCCAAGGGGGGCCACTCAGTAGCTCGAAAACGATTGTTTATTATCTATATGAGCAAGCCTTCAATAATTTGGAAATTAGCTATGCTTGCACAATTGGGCTAGTGCTATTTTTGATAATTTTGGGGTTATCAATTTTGCGATTAATTATTAATCAGCAGGGGGACGATAATATCACAATTTGATATGACTTAATTTAAATACATTAAATTTAGAAAAATCATCCCTGTTCATCTGAAACTATTCAAATATCGATAGTGCATGAAAACAGACACGATTTTTTACACCTTATTCCAAACTCTTCCAGGTTCTTATTTGAACTTTTGGAACAATCCCCAGCCCTGGCGTTGCACTATCAATTTACCTCAGTAGAAATCAAAAAACTAGCACGTCATATCGATGGTTTATTCTTACCCAAACCTGACTTCCCAGAAGACACAATCTATTTTGTTGAGGTACAGTTTCAGCGCGATAATGATATTTACTGGCGAATAATCACAGAAACTTTCCTGTATATAAATCAATATAAACCTCAACGTCGCTGGCAAGCAGTATTACTTTTTGCTCAACGCAGTCTCGACCCAGGTGTGCCGTTCATTTATCAAACATCATTAGCTCAACAGCAAATTCGGATAATTTATTTAGATGAGTTAGATGATGTACTATCATCTTCGATTGGGCTAGGTGTGATTAAGTTAGTAGTTGCAGCAGAAGATAAAGCCGTACAGCAAGCGAAAAACTTGATAAATCAAGTACAACAAACGGATGAAGCTAACCGTAGCAATCTCTTAGAATTAGTAGAGAGAATTCTTATCTATAAATTTGTAATTGAAGAAGAATACATTCGTCAGAATTCAGGAGTCAGAATCAAGACGCTCTCTACGAGACGCTAAAAGCGAACGCGGAC
>NZ_JAQYWQ010000234.1 GCF_029379315.1 Nostoc sp. S13
GAGACGTTTTTATTTCGCTTTTGGGGACGAGGTGCATGTGCTCGCTGTCCTTTAGAGCACGGGCATCCCCACAGAAATAGCAGTTGTTGAATCAAGGTTAGTTTGCATAGTGATTGTCCTAATGGGTATTTTAAGCTTTGGCGTTAGCAAAGTTCGCCATTCGCGCAGCGTCTCGCAGAGAAGACATCGCTTTAATCTTTTGCCCTGATTTTATTCTGCTAAAAGCAATTGTGATATTGTTCTGCTTGATAATGGGTGAATTATTGGGTAGAGTGCTATCGGGAGTAATTTGGGCAAAGGAGCAATTTGCAAAAAAACGATCGCACCACTTATTACCAGCAAACACCAAGAGCATAATTTTATGCCCAAAATTGCCCCTGCATACAAAAGCCGTTTGCTGAATAGAAGATATTATACATATATACATCTGCTTTCAGATATATTATTTTGTGCGATCGCGCAGCCGTTGCTTTTATTCACTGTTAAGATTCTTTCAATCAAATCCGGCTTAAATTGGTAGCCCAGAATTTTATTGGCTTAGATTGAAACTTGCCTTTTTATTCAGCTCTGAGTCAGTGAACCAACTACCGCTAACGTTTGTAGCAGTTGTAAGTCCTATTACTTAACTTGCACCTATCTGACTAAACAAGCCAAAAAAACAGAGGTTAACCGCTAAAGCGAAACGATTTGCGTAATTATTACGGTTGCATTCGGCTAAAAGAAGCAGTTCTTTAACCCCTCCACTAATTAATTAGTTGAAAATAAAGACTTTATTCAGCCCTGAGTATTGCGATATGCTCTTAAGTACAGTTCTCCGACTCAGAATGCTTGCAATCATTGAATCTTAAATTTTTATGCGTCCTCGCCAAGAAATTACCGAGATGTTCTCAACCTTCGCGCAACTTGAAAAAGACCGATTCAGCAATTGGCTAACTGATCGCAAACTGCAACGAAGTATCCAGAATTGCTTGAATGAGCCAGTAGATATTACTACTTCAGAAAACTTTTGGGCGCTCTATTGGCATAAAAATTGGCTGCGTCAATCGAGTTATCTAGCTGAAATGCATTTATCAGCTTACTTGCAAGAACCTTGTTACTGGGCTGCGGAAAAAATAGTAAGAAGATTTACTAATACTCAGTATGAGTTAGCTGATTATTTTCAAATGGCGATCGCAGAAGTCAAAACAATCCTAAACGATTTTGACTCCAACAAAAACTCTAGTTTAAAAACCTATGCATGTATGGCATTTTCTAGTCGGTTGAAAGACATTCTCCGTCAACGCAAGGAAGCTGATATATGCACTAACTGGGGATTGCTACGTAAGGTGAGCAAAAAGTTATTACTAGAAGCATTGCACAATGCTGGATTATCTCCTACGCAAATAGCCCAATATCGTTTAGCCTGGATTTGCTTCAAAACAATATATATCCAGAAGCAGCCTGGAGGTATAAACAAGCTACTAGAACCTAATCGCCAACTTTGGGAAGCAGTTTCTAATCTCTACAACACTGAACGCCAAAGCCAGCTAACTCCAGCCGGCCCAGAATACGACTACTCTTCAATTGAGCAGTTGTTAACCTATACAGGTATTTGTGTGCGTGCTTATTTATATCCAACCATTACTTCCTTGGATGTACCTAAACCAAATCAGGAGTCAAGCTTTATACTTGATTTGCCAGACCCCTCCGCTAAATCATTAGTAGCTGAAATCATCGCTCAAGAGGATGCACGAAACCGCCAAGAGCAACTCTTAAAGATAGATACTGTACTACTCACTGCTTTAAAACAACTTGATTCTCAATCTCAAGAGATAGTGAAACTGTACTACAAACAGGAGTTTACTCAGCAGCAAATTATCCAACAGTTGCAGATAAGTCAACCTACAGTTTCACGTCGGCTAATCAAAGCCAGAGAATCGCTGCTAGCAGCGTTAATTCTCTGGAGCCAACAAACACTGAATATTTCTGTGACTTCCAACCTAATTAAAGATATAAGTGCAGCCTTAGAAGAATGGCTGAAAATTAAGTATGTGAGGTATTAAAAATGGCTTGTGAGTTTATTAGCCCAACAGAATGGTTGTTAGAAATATCACCATCATTACAAATACGGTCTTGGGAAAAAAGCCAAAGCTATGCAACACCTAGTAGTCGCTGGTGTGCTTATATCAATCAAATTTGTCTTGATGCTATTTTAAATTGGCTAAAAACTGAATATGTTTCTGAAGCAGCAGCTTGGCCAAACATTGCTGCTTTGTCTACATTTTGGGAAGTTATTAATGGCACGGCAATTTCCATAGGTGAAACACGAGTAGTATTAATTCCTAGTGAAGTAATTGATGACAGTGAGTTAGAAGTACCTCAAGAATGGGTAGATATTCCCAGTTGGGCGGCAGACTATTATTTAGCAGTACAAGTTAAACCAGATGAGCAATGCATACGAGTGTGGAGCTATACTACTCACAAAGAGTTGAAATCTAGAAGTAGCTATGACTCTGTTGATCGTACATACTGCATGGATAGGCGGTATTTGACACAAGACCTCAGTGCTTTCTGGATAAGATACCAATTTTGTCAAAGAGAAGAGAATAAAGCCGAAATCACCTCATTACCAATATTGCCGGCGACTCAAGCAGAAAACCTTTTGCAAAGGTTAGGCAGTTCCTCTGTAACTTTTCCTAGACTTGCAGTGCCATTTACTATATGGGGAGCATTGCTAGAAAATGAACAGTGGCGGCAACGTTTGTACCAAGAACGACTGACTTTTTCTCATCAGGGAGTGAATCTGTGCCAGTGGCTATTGGGAATTTACTCCAATGGTTGGGAAGCATTAGAAACATTGTTTGGCAAGCACTCCAATAATTTAGCTTTCAGTCTTAGAAGTGAGTCTGATATCACAAATACCAGCTTGAAGCGAGCCAAGCTAATCGATTTAGGAATACAAATAAAATCTCAATCTGTCGTGTTACTTGTTGCACTCTTACCAGAGACAGAAACAGAAGTTGGTATTCGTGTACAATTACATCCTGCTCATGGAAAACCCTACCTACCTGCTAATGTTAAATTAGCTTTGCTTTCAGAATCAGAAAATCTACTTCAGGAAGTTCAAGCTAGAACCGAAGATAGTTACGTACAATTACCACGCTTTGATGTCCAACCAGGAGAAAGCTTTCTAATTCAAGTTGCTCTTGATAACTTTCAAATAACTGAAAGTTTCTTTATTTAGTCAATAGTCAGTAATGATTAGGCATTTTTGGGGCGTAGAGTATAAAAAAGACGGTGATGAATAAGCTAGTAGTTTTAAGTTTGTTGGGAGGTGATCTAAATCACGGATTTCCTGTTGTCACTGCTCAAGTTTGGGATGTTAACCAATCTTTAAGTATAAAATTTACAGGAAGTTTACCACCAGCACCAGAACTTTCAGACATATATAGAAAGTGGCGGTTACTATATCAAGCACTCTATCAACGTTTGAGTTGGCAACCGCGCATGAAAATCTATGAACAAGATGTGACTAATGTTTCTGTGACTGAATTCGGTAAAGTATGTCAACAATTAGAAAGCTATAGGAATCCTATTTGAGTTTTGAACAAGCTCCGTACATCTGAAGAGTGGCAAAGTCAAA
>NZ_JAQYWQ010000002.1 GCF_029379315.1 Nostoc sp. S13
ATGCTGAGGCGTTTGGCATAATATTTGACTTCTCAAAACTTTTCAAACACCCTCTAAGGGATTTCCAAGAAATAAATTATCCCATCTTATGGAGTGGGCACCTTGCCCGCCCATGATTACGGGCGGGCAAGATGCCCACCCCACAATTAGTTGTATATTTTTTTATTTGGAAGTCCCTAATACCATTTCTGTATGAAGCTGTGCTAAATTATCAAAAAGGGTGTATTTGGTATCAGTTGTATAAACAATGCGGTTTCCAGACCCGATACGAGAAGTTTTAACTCTTTGGGGATTGTTGTAAACTAATCGTGCTTTGAACCGTCAGGCATAATTGCTTCCTGAAGATTTACGCCGCTGAGGTCAGCTCCTCTAAGGTCAGCTCCTCTAAGGTTAGCTCCTCTGAGATTCGCCCCTGCCAAATTCGCGCTTCTAAGGTTAGTCCAACTCAAATCAGCTTGATTCAAATCAGCTTCACTTAGGTTAGCCCGTAGCAGGTAAGCACCACTGAGGTGAGCCTGGGTCAGATTAGCTTTGTAAAGGTCAGTTTTATATAGATAAGCCCCCAACATTTCCGCTTCGTATAAAGTTGCTTCGCTGAGGTCAGCCGCAATCAAGTTAGCTTCCGTGAGGTTGGCAAAAGAGAGATTAGTCCGTATTAACTTCGCTGCACCTAAATCGGCATCTCTCAAGTTAGCGCCTCTTAAGTCAGTTCCAATTAGATTAGCATGAGCGATCGCAGCGCCTCTAAGATTCGCCTCACTCAAGTCAGCTCCAATGAAATTGGCATGACTCAAATCTGCCTGCGTAAGTATAGCACCACTCAAGTTAGCGACACTGAAGTTAGCATCACTCAGGTTAGCTTCAACGAGGAAGGCTTTGTAGAGATTGGCACTACTGAGGTCAGCACCACTGAGGTTTGCTCGCACGAGCAAAGCATTACCCAAATCCACCTTGCTCAAGTTTACCCCCTGGAGATTTGCGCCTCTGAGGTTATGCCCTTGCAGGTTTGCGGCGCTGAGGTCTGGTTTAATCTGGGGATTTTTCTTTCTCCACTCAATCCATGTAACTGCACCTGCTGTCAGTAAAGCTAGATGCTCTCGATTTGCCATTTTCTCTCCTTACTCCTGACGCCCACCCAGAGGATTTGCCCGACCAGCTACACTTTCAATCGCCGTTAACGCTCCCGCCGCACCTGCGAGAATATCTTGTTCTTTTCCACCTAAGTAAAGCCGTCCAAAGCTGCCTACAGCTTGAACTTCAAGAATGTTAATCGCCGCCGCTTTCTCTGCTTCATTCGCAGCTAGTGCGGCGTAAGCAGCAGGCTCAACTTCTAATACATACAGCGTTTGCCCTGCTAATAGTAGCTGTCCCCGGCGTGTGCGATTAATAAGTTGTGTTTGGTAAGCATCGATATTGCGGATAATCTGGCTAGAAACAACACGCGGTTTGAGACATTCATCTCTTCGGACTCCCAGTAACTCCAAAATAGCTTGACCAGCAGCTCGCGTTTCGCCTTGGGAGCTAGAATGAACTTCCAATAGTCCGTACAGTCGTTCGACTACCTGTACTCCGGGACGGACAGAGGCAGCTTTCAGGGCTACATCCGTAATTTTGTTAATTTCGATACCAGGAGAGATTTCAATCCACAGTGATGTATCCCCTGGTAATGGTAAGAAGCCTTGGGCTACTGTTCCCATATATGCTGCATGTTGAGGTTGCAGGCTGTCGAGAAATACGAAACTGCGTAGCTCTATTCCCAAGATTTTGCTCTCCAGTCATAAGGGTAAAAGTTATCTATTGCAAGATATGAGTGCCTAACTTGGGGCATTTTAGCCACAAGTGAAGGATGGAAAAACACAAAGTAGAAAAATTTTGCTGTCGATAAATCTTACACCTGAAAAGTACTTTGATAGTAAAACCGCCTTGACAATTGTACAAGCTTTATTAGACACAAATGACTGGCTGCAATGCCCAAATCAAGCAATGCTTGGCTTCACTTACTGATAAATTTGATATTACAAAAAAGTTTTTAGCTAAACTGAAGCGCAAAAAGTTCACTGAACTTGTGCTGATATCTTCAAAATGCTGTCAAAACCGCAGCCAATCAAACTGACAGTGCGACGATTTACACATTGACAAAGTAGGCAAAAAGTGCTGTAGATGGAAACAAGGAAATAACAGGCTATTCCCTAATTAGCTTTGACCAGAAATAAAAAGGTACAGAGCAAGTAAATTTATTTATGGAAAAATAAAAAATCTATTTCCAGACGTGCAACGCAAGAAATACGGAGGACGCTGACTCAGAGCAACTAAATTTATTTATAGTTACTGAGCTTGTCGAAGTATGGGGTTCAAAATTTTAACTTTTGAATGAGTGACTTTTGACTTTTGACTTCCCCGAACGCGAGTGCGTCTCCAAGAGTTGGGGCTGAAGCTCCTAATGTCGCTAACGCAAGACGCAAGGGACGCCTGAGCTGATTTGCAACAGGAGCATCTGTTTACGCCAACAGCAACAGCGCTTGAGTCTTTCAAAGTACAGTCTCTTTAAAAAATTACGGAAGCGATGCCCTTCTCTACGAGACGCTACGCGGACGGCGCAGGCTCAGGGTAAGACTTGGGTTGGGCTACACCTACAAGCCGTGTTCTACTACTCGCATTCTCAGTGTTTCTGTAGTTTGTTGCCTCTAAAGACGGCAAACACCACTCTAACGTTACGGTTCACCCTAATTACTGAAAGTATTAATTCTCATACATTAGACAAAGTGAAGGCAAATTAATCCATGAACCAACTAAAAACACAATTAAGTTAATTTAACCGTCCCAAGCAAGGTTCGGGAAACCACCCTTCATGGACTGGCTACCACTAAGCTTCAGTATATATATCAGCATAATCTGGAGTTTTAACCCCAGGAAAGCCAAACCAAAGGTATTCATGCTGAACTGGCTGATTTATTGACCTGAAAGTTGGTTCAAAATTTAGTCCTTTATATTCTCATTCATTCATTTGTAGTTATACGGAGCCAGCACCTAAAATGGCAAAAGTAGTTGGAATTGACTTAGGAACAACGAACTCCTGCGTGGCAGTGATGGAAGGTGGTAAACCCACAGTAATTGCTAATGCTGAAGGTTTTCGGACAACGCCCTCAGTAGTCGCATTTGCGAAAAATGGCGACAACTTGGTTGGTCAAATCGCCAAACGCCAAGCGGTGATGAACCCCGAAAATACGTTTTACTCAGTCAAACGCTTTATCGGACGCCGCTACGATGAAGTGAGTAACGAAGCTACGGAAGTTTCTTACAAAGTCCTCAGCAGCAACGGCAATGTCAAACTAGATTGTCCAATCGTTGGTAAACCATTTGCTCCTGAAGAAATTTCTGCAAAAGTTCTTCGCAAACTAGTTGAAGATGCCAGCAAATACCTGGGTGAAACCGTAACCCAAGCTGTAATCACCGTTCCGGCATACTTCAACGACTCCCAACGCCAAGCGACAAAAGACGCTGGTAAAATTGCAGGTATTGAAGTTCTGCGGATTATCAACGAGCCGACTGCTGCTTCTCTGGCATACGGATTTGACAAGAAGAGTAATGAAACCATTCTCGTGTTTGACTTGGGTGGTGGTACCTTCGACGTATCCGTACTGGAAGTAGGAGATGGAGTTTTTGAAGTACTAGCCACATCTGGTGATACTCACCTTGGCGGTGACGACTTCGATAAAAAAATAGTTGACTTTTTAGCTGAAAAGTTCAAGAAAGACGAAGGCATTGAGCTACGAAAAGATAAACAAGCTTTACAACGTCTGACTGAAGCCGCAGAAAAAGCGAAAATTGAACTTTCTAGCGTCACTCAAGCAGAAATCAACCTACCATTTATCACTGCTACCCAGGATGGGCCTAAACACCTGGATACAACGCTGACTCGCGGTAAGTTTGAAGAACTTTGCTCTGACTTAATCGACCGTTGCCGTATTCCTGTGGAAAACGCCCTTCGGGATGCCAAGTTAAACAAAGGTGATATTGATGAAGTGGTGTTAGTTGGTGGTTCTACGCGCATTCCCGCAGTCCAACAGATTGTGAAGCAGGTATTGGGTAAAGACCCTAACCAAAGCGTTAACCCTGATGAAGTCGTAGCAGTTGGTGCAGCCATTCAAGCCGGGGTACTAGCTGGTGATGTAACTGGCATCTTGCTGTTAGATGTGACACCCCTATCTTTGGGTGTAGAAACATTGGGCGGCGTGATGACCAAAATTATCCCCCGCAACACCACAATTCCCACCAAAAAATCTGAAGTTTTCTCCACCGCAGTGGATGGTCAAACTAACGTAGAAATTCACGTCCTCCAAGGTGAACGCGAATTCTCTAACGATAACAAGAGCTTGGGAACCTTCCGCCTTGATGGTATTCCTCCTGCACCACGCGGCGTCCCTCAAATTGAAGTTGTGTTCGACATTGATGCCAATGGTATCCTTAACGTCACCGCTAAGGACAAAGGTACTGGTAAAGAACAGTCAATCAGCATAACTGGCGCTTCCACCCTGGATAAATCTGACGTTGACCGGATGGTAAGAGAAGCTGAACAAAACGCCTCATCTGACAAAGAGCGGCGTGAGAAGATTGAACGCAAGAACCAAGCCGACTCTTTAGCATACCAAGCTGAAAAGCAGCTACAAGAATTGGGCGATAAAGTCCCGGCTGCTGACAAGACCAAAGTTGAAGGTTTGGTGAAAGAAGTCCGGGAAGCAGTTGCTAAAGAAGACGATGAGCAAATCAAGAAGCTGACCCCAGAATTGCAACAAGCCCTATTCGCCGTTGGTAGTAACATCTATCAACAAGCTGGTGGCGGTGCTGCACCAGATGCTGAACCTCAAGATGGTGGTTCGACATCTAGCTCTGGTGGCGCTGATGATGTGATTGACGCTGATTTTACAGAGAGCAAATAATTCGCTTATTTCTTTGGGGAAGACTGTTTTGTCCCACCTCATATTACCCACTCAGGCATTTGTCTGGGTGGGATTTTTTTAGGAGCTTGGGGACAAAAAACGAACTTTTTCAGGGACTATTAATCCTTTGTTTATTAGCATCACTCCCAGCTTGCGTATAAAAGGCAGAAAAAAGTTCACCTTTATACTTCGTTTCTCACAAAACCTATCGTTGACAAATGGGTTTTAACCTTAAGTTGACACTAATGGCAAGATGCCCACCCCATAAAAGTTATATAAATTTTAAATATGTAAACTAGATGTGGTTTAGCTTACCTTCAGCAATGAAACGGGCAATGTTGCCCTGATACAAATCCCGAATTGAGGTTGCGGCAATTTTCAACGCTAGGGGATTACCACGGTAACACTCAACCAGTTGGCGGGTTTCTTCCTCATTACCTGATAGCCCTTTGAGTACCAGAATTGTTTGTCCTGCTGTGACTTCTAATCCTGATAAAGTAAGGGTACGAACTGGCAAACCATCACCTTCCAAGGCAGCGATTTCAGCAGGTTTTTCCCGGCTGGTGAGCAGGATACAGCTTTGATGCCCAGTTTCTCCCAATCGCCACAACAGTTCACCATAGGATTCGTAGCCCTGGCGGTAACAGCCTGTGCGCTTGCCTTGCTGCAATAGCGTGTCGAAATTATCCAGAATCACCAAACACCGAGATTTACGGAGGTACTCGATTAAACAGGTGATTTGCTCGTGAGGGTCAGTTGATAATGTGAGTACTTGTTGACAAGAAAGGACTTTAATGCAGTCGGTCAGCTTGTCTTTGAAAAAAGGGGCGTGCCGCAGCGATCGCCAGATCACATATTGAAATTCTGTTTGCAACTGTTCTGCTAATTTTACCGAGAGTGCAGTTTTACCCATACCACCCATACCCAGTAAGGTTATTAGACGACAGTGATCGCGCATAATCCATTGGTTCAGGATTTCTAAATCAATATTGCGTCCGTAGAAGTGGGAAACGTCGATTGCCTCTCCCCAGTCTGTATGGAAAATTACGGAGGCATTTGTGCCATTTTGCCGCTGTGCGGTTCGCTTCAGGACTCCGTGCAGATTATTCTTGGTAACTTTTTCACCTAATGCTTGAGAGAGCGATCGCCATAGTTGCGAACCAACGTCTTTGATGTGACCGGGATCGTAATCGGAGTTTACAGCCATATCCAAGTATGTCTGTCCTGCCCAAGATTGACGGAAGACAATTTCTTGGACTTTTGTTAAGCGTCTCTGTGGCAATAATTGCTCGACTAGTGCGATCGCTTCTTCAACCCTCATTTATCTTTCCACGTAGAAAAACCAAGTTAACTACGATATTCGCACCATAAACTTCATTTTTTGTATAAAGTTTACGTGAATCTATCAAGAAGATCCGACTTTTTCCCGACTTTTTCCGACCGTCAAACTTTATATAAGGCTGTAGAGTATTGATGTGATTCAGTTGTAGTACAGAAATCTGCCCAATGATTAAACACAAGTAAAGTGTTTATCCAAATACTGAAAATTTTCCATCTAGTTGAGCCATAGCAGTTGTGAGCGACGATGCTGATTCGTTTGCTGATTTTTCTGACTAATGGTTGGGAATTGGGATGCGATGCCTACGGCGAACTGCGCCTACGCACTCAAGTTATCAGACTGGGGAATGGGCGACCATAGCTCAAAATTTGTTTCGGAAAACGTATCTATAAACTCTACACCTAAAATCTACTATGCCATTGAAGCTAAATGTTACTGGAGACGCTCAGACAGTTAATCTTGATTTTAACCAAGCTGCTGGTCTTAAAGCGCTTGATGTAAAAAACAAGTTTATCGGAATCGACACAAGCACTAAGGCTTTTCAAGATATCTTTAAAGGTTATCCAAGCTCTGCCTTCAGAGATGAAATCATCGGCGATGCCAAAGTCAATATCATTCACGCTGGAGATGGCGATGATGTTGTTAACGCCAGAGATGGCAACGACATCATTTTTGGCGAAGGTGGTAAAGACTCTCTCTCTGGCGAAAACGGTGACGATTTTCTGGTTGGGGGTACAGATGCCGATCTCCTTCAGGGTGGAGAAGGCGACGACTACCTTTACGGTGAAGCTGGCGACGACAACCTTTACGGTCAAGCTGGCGACAACTCCCTTTATGGTGGCACAGGAGACGACTACCTTCGTGCTGGAGACGGTAACGATAACCTATATGGTGGAACAGGTGAAGATACATTGTACGGCGGTAGCGGTCGTGATATGTTTGTGCTGGCGAGCGAGTCTGGAAGTGACACTATTTTCAACTTTACAGTTGGTAGCGATTATCTAGGTCTATTGAATGGTCTGACCTTTTAACAGATCACTATTACCCAAGGCATTGGCACTGATACCAGCAATACTCTAGTCAGGAAACAGGATGGTGAACTCTTAGCAACACTAGTTGGGGTACAAGCCAACACCTTTAGTCTGGGGGATTTCACTGATTTAGGGTAACAGTTATCGGTCATCACTTCTGTTACTGTGGCGCGATCGCTACATAATTTATTGAATACGATCGCTCTCACTTTAATCCTAGTTAGCGATCGCACTTCCCTTACACGATAATTTTCGGCGATGCCTACGGCGGTAAACTACGCATAGTCTACTGTTTATTCCTAACGAATCCTAGTTAGCGATCGCTTGGCTCATTTCGGATTTTGAGATTTGAACTGGCTAAATAGCCTAGCCCAACGATGGACTATTTCTGGTCTAGTCAAAATTCCCTGACTAGGACTAAAAAATAATGCTAATAAAAATAGTATGGAAACCACTAAAACTATAGCCGCACCTGATGGCACATTCAAATAGTAGCTAATATACATTCCAGCTACACTGCTAAACACACCAATAACTGCGCCTAATTGCATCATTTGGTGTAATTCTTTCACTAATAAATAAGCTGTGATTCCTGGGCCAATCAGCAAGGAAACAACTAAGACTACACCCACAGTTTGCATACTAGCAACAATCGTCAAGGTAATAGCACCATTTAGAGCAAAATGAATCAAGTTAACTGGTAAACCACTAGCTTGAGCGCCAAGTGGGTCAAAAGTATAAAATAACAATTCTTTGTAAAATAGTTTAATTAAAAGCAAGACAACAGCTGTAATAATTACAGTCCGCTTCACATCATCTGTGGTCACGCTCAAAATATCACCAAACAAAAATTCATGCAGGTCTAATTTGCTTTTTAGTAAAGTAACTAGCATGATGCCCAAAGCTAAAAAACCTGAAAAAACTAACGCCATTGCTACATCAACTTTGATGCGAGATTGAGATTGAATCCAGGCAATAACAAAAGTGCTAAGAGTTCCGCAGATAAAAGCACCTAAGAAAATATCGATACCTAAGAAAAAGGCTATAGCGAGTCCTGGTAAAACAGCATGAGCAATTACATCACCAAGTATTCCCATACGTTGAACAATCAGATAATTACCGACAACAGCACAAAGAATACCCAACAGAATTGCTGTGATAATAGCTCCACGCATGAACTCGAAACTTAAGGGTTCAATTAGCCAATTCAACATTAAACTACTTCTCTATTTAATATAAATATATTATCTCCATAAGCACGTTGAATATTATCTGCTGTCATGACTTCTTTTAGTGAGCCGTTAGCAATTATTTGTTTATTTAATAACAATAACTGGTCACATTTGGTCAAAGTAGTGCCTAAATCGTGAGTAACTACCAGCAAAATCTTACCTTGTGATTTTAGTTCCTCAAACACATCAAACATGATGGCTTGCGTCTTTTTATCAATCCCAACAAATGGTTCATCAAAGAATAATAATTCGGCTTGTTGTGCCAAAGCTCGTGCTAAAAATACTCGCTGCTGTTGTCCGCCTGATAATTCTCCAATCTGACGCGATCGCAACTCTAGCATCCCCACTCTCAAAAGAGCATCTTTAACTATTTCTTTAGATGCCCGTGAAGGTTTGCGAAACCAGCCTGTATGCACAGTCCGCGCCATCAGCACCACATTCTGGACTGTTATCGGATAATCCCAGTCAATCTGCGATCACTGTGGTACATACGCAACAGAACTTAATTGTTGTTTTAAAGCGCGAGATCGAAACTTTACAACTCCACTTGTTGTTGGTACTAAACCCAAAATCGCTTTCACCATTGTGCTTTTACCGGCACCATTCGGGCCAATTACACCCACAATCTGTCCCGGTAAGGAGCGGAAACTCACATCCTCAACCGCCGTGACTCCCCGGTAGTTTACAGCTAAATTTTTAACCTCTAACATAAATTTACCATTTGCATGATAATGATAATCACTATAACTTAGGTAATCAGATTTATGATATCTTACAAACTACGATTGAAATCCCTAGCGGCTCTTGCCTTAACATGCGGGGTACTTGGATGTAGTCCATCATCCCAAACCAGTCAATCGACTGCCACGCCTCCTGATAATCCGTCTGCGATTCAAACTGGGACTTCACCAGCGCCAGAAGCTAGTGGGAAAAGCTTGTTAGTAGTCGCCACCAATACCGTTGCTTGTGGCTTAACTAAAGAAATCGCAGGCGATAGCATTGATCTTAAATGTTTAATTGATCCAGGTTCAGATCCGCACGTATACCAACCCAAGCCGGAGGATAGCAAAGCAATTGAGCGGGCTAAGTTAATTCTCTATGGTGGCTACAATTTTGAACCTGGTTTAATCAAGCTAATTAAAGCTACCTCAAATCCCGCTCCTAAAGTGGCTGTAGATGAAGTTGCAGTCCCCAAACCCCAGCAGTTTGAGGATGATGGTAAAACTGTTACCGACCCCCATGTATGGCACAATGCCCAGAATGGCATAGCAATAGCACAGGTGATTTCCCAAGAATTAATCAAGGTAGTCCCAAATAATGCTGCAACCTATACCAAAAACACGCAAAAACTCACAAATGAAATCAGCCAGATAGACAGCTGGATCAAATCGCAGATTGCGACAATTCCACCCAAGCAACGCAAATTAGTCACAACCCATGATGCTTTCGGTTACTATTCCAAAGCTTATGGAATTCCAATTAAAGGCGCGCTAGGGGGTATTAGCACAGAAGAAGCGCCCACACCTGCACGGATAGGCGCACTAGCGAATGATATTAAAAAAGAGGGTGTACCGACGATTTTTGCAGAGACGACAATTAACCCGAAACTTATAGAGGCTGTAGCAAAAGAAGCAAAAGTTAAGGTTTCAGACCGAGAATTGTTTGCTGATGGTTTGGGAGAAAAAGGAACAGAAGGTGAGACATACCAAGGAATGTTAATTGCCAATACACGCACGATTGTGGAAGGTTTAGGAGGGAAGTATACAGCGTTTCAGCCGTAAATAATACCTTGATTTTTTCTCGCACCTGGGGATTTTAAGAATGATTATTCTTTAGATTAAGGCATCTAATAACAAAATATTTTTGGTGCGATAAACAGTCAGGACTCACGCAAAGAATAGCCGAAATCATGATTTTCTTCTTACGGGGAATTTATGAATTACGCCTACTAGCATGTAGTTTTTCGTAAGTCCTAACAGTAAGCAAACTTACCACTTCTCCAAACTGCTAATGTCGCTTGGGGAAGTTTTTACATAATTATATGTGAATTTCTTGCGATGCCTGCTGCGGACGTAGCCATCGCTATGTGATAAATACCTTTTTTCTCCATCTTCACCAAAAGTCGCCAAGAACCAGTTTAGTTTGCAAATAGAATCTGAAAATTGCTCTTGTTGTATATGTATTCTTTATCGCCCCAAGGAACGTAGCAGGTTTTATTTGGTGGATAGTATTTCCCTGGTGTATATTCTCCATGAACAATGGCTCTGCAAAAATATAATGTGTTCTTACCATTATTCTCAGTGCCACCTGGAACATTATTACCAACGGTCAGGGTGAACGCATCTAAATATTGATGTGCAGAACAAAGCAAGAGGCTTGAAGTCATAACCGTCAGCCAAAAAGAACCGACTACTTGAGAAGATAGTAGGGGTACATAATATAAACTCGCCATAGTATTGTCAAAAAGTACCCTCAAGAGAAAAAAGCACGCTGCACATTAGCAGGACTTACGCAACTGGCACAGCGCGATCGCAAAACTTTTCGGTCTACTGAATTTATCAAGAAGAATTCAGAACTCAGGAGTTAGAATTCGTATGAATTGGAGTCCGACTTTTTTGATCGCAGTTTTCCACCTGGGATTATTCTGAAAATATTCTAACCTCCTAACATCTGCAAATTATGTAAAGTAGCATAAAGCCCTCCTTCTTGCAGTAGTTGTTCATGGCTTCCCTGTTCGATTAATTCGCCGCGCTTCAATACAAAAATCCGGTCTACATTGCGAATCGTAGACAGGCGGTGAGCAATAATAATAGCGGTACGTCTGAGCAAAAGCTGGTTTAATGCCTCTTGAACTAAAGCTTCTGTGCCAACATCCAAACTAGCGGTAGCTTCATCTAGTACCAAAATTTGGGGATTGCGAATGGCAGCCCGCGCAAAGGCTAAAAGTTGCTTTTGACCACTAGAAATATTTGTACCCCGTTCTCGAAGTTGAGTATTATAACCTTGGGGCAATTCTTCTATAAACTGGGCAACGTTGGTTTCCTCTGCTGCTTGTTGAATCTGTTCAATGGTATAGCCATCTCCTAAAGAAATGTTGCTTTTAACATCGCCAGCAAACAAAAAGCCTTCTTGGAAAATTACTGACATGTAGCGCCGCAGTTCTGCCTGTGGTACCTCGCGAATATCGACACCATCTATGAGAATGCGTCCTTGGGTGGGTTCGTAGAGGCGGCACAAAAGACGGATGATCGAAGTTTTACCCGCACCTGTGGGGCCGACTAATGCCACTTTTTCACCAGGATGAATGGTAAAATCCAAGTCTTTAATTACGTAATCATCGTTTTTATAAGCAAACCAGACGTGATCAAAGCGAATCTCTCCTAGTTCCGGCGGCGAAGTCAAGTCTGGGGATTCTAAATTTGCAACGATCTCGTCTATGTAGCCGAATTTAGCATCAAATATTGAGAAGCGCACATTGGCGCGATCGCGGATTTCTATTGGTTCATCTAATACATCGCCTACGCGTTCAATCGCAGTGAAACCAGCTTGAATTACTGTAAATTTTTCGGCAAAATCCCGTAAAGGGTCAAATAATCGTTGGGCATACAATATAAATGCAGATAAAGTCCCAAAAGTCAAGCTTTTTCCTAACAGTAACCAACCACCCAGACACAAAACAGCTGCGATCGCAATCAGACCAATCCATTCCAAGGTTGCTGAAATAAATGAATCATAAAAGATGGTTTGATCCATTTGCTGAGTGTAGCGGTTGTTCGTGGCGCGAAACAATTCGGCATTAAATTTTTCCCTGCGGAACAACTGCACTACGTTAATGCCAACCACATTTTCTTGTAGCTGTGAGTTCAAGATAGAAAGTTCTTCCCGCCCTTTGTAATTGGCTTTGCGGTACTGTTGCTGAATGTAAACAATTAACCAGGTAACTGGTAACAACATGAATAGCAGCAAGCAAGTGAGTTCCCATTGGATGGAAAACATTAAACCCAAAATCATCAGCATGGTAAACAAATTGGACACAATGCCAATTGCCCCAGTAGAAAAGACATCGCCTAAAACTTCTACATCGCTGGTGATTCTGGTAATTAACTTACCTACGGGCGTGCGGTCAAAAAAGCGTACTGCTAGAGATGTTACATGCTCGAATAAGTCTTGGCGAATTGCGGCGGTGATTTGTTGCCCTAGCTTCTGTACTAGATAACCCTGGTAGCCTGTCAAAATCAATCGTATGGCGATCGCAATTACTAATAATCCCTCCAGGATATTTAGTCCTTGCGACAAGGGACGATTCCTGAGAAATTCGTAAACGCTTGGTTCATTGCGAATTAGGGAGATCAGTTGGCCAATCAACAACGGTTGTACCGCATTAGCTAGCGCGATCGGGATGAGTAGGCAAATCGACAGCGTTAACAGTCGTCCGCTACGACGGGCATAAGGCACTAAACGCAAAAACAACCGCCAGTCATTTTCACTCCGACGATCTTCCGTATAAGATTTTTTGAGAGATTGGTAGATGCTCATAGTAAGAGCATTATATTAATGTTTGTAAAAAAATAGGCTTGTTTAAAGTAGCATTTGGACTGCCACTCTGATACCATGCCTAAGATAGACACCACAAGACTGCTACTAAGACCCTATACTTCTCAACACCTGATGGACTTGCTTCCATTTTGAGCAACCCACCAGTTATCAGCTATTGACCTTGAAGACCTATACCTAAAGCTCAGGTCAAAGAAGTAACAAATTTATTGCTAGCCGGGCAACTAGAAGTCGCATCCCATTCGAGTTGGCATTACACCTGCACAATAAAATCAGATGCTGTGAAATTTGGCGTGCCAGTTAGAGTCCTAAACAGACAGCCACTGCCGAATTTCGTTGTAGAACAATTGCTCAGTCACAGGGTTGTAGACAATTTTCGCTGTGCTGGCTTGGCTGAAATTACTAGACTTGAAAATCACCGCGAATTCTATTCACCCTGCCTCTAAGTTGACAGCAATCATAGCTGTGTGCGCCTACGAGGGTATTTGTATTAATTGCTTCATAAATATCCCTGCAAAGTATGATTCTGTACCATACTTCTCTTTTTACGTCTTATATCTAAAGGTAGAAGATAAAAGTTAGCTCAATTTTGGGAAACCTAACCTAAGAGGGGTTCATTCCCAAAAGATGTCCTGCCTATTTATCGCAGAATGTAACTGAGGTCAGATGACGCAACCTTTAAATCAACTCAAAGAGTGGGAACAACGTCGTGATGAAGCAAACCGCTACTACCAACGGGGGAAATTTCAAGAATCTCTCGATCTTGCAACCAAGAATTTAGACTTGGCTAGAGCAATTCCAGACCGAGCTAGGGAAGGTTATACTTTGAACGACCTCGGTTTAGCTCACCTCAGTTGCTGGCAACTTCAAAGAGCATTAGAGCGCTTTCATCAGGCGCTTTCGGTTGCTGTTGAAATTGGCAACATGCCAGCCCAAGCAACTGCACTTAGCAATCTGGGTTCTACCTACAGCCGTCTTGGACGCTTTTCGCAAGCCTTGGAATATTTTGACAAAGCAGTGCCAATCTTTAGGCGATCGCAAGATACTGAAAGTGAAGTTTCTTCTCTTAATGATGTAGCGTTAATTTATACCCGCTTAGGAGAACCGAAACGGGCACTGTTGCTACAACAGCAAATTTTGAGGATGCGGCGATTGCTAGGTGACTTTTCTGGTGAAGCAATAACGCTAAATGGCATTGGGTTGGCTTACAATGTCTTAGGCAAGTTTGAGCAAGCTCTAGAATTTTTTCAAGCAGCACTTCCAATTCAACGAGCTGTCAAGAATTTGGTTGGTGAAGCAACCACTTTGAATAATATTGCCTCAATCTATAGTAATTTAGGAAAACCGAAACAAGCGCTATTGCTCTACTATCAAGTTCTTTTGACACGTCGAGCAATCAGCGATCGCTTTGGGGAGGCAACAACCCTTCACAACATTGGTTTTACCTACAGCACCCTGGCAGAGAATCGGCAGGCAATGAAGTTCTACAAACTAGCCATTGCGATTTATCGACAACTGGGCGATGGTCTTGGAGAAATTTCTACTTTGCTGAATATGGGAAACCTTTATGCCATAACAAAACGCAAAAAATTAGCGCGATCGTGCTACCAAAATGCCCAAGAGTTGGCAGAGCAAATCGAACATCAGCCACTCCTGGAAAAAGTACAACAGTTTATAGATTCTTTGTAGTTAGATACAGTCGGCCAACCAGATATTGCTCAACAGGTTACGATCAATTAAGAAGTAATAATTTTTTACGGCACCGCCAGGAGTCTCTTAATGTTCATTGATGAATTGTCACCTATAGTCAGAGAACTTATCCAGCATCCAGTCTCATTTGTGGGTGGATTATTCTCTGGTGTGCTTCGGCTCAATCTTGCAGACGATCCCGTTAAAGGCTGGCTGGATAAGCAGATCCGCTCAAATAGTTACACCAGCACCATAATAGACGCACATAACGGCAAAGCTAATGGCCCTCAGCAGATTTCGATTGACTAAATTTTTGGGCGATCACAAATCCGGTTAATCATTTTGCTGAAGTACCTACACTGTACCGTTCCGCAGGAAAGGTCAGTGTAGGCTTCCAGCGTCACTTAAGGAAATATGGAATCCCTAACCTCTCGTATGCAGGGGGTACAGTCGCCAATTATTCCTGTGGTTGGGGAACTGATTAAAAACTCTCCTGGAACAATCTCTCTAGGACAAGGTGTTGTTTATTACAACCCACCACCGGAAGCCAGAGAATTTTTAGCCAAATTCTTCGCCGAACCCGCTAATAATTTATACAAATCAGTTGCAGGAATTCCTCCGTTGCTGACAGCACTTGCAGGAAAATTGTCAGCCTTCAACGGCATTGAAATCAATGAGGAAAACTGTATTGTTGTGACGGCGGGGAGCAATATGGGATTTATGAATGCCATTCTGGCGATCACTAACCCAGGCGATGAAATTATTCTGAATACGCCCTACTATTTCAACCACGAAATGGCGATCGCAATGGCTGGTTGTCGTCCGGTGTTAGTGGCGACGGATGAAAATTACCAACTGCGAAAAGATGCGATCGCTCAAGCAATTACTCCCAAAACACGGGCTGTGGTCACAATTTCACCGAATAATCCGACTGGAGTTGTCTATTCAGAAACAGCATTGCGCCAAGTAAATCAAATTTGTGGTATGCACGGCATTTACCACATCAGCGATGAAGCCTATGAATACTTTACCTATAACGGGGTAAAACACGTTTTTCCTGGTGCATTTGGGAGAAATAGTGAGTACACTATTTCTCTGTTTAGCCTTTCCAAAGCATACGGTTTTGCCAGTTGGCGTATTGGCTATATGGTGATTCCCAAACACCTACTTGTTGCCGTCAAAAAAGTCCAGGATACAATTTTGATTTGTCCGCCAGTAATTTCTCAATATGCAGCTTTAGGGGCATTGCAAGCAAAAGAGGAGTATTTGAAGAGTCATATAGGTGCAATCGGTCAAGTGCGGCAAGTAGTACTCGACTCCCTTAACCGCCTCCAAGGTTTATGTAGCATTACACCCGCCAATGGCGCTTTCTATTTTTTCCTGAAAGTTAATACCCAGATGGATGCTTTTGAGTTAGTTAAAAGACTAATAGAGGAACATAAAGTAGCAGTCATTCCAGGTACAACCTTTGGCATGGATGATGGATGCTACCTACGTGTTGCCTATGGTGCGCTGCAAAAAGAGACGGCAAAAGAAGGTATAGAAAGATTAGTGCAAGGTTTACAAACCATCGTTAGGAGTTAAGAGTCTAGGACTAGCCCTCAGGCAACTTTATCAAACTTTGAACTTGGCTGCTGAGGATGTCATAAATGATGCGGAAACATCTCAACTTGAAGCAATTATTATTTAACCATCTTTAGAAGCATAATATCGGAAACAGCAACAAGAGGCAGAAAACATGGTTACTTATGGAGATTGAGGAGAAACGAACCACAGAGGCGCAGAGAACGCTGAGGAAGAGAGAAGAGGTGCGACAGATTTTTAAACAGTGAAAGCCCTTCGATAAGTTTACCAAAGGGCTAAAAAGAATATTTGTCCTAGAGGTGCTGTGCAAAGTTTAAATTTAAGCTTGCACAACTCTTGTAATCAAATAAATTCAAGGGGTTTGGTTCACTGTGGTTAAGAGCTTTCCATGCGCCGTATCCAACATAGCCAACTGTTGCTGTTGCAGCTAATGGAAGCAATACCGGAGCTGCTACGGCTGATCCAACCGCAGTTAAAGTTCCAGTCGCTGCCGTTACTACTGCTGATCCAACCGCAGCCCCTGCCCCTGCTAGAACTGCTGTGTGTCCCGTAGCAATCAGCGTTACCGCGCTGCCCGAAGCCATCCCACCAACAAACGCCGCAAGATTTCCACAGTTACTGCCTGACTCACAGTTGAAAAATATCACATTTCCTATTGTTGCTGCCTGAGCTGGAGCAGGTGAAATCGTCAGAGCGCTAGTCACTATGAGCAGTGTAAATAACCAAAGTGAAATTAGTCTTTTGGCATTCTGAAATATACATTGCATGGCAGTTGTGTCTTAATTTTAATGTTGATAGCTTACTTAAGCTAACTACCTTATATTAAGTAACGAATTTTACGATACCATCAGGAATTTCCGCAAATATTTAAAACTCTTCTTAGGTTAGTTGAGAAAATATACCCAAGAAAAACTAAATAATTATACCTAAAAATCCAATAATTATCTCTATCGTGCTTGAGTGATCTGCTCCCGTTGTTGATGCCCAGGCAGGAATTGGTAAAATTGTCGAAGCGATAGTAAATACAAGTAGCGTAAATAGGATCAAAGAAATTAGTCTTTTCGTACTTGGAAATATGTTTTGCATAGCAGCTATTATCTTAATCTAGTATTGATAAATTACTAAGACAATCTAACGTTAAAAAACAATACATCAACACGGCTTTCTGATATATCAGATGGTAATTATGAAAGTTCTATTTTTCCGTTCTTATACACTCCTTCAATGGATTGCAACATTAGTATGTACCAAATTTGTACTCATATAAATTATAAAGTTAATACTAAACAGATGCCGATTTGCTTAAAAACATCAAATTTTGGGGCTGCACTGGCGCGATCGCGTGTGCGTTGCTTCCCCATGTTCCAGCTGATCAGCTAACACACGCAAAGCTAATGCTTATTCTCGTGTCTACCCGTAAACCAGTACACCAGGAAAACCAATCACTTCAGCTTATTGCGTCCATTCTCTTCGTTGTTCAATATCTATCGTAAAGTTCATAGCCACTGAAGGTATTGTAATAAAAGCGATTACTGGATAAAACAAAAAATTTATATGACCTCAGTTGATTCTAGCAAGCACAAAAAAGCTAAAGCCCTCAAACCTACCAGCCGCCGCCCTGCTAAAGAACTCTGTAGCGAGTGCGGACTATGCGATACATACTATATTCATTATGTCAAGGAAGCCTGCGCTTTTATTAATCAGCAGATCGGCGAACTTGAAGCAGAAACGCACACGCGATCGCGCCATCTCGACAACCCTGATGAACTCTACTTTGGTGTTCACCAAGACATGATAGCGGCGCGAAAACAGCAACCAATCGCAGGCGCACAATGGACGGGTATTGTTAGCAGCATTGCCATTGAAATGCTCAATCGCGGCTTAGTTGAAGGTGTGGTCTGCGTACAAAACACCAAAGAAGACCGGTTTCAACCCATGCCCATTATCGCCCGGACTCCAGAAGAAATACTAGCAGCGCGGGTAAATAAACCAACACTTTCGCCCAATCTTTCCGTATTGGAACAGGTGGAAAAATCGGGGATGAAGCGACTGTTGGTAATTGGTGTTGGTTGCCAAATCCAGGCATTACGAGCCGTAGAAAAACAACTTGGCTTAGAAAAACTCTATGTTTTGGGTACGCCCTGCGTAGATAATGTTAACCGCGCCGGACTGCAAAAATTCTTAGAAACCACCAGCCGATCGCCTGATACAGTTGTGCATTATGAGTTCATGCAAGACTTCCGGGTTCACTTCAAACATGAAGATGGCTTATCAGAAACTGTGCCTTTCTTTGGCTTGAAGACCAACCAACTTAAAGATGTCTTTGCCCCATCCTGTATGAGTTGCTTTGATTACGTCAACTCCCTAGCAGATTTAGTCGTTGGCTACATGGGCGCACCCTTTGGCTGGCAATGGATTGTAGTCAGAAATGACACTGGTAAGGAAATGCTAGATTTGGTAAAAGACCAGTTAGACACTCAACCAGTGATGTCTAAAGGGAATCGTAAGGAAGCTGTACAGCAAAGTATTCCCGCTTACGATAAAGGCGTTACCCTCCCGATGTGGGCAGCAAAACTCATGGGTGTGGTCATCGAAAAAATCGGCCCCAAAGGTCTAGAATATGCGCGGTTTTCCATTGATTCTCACTTTACTCGGAACTATTTATATGTGAAGCGGAATCATCCAGAGAAATTAGAAGCGCACGTTCCAGAGTTTGCCAAGCGTATTGTTGAGCAATATAAGTTACCAGAATAGGTTTCGCGTTTGTGTGAAATATATCTGAGCCTGCTTTTGCAGGCTTTTTTGTCTAGTGGCAAACTTATATACTAAATAGTAAAAGCTTATTTGTAATTTTTGGCTGAGGCACACGACTTAATATTTAGTAATTATTAAGACTGCTGAGAAGCTAATCGCTTACGGGCTAGAGTAACTGCTTTGACATTTTCGGTAATTATAGCTACTTGACCACATAATCCAACTAGATTACCTATTCTTTCCGTTTTTCTAGGATCTTTTTCATCGTATGAAGCTATACCTATTATAAAAGCAGTGACAAATACATATCCAAGAATTTTCAGATTATTTACTCCTCTGTTGAGATAAATCATGGTAGCAAGGGGAATAAAAAATGTTAACACACCAGCAACGACAGGGCTTTTTTGTGCTAGTTCTTCAGTTCTGCTTATATCTCTTTTAGTGGGGACGAAAGGATTCCAAGGAGAATTTGGGGTTTGATTTTGATTAAAGTCAGTTGTCATTTTTTTGTTAATACTTTTAACAGCCAAGTAGTTAGCTTGCATACCTCAATAGTTCAACAAAAACATCATTCTTGGCTTCAGAGTCAACACGGTTTTTATTTACAAGTTTTTGTAAGATAGAAAGTAAAATTACTGAGGAGGATTTCAATTATTTACATCATGTTTCAAAGTAGCAAATAATTGCAAAATTCTCACTCATACCGTATGGGGTGCAATGACTGTAGGAATCATAATTAAAAAGTTCTGCGATCGCCTTGGACTTCGGCAACCGCAGTTATGCTGAGAAAAATCAATCTATATATATTTCACCTCGACAGGGCTACACCCAATCCCTAACCAATCTCTAACAATATCTTCAAAACACCGCGACTCTGAGCGTGTTCAAAAGCTGCAAGCCCTTCAATCAGGGGGTAGGTAGCATGAATCAGGGGTTGCACGTCAACTTGTCCTGTAGCTAGTAGCTGGAGGGCTGGAGCAAAGGGACCACAACGGGAGCCGATGAGGGTGATTTCATCCACTACTAAAGAAGAAGCATCCAGGCTGAGGTTGCCAGCATAAGTACTTTTAAGCACTAATGTGCCACGAGGACGTAGGGCACGACGGGCGATCGCAAATCCTTCTGGGTTGCCAGTACATTCTACTGAGATATCGAAATATCCATCTGTAACAGCGTCGGCTAGACTCGTTTTTATTCCGCGTGCCTCTAAGTTAGCTAGTTTGTCTTGATGACGTCCCACAGCTAAGAGTTCACAGCCAGTTAGGGCTAGTGTCTGGGCTACCAACTGCCCTAGTTTACCATCTCCAACTACTAGCACCCGGTCATTTGGATGCAATGGTACTTGCTGCTGAATTTCCAAAGCTGCTGCTAAAGGTTCAGTAAAAGTTGCTACTTCTGTTGGCACATTATCAGGTACTATATGCAGGTTTTCCACCGGCAAACAGAGATATTCACCAAAGGCTCCATGACGGTTGACAATACCCAGAACTGTGCGATTTTCGCAGTGAGTTGGTTGTCCGCTGCGACAAAACCGACAATGCCCACACACAGCGTTGATTTCTCCAACTACACGTTGGTTAACTAAGTGTTCTGGCCCTTGTTCGACGATGCCGACAAATTCATGACCTAAAATACCACGGTAAGGATAGTAGCCTCTGAGTAGTTCCAGATCAGTGTTACAGATACCTGCACGCAAGACACGTACCAAGGCTTCTCCCGGTGGTGGTTCAGGAATGGCAATATCTGTGCGTAATTGCAACTGGTTGTTTTCGAGCCAAAGTCCTTTCATTTTTCTTCACATCTTTTGCTTAATATTTTGTCATACTATTTTCAAAAATCTTTGCAACATAATCAATCGGCTGTAGGGGCGTACATCTGTTGTATATGAGTGTCAACCTAACATTAGGCGATCGCTTTTTGATCTAGCGGTTTAGCACTACCTAGCCTACCAAGGAGTTGCAGCAGGTTGGTCATTAATGTTAATCCAATAGCGGGTACAACGTGCTAAACCGTTTATATCGCCATAGGCTTCTGCCCAGAAACCCCATCCAATACCATCATGGAATTCTGCCATCCGATATCCAGAGGTACCACGAAGGATTTGTCCTACCTGATCGCATATATTGTCTGCAACTGCTTGAGACGTTAATTGCTTCCCTTGGATATTGGGAATTACCAAGACTGTACCACCAGACCAAGCGAAAAATCCACTGTAACCGAGCGGCAGACCTACTGGTGCGGGAGCGTTTGTCTTTTTAAAGCAGAGCAGTGAGCGATATTCGTTAACACTAGTGTCGCCTTCATAAGGATTAGTACCACCAGGTTGACCATTATCCGAACCGAACAAAACATAGGTTTTGGAGTTAATCACTAAAGGTTTTCCTAACACTTTCCAGGTCAGTGCCTTCGGGTTGGCTTGAGCGGCGGAAATTAAGACAGTTATTATTAGTCCAATTGTTGCGATACTCGTTGCGAAGATTTTGTTGAACATGGTCTTTTTTTAGGGACTTCCAAATACAAAAATATCCCAAAACTGACGCAAAATTCTCTCTATTTCTCTTCTCTCTGTGTTCTCTGTGTCTCTGTGGTTCGTTTCTTTGAATAATTTATTTCTTGGAAGTCCCTTACCTTAAACAATGCCAGATTTAAAATTACAATAAACTAAGTAATTTCTCAGACATTTTATTTTTATATTATAAAAATTAATACTTAACGTGAGTTTGAGGGACTAAAAAACAGGAGGAGTAAAAGCAGGTAAGTGTTTAGGGTACATATCAAGTTAGGGTTTTATAGGCAATTAAGACTGCCATTGTTATTTCGGCGTTCGCATTTGCTATTTCGGCGTTCGCATTTGCTATTTCGGCGTTCGCATTTGCTATTTCGGCGACTTCATTTGTTATATCAGCGACCTCATTTGTTATATCAGCGACCTCATTTGTTATATCGGCGATGTCTACGGCTGGCTACGCCTACGCATTTGTTATATCGCTAAAGTTTCTGGCAATGTTTCCTTCCTCCTACCTTTGTTTGTAAAAAACTAAGGAATCATTGCCACCTTAATAACCTGACGCGCCTTCATCTCACAAAACACCTGTTCTAAATCTTTTAACGATCGCTGTTCACTAATAAGTAACTCAAAGGGAATTTTGCGACTAGCAATCAGTGCAAGGGCCTCCCGTACATACTTTGGTGTATTATGAAATACGCCTTTAATAGTCAGTTCGCTGTAGTGTAACTGTTCTGTATTAACAGTAATGCTGGTATCCCGTGGACATCCACCGAATAAGTTGACTGTTGCACCAGGACGGGCGCAAGCGATCGCAGTTTCCCAAACACTTGGGACACCAGTGGCTTCAATCACTACATCTGCGCCCCATCCTTGAGTGAGTTCTTTCACCACACTGGGAATATCTGGGATTTGATGATAATTAAAGGTCTGGATTGCACCTAATTTTTGACCAATTTCTAGCCTGTGGTTATTACCTCCCCACAGCAAAACCTCAGCTTTCTCACTCAAAGCCGCCACAAACATCAGCCCGATCGCCCCATCTCCTAAGAGGACTACTCGATCTTTGGCTTTGACATCAGAACGGGCTACACCATGTAACACACAAGCTAAGGGTTCCGTCATGGCTGCCAATTCCCACGGCAACTCATCGGGAATCTGCAATAAATTATGCTGTACTATCGGTGCGGGAATTTTTAGGTATTCTGCAAAAGTACCATTATTCCAGGTTAAATTTGGACATAATGAATACTCTTGGCGTTGACAGAAAAAGCACCGGCAGCAGGGGGCGGAATTATTCGCGACAATGCGATCGCCTACTTGCCAATCAGTCACACCTGCACCCAAGGCAACTATTCGCCCAGCAGCTTCGTGACCAAATAGCGACGGCGGTTTCAGCATCTTGGCATGACCACCACGCCCCCAGACTTTCAAATCTGTACCACAAGTTGTTGCTACCCCCACCTGGATCACAACTTCGCCAGCCGCCGGAGTGGGGTCAGCAACTTCCTCTAAGCGTAAATCTTCTTGACCATAAAGTAAGGCTGCTAACAAAATTTGAAACCTATGAATTAGCTCCATCCGATTTTATCAGTTGGAGCTAATTCATAAGTGTAAACTCGATTTCTATTAGGCTTTATATGTCAAAAAACTAGGTATTCACCACTGGCTGGGATACTACTCCGGTGTTCCGGGTTTCCAGATTAGGCAAACGAGTAGCTGTTAATAGCGGTACTTCTTGCCGGCACGACAGGCAAAACCAATATAGTTCACCATGACGGGCATGACGCAGCAGGGAACCACCGCAACATGGGCAGGTGTTGGTTCTCGTACTCATACCAATGTGCTCCTTAAAAAAAGTTATTGTTTAAGCTGGATAAAAAAGCAGTTGATTAAAACTAGATTTTGGCAGCATGAATGCGTCCATTCGATTCTATGCGGTCTTTAATAATTTGTCTGTAAATAGCTTCATATCCGTTAACCATTTGGCTAACGCTAAAGTTGTTTTCCACATATTTTCGACAGGTTTGACGATTTAGTTCTAAAGCTAGTGGAATCATTGCCGCCATTTCTGCATAACTTTTGCAGATAAAACCTGTTCTATTGTGGGCAATTACTTCCGGCACGGAACCGAAATTCATGGCAATCACTGGTGTACCAGTTGCCATTGATTCAATCATTACTAACCCAAAAGGTTCTTGCCAGTTAATAGGGAAAAGAGTTATGGCAGCATTGCCCAGAAGTTCAGCCTTTTCGGCGTGGCTAATTTCGCCTAAATATTCAATTTGCTGACCATCAATAAGGGGGGCAATCTCTTGTTCAAAAAACTTCAAGTCTGCTAGATCAATCTTTCCTGCTATCTTCAAGCGCCAACCACTCTGTTTTGCAATAGCGATCGCATGTTGTGGCCCTTTCTCTGGCGACAAACGCCCTAAAAAGGCCAAATATGGAGGTTCTGACGGTTGGGCTACGAATGGGTAATCTGCTAGCTCAATTCCGTTATAAACCGTGCCAATATAATTGAGATCGATTTGACGCTGAGAGTTACTAATGCTGACGTATGGTTGCTTTTGGTGGTAGCTAAATGCGTGACGGTTGTCGGTTGTAAAGTTACCGTGCAGTGTGTGGACTGTAGAAGTTGCTGTTATCAAACTCGCTAAAGCTAATGCCGAAATCCCTACATGAGAATGGATAATATCGAATTGGGCAGCACTTTGGTAAACTTGGCTCAATTCCAGCATTTCGTACACTGCATACTCTTTGACATTTCGGTCTAAGCGCAATGCCTGCGAATAAACTGCTTCTAAGTGAGCTAAAGTTTGAGAATCGCCAGAGGCAAACAAAGTTACCTGATGACCGCGACGAACAAGTTCATCAGTCAAGCGACTCACTACCAGTTCTATTCCTCCATAGTTAGGAGGTGGAACCCTTTCCCATAAGGGGGCGACTTGAGCGATTTTCATAAGTTGTTTTGGTTCAGTCGATGAAATTGTCCTGTATATAATGAGCTACATCATTATATTATGAGGAAAGAGCATTTCTACTTACTCTTTTGACATTTAAATTAACCTAACAGGCTAACAAAAGCGCAATAACAGTTAACCGTACCGCAAATTTTCTCCCGACAAATCTAATGGACTATCAGCAAAACTCAACCTGTAGTTACACTTATAAGCCTATAGCTAATCTATTACTTGTTGCATCTGTCTTGGGGATCATAATGAAGTAGAATATTTTGTAGCAGAATTTACAAAATTGAATATTTTGTAGCTGAGAATACTAAAAAACTGAATGGGATCAAGTGATTAAAGCTTTGTTTAAACGTAATTGGCAAATGGAACAGAAATTATAAGTGTTAAGTAATTGTACAAAAATTACATAACGTGTAATTAGTAATTTACAAAAATTCTGACAACTAACAGATGAAAATCGCTACTTGGAACGTCAACTCAATTCGCACTCGCCTCGAACAGGTTATCGATTGGTTAACCCTGAATCCTGTTGATGTTCTCTGCTTACAAGAAACGAAAGTTGTGGATACCGAGTTTCCGCGATCGCCTTTTGAGCAGTTAGGCTATAACCTTTATATGTCAGGACAAAAATCTTATAACGGTGTCGCCCTGATTAGTCGCCAGCCGCTCCAAGACGTAAGTAGCGGGTTTCGGGCGATTTTGCCCGATTTACACCACGAATGGGATGAGCAAAAGCGGGTGATTACAGGTGTAATTGATGGTGTTCGGATTGTGAACTTATATGTTCCCAATGGCGCAGCAGTCGGAACTGAAAAATACGAATACAAACTGCGCTGGTTGACAGCGTTACACGAGTATTTGCGGTTGCTCGTGCTGTCAGAACCGGCAATTTGTGTGTGCGGAGACTTCAACATCGCACTGGAAGACAAGGATATTCACGAGCAAGTCAGTACAGAAAATCACATTATGGCAACAGAAGCAGAGCGCCAAGCCTTACGGGCTATTCTGACACTGGGATTTGCCGATGCTTTTCGCAAATTCACCACAGAAGGCGGAAATTTTAGCTGGTGGGATTATCGCGCCGCCGCCTTCCGTCGCAACTTAGGTTGGCGGATTGACCATCACTATCTCACACCCGTGATATATGAGCGTGCTAAAAGTTGCATCATCGATGTCGCACCCAGAAAATTAACCCAACCCAGCGACCATGTGCCGGTAATTGTGGAATTTTAAATTGGGCATGGGGCATGGGGCATTGGGCATTGGGCATTGGGACTTAGACAAAAAACACCCACAAAAGAGCCTCAAATGTATATATAGAAAGACTTCGATATCGTTTTGGTTACTTTATTCATATATCTGGGTTTGGGCTATTTTTGAGTATTTGGTGTATTTCCTTTACTCTGCATGGGTTTAAGGCTTGTTTCTACCTCAAAAAGGTTTAAGTCCCGTTAGGTATTCTTTCCCCCCACTCCCCACTCCCCACTCCCCACTCCCCATCAATTTAACGGCTTATATATATCCTCAGAACTGGGATTAAGATAAGGACGCTGCAAATCTATTGAGTGTCGTGCAAAGTGTTGGTCAATAACCCTCATCCGTTCCTCCATCGCATTCTTACCTTTTTGCCAAGCTTCCAATAAAGCATTAGCGACAATTTGACAACGGTTCATCCCAAAACTTTCTTGTGCTGCAAATTTTTGGATTGGTTCTTCAGCTAAACCTAATCCCGGTGCTAAAAATTTGGTAAACAAGGGAATTTCGGGCTGGAAATGGGATTGATTTTCTGGATAAATAACCTGAAGGATTGTGCGGATTGCTGGATAGTCGGGGAGTTCAAAGTAGAGTAGCCCCGAATCATAGCGTCCGTATGCAGAAGGGTTGTGGAGAACCTGAAAGCTAAAGGGAATCGAGGCTGCATTCAATCGCAGTGTCAGGCTTTCTATGAGAGCGATCGCACCAGATGCCGTAAAATTAAAGTAAATTCGCCCTGCTCCCAAATCAGCATCGGGGTTCCTCTGGCGTTCTTGTCCAACATTGCTAACTGCCAAGTAACAGCCATTTTGCAGTCGATTTTTGGGCATCCAGATTGCTACCATCTCACCCACTTTGATAGATTTCTTGGTGGATTTTAGATGGCAGTCTGGCTCAACATAAAGTGTTAAACCGCCTTTAGTTACCGCCATAGTACCATCAGGTTCTTTTCGCAACACCTGCCACTGAGGGTCAAAGTAACCTATGCCGTGATTACTGGCGTGCAATTGCTCGTAAAAGTTCCAATCAATCTCCAAAATGGAATTATCTGCTAAATTATGCTTTGGCGGGCAATTAGTACTATCAGTATTGATTGCCAAAGTACTTCGCAGGGAGCCATTGTAATAAATTCCATAGAGAAAGTTTCGCAGCAATAGAGTAAGATACTTCTGTTGTAAATCTACAGAATTTTGCTGAAATCTGTCGGCTATTTTAGTTGGCAGAGCAAAGGGTTGATAATTGGGATGGGAAATACAAAAATTTGACTCAATCTGGATATTCTTAGCAATGTCCAATAGAGAAGTTAACGGTTGATTGATAGTATTTTCTGTATTCTGTATTCTGTATTCTGTGTTGTTCTTCAAATTGTTCTGCCCCCTACCATTAACAACCACGAAGCCGAGTTTTTTCGTAATAAATGCGAAGTAACTGCGGTTCTTTTACAGGTTGAGTAAGTTTCTGGATTTTTGCGACAGTATTCAGGATTTCTGACTCTGATATCCCGAAAATAGTCAGCACAGCTTGCTCAGGCATTGTGAGTAAACTTTTAGCCACTTGGAGCATACAGATGTCAGCATTATTAAAGTATTTACGGCCGGTAATCATATCCTGAATTTGATGAATCAGCGCCAGCCCCGCAAACTGGATAACGCGCAAAATAAAGTCCCTGCGGTATTGCAAAATCATCGGGAAAGCATTTATATAAGCCCTAATTAGGGCAATAATTGAAGGTTGTAAAATCTCTAATGGTGTCAACGCCAGATGTAAAGATTCTTCTAACTCAATGGTGGGGTCTACTACCAGACTATTGAGCCAAGTTCCTAAATAGCTTGCTAGTAAAGTTCCTAAATCAAAGGCTGGGTCTCCCCAAGAACAAGCTGACCAATTAATTAGTCGTACTAGGCAATTGTCTAGTTTCTCCCACCTGGAATGAACCAAAATGTTGTTCAATTTTAGGTCGTTGTGAGTCAAGCAGCAAGGATTCCAGTCAGATGCCAAATCTGCGATCGCTGATTCCAAACTATCGTACTGTTGATAGAGAACATAGAATTTCAGTGCATCCGTGGGAACAGTCCCAAAAATCTCCGGCTCAATTGACCCTACCCCTTGCGCCGGATTGTAAAAGCCATAGCGAAACTCTCCTTGGGGAGCAGTTGCCATAAAATCCTTATATTCTCGGCAGTTGAAGGTTGCACGATGCAGTCCCCCCAAAGTAGTGCCGATGGCAGAAGCAATTTCTTGTGGAAAAATATCATTGTTGTGGTATAAGATCGCAAGCTCTTGATATTCACTCAGGTAATTGCGGACGAGGATAGAATTTTCTTCGTCAAAATGCACTACCAATGGTGCGTAGTTTACCGCCGTAGGCATTGCGGAAATATTGCCAAGAACTGGAAACTGCTGGAGCAACTGGTGAAATAGCCACTCCTGAAACAATTCATGAGGCGGCGCGTCATTGTTCTTAACGTTACGTTCTTGTTTAACGAGCAGTTTGCGATTATCTGCTAGAGTCACTACCAAATCGAAATTGTTCTTACTACTTCCTGGCAACTCAGATTTATCTGATACGCCATTTTCTGAACTGCACAGACCCGCATCTTGCAGATACTTGATCACGTTATGAGAAGACAGTGATAATACCATGTATTATTTCCTACTTCATAAATTACTTAAACTTATCTGTGTCAAATTTGCTTGGTCTTAGCAGTTTTTGGTAGATAGTAACTAATGTGTGAATAACAATAAGCATTTGTACAATCTACTAATATCCCATATTTTGGGTAAAAACCTGCCATAATGGCACCAAGTCTTTTACAATTCCTTTAAAATTTGCTCCTAGATACCGTGACATCTTTACAAATACATCTAGAGTAAATTTTGTGGTTGAGTCTCTTGATGTAGTTCCATCTACTTTTTTGTGGCAAAGAAGCATCTCCAGCAAAAATTTTATACTCAGTAGTCATCGTGAAAGCAGTGAAGAATTTCAGTAATCCTTCGCGATGGGAAGCATGACATTCAACGCTATTATTTTTATTTATCATCACAAAGCCAAAAAAACCGGACTTTTTAGGCAATTAGTCATGATTTTTTTCTTTAATTTTCCGAATTTCTGTCTGAAAACCTTGTGATTACGTCATTTGTGTGACCGACAAATTGTAGATGACTAGAGGCGACGTAGATAACAGCTACATGAGTGTATCTTATGAAACTGCATGACAAACCTCTCCCTGCCTTGAACTCAAGTTCAAGTCTGTCCCTGTTAGACTCGGAGCATCGATGAGACCTTAAGATTAAGTGCCTTTTGTCAATCAGTTAAAATACTCAAAATAGTCTTATTGAAAATGATAATTGTTAAAGGTTTTGACAACTTAAATAGGGGATGAAAAAGTACATGAGTGACTCTAAAACCGTTTAGTTTATGCGCGTCGGCTAACTGGTCATGAATAAGTTAAACCTTTTCCCCTATGAGTAACCCCATTTCAAAGGATTATAGACATTTGCTAATGGAAATAAAACAGCGTATTCGTTCAGCCCAGTACGAAGCACTAAAAGTAGTTAATCGGGAAATGATTAACCTCTACTGGGACATTGGACAGATGATTTTTACCCGACAGCAGGAAGCAGGCTGGGGTCAATCGGTAGTAGAACAGTTAGCAAAAGACTTGCAAGCAGAGTTTCCTGGAATTAGCGGATTTTCTGCCCGTAACATTTGGAGAATGCGGGATTTTTATCTGACTTACCACTCTAAAGAAATTCTGCCACCAATGGTGGCAGAAATTGGGTGGACTCACAATATAGTCATTTTAGAGAAGTGCAAAGATGACCTAGAACGGGAATTTTATATCAGAATAACTCGTAAATTGTGGTTTCAACATTACCTCAAGAATTAAAAAATCAGCTTCCCGCTCCAGAGCAAGTTGCCAAGTTGCTAGAAGGCGTGGAGTAAAAAAACGGAGTTTATACCAAAATATGAGGAGCATTTAACGCCACTCAATCAACAGAATACTTACGTAACTCCGGCGCGATCGCCCAATCATTCTACAATACCTGGAAGTCTGCTAACAACAACTAAGCTGTAGCGCATTTAATTTGCACAACTAGGGCGGGCAAGATGCCCACCCTACAGGAGATTCAAGATAATATCACTCAAATTGTACAAGCGATCGCCCAGATACAACAATGAAACCGACAGAATCAAGCCTGAGAAGCGGTTGACGAATTCCCTCTAGAATCGCTGCATTTAAAGCACTTTCTATCTTCAATTCTTCAGCTAATGTCTGATCCCAACTTTGCTGGTTCAGGCGCAAGCGTAATTGTTCGACTCGATTGTCTAATTTCTTTTCAGCAACTTGAGCAGAACTTTGGCATAAGTGAATAAAATCGGGGCGATTCGAGAGTAATTCCGAAGAAGTGTTACGCACTTGATAGCAAAAATTTTGCCATTTACTAGGGTCAACAAAATCGTCAATAATTCCCAAGCGTTCTTTTGCTAGATTGTAATCTCGTCCTTGATTATTGTTTTTATCTTTATATGGACGTTGCAAAATACTTAAGAGGGCTTTATCCTCAACAACGCGTATTTGCTCATTGCGACCATCAACATAGATAGTTTCTATAATTGGCGGAAATAGAGCATCAACACGTCGCTGCAAGATTTTGAATTGAGAATTATCTAGTTTGTAATCGATTAAAACTTGTTTGGCAATTTTTAAATTTGTCTCGACTACATAATTGAATTGGAAACCGAACCACTCCATCCTTTCTTTAGCATCCCAAGATGTATCAGTGCGCCACATCGCAAAGGCTTCACCTCGATCATCCCAGTTTACATAGTTCAAGAGTGCTTCTACAAATCCTTCCCCAACCCGAAAAAGTTTAATACCAGAATTCTGATTTGCAACTCTGCGATTATAAGTACCGAATTGGTCTAGATAACTCTCAGTAAAACGATTTTTTAACTCATTTATGGGAACCAAGGTTCGCGTTGTCGGTTGATAACGTCGCATCTCTGATGAATCTGGATTATTTTGTCCCCTGAATCCCAGCGCGTCACAAATCCAGCCTTCAATTGCTCGCTTAATTTCTAAATGGCAAGCATCGTAATTATCTAAATCTTGAAAATACTGGGTTGCTATTTCATCGTTAGCGTCAATTTCATCTAGAGTATTTTGTTCACTAATTTTCACTATTTCCGCTTCAATTTGTGACTGAATTGGCTCAATCATCTCTAACAAGCCAGCAGCACTTGATTCAAACAAAACAGTTTCTAATTCTGCAAGTTTCTCATCCACATAAAATTGTAGACTAGCAATTGATTGTTGGAAAATACCAAACCCATCTTTTAATACTTTATACCAAGCATTGTGAGGACTATCTGACAAATAGGGGCCAATCAAGGCACAGGATTGGATGCCAATTTTGCTGCCAATGCGGTCAAGTCTGCCAATTCTCTGTTCTAATTGATTCGGCGACCAAGGAAGGTCAAAATGAATTAACCAATCGGCAAATTGAAGGTTACGTCCTTCTTCTCCAGAGCGATCGCATACTAGAATAAAGCAGTTTGGGTTATTCTTGAACCTATTTATGCCTTCCTCAACCTTGTCTGGTGATTCTCCAAATTGATGGCTGGCTACTGTCTCTACACCAAAGATATTAGACAAATACCGGACAATTTCGGCACAAGTTTGCACAAAACTCGTAAATACAATAAATTTGGGGAGAATATCGCCCGTAATTGGTCTCTTGATTCTCTGCTGTATTCTCGTGATGAATTCGTTTTGATTCTTGCGAATGTTTGCAGGAATTTTGAAATATATACCTAACTGATTCAGCAGCACTGTTTTCAAATTTTCCGTCCGTTCTCCATCCTCTTGAGGTTGACGAATAATTTTTAGTAATGATTGCAGAATCTCTTCTTCCCCTACAAATTTGGGGGTTGTAGTTAATAGGTGAATATCATCTTCTTTAAACTCCTGGATGAGTTTAGAATCAGGTTTACCAGTTAAACGCGCGGCAATTACTTGCTCGAAAATGCCTAACCAAGTACCAGAAGCTAGGAATAACAACAGAAAAATTCGCTGATATTGCTTTTCATGAGGAGCAACACTACGCCATTGATTGATCAGTTCGTGAATATCAAGCGATCGCTCGTCTAAATCATACTCTTCTTTCGGCGTAAAGTTGCGGTCAAAGATCACATCTTCCACCGCAGCGCGACGGTTGCGAAGCATTCGCCGATGTAGTCGATAGATATCGCTGACATGGACGCGAATCGCTTGGACGATTTGCTCTTGCTCAGTCGAATTTGTTTGTAAACAATTTTCTAAATCATCTGCCAACTTCAGTAAATACTTATCCTCAGCAAACAGGTTTCGTAGTTGCTGCAAGTTACTTTTGAGAACAAGAGGCTCTGCACCTTCTTTAAAAGAAAGCAGAAGTTTACCAATTTGCTGACGGCTTTCAACTTTGGCACGAAAACCTGCTAAATCATCAAGTTTGTAGGTTGTCGGGTCCAGCAAATGCAACATGGCCAGAAAATCCTGCTCATGATTGAGAACAGGAGTAGCAGATAATAAAAGTAAGCGATCGCTTTTATGAGCAATATTTTTGCAAGTCTCAAAACGCTGGCGCACTGCTGCATCCTTAGAGGTTGCCATCGCCGCGATGTGATGAGCTTCATCTAAAATTAAGCAACCTATCTTCGCTTTCAGGTTGATTTTATGGATATCTTCAACCGCCAGCACCGCTACCCGTTTGGGAAAATGGGAAATGTAAAACTTGTTTTCTAACTCAGTCTGCCATTGTTTGAGCAAATATTGCGGAACTATGACCACCGCACCTTTTTTTGGCTCATCGAGAAGGAATTGACGCAGAATCGCACCCGCTTCAATGGTTTTTCCCAGTCCCACCTCGTCTGCTAGCAAGTAGCGTTGAATTGGGTCTTCCAGTACCCGCCGGACTACTTCAACTTGGTGAGGAAAAAGATTTATATTTGCCGAAATCAGTCCCGTCATCCCGCGACTCACAGCGCGTTGCTGAATCAAGGATTTCACGAAAGCCAATCTTTTGTCGTGGAAATAGGGCGTTTCGTGACCCTTCATCGCCAGAGTTTGGATGGGGTCAGTGTTGGGTAAATTGCAACGAACGTAAATTTCTTCTTCAGTAACAATTGCAGTTTTCTTATCTGGTAAATCAATTTGATACATTTCTGTGTCTTCATCCCAGATGAAAATTCTGCCAACTAGCCATTTATCCTGGGTTTGGGACTTGACATAGCATCGAGCTTGTGGTTCAAGCTTGACTTGAGAGAGCGAATTTAAAGGTAAAGTTTTTTGGAGACGTTGCCCTATGGAGCAGAAATACTCAACGATTGCATTGGTATCAGATATTTCCGTAACTTTTCCGATACCCAAATAGTTATTTTGGGACTGTACTAATAAACCAAGCTTAATCATAGATCCAGTCCCCTGAAGACACTAAAATAACCTTCCAGACTAGTTTTTTAATCCATATCTGGCAATTTTGCAGATCAACATTATAGATAATAAACTGGTATTACAGTTTTTGTCATTGCAATGTCTACGACGGGCTGTGACGCTCCACCACAGCCAATTAGTAAAATCAGCCCAAAGGTTGATTTTCGTTGTGATGTACTAAAAGTTTACCTAAGTAACCCATGCCGAATAGTCGTCAGTTTATCTCGTTAAGAGTCTCCGACGGGGAATGCCTAATCGGAGGCGGAGCCTCCCTTACTCGTGGCGGAGTCGCAATCAACAGCATTTCCAGCCAGAGGCTCTTAACGAGGTTTTAAACGAGTTTTAGCTTAAGTTGACACTAATGAGCATTGCTGTGCATTTACAACATATATGGTTCAATTAAATGAAAACTGCTGTAAATCTATATTCCTTATATCATTTCTTTGTGAGGCTGCACAAAGCTTTTTAACTTCTTATTCCTTTGCGTCCAACTCTTGGAGACTTGGCGTCCTTCTGATGCGTCCACTGCGCGTAGCTTGCTTCTCCGTAAGTTCAAAGAGGGATTGAGGGTGAGGTTTGATCTTATTAGGACTTACGCAAAATATCTCTCAAACTCTGATTTCTCCGTGCCGCGCCAGTTGCTACAACTCTTGGAACCCCCCTTCGGGTTCACCAGTCGCCTACGGCGGGAAACCCGCCTACAGCGCTGGATTCACCGCAACGCACTGGCTTCTCTGCGCCTGGAGCGGTTCGTTATTCCGTAACTCATGCGTAAGTCCTACTTATGTTTAATTACGCCTACCTATTTATAAAACATTGAAGAAGAATACATTCGTCAGAATACATTCGTCAGAATGCAATCAGTGGGGGATTCAGACCCGCCACTTTCTTGTTGACCACAAAACAAGAAAATTTGGTGGTCTTCAACCCGTTTATTCATCCACCAGTCGCACAAAATACCCAAGTTAATTCTGGCGACTGGCACCTTTATTCTGTTTGATAAAAATAAGAACCGATTTTAACTCTACATCAAGTGAGCATTTAAGCGTTTATCTTATTAATATAGAAATCCTATTTGATTTTTGAAAACAAAAGACGGCCTACTTACCAAAAGTAACCAAATCAAAAGCAGTGTGTCGGTACGATACAATTAAGGTAATATAGTTTTATTTACTATGAAGAAAATCAGAGACAACACAATTAAGTTAAATCAATTTTTAAAGTTGATGGGTATAGTGCCAACAGGAGGTCAAGCCAAGCTGATGATTCAAGGTGGCGATGTTCAAGTAAACGGTATGCTGGAAACCCGACGAGGGCGGCGACTAGTACCGGGTGATAAAGTGACAATAGAAGGACAGACTTTAGAGGTGAATTTGAACAACAATGAAGACCAAGATGTATTAACAGATTTTTCCGAACAAACCGAGTAAAGGATTTTTATTTCAAATTCAAAAGTTCCTCTTTTGCCTTGTGAGTAATGCTGCAAATTTCCAACAAAGTTATTATCCCACAGAGTGATATTGAAATTAGTGCGATTCGTTCGCAAGGAGCGGGAGGCCAAAATGTGAATAAGGTTTCCACTGCGATTCACTTGCGCTTCGATATTATGGCTTCATCATTACCAGATTATTATAAACAACAGCTTTTAAAGGTGAATGATCGACGTATTACCCAAGAAGGAGTTGTCGTAATCAAAGCGCAGGAACACCGAAGCCAAGAGAACAATCGGGAGTCAGCGTTGAGACGACTTCAAGAACTCATTCAAAGCGCAGTTGTAGTGACGATAAAACGCAAACCCACTAAACCGACTCGCAGTTCTCAAAAAAAGCGCCTTGATTACAAAAGTAAGCGCGGACAGGTTAAGTCTAACAGAGGGCAGCTCAGGAGTGCTGAGTAAAGAAGTGCTATTAGCGGATAGCTAGAATTTAACCCGTGCTGAGAAGGGTTTATCAAAGCTGAGGAACGCTCAGAAATGTTGAAAGTTACTGTCGGAGGGTGGGATGAATGCTGTTTCAGCTAAACGTGAGTTCGATGAACCTCTCCCGGACAGCCTCCCTCTCCGAAACGGAAAGGGAGGAGCAACGAAAAATTCAGCTTTTTGCTCCCCTCTCCGCGTCGGAGAGGGGCTGCTCTTGAGAGGTCAAATAAAACTTGTCGAACTCACGTCAGCTAAAGGCTCATTTTCTTAAAATCGCTGCCCGATGCCTAAATGTACTTTGCTTTCTCCCTGGTCATTAATTCCATAGTCAGCCCGAATTAAGCCCAGTGGTGAATTTACTCGCACTCCAGCCCCATAACCATAACCATAACCTGGTTTGCCCCGCACACCCGCAGGATTTCCCAATACAGTATCACCGGAACCTAAGTCTGAAGCAAAGTCGGCAAATAATACACCGCCTACGATTGGTAAGACGGGGAAGCGGTATTCTGCGGAAGCTAGCACATAACTCCGACCACTGCCAACTTCTCCAGAATCGTAACCGCGCACTGAATTGGAACCACCCAAATTAAAGCTTTCGTAAGGCGGTAAATTACCAATGACGGTACCAGCTTGAACATTCACAGCAAATACTTGTGGCTGTTTGCTGTTAAATAACTGCACTGGCAAATATTGGCTGTAGTTGGCTTTAAGGCGATTTAGGGAAATATTACCTTGACCGAGAGGCACAGATTGTTCTGTACTCAGACTCAGAATGGAACCTTGAGTTGGATTGATGGGATTATCTCGTTGGTCTTTGGTGGCGTTGAAGGATACGATAGTTAGGTCGTCAATGCCAGTTCCACTTGCAGAGAGGGGATTGCCCTGAGCGTCAGTTGGGGTAATATTACCTTGGCGATCGCGAATACTAGTTCGAGTATAGTTAAATCCTAAAGAGGTATTCCAGTCGTCAATTGGTCGCTGAAAGCTGATACCTGTGCCAATTTGACCTTCCCGCACTTTGTCGCCGTTAGCTAGCTTAATCTTGTCATCAAAGGTTTCCGAAAGTTCTCGACTACGAAAACCATTCACAGTATAGCCCAAGCGATCGCTGTTAGTTGGGCGATAGGGACTGATAAATTTGGTATTAAACTGCAAATCTCGGCTACTTACACCAACATTCGCCGCTAAAGTATCATTAATACCGCCGACATTCTGATCTTGATAGCTGATTGTACCTACCAAACCCTGATCAGCATTATAACTACCACCCAAGTTAACACCACGCGCCCCAGTTTCTTTGAGTTCGTAGACTAAATCAAGTTTTGTGGCATCCCCTTCTAAGGCAACATTCACACTCTTAAACAATACTACCTATCCGAAATTGGTGTTAGTTGTAGGGAAGTAAAGAAATAGGGATAATACTAACTTCCAGCTCTTCGCCGATTTCCCTATTTATACCTCTTACCTAAACAGACAGTTAATTTTGATGTTTTGTTTCTTATGAGTAATGTATCTCGGTTATCCCAAGCTGTAACTTCTCCTTTGCAGTTACTTGTATTAAGTAATGGTCATGGGGAAGATGTAATTGCAGTTCGGATTTTGGAAGAACTCCAACGACAATCAAACCCACCAGAGATATTTGCTTTACCTCTGGTGGGTGAAGGACGTGCTTATGAACAGTTGGATATCCCCTTCATTGGTTCAGTCCACACGATGCCTTCTGGTGGCTTTATTTATATGGATGGACACCAATTGGTGCGGGATGTACGCGGCGGTTTAGTGCAACTGACCCTCAGCCAGATTAAAGCTGTCCGCCGTTGGGTGAGTTCCCAAAAAAAATTAGGTAATAAAACAGCGATTTTAGCTGTGGGAGATATTGTTCCCCTGTTGTTTGCAACTTTCAGTGGCGCTAATTATGCTTTTGTCGGTACGGCAAAATCTGAATATTATGTGCGGGATGAAGCTGGATTATTACCACGGAAATCCAAAGGTGCGCGTTGGGAAAACTTTTCCGGTTCAGTTTACCATCCTTGGGAACGTTGGTTAATGAGTCGTCGCCGTTGTAAAGCGGTGTTCCCTAGAGATGCACTGACGACGGAAATATTAAAACAATGGCCAATTCCAGCTTTTAATTTGGGTAATCCGATGATGGATGGTCTGCAACCGACGTTTTCACGCCAACAATTTTATAGTAAGAATAGTCAACAGCAAGAGACAGTTCGACCCTTTATGGTGACTCTTCTTCCTGGTTCGCGTCCGCCAGAGGCATATACCAACTGGGAAACAATTATGATTGCCGTATCTGCTTTGATGGCAAGTTTGCAGCAGAGGGATTCGGTGTTTTACACTTCTGGCACAGTGGTATTTTTAGGTACGATCGCACCTAGTTTAGACTCTAATATTTTATCCCAAAGTCTGCAATCCCAAGGCTGGCGTACTGAATCGGCATCTCCTATTCAACTTCGCGATCCAAATATATTGACATTTAAACAAAGGAATGCATATCTACTGCTGACACAACAAGCCTATAATGATTGCTTGCATTTGGGAGATTTAGCGATCGCAATGGCAGGTACAGCCACAGAACAGTTTATCGGTTTAGGGAAACCTGCGATCGCGATTCCCGGCAATGGACCACAATATAACCCTGCCTTTGCTGAAGCTCAAAGTCGTCATTTAGGCTCATCTTTGATTTTAGTCGAGCAGCCAGCAGAAGTTCCCAAGATCGTACAGTCCCTCTTCAAAGATCCTGATATTTTGCAAATTATTGCCGAAAATGGTCTGCGACGCATGGGCAAACCGGGAGCCGCACTACGCATTGCGGAATGTTTACAGGAACGATTTTGAATGGGCATTGGGCATTGGGCATTGGGCATTGGGCATTTATTATTCCTCCCCTGCTCCCCCTTGCTCCCCCTGCTCCCTCATCCCTACTCCCTCACGCCACCAACCCAGAACGTAGCGCCCTCACAGCCGCTTGAGTACGGTCATCGGCACACAGTTTATTTAGAATATTACGAACATGGGTCTTCACAGTACCAACTGTAATGTAGAGTTTCTCGGCAATTTGCCCATTGCTACACCCAGCTACAATCAACTCTAGGATTTCCAGTTCCCGTTGAGTCAGGGGGTATGTTTCCAAAACTTGTTCGTATTCTGTCGCCAGCGCTTCAATTTTTACAGTCTTCGGCTTGTCAGAATTTTGGCTCTCCCCAGGAATACCTTGCCGCATCTTCCGCAGTACCACGTTGGCAATTGCCGGATCAATCCAAGAGTTACCGGCGTGAGTTGCTTGTATTGCCTCAGTTAATTTACTGATGCTTGTTTCTTTCATGTAGTAAGAATCAGCACCCGCCGCAAAGGCTGCAAGTACAGCATCCTCTGTATGATCCATTGTCAAGATCAGAATCTTTGTAGTCGATTGCCCAGTTTCAGCTTGGTAGCGTTTGAATTTACGGGTCAGTTCGATGCCATCCATATCAGGCAAGCCAATATCTACAACAGCGACATCGGGCTTTGCCGTTTCTAAAAGTTTTAATCCTTGGGTAGCATTTGCCGCTTCGCCAATTACTTTTAAGGCGCTGTGAGACTGTAATGCTGCTCGTAGCCCCATTCGCGTTAAGTCATGATCTTCAATTAAAATAATGCTAATTTCATTCATCGCTACACTCACTTTTGTGCTGTTTACCTCTTTCAATGTATTCCCTTCTGTAAGTGTTACCTCTTATTTTCCCATACCAAAGATAGATGATATTTCAAAACCTCTGCATCCACCGAGAGAAATAATAAATACTTGATTTTTCATATTTCGATAGATGACAAATCTAGCTGAAGATATATGATACTTGCACAAAAAGTATGAAATATTAAAAAGAATGCCAAGTTGTTCCCCTTTGCTTAGAATTCAACTTTGAGTTGGGATCTTCCATTACTTAATTGTATATAAAGCTTTCCGAAAAACTTCCAAAAATGGATAAATTACAAAAGGTCAAAGTTGCCTTACGAGAAAGTGAACAATGGTTTCGAGCTATTTTTAACCAAACTTTTCGATTCATCGAATTGATTGAGCCAATAGGAATCATCATGGAAGGGAATCACACTGCCTTAAAATTTGGTGGAATCGCCAGCAGTCAAGTAATTCGTTGTTTTTTGTGGGAAGCTTGTTGGGCTGACTTTTCACCGGATGTGGAAGACTTCTCTGCTTCTGAGGGAGAGGCTTGGAATTTTCGCTTAACCCTTTTAGGGAAGGTTGCTCAAATGCCAGAAGGTTTGGAAAGAGTTGGTATCATTCCGAAAATTCACCAGAGGTATTGGTAATTTTTCAAACAGTATAAGTCCGCGATCGCTAGGAAAATAGTAACACAGGACTGGCGATCGCTAAGAAAATTGTCGAAATTTTAGGAAGTAGGATTACTTTAGATTCACAAATAGGTATAGGCAGTATTTTCTTTTTCATCTGGTCTAAGCAATCTGATGGTTAAAACTGCTCAAGCTTATGGTACACAATATCGTGTGTAACTCTCACCAAGGGGTGACGACGGTCGCTTATTCACTCATTTATAATTGTTTTAAGCTTAGTAAAGTATTCTATTTTACTTTATATCTAGCTATGTTTGCTGTATTCAGATCAAGAGTTTTCAGTTTGTTAATTGCTAATTTTGTGAAAGCCATTGGTTATTTGCTAAGAGTTTAATTTCAATGCTCTGGTAAATTAACTAGATTGAGCATACAACAGACTGAATTTGCCTTTGACCTTTTCTAACTTTGTAGAGGTGATGGCAACGCTCAATAATTATTGGATATTGTGCGAAATGCCTTAGTCAATCAAGTTACAGATTTTAGATGTCCGAAAATCTTATATTATTTATATTATTTACTTGGATAATCTGAAAAAAGAAATGTTATATATCAACCTATGTTTGGCGGCGAAAATAAAAATCGATGGAACAGACGCTGAAAATTCTAGTTGTAGACGCTGACCAAGAAGATCGGATGGCAGTCCGTTCTGCCCTGACTAAAGCAGGTGTTCAAATGGAACTGTCTGAAGTAAGCGATGGCAATGATGTGTTTTCTGTCTTAAACGCTACTATTTATGATTGTGTTTTCCTCGACTATCGCTTACTAGACCAAAATGGACTAACCTTTATTCAACAGCTACGTTCTTCGGAAATTAAAGTTCCTTTAGTAGTCTTAACTGGTGAAGGAGATGAAGAAATTGCAGTGCAATTATTGAAAGCTGGTGCAACAGACTATCTCTTAAGGTGTAGAATATCTCCAGAAACCTTAGGGCAGGTTTTACGGAGTGCGATTCGGGTTTATCGGGCTGAAATGCAGGTAGCTTTAGCAAACCAGCAGTTCAGAGAAATTCATGAACAACTCATTCGTAAGAACCAAGAATTGGAGAGACAACAGCAACATATTCAAATGCAAAACTTCAACATATTGGAGGCATCACAGCTAAAATCAGATTTTTTGGCAACTATCTCCCACGAACTGAGAACGCCGATGAATGCGATTATTGGTTTTTCGCAGATACTGCTACGTCCAAAGTTTGGTCAACTAACGCATCAACAAGCAGATATGATTGAGCGCATCTTGAATAATGGGAAGCATTTGCTGATGCTGCTAAATGAAGTTCTTGACTTTTCCAAGCTGGAGACACGACGATTAGATTTAAAGGCAGAAATATTTGATCTATCAAAGGTAATAAATCTTGCTGTTAGTGAAATGCATTCCCTAGCTGGCGTCAAAAATCTATCATTGTTAGTGCAAACCGATTTGCAAAATCCTTTGGTATTTAATGACCCAGTTCGTGTTAAACAGATTTTAATGAATTTGCTTTCCAACGCCATTAAGTTCACCGAGTCTGGTGAGATTTGGGTTGAGATTAAAGAAGTAGCTGAAAATCGAGTGTTAATTCTGGTTGGGGATACAGGTATTGGCATAGCACCCAAAAATTTTAAACGTATTTTTGAAGCATTTCGGCAAGTCGATCAAACTATCACTCGCAAATATCCAGGTACAGGTTTGGGTTTGGCAATTATAGATTCGCTGGTACGAATGATGGGCGGCAAAATTTTTCTTGAGAGCAAATTGGGGATCGGTTCAATGTTTAAAATTGAATTGCCACGTCAAATCACATTATCAACTGTAGCAGCCGATGCTCCAGCTTCCCAGTTAGATGCTGACGAGGTTTTTTGCTCTGCTAAAAATCAACATCACTCATCTTCTCAAGCCAGTAAAGCATCAATCTGATATCCTAAATTTAAACTATAAATTACTTCCCCAAAAAAACTGATAAAAGTTGATAAATCATGTCTGAAGTTGAAAATAATAAAATTTATCGTATCCTCGCAGTTGACGATATTCAAGATAATCTCATTTTGGTTCAAGCAATTTTAGAAAGTGAGGGGTATGAAATTGTTTTGGCTTCAGATGGAATAAAGGCTTTGGGGCAAATTGAACAATCTCCATTCGATCTGATTCTGTTAGATGTGATGATGCCAGGAATAGATGGTTATGAAGTCACACGTCGGATTCGGAAGAACCCTGCAATCTCTTATATTCCAATTCTGCTGATTACTGCCTTTCACGAATCCAGCGTTGTCAAAGGTTTGGATGCTGGTGCTGACGATTTTATTCGTAAACCATTTGATACTGATGAACTATTGGCAAGGGTGCGATCGCTGTTGCGTCTCAAGCACAGTCTGGACGAACAACAAAAAATGGCCCGCCAACGGGAAGATTTTGTTTCCCGTCTAACTCATGATTTGCGAACTCCCCTAGTAGCCTCTGATCGCATGTTGAATTTGTTTGAAATGGAAACATTCTGCAAAATTTCGCCGGAAATGAAACAGGCGATCGCAGTCATGATTCGCAGTAACCAAAATTTGATGGACATGGTGAATACCCTTTTAGAAGTCTATCGCTTCGAGGCAGGTAAAAAAACGTTGAATTGGGAGATATGCGATTTAGGTGAGATATCTCAAGAAGTAGTCAGCGAACTAAGTCCTCTAACTAATGAAAAAGGCTTAACTCTAGAAATAGACACCGGTGAATTAGAACCATTGGGTAGAAATGCTGGTATTATTATGGGCGATCGCTTGGAACTACGGCGCGTGCTAAACAACTTGATCGCAAATGCCATCAAATTTACAGATACAGGCGGCATAACAATCCGCATTTTGGAAACATCACCTCATCCAGGAAATTCAGATTCGGTAACAATTCAGGTACAAGATACAGGATATGGGATTGCGCCAGAAGATCAGGCAACAATTTTCGAGCGATTTCGCCAAGGTAGAAATAAACGCTCAGGCAGTGGCTTAGGACTACATCTATCCCACCGGATTGTAGAAGCGCACGCCGGAACTATCCAGGTCGCCTCTGAACTAGGTAAGGGTAGTTTGTTCACTGTGCAACTACCTAAAAACACTTAAGTCTAATTATTAGCGATCGCCAGATTATTTTTAGGAGATTCTCCCATAAATTAGATTCAATTTAAGTTCTGTTTTTACTGTAAAGAAGAGATTAGTATCAGATTACAGAATGTTTGACCTGATACTAAAGGAATAAAAAATATCATCAAAATCTGCTGGGTTAGTGTTAGAAAATACCATTTATAAATAGACCAAGCAACAAAAACCACTAATACCATAATATATCGCTCAATATTCAGATCATTCTATGGATAGTAGAAATAACTATTTTACAGAGTTATTATTCAACCTGTTAATGCCTCAAAAACGTGTATGCACCCTGGAATAATACCAGGGTCTTTTTTTAGAAAAACTCAGATAAATGAAAGTGTAGACTTTCATCGAAGTAGAGGTAAACTGATCGTCGATATTGTTATCCACTCGATTTATGAGAAAAAATAAAGGCATCAGAAAGAAGCGTAAGTGTAGCCCGTCGTAGATATCGCTCTCATGCCTGATGCTTGGTAAATTCCTATCTAACTAGCTGATTGCAAAATCATCATCAACATTATGCGGTAATTGCATTACTAGGGATTTACCATAGCTTCACAGATGCGATTGTAATATCAGGGAATAAAGATGGATGCCCCTGGCGTTGACCAGGGGTTTTTTATTTAGCAGCTATGCCTTAAACGTCAATATCGGACTCAACCGCGCCACAACGTCCACCATTTCTGCCTCAACCTGCACATCAATCACAGACTGAATGGGTTTGTAGGCTGCGGGTGCTTCCTCAATTCGGCGTTCTTCACGCAGGGTAATGCAGTCTACCCCAGTTAATCCCAGTTCCGCCTCACTTTGAGATGCACCTCTACGATTGAGGTCGAAGCGAGAACGAATTCTTCCCGCCCCATGTGAGGCAGAATTACAAAATGCTGGATTGCCTTTACCCACCATCAGATAAGAATAAGCACCCATTGAACCAGGGATAATCACTGGTTGCCCTAGATGGGCGGGACAAGCACCCTTGCGTGTTACCCATCCGTGACCTTCTGGCAAGGTGATGTTATGCGGTAAGTCATAAATTAGAGGTGCTTCCACATCTTTGTATACTTCCCGCAAACGCAGACGCAGCAGTTCCGCTAACAGCAGGCGATTGACAAAGGCATAGTTAGCAGCAGTGGCCTCAGCTTGCAGGTAACTGGCAACTAGTTCGGGGTGAGAAGAAGTAGAGAGAGGAAAAATCTGAGAATCAGGATACTTCAAACCTTTTTGCCAAGTCGCCTTAGCTTTATCTCGCCACATTCCTCCAATATACTTACCCACGTTTCGAGAACCAGAGTGAATCATAAAAGCTAGCTGTCCCTCCCGCACTCCCCAGGCGTGGGCAAGTGTGCGATTTTCGACTTTATCAACCCGTTGCACTTCTACAAAATGATTACCCCCGCCAATGGTTGCCAGTCCGCCATCGCGTACTAGTCCGGTATCGAGAACCAATTCTTCAGGCGCAAGTTTCCAGTCACCATCCATTGAACCACCTAAGAAGATGCGATCGCTCTCTTGGGCAAGTTGTTGCAAATCAGACTTGACTACACTCCCTGTAGGCTGATTTAGGATGGCATCCAGCCAACCAGCAACTCCGTACTGAAATAGCGATCGCATTGTCTGAGCAGTCATCGTCACATCACGCGTACCGAAGAAGTAATCTCCCTTCATTCGTTCTACGAATTGGTCACGCTTTGCCAGGAATTCCTCTATTGTCAAATCAACAACATGGAGGCGCATCCCACAATTGATGTCAGAACCGACAGCGCCAGGGATAACCTGACCCACAGTTTCTACAACTGAACCAATAGCAATACCCGCATCACCTGGGTGAAAGTCAGGCGTAGCACAGGCACGACAAACATATCCACCTGATGGGTGGCGGACGCTTGCCAAATTCGCTAACTGCTTGAGTGCCTTAGCTTCTACGGGAAAGTCTTCTGCCAGTAGCACTTCTGCTACAGGAGCATCAGGAGAATTAACTAGACGGATAGAATAAGTGCAATTGTTGTAAGTTACATCCAAACCCTGCCGCTCTAAGGCACGCAGGAGACGTTTGAGATTTTTTGGCTGCATGACAACTCCAAATAAGGTCTTAAAAAAGACCCTTTATTGTGAAGAGATGAGGAGACTTGGGTTCAGCAGCCGCGTCTCAAGTGGTGCGGAGGGTCATTTTCCCAGAACTGTGGGGAAAACAACAGGTTATATAGCCTTAATAACACACACTTTTATTGGATGACAAGTGTTTTGTAGTACGTTGTATTTTTGATGGGTAACGGTGACTCAGCCAAAGCAAAGTTATAAAGAAATTTGAAGTTTAGCGAAAAACTTTTAAAATTCTCTAGACTCTCCAGTCGGCTAGAGAGTCTAGGATGAATTCAAGGCGACTTTCTTTCCAGTTATTTCTGACTGTTGACGGTTGTCCCTCAGTCATCCAGTTTGGTCTGGCTAGGTTGTTCATTTTATCCCGTAAATCTATGACTCTCCAACTCACAGTTCCCAATATGGCTTGTTCTGCTTGTGCAAGCACCATCACCAAGGCACTTCAGGCAGTCGATGCCAACGCTAGCATTCAGGCTGATCCAACAACCAAGCTTGTCAGTGTCCAAACTCAAGCATCAGAAACAGCAATTAAGGAAGCGTTGGCTGCTGCTGGCTATCCAGTTGCTTAATCTTTAAGATCCTCCCACATCAATCACGGCAGTTCATCTAGTAATGGATACTCTCACACTCAAACTTCGAGGCATGAGTTGTGCCGCTTGCGCCAACAACATCGAAAAGGCAATTCGCTCTGTTTCTGGGGTGATTGACTGCAACGTTAACTTTGGAGCAGAACAAGCCACGATCAAGTACGATCGCTCTGTAGCCAATTTGGAGAAAATCCAAGCTGCTATAGATGCTGCGGGATACTCTTCCTACTCACTCCAAGAAGAAATACTCTCCGAAGAAGATGATACCGAGAAAGCGGTTAGGCGAGCATTACAACGCAAACTCTCTCTCAAGGTAGTGGTGGGAGGTGTAATCAGCATTTTCCTACTTTTAGGGTCGTTACCCATGATGACTGGGCTGAACTTACCCTTAATTCCAAGTTTTCTTCAGAATCCTTGGGTACAGTTAGTGCTAACAACACCCGTGGTGTTTTGGTGTGGTGGATCTTTTTACCGGAATGGCTGGAAAACCCTTAAGCGGCATACGGCGACGATGGACACGCTGATTGCTTTGGGCACAAGTGCAGCGTATCTATATTCTTTGTTTGTGACTGTTTTCCCGAAATTTTTTATTGCTCAGGGCTTGATACCTCATGTTTATTACGAAGTTGCTGCGATTGTCATTACCTTAATTTTGTTGGGGCGGTTGTTGGAAAATCGCGCTAGGGGGCAAACTTCTGAAGCCATCCGCAAACTCATTGGACTGCAAGCCAGAGATGCTAGAGTTATGCGCGATGGTAGAGAAATTGATGTTCCGATCGCCGAAGTCAGAATCAACGATGTGATTTTGGTGCGTCCTGGTGAAAAGATTCCCGTAGATGGCGAAGTGATTGCAGGCGCTTCGACGGTAGATGAAGCGATGGTGACGGGTGAAAGTTTACCAGTCAAAAAGCAGCCAGGAGATGAGGTAATTGGGGCGACGATTAACGGTGCGGGTGCATTTCAGTTTCGGGTGACACGAGTCGGAAATGATACGTTTTTGGCTCAAATCGTCAAACTAGTGCAACAAGCACAAGGTTCTAAAGCACCAATTCAGCGCTTGGCAGATCAAGTCACAGGATGGTTTGTACCAGCTGTGATTGCGATCGCGATCGCCACTTTCGTGATTTGGTTTAATTTCACGGGCAACCTTACCCTAGCAACAACGACAACAGTAGGTGTACTGATTATCGCTTGTCCTTGTGCTTTGGGTTTAGCTACCCCCACATCTGTAATGGTGGGGACGGGCAAAGGTGCAGAAAATGGCATTTTGATTAAAGGCGCCGACAGCTTAGAACTAGCACACAAAATAAAAACCATCGTCCTAGATAAAACTGGCACTTTGACTCAAGGGAAACCGACAGTTACAGACTTTGTGACTGTCAACGGCACAGCTAATGGTAATGAAATCAAGCTTTTACAGTTAGCAGCAACCGTGGAACATAATTCTGAGCATCCCTTAGCTGAAGCGGTTGTAAAATACGCTCAGTCTCAAGAGGTGAGTTTAACAGAGGCAAAGAACTTTCAAGCGATCGCAGGTAGTGGTGTGCAAGCAGTTGTTTCAAATCAGCTTGTGCAAATTGGTACACAACGCTGGTTAACAGAACTTGGAATTAACACCATAACTCTCCAGCAGTATAAAGATGCCTGGGAAGCGGCTGGTAAAACAGTTATTTTGATTGCTGTAGATGGCAAACTACAAGGAATAATGGGTATCGCTGATGCCCTCAAACCTTCATCAACAGCAGTAGTGAAAGCACTACATAAGTTAGGTTTAGAAGTAGTAATGCTCACCGGAGACAATCGAAAAACTGCCGAAGCGATCGCTCTACAAGTTGGCATCCAGCGAATCTTTGCCGAAGTCCGGCCAGATCAGAAAGCGGCGATTATCCTATCTATACAAGGGGAGATAGAGAGATTTCCCAAATCCAAAATCCCAAATCCAAAATCTAAAATTGTCGCAATGGTAGGTGATGGCATAAATGATGCGCCAGCCCTAGCCCAAGCTGATGTAGGAATTGCTATTGGTACGGGAACAGATGTGGCGATCGCAGCTAGCGATATCACCCTAATTTCTGGAGATTTGCTCTTAATTGTCACAGCTATTCAACTTAGTCGCGCCACCATCAATAACATCAGGCAAAATCTCTTCTTTGCCTTTATTTACAACGTCATTGGTATTCCCATTGCGGCAGGAATTCTGTTCCCCATCTTTGGTTGGTTACTCAATCCAATTATCGCCGGAGCTGCAATGGCTCTTTCTTCACTCTCTGTTGTCAGCAACGCCCTCAGATTGCGTAACTTTCAACCAAAAGCTATCTCATAATTGCAGGTTAATTTAGCAAATGTTCAGTCAAAAAATGCTTTGGGGAAGCCTTACAGCTTTAGTGCTACTCACTGGAACATCAGGTGTAACATTAGCAAAAATGCCAGCCCACTCGTCAGAGCAAACCAGTCAATTTCACGGCATTGAGCAACCTTTGGGCTTAAAAGTGGGTGTTGCGATCGGTGGTTTAACATTAATTGGACTAGAGTTGTGGTGGTTCCTTCTCTATAAAAGTTCTGAATCCTAAATAAAGAACGAAAATTCCTAGCAAATTCTCTGCGTCCCTCTGCGCTCCTACCCTGCGGGAAGGCGTTCGCGTAGCGTCTCGTAGAGAAGCGCCTATGCGTTTAAATTTCACCCCTCAATTCGCCACGAGCCTACTTAAACCTGACTCCTACTACAAGTCTTATTTTGAATGATCGGACAAATTGTTTCCTCATGGTGGTCGCTGATATTCTTCCAGCCTGAAAGTAATCCCTTGATTTCAGAGCGTAAAGTTAACAACTGATCAATTTGGTGATCAATCTCTAAAACCTTCTCTTCAAGTTTTTCTTTGATTTCACCACAGGGAGTTTGTCCTTGGTCATAAACCTGAAGAATATTTCCAATTTCTTCTAGACTAAGACCAAGATTTTGCGCCCTTTTAATGAATGCTAGACGAGTTAGCACATCCAATGAAAACTGGCGAAAGCCTCCCTCTGTACGTCTTGACGATTTAATTAAGCCTAAACTCTCGTAATAACGAATTGTCCTGATGGGGATTTTGCTTAAATCTGTTACCTGACCAATTAAAAGCAATTTTTTATCTTGAATTAACACGGTAGATTTTCCCAAATCTTGTAATTATTATCGAAACAGAATTCAGAATTTAGAATTTAGAATTTAGAATGAATTTTGTACAACTCGCGACACAGCTTACTATGCTATTAGTGGCGGATCTGAATCCCCTACTAATACCACAGCCTCAACTCTTGGACAGGTTGCCACCAACAAGTAGGCTTCTCCGGCTCCGCTCCTGGATTCTGACTCAATAGCTTTTCCACATGACGTAAAAAGTCCGATTGGGGCATGGGGCACGAAGCAGGAGGTAAAACAGTGAAGTTCTGAACTAGATGAACGAGTATCAAAAACTTATTAACAAGTCCTATTTATATCAATTTGTTAAATTATAGCTACTGCGCTCTGCTCCCCATCTTCCCCACTCCCGACTCCCTACTCCCCTCACCATAAAACAAGAATTTTAAGCAATACTGGTACAAGAAGGAATATTTACACAAAATCCCAACATGACAATTCAACCTAGTGATAAGCCTTTGCTAGAGTGGGCAGGCGATAGTTTGGCAATTGGATTATTTGAAGATGCAGTAGAGTTAACCGGAGAACTAGCAACTTTAGATCAAAAGTTTTCTGGAGTCTTAAAAGAACTGATTGCTGAAGAACAATTTAAAGGTAAAGCCAACAGTACAATCTTCACTCGTGTAAATGCTGGTAGCCCAGTACGTAAATTGATTTTGGTAGGTTTAGGAAAACCAGAAGCACTAAACCTAGACACTTTGCGCCGCGCTGCTGCTGCTGTAGCCAGAGTAGGAAACAAGCAAAAAAGCAAAATTCTGGGATTTAGTTTTCCATTATGGAACAACGATCCAGCAGCTAGTGCCCAAGCGATCGCAGAAGGTGTGGAATTAGGACTTTACGAAGATATTCGTTTTAAATCAGAACCAGAAGACAAAGGTTCACAAATAGAAACCGTAGATTTACTAGGTTTCGGTGGACAAGAAGCCGCAATCACCCGCGCCAATCAAATCGTTTCCGGGGTAATTTTGGCACGGCAATTAGTAGCAGCGCCAGCTAACGCAGTCACACCCATTACTTTGGCAGAAACTGCTCAAGCGATCGCCAACCAGCACGGTTTACAACTGCAAATTCTGGAACGGGAAGACTGCGAAAAGCTGGGCATGGGTGCTTTTTTGGGAGTAGCCCAAGCCTCCGATTTGCCACCTAAATTCATTCACTTGACTTACAAACCAGAAGGTACACCCAAAAAGAAACTAGCAATTATTGGCAAAGGTTTAACCTTCGACTCCGGCGGACTCAACATTAAAGGTGCTGGTAGCGGCATCGAAACGATGAAAATTGACATGGGCGGTGCAGCAGCAATTTTGGGTGCAGCAAAAGCAATTGCTCAAATTAAGCCAGATTCGGAAGTTCACTTTATCTCCGCAGCGACTGAAAACATGATTAGCGGTCGCGCCATGCGCCCAGGAGACGTTCTCACAGCATCAAACGGCAAAACAATTGAAGTGAACAACACCGACGCTGAAGGACGTTTGACCCTAGCAGATGCCTTAGTGTATGCCGACAAATTGGGCTTGGATGCGATCGTGGATTTAGCCACCCTAACCGGTGCCAACGTCGTTGCCTTGGGTGAGGATATTGCTGGGTTATATACTCCCGATGATGCTGTCGCTTCCCAGCTAGAGAAAGCTGCCCAAACTTCAGGGGAAAAGATTTGGCGGATGCCAATGGAAGAAAAATATTTTGAAGGGCTAAAGTCTGGGATCGCGGACATGAAGAATACAGGCCCGCGTCCAGGTGGTGCAATTACCGCCGCCCTTTTCCTTAAGCAATTCGTCAAAGAAACCCCTTGGGCACACTTAGATATTGCTGGGCCAGTGTGGACAGATAAAGAAAATGGTTATAACGGCGCAGGGGCAACCGGCTACGGCGTTCGGATGCTAGTTAATTGGGTCGTGGAGAGTGGGGAGTAGGGGGAGCGGGGGGAGATGAGGGGGACAAGGGGATAAGGAGAATATCCAATGCCCAATGCCCAATGCCCAATGCCCAATGCCCAATGCCCAATGCCCAGTCACGAACAATTCGTGCTATCTTGAGCTTGCCAGCAAAAATTGTTGCAATCGTAACAGAATTAATTTGGCGGTCAGAAAGTTAAGCTTTTTCGGCAAAGCCATCTGGTAAAATTTGTAAGGTTTCTAGAAACTGTGAGCAATGGGATCGACTCGCGTAAGGATCGCAATTGACGCAATGGGAGGGGATCACGCACCCGGTGAAATCGTTGCTGGCGCACTGCGAGCACGGGAAGAATTGGGTGTAGATATATTGTTAGTTGGTGATCCCCAACAAATAGAAGCTGCCTTGCCGCCAAAAACGAATTTAGGGCAGGCGGAGATCGTGACTGCTGAGGAAGCGATCGCAATGGATGAGGAGCCTTTAAACGCAGTTAGACGTAAACGCAAGGCTTCTATCAATGTGGCTATGGATTTGGTCAAGCAGCAGCAGGCAGATGCCGTATTTTCTGCTGGCCACTCTGGAGCAGCTATGGCATCCGCTTTACTGCGCTTAGGACGATTGCCGGGAATTGACCGCCCAGCTATCGGGACAGTTTTTCCCACGATTATTGCTGGTAAACCAGTGCTGGTACTTGATGTCGGCGCGAATGTAGATTGCCGCCCCAAGTTTTTAGAGCAGTTTGGCGTCATGGGATCGGCTTACAGTCAGTATGTCTTGGGTACAACCGAACCGAAGGTGGGTTTGTTGAATATCGGTGAAGAAGACTCTAAGGGCAATGATGCAGCCGTCCGCGCTCACCAAATGCTACGCGAAAATTCCCAAATTAATTTTATTGGCAATGCCGAAGGGCGTGATGTGCTTTCTGGTCGCTTTGATGTGATTGTCTGCGATGGCTTTGTGGGCAATGTATTATTAAAATTTGCCGAAGCAGTCGGAGAAGTGATTCTGCAAATTCTGCGGGAAGAATTACCGCAAGGATTGCATGGTCAAATCGGTTCAGCACTCTTAAAACCAAACCTGAAGCGGGTTAAGCAGAGGATGGATCACGCAGAACACGGCGGCGCTTTGCTGTTAGGTGTCGCAGGAGTTTGTTTTATCGGTCACGGTAGCTCACAAGCTCCTTCAATTTTTAATGCAATTCGTATGGCCAAAGAAGCGGTTGACAACCAGGTGATACAACGAATTCAGTCCCAATATATCCTAGAGCGCGAGAGCGGTTAGTCATTGATCATTAGTCATTAGTCATTAGTCATTAGTCATTGGTCATTAGTCATTAGTCATTTGTAAAGGACAAACGACAACTGACATAGACGCGCCAGTGGCTTGCCGCAGGGTAGGACAACTGACATAAACGCGCCAGTGGCTTCCCGCAGGGTAGGACAACTGACATAGACGCGCCAGCGGCCTCCCGCAGGGTAGGACAAAAGACAAAGGACAAAAAGCTGATAGCTGGGGAGATTAGGAGTGCAAAATTTAGGCGTAGCAATTACTGGAAGTGGCTCGGCGGTACCAGCAACTTCTCTACACAACCAGACATTGAGTGAAGTAGTTGAAACATCAGATGAGTGGATAACTACAAGAACTGGAATTCGTCAACGACGATTAGCGCTGCCATCTGAGTCCTTGAGTGTACTCGCTACTGCCGCTAGCACTCAGGCGATCGCATCTGCAAGAATTAAACCAGAAGACCTAGACCTGATTCTGCTAGCGACTTCCACCCCTGATGATCTGTTTGGTAGTGCTTGTCAAGTACAGGCTAAATTGGGAGCCACCAACGCAGTAGCTTTTGACTTGACAGCTGCCTGCTCCGGTTTTGTGTTTGGTCTGGTTACAGCCGCCCAATATATTAGAACAGGTGTCTATAAAAATGTACTGTTGATCGGGGCAGACATCCTCTCTCGCTGGGTAGATTGGGAAGATCGGCGCACTTGTGTATTGTTTGGTGATGGTGCAGGGGCAGTAGTATTGCAGGCAGACAAAAGCGATCGCTTATTGGGATTTGCACTTAAAAGTGATGGTACTCAAAACCATTACCTCAATCTTGCATATACAGGCGTTTCCGAAGAACTGCTCCCCGGTGTAAATATCACTAAAGGCACTTATCAACCCATTACTATGAACGGCAAAGAAGTTTACCGCTTTGCTGTGCAAAAAGTGCCAGAAATCATTGATAAAGCCTTGTTTCAAGCCAACCTCAATGTTGACCAAATAGATTGGCTACTCTTGCATCAAGCTAATCAGCGAATTATCGATGCAGTTGCCCAACGCCTGAATGTCCCAGAACATAAAGTTATCAGTAATCTCGCCCAGTACGGTAATACCTCTGCTGCTTCCATTCCCTTAGCTTTGGATGAAGCAGTGCGGCAAGGTAAAATTAAACCCAATGACATCGTTGCTGCATCCGGCTTTGGTGCCGGTCTTACTTGGGGTGCGGCAATTTTTCAATGGGGAAGGTGACTGGATTTTGGATTTTGGATTTTGGATTTTAGATTTTAGATTGATCCCACACATGAATGTACACCCGCGATCAAGAATTTTAGATTTTAGATTTGTTCTGGCGTTGAAATTCGTTTGCTCTCAGACCTTGTTAAATTTTGGATTGAATAATCCAAAATCCAAAATTTAAAATCTAAAATTCGGTAAATATTTTGTTCTTTGTTAATGACCAATGACTAAAACTGCATGGGTGTTTCCCGGACAAGGTTCCCAAGCGCTGGGAATGGGAATGGACTTATTAGATATACCGTCCGCTAAAGACAAGCTTGCCCAAGCCAAGGAAATTTTGGGCTGGTCTGTAACAGAAATCTGTCAAAATCAAGAAGAAAAGTTATCACAGACGCTATACACCCAACCAATTCTTTATGTGATAGAAAGCATTCTTGCTGACCTTCTCCGAGAACGAGGACATCAGCCAGATTTAGTTGCTGGTCACAGTTTGGGAGAATATACTGCCCTTTACATTGCGGGTGTCTTTGAGTGGTCGGCTGGTTTATATCTAGTAAAACGTCGTGCAGAACTCATGGATAGTGCTGTCGGTGGGATGATGGCGGCTTTGATCAACTTTGACCGCGAACAGTTAGAAAAAGTCATTGCCCAAACGCCTGATGTGGTGCTAGCAAATGATAATAGTTCGACTCAGGTGGTAATTTCAGGCACGACTGAGGCTGTGCAAGCCGTGATCTCTGAAGTTAAAGTAAAGCGTGTTATTCCCCTAAAAGTTTCTGGAGCATTTCATTCACATTTAATAGCACCAGCAGCTGCCGAATTCCAAGACATTCTAGAATCTGTGGAATTTCAGCCAGCTATTGTACCAGTGTTGTCTAATGTCGAACCAATTCCGTCTGTTGATGCCGAAATTTTGAAGCAACGTCTGAACAAACAAATGACTGGTTCGGTACGCTGGCGAGAAATTTCTCTGCAATTACCAGCTAACGGTATCCAGCGAGTAGTAGAAATTGGCCCCGGTAAAGTGCTAACTGGCTTGGTTAAACGTAGTAGCCCTGATTTAATATTAGAAAACATCCAAACTATTGCTGATTTGCCTGTTTAATTTTTTTAGAACTTCATTTCAATTACAAATTTTGTACCCTGACCCAGAACAGAGTTAAAACTCAATTTACCACTGTGGGTTTCTTCGACAATAGACTTGGCGATCGCTAATCCCAGTCCCGTCCCTTTACCCACATCTTTTGTAGTAAATAAGTGGTCAAAAATCTTTTGTTTAACTGATTCATTCATCCCTTTACCATTATCAGTAATAGCAATTTTTACACCTTCATTTTCCAGGGAAGTTTTAATTGTAATTTGGTTCGGATTGGCCTTAATTTCCTTAAAACTCCGTCCTATATTTGATTCATCTAGTGCATCAATGGCATTAGCCAGAATATTCATAAATACCTGATTCAATTGTCCAGCAAAACACTCAATCTTAGGTAAATTGCCATAGTCAGTTATCACTTCAATTGCTGGACGTTGTTCGTTTGCTTTCAGGCGATGTTTGAGAATTAAAATTGTGCTATCAATGCCTTCATGAATATTAAATGGCACTTTGTAATCTTTATCAGCGCGGGAAAAAGTTGTTAAACTTGTGCTAATGTTGTGAAGGCGATCGCACGCCATTGTCATAGAATCAATTATCTTGGGTAAATCTTCTAAGCTATAATCCAAGTCGGTTTTTTTGGCATGGTGGATAATTTCATCACCTGGATTGGGAAGACTTTCTTGATAAAGTTTCAAGTGTTCAACAATATCTGCAAGGCTAGGTTTAGCTTGTTGAAGGCTAGCATAAATAAATCCCAAAGGATTATTCATTTCATGTGCTACCCCTGCGACTAAGTTACCCAGTGCCGACATTTTCTCACTTTGGACGATTTGTAATTGTGCCTGTTGTAAATCTTGTAATGCTTGCCCAGCTTGTTGATAAAGTCGAGCATTTTCCAAGGATATTGCAGTTTGGGAAGAAAGTAGATTGATAACTTGCAGACGTTCGTTAGTAAATACCTCGCTTGCGAGTTTATTTTCTAAGTAAAGAATCCCCACCAAATGCCCTTGATTAATAATTGGTGTGCATAAAATACTTTTGGGTTGATACTCTAACATATATTCCTCAATTACTCCAGGAATATCTGTTTGGCAATTATTTATAACAATTGTTTCTTGAGTATGTTTAACATAATTGATAATTTTTATGGGAATATCTTGACAAGTATCTAGTAATTGTGGCTCAACTATGGTTTGTATTTTCTGATGATGAATCAAGGTAATTGCTCGGACTTGCCAAGTGTTTTCTTGAGGAAGCAGCAGTACAGCTTTTTTGGCGCCAGAGTTTTCTAAGATAATCTGGGTAAGACTGGCAATGAGTGTATCTAATTCCAGAGAACTGGAAATAGCTTGAGCGGCTTTCAGGGCAGAGGTAAAATCTAAAACGTCGGAAATATTGGTGCTGCCAGTAGTATTCGTGCGGGTAGATGAGAAAGTCCCATGAAACGCAAGAGTTTCTTGGGAGTTGGGGTTGAGTCGTTGCTGTTGCAGGATGACTTGAAGTAATTCGGGATAGCGTTGTTCTAGATCGGCAATTTTGGCTTTTGCTCCCCACCGAGAATAAGCATAGTAGGCTTCAATCAAATAATCTTTGGCAATGCGTTCTTTGCCCCATTCAAGATAAAATTTTGTGGCGAGTTCGTTGGCGATCGCTTCTTCGTTGAGGTATTCGTGTTCCTTGGCAAGGGCGATCGCGCGATCGTAGTTTTCTATTGCTTCGGCTCTAGCCCCCAAAACCCGACAGCGTTCTGCGACAATCAAGGCGCAGCGGTGAGCCTGATTACTCGGTGCATAAGCTGCCCACCCATTGAGTTTTTCCAGGTTGGTAGCAACCCGTTCTAGAATGCTTGATTGGTCTGTTTCGCTGGCATCTGGATAAAGCGCTAATTGTACTAGCGCATCGTAGAAATAGAAAATCGGAACGCTCATCAGTCCTGCCGTTCCACCCAAATACTGGGCTGCTTTATTGGCGTTTTCCAATGCTTGTTCATAGTGTTGGAACAGGTAGCAAAGTACCAGCTTATGGCGATAAACTTGGTGCAGTGCGGTTACTTCACCCGTTTTCTGGTAAAGCTGAATTATTTTACGCTCATCGCAGTATTCGCCAACCAACCGATGTGGCTCTGTTGATGCCCCCAACAGATTCACGACTACCTGATGGTAAAGACTTTGCATGTAGAGATAGGTATGCTGGCGCAGTTGCTGCATCACCTTGCGATGTTCTTCCATCACTAGCTTCAAAGAAGACAGTTCCTGTCCAGAGAAATAGGCATTAGAGTCATACACCAGCAGGCTGAGTGCTGCAAGATTGAGATTACCAATTTCTAATCCACTGGCATAAGCTTGCAGTAGTCCTGGCAGGCAGGTTTTTGCAGGTTCTTTCCAGTGTTTAAAGAAGCAGTTAAAGTCAAAAAAGGCATCAGCAACATGGTTGGGTGAGTGAACGTGTTGCAGAAGGTTTATCTCCAGTTGCCCAAAGCAATAGCCCGTTTCAATATCACCCAATATGGCAATCAACATTAACCCATAGAGACCATAGGCATGAATCGATTCTGGTGCATTTCCGTACTGCAACGATAGATCGAACTGGGCAAAGACGACCAGGGGCATCAGGTTTGGGGCAGCTTGATAGGCAGGCGACATGATGGTGGACAGAATCATGATTGCGGCTTTTTTGTCCGGCGCAGTCATTTGGGGTAAATGCAACAAAGATTCCATCGATCTGTTGCTGAGTTGGATTTGGGTGTTCTGGAGTGCCTGCTTGATGTCTGCTGGGGTAGGCTGTTCTGGCAAATGCACTCCTAGAGGTTCCAGCACGAACCGTGCCAACTGCAACGCTTCTAAAAGCTGGTTTTGAGCCATGCAAGCCCGAATCTTCGTATTGTAAACATTAATTCGATCAAGCCAAGAGCGGGCATGAGTGAGCACAACTTCAGCGAACTGTTCCATTTGTTCAAAGTTAGCACTGAGGAAAGCAGAATTAGCTGCACCTTCATACAAAACGAGGGTGAGAGTATAGTGGCTCTGCCAGCAATTGTCCCTCAACAAAGAAATGCCCGTGTTGAAATAATTTAAAGCCGCCCCATAAGCCGTTGTACCCTTAGCTTTCTGGCCAGCTATCAGGTTTAACTGGACGAGTTCCTGTTGCTCCGTCTCATCCTCAATCAGAGATATCCCCTTGTTGAGGTGGTTAACGATCGCAAAAATCTGCTTATCCTGTTCACTCCCACTCGTTGCTTGTTGCAGCAAACGTCCAATATTCAGGTGGGTGATTTGCTTTTGCTCTTCTGGAATCAGGAAATACGCCGCTTGCTGAACGCGATCGTGCAAAAAGCGATAAGTTGGATTAGCTGCTGCATCAGAAACCGACGCACTGTCAAACTGAATAAAAAACTTATAGATTTCCGTATTCGGAAAAATCAAACCTTCTTGTAATGCTTTCCACAGTGCCGCAGCCGTATCTTCAGGAAACTGCTGGGACACGATCGCCAATGTCGTCAAATCAAACTCTGCTCCAATACAAGCCGCCAACTTCAACACATCCTGAGTTTGTATCGGCAGCTTCTGCAATTGCAGTGCCATAAACTCGACGACATCATCGGTGATCGCTAAAGCTCTGACTTGGGCAATATCACACTGCCAATGCCGTGCTTCCCAGTCAAAAGTAATTTGTTTCTCTTCATAGAGTGCCTTGAGAAACTGAGTCGCAAAAAAGGGATTACCCTTGGTTTTTTGGTATACCAGTTCGGTCAATGGTTGAGCCAGGGAGCGATCGCAATTCAACGTATCCGCCACCAACTGATTCATATCAACTAGACTTAATGATTGCAGCCTAATGGTATTGACCACTGCCCCAGTTTTGACGATCTCATCTACGGTTAGGATAAACGGGTGAGTCGCTGATACTTCATTATCCCGATACGCACCCAAGATTAATAAATGTCCTGTCTGTTCCATCAACAATTGTAGCAATTTCAGCGATGCCGAATCTGCCCATTGCAAATCATCCAAAAATATCACTAATGGATGTTCAAAACTTGTAAAGACTTGGGTAAACTTTTGAAACAATAAATTAAATCTATTTTGTGCCGCACTTCCTGATAATTCTGGAGCAGGTGATTGGATACCAATAATTCTTGATAATTCGGGAATTACTTCCAGAATTACTTGTCCGTTCTCACCTACAGCCTCTAAAATATTGCTTTTCCATTGTTGAATTTTTGCATCGCTTAGAGTTAACAATTGCCCCATCAAATTCCGAAACGCTTGTACAAATGCCGAAAAAGGAATATTTTTCTGAAATTGGTCAAATTTACCTTTGATAAAATAACCGCGTTGACGCACAATCGGTTTATGAACTTCGTTAACTACAACGGTTTTACCAATACCAGAAAAACCCCCAACCAGCATCATTTCTGTTGCACCGATGCTAACTCTTTCAAATGCTTGCAGTAGAATTTCTACTTCTGTTTCTCGTCCATAAAGTTTGTCGGGGATAATAAAGCGATCGCACACATCTCTTTGTGCAATTGGAAAACTCTCAATTTTGCCAGTTGACTGAAGTTGAGTTAAACAAGTTTCTAAATCATATTTTAGTCCTAATGCACTCTGATAGCGTTCTTCAGCATTCTTCGCCATCAATTTCATCACGATATCTGAAATCGATTTAGGAATTTTGAATATCTCCAAAGGAACAGGTTGTTTGGCAATATGACAATGCACCAACTCCATCATATCCTTGGACTGAAAGGGTAACTCTCCTGTGAGTAATTCGTAGAAACTGACACCCAGTGAATAAAAATCAGTCCGGTAGTCAATCCCCCGATTCATTCTTCCTGTTTGTTCTGGGGAAATATAAGCGAGTGTCCCTTCTAACACATTGGGACTGATTAGTGTTTGAGTTTCTCGTGGTAGTAAAGATGCAATACTAAAGTCAATTAATTTAATTTGTTTTGTTTCTGGATTAATTAAAATATTGGCTGGCTTAATATCTTTATGAATAATGCGATCGCGGTACAATATATCTAAGATATTACACAGTGCGATCGCTATCTGTAAAAATTCCGTGATATTTCGTAGACTTTCCCCTGTTCCCCATCCTTTAAGAGAAATCCCCCCAAAATCTTCCATCACTAACGTATAGCCATTTTGATACGGTTCCAGGCTGTAAGTTTGGATGATTAAGGGTGAATTGAGATTTTTAGCAATGGTATACTGATTGCGAAACTGCACCAATTCGCTAAAACTGGGATAAGGATTTTTCAGGAGTTTAATTACTACTCTTAAGGAGTCAGTTTCTCGATACCCACGATAAACTAGGGTTCTCGAACCATTGTATAGTTCTTCACTGATGTGATATCGGGGAATATTGACTCTTGTGCTAACCATGTTGATCAATCCTAACAGTCTCTGGATTTAGTATTCCCAGATATCTAAAGTTATTTACCAAAAAGAACCAAAAATTATACTGGAATTTCAATTAAAAATTTTGTACCTTCACCCAGAACAGAGTTAAAACTCAATTTGCCATTGTGGCTTTCTTTAACAATAGACTTGGTGATCGCTAATCCTAATCCTGTTCCTTTAGCAACGCCTTTAGTGGTAAATAAATGATTAAAAATCTTTTATTTTAATTCTTCATTCTTGCCATTCCTATTATCTGGAATATTAATGATTATTTTTTGCTTGTCATCGCTAATTTGAGTAATAATTGTGATGCAATTAGGATTTGTTTGAATCTCTTCAAAACTGCGTCCAATATTTGATTCATCGAGTACATCAATCCCATTTACCAGAATATTCATAAACACCTGATTTAACTGTCCGGCGAAGCATTCTACTGATGGGATCTAACCATAGTCTTTAATAACTTTAACTTCTGGGCGAGTTTCTATAGCTTTAAGGCGATGTTTGAAAATTAGGATAGTGCTGTCAATGCCATCATGAATATTACAAGAAACGGGGCGATCGCTCAGTCGAATCGCGGCAAGTATTTTTATGATCACTCCTTAAAATTATGAATTGAAAACTCTTGCCTCTGCCAATAGAGATGCAATACTGCTGAATTTTTCAGACTGCCTGATCTAGTTTTCTCAAATCGATAAAGTTATTTACCAAAAAGATCCAAAAATCATACTGGAATTTCAATTAAAAATTCTGTGCCCTGACCCAGAACAGAGTTAAAACTCAATTTGCCATTGTGGGTTTCTTCAACAATAGACTTGGCGATCGCTAATCCTAATCCCGTCCCTTTACCCACACCTTTTGTAGTAAACAAGTGGTCAAAAATCTTTTGTTTTACTGATTCATTCATCCCCTTAGCATTATCAGCAATAGTAATTTTTACACATTCATTTTCTAGGGAGGTTTTAATTATAATTCGGTTAGGATTGACCTTATTTTTCTCAAAATTCTGTCCCATATTTGATTCATCCAGCGCATCAATGGCATTTGCCAGAATATTCATAAATACCTGATTTAATTGCCCAGGGAAACATTTCACCTGAAGCAAATTCCCATAATCAGTTATCACTTCAATTGCGGGACGTTGTTCGTTTGCTTTGAGGCGATGTTTGAGAATTAAAATCGTACTGTCGATACCTTCGTGGATATTAAACGGCACTTTATAATCTTTATCAGCACGGGAAAAAGTGCGGAGACTGGTACTGATATTTTTGAGGCGATCGCACGCCATCACCATTGAATCAATCATCTTGGGTAAGTCTTCTAAGCTATAATTCAAGTCGATTTCTTCGGCATGGTCGATAATTTCATCACCTGGATTGGGTAACATTTCTTGATAGAGTTTCAAGTGTTCAACAATATCCGCAAGGCTGGGTTTAGCTTGTTGAAGGCTGGCAGAAATAAAGCCCAAAGGATTATTCATTTCATGAGCTACCCCTGCAACTAAATTACCCAATGCAGACATTTTCTCACTCTGAACAATTTGTAATTGGGCTTGTTGTAAATCTTCTAAGGCTGTTCCCAGTGCTTGAGATTTTTCTGTTATCACTGACTCGCCTTCTTTGCGATCGCTAATATTAATAGTTGTCCCGACTACGCGATAAACTTTGCCTGTCTCATCTTTTAATGGACTGAGTGTGGTTAACCACCAACTTTTCTGGTCATTAAATGTTAGACATTCTTCATAGGTGACGGGTATTCCGGTTTGGAAACAACGCAGATATGTTTGCTCGATTGTTGCACCTTCATTAGGAGCGATTAATTGTTGCGGAGTTTTACCCAGCACTTCTGAAGCAGGTATACCAAGCGCTAGTTCGCAGGATTTACTCCATCCTGTGTACTCAAACCTACCATTATCCCGGACATCGGTCACAAAGATGAGACAGCCAACACCTTCGTAAATACTATTTAGGAACTTTCCTCGCTCGTGGAGATGATTATATAATTGGGCATTTTCCAAAGAAATTGCAGCTTGAGTGCAGAGGAAATTTACAACAGAAAGGCGATCGCTGGTAAATACTCCTGGAGTCAGTTTATTTTCTAAGTAAATAATACCTATCAAATGTCCTTGATTAATAATCGGGGTACATAATACACTCTGGGGTTTTATTCGGTACATATATTCCCCAATTACACCAGGAATATCTGTTTGCAAGTTATCGATCACAACTGTTTGTTGGGTATTTTTAACGTAATTGATAATTGTTGTGGGAATATCTTGACAAGTATCTAGTGCTTCTGAATTAAGAATGGTTTGTATGTCAATATGAGAATTTGATCCATGATTGATAAAAGTAATTGCGCTAACTTGCCAAGTATCTCCTTGAGGAAGAATTAGTGCAGCTTTTTTGGCGCCAGAGTTTTCTAAGATAATCCGGGTGAGACTGGTAATGAGTTGATCTATTTCCAGAGAACTGGAGATAGCTTGAGAGGCTTTGAGGACAGAGGTAAAATCTAGAACATCGCAAATATTGGTGTTACTAGTGCTAGAAGGCTGAGTAGATGAAAAAGTCCCAGAAAAGCCAATAGTTTCTAGGGGGTTGAGGTTAATTTTTTGCTGTTGTAGGATGGGTTGCAACAGCTTGGGATAGTATTTTGTTAAGTCATCGGTTTTGGCTTTCGCACCCCAGCGAGCATAGCAGTAGTATGCTTCTTGCATATATGCTTGGGCGACTTTTTCTTTACCCCAGTCGAGGTAGAATTTGGCTGCAAGTTCGTTGCTCAGTCCTTCTTCTTGAATGTAGCCGTTTTCTTTAGCAAGAGAAATGGCCAGCTCATAATTTTTCATTGCTTCTAAATATTCACCAATAACTCGATGTCGTTCTGCCTCCACTAGGTAAAATTTGTGTAGATGATTCGTCGGGTTAAAACTTGTCCATTCATGCATCTTTTTCTGATTAGCTGCGACTTTTTGCAGGATATTTTCTTGCTCATATTTAGGATGCTTAGGCAAAACAGTTAACCAAGTCAGAGAAGCATAAAAAGAGAACACAGGAATATTAAACATTCCTTTTCCGCCAGATATATAATGTTTTGCCCGTTCGATATACTTAAATGCTACTTCAAATTCTTGAAACAAATAACACAGAATTAACTTGTTCAAAAAGAAATGCCATAATCCTGTTTTGTCATCTGTCTGCTGATATCCTGCTAAAAGTTCCTGTTCTTTGTCTGCTTCACCAAGCAACAGAGATGGACTTGCCGTTTGACCTAGCAAGTTCAAAATTGACTGTCGATAAAGTTCATTGTAGTTGAGCTGTGTTTGCTGATTAATTTGTGACAATGCCTTGCTATAGGCTGTCATTTCTTGTTCTAGCTCAGATAACTCACAACCCATGAAATAGGCGTGGAAGCCGTAAGCATAAGCTGCATAGCCCAAGGTCATAAAATTTCCACTTTCCCAACCACTGGAGTAAGCATTTCGCAGCAGCTTTAAGGTTTCTCTGACATGAACTTTCCAATGAAATATAAAAGTAGAGGTTACAAATAACACTCTGGCTTCAATCTTTTTTTCTTTGAATTTAGATAATAGATTCAACGCTAATTGACCAAATTCATAGCCCTCGTCAATATCGCCAGCAACAGCACAAAGAAATAATCCGTAGCTAGAGTAGCCTAATGCAGAAATAGGTGCATTTCCATAAGTCATTGACAGATTCATCTGCGTTATGATTATCAATGAATTGAGATTTGGTTTTGTCAAATAAGCAGGGACAGATATGTCATTGAGAATTTGCATAACTGCTAAAATTTCAGGGTTCGTCATCTCTGGCAGATTTAGTAGATCCGTAGGTTTCTTACTACCTAAAAGAGCTTGTGTTTGTTGACTCAACCGTGCAACATCTTCTAAATCTGGTGATTCAGGCAGATCGATCTCAAATTGCTTTAATATCGTCAAGCCAGTGTTGATGGCTTCGAGTAGCTGACCCTGTGATGTGTACGCATTAATTCTCACACCATACACTTTGACTGTATCCAATGCTGTTTTTGCCTGTTGCAGTGCCACTTCTGCAAGCTGTTCCATCTCATCTATATCGGTATTCAGATAGGCTGCCTCTGTTGCTTCTACATATAATGCCAGTGTCAGGTTATACTGAATTTTCCAGCGATCGCCTGCTAAAAGATTGCGCCCAACACCAAAATATTTAACCGCAGCACTATAAGCAGTAGAATTTTTAGCTTTGCGCCCAGCTATTAAATTCAACTTTGCTAATTCCTCTCGTGCTGTCGGCTGTTCAATTAATTCGATAGCAACATTAATTTGATTAACAATCTCAAAAATTCGTTCTTCTTGTTCACTATCAGATGTATTCTTCAGTAACTCTTGACCAATCCGATGATGAGTTGTTTTCTTTTGCTCATCTGGAATCAGAGAATAAGCAGCTTGTTGGACGCGATCGTGCAAAAACTTGTATTTGACAGTCTGAGAAATTTCTTCAGTAACAGCTTGACTTTCTTGCCCGACATAAAATTTATAAATATTACCAGTAGGCAAAATCAACCCTTCTTGTAAGGCTTTCCACAAACAAGCTGCTGTTTCTATCTCTGATTTTTCCGAAACAATAGCCAAAGTTCCTAAATCAAACTGATTACCAATACAAGCAGCTAACTGCAATACATTTTGAGTTGATGGTGGCAGTCTTCGCAATTGAAATGCCATAAAAGCAACAACATCATCTGTCAAAGCTTCCTGAGTCACTCGTGTAATGTCACATTCCCAACAACCTGACTCAAAGCTGAACTCAATCAGTTCATCTTGATGCAATGCTTTGAGAAATTGTGTAGCGAAAAACGGATTACCTTGAGTTTTCTGAGATACTAGTAAAGAAAGAGGCAAAGCTACATTTTCGGAACACTTAAGTGTGTCAGTAACTAAGTAATTCACTTGCACTTGACTCAGTGGTGCTAAAGTAATCGTATTAATCGTGAAGAGTGCTTTTTCGATTTCACTCAAGGTCAACATTAACGGATGTACTGGATTGACTTCGTTATCACGATACGCACCAATGATGAAAAGATGCTCTGTATCAGTCATCAATAGCTGCATTAACTTCAACGATGCTGAATCTGCCCATTGCAAATCGTCTAAAAATATTACTAATGGATGTTCGGCAATAGTAAAGACTTGAGTGAATTTTTGGAACAATAAATTAAAGCGATTTTGGGCAGCAGTTCCTAATAATTCGGGTGCTGGTGGTTGGATACCAATAATTATTTTTAATTCCGGAATTACTTCAATAATTACCTGTCCATTTTCCCCGACAGCTTCTAAAAGCCTACTTTTCCATTCCTGGATTTGAGTATCGCTTTCTGTGAGCAATTGCCCCATTAAATCTCGGAATGCTTGCACAAATGCCGAGAAGGGAATATTTCGCTGAAATTGGTCATATTTCCCTTTGATAAAATAACCACGTTGACGAACAATGGGTTTATGAACTTCGTTCACAACCGCAGTTTTACCAATACCCGAAAAACCAGCTACCAGCATCATTTCAGTTGCACCTTTGCTTACTCGCTCAAATGCTTGGAGTAGGGTTTCTACTTCTGTTTCTCGTCCATAAAGTTTATCGGGGATAATAAAGCGATCGCACACATCTGTTTGTGCAATTGGAAAACTCTTAATTTTGCCAGTTGACTGAAGTTGAGTTAAACAAGTTTCTAAATCATATTTCAGTCCTAATGCACTCTGATAGCGTTCTTCAGCATTCTTCGCCATCAATTTCATCACGATATCTGAAATCGATTTAGGAATTTTGAATATCTCCAAAGGAACAGGTTGTTTGGCAATATGACAATGCACCAACTCCATCATATCCTTGGACTGAAAGGGTAACTCTCCTGTGAGTAATTCGTAGAAACTGACACCCAGTGAATAAAAATCAGTCCGGTAGTCAATCCCCCGATTCATTCTTCCTGTTTGTTCTGGGGAAATATAAGCGAGTGTCCCTTCTAACACATTGGGACTGATTAGTGTTTGAGTTTCCCGTGGTAGCAAGGATGCAATACTAAAGTCAATTAATTTAATTTGTTTGGTTTCTGGATTAATTAAAATATTCCCGGGTTTAATATCTTTATGAATAATCCGATCGCGGTACAATATATCTAAGGTATTGCACAGGACGATCGCTATCTGTAAAAAGTCTGTGATATTTCGTAGACTTTTCCTTGTTCCCCATTCTTTAAGAGAAATCCCCCCAAAGTCTTCCATCACCAACGCATAACCATTTTGGTATGTTATCAGACTGTAGGTTTGGATGATTAAAGGTGAGTTGAGATTTCTGGCAATGGTGTACTGATTGCGAAACTGCACCAATTCGCTGAAACTGGGATAAGGATTTTTTAGCAGTTTTATCACTACTCTTAAGGAGTCAGTTTCTCGATACCCTCGATAAACTAGGGTTCTCGAACCATTGTATAGTTCTTCGCTAACTTGATATCCGGGAATAGTAAGCATACTGCTAAATCCTGACGATTTCCATATCTAGTATTCCCAGATGAGTAAAAGAATTTATAATTTAAAAGAATACAAAAAATAAATTATCCGATATTCGTAATTGGCGTTACACTTGATCAACGCACCATATCTATCTGATTTCACGATCCGTTACGGCGTTTGGCCTAACGTCTAGATTGGATATTTTTTAATTGGAAGCCCCTAAAAGGATATTTGAAAAGCTAGGGAATGTAGTAAAAAAGCTCACTAAGCGTCAATTGAAATTGTCGAAATCAGTAACTTGCATTTCTAGAGAATTGTTGAGTTTGCTCTGGGCGTTGCGATCGCTTATAGCAATGCTAGCTGAAAACCCCTGAGAAACAGCAACATGGTTGCGTCCAAAGTACTTTAGGCGGTGGATGAAAGCTGTACTTCGACAGGCTCAGTGACCGCAAAAAGCGATTGCGGCTTAAGTCATGTTTAACAACAAACATGATAAGATAAATTAACCAGTACAAGATTTAAAAACCTACCCCCAGACTGGGGGAAGTATACGCCCGAAAAACCTTGAGGAGATATCACCACCCTCTATGACTTGTCCTGAGCGCAGTCGAAGCAGCAAACGTGGTGAGCCTGGGAACCTGTACAAACAGGATATTAAGGCTGCAAGGTCTTAAGAATCTTCGCACCTTTAGGTGCGAAGAGTGTCAAGCTAAATTCAGTCTGATTTGAATTATATTCTGTGGACAGAAACCGCGAACCGTTTATCAGTCTGGCACTCTACCACGCCTTTAAATGGTCGGTCGTCAGCCCCATCCTTCACGCTTACTTTCGGGGTCAAATTTATGGTATGGAAAATGTCCCCCAATCAGGGCCGTTGCTAGTAGTGAGTAATCACGCTAGTTACTTTGACCCACTGATTGTCTCTAACTGTGTACGTCGTCCAGTAGCGTACATGGCTAAGGAAGAGTTATTTAATATTCCCATTTTGGCACAAGCGATTAAATTGTACGGCGCTTACCCGGTGAGTCGGGGAAATGCCGATCGCAATGCCATCCGTTCCGCCCTAGAATGTCTTGATAAGGGTTGGGCTGTCGGTGTTTTTTTGCAAGGTACCCGCACCCCAGATGGTCGAATTACAGACCCCAAAAGAGGTGCATTGCTGGTGGCGGCGAAAGCAAAAGCCCGAATATTGCCGGTAAGTGTCTGGGGTACTGAGGGGATTTTACAAAAAGGATCGTCCCTACCTCACGCAGTTCCCATCACTGTGAGAATTGGTAACTTGATTGATGCTCCCAATTCCACTAATAAACAGGAATTGGAAGTGTTGACCCAAAAGTGTGCCACAGCAATTAACGAGATGCATGATTTAGGACGATAAGTTAGACAAGCTCAGATATATGCTTTAGGGAGGTAGCGACGCCTACGGCGGTAAAGTACGCAACTTAACTTTTGTATCTTTATCAACTTAGTCAATGCTTTTAATCCAAAATCCAAAATCTAAAATCCAAAATTGATATGAGCGGCTTTGAAGCCAAAAATTTTTGGGAGCGATTAAATAATCTGGCGTTAGTCCGCTTTTTGCTTTTGGTTGCTTCTGGCTGGGCATCTGTACAACTTTTAGCTTACTTTGAAGCGGTCATTGTTATTTTTACATTTGCGGCAATTTTAGCTTTTTTACTCAGCTATCCTGTACAATGGCTGCGGCGTTTTTTGCCCCACGGTGTAGCTGTTGGTGTCGTTTTCTTGCTGAGTATTGTGATTATTAGCGGTGTGATAATTACCCTGAGCTTAACAGTTTTATCTCAAGGACAACAATTAATTGACAGTATAACTGGCTTTGTCAATTCTTTAATACCTCTATTAGAGCGACCAGAAGGGTTTTTGCAAAACCGTAATTTGCAGATAGATTTAAGTTTTATTCAAGAACAATTACGAAACCAAGCTGTATCAACTCTTGTTACTAGTTTAGCTATTTTACAAGGGTTTATGACGAACTTTGTGACTTTTATCTTAATTGCAGTTGTGGCTTTCTTCATGCTATTAGATGGAGACAAGCTATGGAATTTTATCATAAAAATAGTACCAAAATAGCGCCGCAATAGATTTACAAATATAATCAGACGCTCATTTCTCGGATTTTTTAGAGGTCAATTATTATTAAGTGTATTTCTGACAAGTACGACTTTCCTAGTTTTTTTAATATTAAAAGTACCTTTTGCTTTGATATTGTCAGTGATAGTGGGAATTGTTGATATCATTCCTGGTATAGGAGCAACATTAGGAGTAAGCACAGTGACTCTATTTGTGTTGTCTCAAGGTGTTTGGTTAGCATTGAAAGTCTTGATAGCTTGTATTGTTCTCCAGCAAATACAAGATAACTTAATTGCGCCTCGAATTATGCAAGATGCGCTGAATCTTAATCCTGTAGTGGTATTTTTTGCTTTGCTAGTAGGCGCTAGAGTCGCAGGATTAATAGGTGTTTTTATATCTATTCCCATCGCTGGAGTAATTGTATCTTTATTTGAAATTGATGAAATGAAATCAGAAGTTTAGTTATTAATCATTGGTCACACAATGAGAGGATTTGAGATTTGAGATTTATTCCACGTAGCTTGCTTCTCGCGGAGCGAGTATAAATTTCTATGCTCTGAGACCTTTTTAAATTTTTGACTTCCTGCGGAACGCTACTTCTCTTCTTAGGCTGCGCCAACGACAAAGCTCAGTACAAGTTAGTCGAACGCTTTTGAATCTTCTCTTCTTAGGCTGCGCCAACAATTCCATTTTCCAAAATTGAAAATCTAAAATTCGGTCAGGAAGTACCTTTTAGTTAATAATGTAAAAATAGCCATTTACAAATAAAGATTGGGGAATGATGTCGGATTTAAGAGCGGAATTAACAGAAATTGTGGATGAGGCAGAGTGGGAGTGGCTAATTCCTCATGTACAACGAGATGCAGTAATTTTGGTGGCACCTGAGTTAAACTTGCTAGATGTTGGAGTAGCGATCGCTAGTGATCACATTCCATCAGTGCAACAGTGGATTGATGAACTATTGATTACCAAACCCACGACAGTACAGGTGGGAGAATGGAATCTTGAGCGCAGTAAGCGATTTAATACTCTCATCGTCCAGCCTTACGTTTTGGTGCAGGAAATATTTGCTGCTTAATTAGTTTCTGTGTTGTTTTCGATGACGGTTGGTGTTGGAATAGTTTCTCAGGAAATATGGTTTGTTGTGTCAGTTATTACTAAAAAACTCTATTTGTTTCAGATATATAGCCGCATGATCTGCTTATATCGAGTCAACAAAACTGTTTAACTTTTTTTGTAGATAAAAACTAAATTGATATGAAAGTATCATAAAATACATAAGTATACAAGCAGATGAAGGGCAAAATAGCTCTCGACTATTGACTAAAGCAAAATTTTCTCTTTTAATATTTGTCCATCTAGGAGCTAGAATTGTTACGATAATTTCAGATTAGATGTTGAAACCTTGATCCAATCTGAAACCTTAGAACTATTAGAATGGCATCGCCTTTGCCAGCACCTTGCCACCTTTGCGGCAACTAAGCTGGGGGCGATAGCGGCGCGTCATCTGAAAATACCCGATTCTCAGAGCCAAAGCGAACAGTTGTTAGAGCAAACAAAAGAAGTCTACCAACTCGAAAGTCACCTGACTACGGGACTATCATTTGAGGGAATTGAAGATATTGGCGATTCCTTAGAACGGGCAGAACGCAGTGCAATTTTGACAGGGGATGAACTGTTAGCGATCGCTACCACCCTGGCTGGTGCTAGAAATTTGCGCCGTATTATTGACAATCAGGAAGATTTGCCCATACTGACTCAGTTGGTTGCCGATTTGCGGACTTATCCAGAACTAGAAAAAGAAATTCACCGGTGTATTGATGAACGGGCCCAGGTAACTGACCGCGCCAGTCAAAAACTGGGAGAAATTCGCACAGATTTGCGGCGACTACGTACTCAGATTACTCAAAAGCTGCAAAATATCTTACAGGCAAAATCTGGGGCAGTTCAGGAACAGCTGATTACGCAACGGAACGATCGCTTTGTCATCCCCGTGAAAGCACCCCAAAAAGATGCCATCCCCGGCATTGTCCACGATACCTCTACCAGTGGTGCGACGCTGTATGTAGAACCGAATTCAGTAGTGCCTCTGGGCAACCAACTACGGCAGATCATCAGGAGAGAGCAAGCTGAAGAAGAAGCGATTCGCCGCGTTTTGACCGAACTTGTAGCCGCAGTTAAACCAGATTTAGAGAGGTTGTTAGCGATCGCTACCACTTTGGATCTGGCAACCGCTAGATCACGATATAGTTACTGGCTAGGAGCAAATCCCCCGCGATTTATCCAGCGTGAAGACAATGAAATTATTACCTTGCGGAACTTACGACATCCTTTGTTAGTTTGGCAGCAACAGCATGAACAAGGGCAACCAGTAGTTCCTGTTGATTTACTGATTAGTCCGCTAATTCGGGTAGTGACGATTACCGGTCCAAATACTGGCGGCAAAACTGTAACCTTAAAAACTTTGGGGTTAGCAGCATTGATGGCGAAAGTGGGTTTATTTGTCCCCGCCCGCGAACCAGTAGAAATACCTTGGTTTGATCAAGTGCTAGCAGATATTGGCGATGAACAATCCTTACAGCAAAGTTTATCCACATTCTCTGGGCATATCCGCCGGATTAGTCGGATTTTGGAAGCATTAGGCAGTGGGGGAGATGAGGGAGATGAGGGAGATGAGAGAGAGTCCAATGCCTCATACCCCATGACGCCACTTGCTTCAAGTCGGCAGAGCCGCCCAACGCAGTGGCTCCCCCATGCCCCATGCCCTATGCCCAATTCCCTAGTTTTACTCGATGAAGTCGGCGCAGGCACCGATCCAGTTGAAGGTAGCGCCTTAGCGATCGCCTTGTTGCAATATTTAGCCAACCATGCCCAGCTAACTATTGCCACCACTCACTTCGGCGAACTCAAAGCCCTGAAATACGAAGATGAGCGGTTTGAAAATGCCTCTGTTGAATTTGATGAAAGTACTCTCTCACCTACTTACCGTCTACTGTGGGGCATCCCCGGACGTTCTAACGCCTTAACCATTGCCCTGCGCTTGGGATTGAAGGCAGAAGTGGTAGAAGAGGCGAAAACCCAAGTGGGAGAGGCCACAGATGAAGTTAACCAGGTGATTGCTGGCTTAGAAGCGCAACGCCGCCGCCAGGAAACCAAAGCTGCCGAAGCACAAAGTTTGTTGTATCAAGCGGAACGTTTATACAAAGAAGTATCCGCAAAAGCCGCAAGTCTGGAGGAGAGGGAAAGCAGTTTGCGGGCTTCACAGGAAGTAGCAGTCCAACAAGCGATCGCCCAGGCAAAAGGTGAAATTGCCCAAGTGATTCGCCGCTTGCAGAAAGGTACGCCCACAGCCCAAGAGGCCCAGCAAGCCACCAATGCTTTGAATCAAATTGGCCAGCAATATCAGCCAGCAACCCCAGCAAAACCAAAAGTTGGGTTTATGCCCAAAGTAGGCGATCGCCTCCGTGTTCCCAAACTGGGACAGACAGCAGAAGTGATCACCGCCCCTAATGAAGATGGGGAGTTAAGCGTTCGGTTTGGGCTAATGAAAATGACTGTGAAGTTGGAAGACGTAGAATCTCTAGATGGTCAAAAACCCGAACCAGTTGTCAAACCCAAACCAGCCCCAGCAGTAGTAACGCCACCACCACCACCGCAAAGTCCCCCAGAAATTCGGACTTCCCGAAATACCGTCGATTTGCGTGGTAAGCGGGTGGCTGATGCCGAATACATTTTAGATAAAGCGATCTCAGAGGCTACAGGGCCACTCTGGATTATTCACGGCTACGGCACTGGTAAACTCCGACAAGGTGTCCACGCCTTTTTGCAACAGCATTCCAGAGTGAACAACTACGAACCAGCAGAACAAGCAGATGGCGGCAGTGGTGTTACCGTTGCTTACATAAAATAAAGTAGCAATAAATGTAACTATAGCGGTTCTCAATTGCATTCAAACGAGAACTGCTATATTTCATCACCCAAAGTTAGGATGAAGCAGAAGTTGCAGAATAAAAACAGTATGAAGACCAAGATTTTACCTTTCATTGCAGCTTTTAGCTTTTTTACTCATAATCTTCGGGAGTAAAATATCACTAACACCAAGCGTATTGCCATTAATCAAGAGAAGGAAATTTGCGATGTTACTTGAACTCAATCAACTAATTGTTAGAGCCGGTCATCAGTTGTTGATTAAAGATGTCTCCTGGTCGGCATACAAACGCATTTTAGCGGAATTGGGAGACAATCGCAGTTCTCGCATCGGTTACAGTCAAGGGGTGTTGGAAATAATGGCTCCATTACCAGAGCATGAAGTAGCTAAAGTTATAATTGGCGACTTGGTAAAAGTATTATTAGAAGAACTCGAACTGGAATTTTGGAGTTTGGGTTCTACGACTTTTGATAAGGAAAATATGGATGCTGGAGTAGAACCCGATGATTGTTTCTATATCCAAAATGAAGCTATAATTAGAGGCAAAGATAGAATCAATTTAGAAACCGACCCGCCTCCAGATTTAGCTATTGAAATTGATATTACCTCCAGGACTCGTTTTAATAATTATCAAGCTTTGAGAGTACCGGAACTGTGGCGATGGAATGGAAGCAAGTTGGAAATCAACCTGCTGTTCGATGGTAAATATATAGAATCAAATACTAGTTCTCTTTTTCCCAATATCCCAATTTTCCAAGCGATTCCCAAATATTTGATGCAGAGTAAAAGCAATGGCAGAAATGCGACAATGAAAGCATTTCGTGCGTGGATAAGACAGAAAATTAGTAGCCCCCTTTAGTTGAAATTGTCATAAATGGCTACTCAAAAAGGTTGTGACGCCCTTGTTCTGCATCTCCGTTGACAATTTTGATTAATTGCTTTTTGAGCAATACTTGTTTTTTATTCAGGATAAAAGCTACACCTACAGCCAGCAAAATTCCACCCGCACCCTGATGTTCGGGAACAGAAGTAGAGGGTGCGCTAAATCCATACTTTGCCAAAATTTCTTGCCCTGATGGTGACAGGATATATTCAGCTAATTTTTCCCCATCAGGATCGGCATTTTTCAGTGTAGTCAATCCATAATTAGCTTTCGTTGCTAAATAGTCGGGTAATTCTACTATTTGGAGATTGTCACCACCTACTATTGCTTGGGCAGCCTTCCCACTGGTGTAATAAGCTAAAAAGATGTCTGCCTGCTTTGTTTCTTCTAGAAAGTAGACTAAATTATTTTTACCATTAGGAACTATAGGAGCATTAGGATTACCACCTACTAATTGCAAAGCTTTATCCTTCAGAATTTTAGAGCTACCAGGTTTAACCTGATTAGTCTTATCAAATATCTGCCATGCATAGTCACCAGATGGATCTGCTACAGGTGTGGAGGTTGCCACCTTGATTTCAGGTTTTAGCAAAAAATCCAACAAATTATCTGATGTGATACCAAGTCCTGATCTGACAACAGCAGTCATGCGGTTGCTAGTGAAGTTCACTACAGGTTCACTTAAACCTTCCTCAAACAATGTCTGAGGGTTATCAATATCTGCACTGGCAAAAACATCTGCGGATTTTCCGGTTTCGGATAATTCTTGTTCTATAAGTTCTCGTGTTGAACCAGACGGGCCAAATCGCGTTTATACTGGAATCCCATATTTCTCGTTAAAAGATTCACCTACTTGTGTGAGGCTATCACGCAAACTACCAGCACCATATAGCTTAACCGCGAACGCCTGAGTTGGCAAAGTCACACCGACAGCACAAGCTATCAGTGAAAAGGCAAAAAAATGCTTTTTCATACTTTTTCATAATTGTTATTTATATTGTTGCGTTGCTATTACTACTCAATGAATTTTCTGTAAGTCTTATTTAAGTGTTAGTTTTAGATAAACGTAGAAATAATTACTTTTTTTCATCAAGTTTTTCAATGAGTTCTCAGATATACGTGGTTTGCGGCTAGAGGTATAATACCAACTAAATTGGAAAAAATGAATAGCCCAACATCTTCAAATGCTAACTTGATCAAACTTTTAAGTTTGTCCTCAGTTTCATGGAGGCATCAATCGTCCTGATGTTGCCCAGTCTGTGCTGAAATAACAGGCTGCACACAAGTGAAACTGAGGTGGGATGATGACCAGCAGCAAGAAGCGCCTTTAGCAAACAGGCAAAAAATCTGTATAGTAATTATGTATAGATTAATACTAATTAATAAAACATCAAGAAATTTCAAAATTTAAAACTGCAAATAAATTAGGACGTATTCTAAATAATTATTTAGCGATAATTGGCTGTTACCATTCTTAACATTGTTTATTTATACTATTGTATGGAGCTAGTAGCGAAAGTCGGGTAAACCTTAACTGGAATTGAAAATTTTCTACTTTGTCGAAAATAAATTTTCATCTAGAGTAGGACAGAGATACCTGCTGTTTACACATACAAAAAATCTAGCTGAAGCCTCTGGCTTATAGCTATGGGAAACCAAGCTTGACGCTTGAGAGTCTGGTTTCAAAATGGGTAACAGCAACATCCCCTATCAGCTTGATCACCTATGCTAAAAGTTATGCACTCGGCCACCAACTCAGCCACTCCAAATTCCCAGTGGGAGGATTTAATCAAGCTTCCAGCCCCAAACACAGTTCAATGGGATAATATCAAAACCCAATTAGACTTGGTGCTGTTGGCGCTAGAAACCTTAACTGGGATTGGTTCAGAGGCTATGCTTTCGGCGGCAACTGATCTGAATTTAGAGTCAAGAGTGCCAGACCGCGTAGCTTTATGGCGACTGCGCCAATCAAATCCCCTACGCAAAGGTCAAGGAGGGCGAAAAAAGCTAGATGTCGAAGAAGCGCGATCGCTTGTTCTGATCACCTGCTACCTAGCCAAACAGCACCAGGAATTGATTCGCCGCGCTGTCGGTCTGTTGGAACAAATGGCAGAAAATAACCGGGAACCTTACCAGGCTGCTTTACTTGGAGATTATATTGATGCTTTTTGCAACACTTACCAAGAGCGGATGGAAGAGGACGAGCAAATCTCAACGGATTTACTAACTAACCTGGCACTAAAACTGCTTGTAGATTTACTTTTTTACAGTGCTCCTGGTGGGCATCGCCGTCTCTGGCTAGCACTTATAGACCGTTCAACAAAATTTTAGATTAAAGAATTGAAATTCCTCAACCAAAATTCGCTCATTAAAGTTTGCTAGGTAAAGATTCCTTTTTGATGGTCGTTAGCCCTTGGGCGATGCACTATCAGCACTGCTTCCTCCTTGCACACCAGTTTGGATAACGGAAGGAACCTGACAAAGTTCTGAGTGGAGGAATCCGCCGTTTCAACTTTTCTTTTTTTGCAAAATTCCAAATAGTCTTCCTCGCAGTTCCTGCCATGCCTCTATCAAATTCTGTCATTCGTTGCTACACACCCCCGACTTGCACGCTAGAAGTATTCGCGCAAAGCTCACCTCTATCCCGTTGGATGGGGAAAACTGTCCTGAAGCACCTGAGCTTTGAGCTGCGTTTTGATGATCCCCGACTACCAGAAGAAAACAGAGTTCCAATTCGGGGCGATCGCGATCAACTCGAAGCCTTATGTGATGCAGTCACCAGCTACGTACAACAATTCCTCCAACAGTCTCCAGAAAGCTTTTGGGTCAGTTTCTCCGGTACCCAGGAGTCAAGCACAGCACTGGATGAGCCGGAATTAAAGTCCTCAACAAAAACATTAAATTCTTTTAGCACCCAGATTTCAGGGGCAAATATCCACTTAGAACCAAGCAGCTATTTAACTCACAACTTATTTCTCGGTTCTCTCGCCAATCACTCATCTGGGCCGATAATTAAACTCAGTCTGCTGCAACTATTTGATTTGGCAAGTGCTTTAGATGAATACTCGACTGATGTCATGTCACTTCCAACTCTCAACAGCACCACTTCGAGTCTGAGGTTCCCTACTTGGGCGCCTGTTGCCGCAGTATTAGTATTAGGCGTAGGTTTGTTACCAGTTACTTGGCAATATGCTAACAACATTAGAGAAAAGCAACAGCAAACAGCCAAAACAGCAGATCCAGCAGCGATCAAGACTGCTTTAGAACCTTCACTAAACTTTCCCACGCCTGAACCCGGACTCAGCAGTCGCTCAGATAACTTACTAGGTTCCACTCCTCCACTTCCCACATCCAGTTTGCCCCCAGCACCTTTAATAGCCCCTAGTTCCACTTTCTCTACACCGCCACCTCTATTTCCAAATAATGCACTGGGTATACCTCAGAAAACGATTTCAACGCTTCCCAGCAATCGAGCGATGCCTTCTGGGAGCTTCTCTAACGCACCATCTAGCAAAATTCCAGGCCAGGAAATAGCCATATTACCAAATCTGGGACAGAACCTTACAGGGTCAAGTCCCCAAGCTGATGCTCTTCCTCAAAGGCGGAATTTGCCACCCAGACTATCTTCTACCACGGGCAGCTTACCAACTAATATCTCAGCAGTTCCCCCGTCTGTTGACACCATACCCAATAATAATGGTGGCAATACCCTTACTCAACCCTCTTCAATAAACTCAGAAGAGCAGCTAGAGGAAAGAATGAATTCCCTACAGGCATCTTCTGCTGGAGAAAAACCTGCTTCAAAACTTCCCACCTCTAGAACTGCGGATAATAATCCTTTCATCGATCAATTAGGAGATGGACGCAAAACCCCCACATCCACAGAAGTGGCAACTAACAGCACATTATTTGACACACCTCAAATAGCAGAAGCTAGAGAATACCTAAAAAAGCGTTGGCAACCACCTACTGGACTAGCACAAACATTAGAGTACAGTTTGATAGTCAGTGTTGATGGCAAAGTGGAACGAATTTTTCCCCTGAATAAGGCAGCAAGAGAATTCATTGATAGCGCTGGGATGCCTGAAGTCGGTAAACCTTTTGTTTCCGCCAATAGACGCGGACAAAATGTCAGAATTCGAGTTGTTCTCAGCCCTGATGGCAAGGTACAGACTTTTCCAGATGAATAATTGAAGAAGAATTCATAAGCGGAGCTTGGGATTGCTCTACGGCTTGGTGTCATAATCAAGACGCTCTCAAAGAAATCTTTGAGCAGTTGTGATAGAAGCTGTTTAATTCCCCGCTCATAAATTCCAGTTACGGCAAAAATGGAAGAAGCCTTCTAAAAACTCTTGCAAAGCAATATTGCTATTTAACCTCTGCTTACTCCACTCTCTTGCAGTTTGTTCCAGAATTTCTGAGAAACTAGGATAGACGGGAGATAGATTTGCTAAATCTTTGACTTTAATTTTTTGTGACATTGTTAAAGCAATCAAATTAATCAACTCTCCAGCTTCTGCCCCCAATATCGAAGCTCCCAAAATTTCCCCGTTGCGTAGCACAATTAATTTACACATACCAGTGGTTTCGTCCCGAAGTTGGGCTGCTGCCATTGTTTTAAAATACTGTCGCAAAACTAAGACTTCATCTCGACCAAATTGGGGTTTTGCCTGCGCCTCTGTTAAACCCACTTGCGCCAGCATCGGCACAGAAAACATCGCCCAAGGAATGGAGTGATAATTTACTCGTAACCTGGGGAAAAAGAGTGCATTGTTCAGCGCAATTTTTGCCTCATAATTAGCGATATTGGCAAAGTCGTAACCACCAATTACATCACCACAAGCGTAAATGCGGTGGTTAGTGGTTTGCAGTTTATCATTCACCACTAAGCTACGCCGATGCCATTTCACACCTACTGTTGCCAAATTTAAAGATTCAAGATTCGGCTGATGTCCAGTCGCCACTAAAATTTCATCAGTTTCAATTGCCTTGTCTCCTGCTTGAATCCACTTTTTATCCTCAATTAGCCTCACCTGAGTTACTGATTTTTTGGTGAGTACGCGCACACCTTCGATTTCCAACTGCCCCTGAAGCAGCATGGCTATCTCAGGGTCTAGATATGGGAGAATATAGGGATGCTTGACTACCAGGGTCACACTGCAACCAAACCGCGCCAAAGTTTGAGCGATTTCAATGCTTTGGGGAATCCCGCCGATAATGACCCAATTTTTGGGTAATATCGCTCCCTTTAAGGATTGCCAAATATTAGATAGGGTTAGGTAGCCAGTGGCTTGCAATCCGTCAATCTCTGGAATTTCTGGACGCGAACCACTGGCCAGTAAATAGGCACGGGCGCGTAGTAGGCGATTATTAACGACAAAAGTCAGTTGGGGCGAAGATTGAAATTGACCACTGCCAACGATAACATCGACTCCCCGCGCGGCTAGGATGGCTAGAGAATGCTGTTCTTTGAGATTTGAGGCGACGCATTGAGCATACAGCATCGCTTCTGTCCATGCCATAGATATGTGGCATTCTTCTGAGGTATGAGTGTGTTTGGCATGAATACCAAAACTAGGGGCATCATTTAACTTTTTTGCCAGTTTACCAATTTCAGTAAGAGCATGGTGATAACTAAACCCGTAGTCTACTTTGGGTTCCACTAGGGCAACTGTAGCACGTAGTTGGGTTGCAGCAAGGGCAGCGTAGTATCCAGCAAGACTGCCGCCAATAATTACGACATCATAATCAATAGTCATTTGTCATTTGTCATTTGTCATTGGGCATTGGGCATTGGGCATTGGGCATTGGGCATTGGGCATTGGGCATTGGGCATGGGGCATGAGGAAGAATGAAAATTACCTCTTTCACCTCTGCTCCCTGTTCCCTCATTTCCCCTACTCCCTACTCCCCACTCTCCACTCCCCATTACCCCTTATCCCCAGAGGGGGCCCCACCTTCCCCACTCAGCGCTGTTAATAAGCGTTGGTTATCGGACTCTTCACGTACAGCAACCCGGAAAAAGCGATCGCCTAGTTCTTTAAAGCTAAGGCAATCGCGGATTAAAATCTGGTGATACTTGAGTAATTGTTGCTGTAACAGCGAAGTAGACTTTTGGGACTCAACCAGTAAAAAGTTAGCAGCACTTGCTTGGGGTTGCAATCCTGGGATTTCAGCTAAACCCTGAAAGAGTTGGTTTCGTGCAGGTGGTAGCCATGCCCAGGTTTGCTGCTGAAACTCCGTATCTTGGAGTGCCGCAATTGCCGCCGCCGCCGCTAACGTGTTTACGGGCCAGGGGTCACGCCATAGCTGCCATCTAGCTAGGCAGTCAGGGTGTGCGATCGCATATCCTAATCGCAGTCCTGGGAGACTGTAAAATTTGGTCAGCGATCGCAATACTACTAAATTCGGATATTCCTGTACCACCGGAATCAGGCTTTGTTCCTGATTGGGCGGCACAAAATCCATAAATGCTTCATCTACCACAACCAAAGCAAATTGCTCAAGATAGGGCAAAATACAGTCCCGCGAAAATAGCTTTCCCGTTGGGTTGTGGGGATTATTCAGAAGCAGTCCTTTCTCCTTTGTCAAAGACCAATCACCAATCACCAATACTTCGGCAAAGCTTAGTACAAGTGACCAATCACCAATACTTCGGCAAAGCTCAGTACAAGTGACCAATGACAAAGGACACTCCAGCACTTTAGCGTTGTACGCCCTTAGGGTTCGGTAGTAGTCGCCAAAGGCTGGAGTTATTAAAGTTGTCGCGGCTAATTGAGCTAATTCCCTACCGATTAAAGTAAGTAATTCTGCGGAGCCGTTACCCGGCAGAATCCACTCAGGCGGCAGTTGATGAAAGTGACTGAGAGCTAGTCTCAGTTCACTATAATTTGGATCTGGATAGTGCTTAAGATTACCAATTTGGGACTTAATAGCAGCGATCGCGCTATTTGGAGGCCCCAACGGGCTGATGCTAGCAGAAAAATCCAGAATAGCGTCAGGGGGACAGCCAGCCAGTGCTGCTGCCCAGGCTAAATTTCCCCCGTGTGCAGGTTGCCGCATTAAAAAAGGGTTCCCGAAGACAGAACCTATGCTTTTGGGGGTGCTACCTTTTCTCTAAACAGTTTTCCTGCCGAGAAAGCAGGAACCCTTGTCGCTGGGATTTCCATCTTTTCATTTGTTTTTGGGTTGCGACCTTCGCGGGCTTTACGTTCCCGTGATTCAAAGGAGCCAAATCCCACCAACGTTACCTTATCACCAGAGGAAACCGCTTCAATAATCGTTTCCAAAGCGGCAGTTAAGACTGCATCCGCTTGTTTCTTGGTAACACTAGCTTTTTCAGCTACGGCATCAACTAATTCACCCTTGTTCATATCAAACTCCTGAAGGTTTACTTGAGATTCTTTACGGATGCACCTTGACACATCTGTACTGAAATCTCTGTTCGCGGAAATACAAAAATCATCCTTTAGGAGTACCTTTACTCAAAATGGCTGTACATCCCATCGGCTCGACTTTTCAATGAATCATTCTAAGGTGTTGTAGCCTGATGTGGATAGATGAAACCATTAATTTATATAGATTTCAGGATGTTTTGTAATATTAGGGTAGTTGTTCCCCGAAAAATCACCCCAAAAGTAGGAAAAAATACCTAGTAAATACCGCGATCGCGAGGCAAACAGGGGAGTGAGGAGGTGGGAGATGGTTACTAATTGTTGGGATTAATTACCGATGTTGAAGAGTTATTGCTGAGATTAACCAATTTTTATGAAAATCGAAGCCTTTACGATTTGTGACATTGCCACAAATCAGCCAAAGGATTTTTCATTCCCTACCAGAAATTTCCTGTTGCACCCAAGCCCGAAAAGCGCGGGTGGTAGCAATTTCCCCATTTTTTTTAGCTTCTTGGATAAACCGAGGAATCTCTTTCACCGACACAGGCGCAAAAGTAGGGCTGGTTTGGACTTCTGAGTATTGCCCACCTGCAAGTGTGTAAACTCGCAACACACTGCCGTTATAACGCCAGAATTCGGGGACTCCCATCGCAGCATAAAGCCTCAGCTTGTCTATTGCAGACCTGGAATATTCCACCTCTAGCACCAGGTCTGGGGGTGGGTCGATGGCTATATCAATATTTTCTTGATCTCGAACTAACGCTTCATTTTGGATATAGTAGCTACTATCTGGCTCTGCTCCCTGCTCTAAATCATCTCGCGTTAAAGTTAGCGAACCAGCACGTTTAATTTCCCAACTCAACTCTTCGCACAACACACCAACTAAGCCTTCAATTACACGATTTGAGTTTTCGTGCGGCATTTGTGGGATTATAATTTCTACAGTTCCATTGTCATAAGCAAATAGGGAGTTTCGCTCTGAACCCATTTCAGCCAGCATGGTTTTAAATGTTTGCCAGCTGATGTTTTGGAGTAAAACCCTATTTTTTGCGGATGTTGTTATCGCCACCATAGTTTAGTTCTCCGCAACAAACCTTTTCCAGTACTGTACCCCTTAATATTACAGTTAAGAATAAATATGCTAATGGGGAATGACGACAAGTTCAAATTCCTTAAAGTCCGCCTGCGCGAACTTCTCTGCAAGACGCTGTTCGCGTTCGTTTGTGTAGCCGTGATTTCTAATCGCTAGGTATATTTTCTAGACGCTGTAGGGGCAATTAATGAATTGCGCCTACGTTACTTTTACCAAATTCGTTGTATGTTGAGTACAAAACCAGGTAAAACATTTTCCCCGGAAATAGTTTGAGGAAATTTTAAAACTTCTACATCTTGACCTGGACGATAAATTTGTACTTCCTGTTTTTTTCGGTTGATCAACTAACCTAGACGACAACCATTTTCGATATACTCTTGCATCTTCTTCTGAGTTTTTTTCAAGTTGTCATTAGGTGAAAGTATCTCGATCACAAAATCAGGACATAGGGGAATAAATTTTTCTTTTTGTTCTTTAGTCAAAGCATCCCAGCGAGATTTTTCCACCCAAGAAACATCTGGAGAACGGTCAGCCCCTGAAGGTGAAGTAAATCCAGTTGATGAATCAAAAACTTCGCCCAATTGATTTTGATCGTTCCAGAACCATATTTGAGCGTTAATAGTAGAATTACTTTTTCCTGTTTCCCCCCCCTTGGTGGCATTAGAATCAACTCTCCTTGGGCATTGCGTTCTAATTTTAAATCGGGGTTTTCTTCACACAATTGATAAAACTGCTCTCTTGTCAGTTTAATTACAGAATTGAGGTTTAATGTAAGTGCAGTCATAGGAGTATCTCCCGTTTTTGTTCGCTAACTGGGCTACAAAAACCTAATACAGTTCAGTTAAAGTTTTTTGATGAAAATTCTAAATCACAAAAACGCAATAAATCGTCCTCTTTATATTACAGTTACTACTTCTATTCTGATTAGGTATTTTTATTCTAGAATGACATTTAATCGTCAACAAGAAGATGTCCGACTTCTTAAAAAAGTCGGGCATCTGAGGCTTTGCCATAGGTAACTTACCTACCGATTATCTTTATTACCTGCTAGGAAGCTTTAAGCCTCGACGCTCAAGGATTTGCCTCACTTCTGGGCTGGGATTGTAGTTATAGCCGTAGGAGGAGTTTTGAGAGTCATCCATGATTTGAGGTGTGAGTAACACAATCACCTCATTGCGCTGGTTGGATCTGTTTGTACTTCTAAACAGCGCACCAATCAGTGGGAGATCACCCAAAATAGGAATCTTGGAGATAGTTGTTCGGTCTTGGTCTTGAATGATGCCTGAGAGAATTAGCGTTTGACCATCTCGTAAGCGAATTAAGCCAGAAGTAAGGGAGCGTTGAGACACTAAAACAATTTGTCCGTTTCCTGTATCTGCTGTGCCTGAAGGAGCGCTGACAGTAGGAGCAACTGATAGAGAAACGAAACCATTATCGTCAATCCGCTCAATTCTTACATTCAAAGTTAAGCCAACGTTTTGCTTCGTAATTGTTCTATCTGTTCTAGAACCACCCGAAGTATCCGTTGTTTGGAGGGTTATATTTCCTACTACTTCTTGAGTCAGGTTGATAAGAGCCTGTTGACCTTCTTGCACAATTAAGGTTGGATCAGTCAAAATCTTGGCATTGCCATTTGTGACTTGAGCTTGCAAGCTAGTAAGAAGACGTTTAGGAAATTGGTAAATAGACGGCAAGCTATATGTATATTGAGCAGGGGTCTGACCAGTCACCTGATTACTGTATTGAGTCGCTACACCAGTAATTGGGTCAAACTGAGTTGGTACAGCTGTAATTGTTCCTGGAGTTGCTGGGGTAAATGATGAAAGTCCTGGTTGCGTTGGGTTAGAGTTTACACCAGCACTAACTGCTCCTGTGGTTGGATTTTGTGGGTTAAGAAAAATATTTGCGCTACTAAGTGGATTAGTGGTTGTAGGTGTATTAGTCACACTGGTTCTCGCTTCAACACTAGTAACTGGCCTCGAACCGCCAAAATTTAGAGTTGCTGCACCGCCATCATTGCTAAAGTAATTGTTGCCGATCCCAAAAGAAAAGCTAGTGTTATAGTCCTGGGTGTTATTGAGATTAACATCGATAATCTTGACGTTAACTACCACTTGACGACGACGGATATCAAGCTGAGTTAGTTGAGCGATCGCCATCTCAACTAGCCGAGGAGAGCCAATTAAGGTAATGGAATTGGTGCGTTCCTCTCCTAATGCCTGTAAACCTCTCAGTAATGGGCTAGAGTCTGTAAAATTAACGCGTTGAGTTTCAACTCTGTTTTCCGTGGTCGTCTGAGTTTGGGTGATAGCCGCAGCTGCATTACCCACAGGTACGGCACTAACGCTGGTAACTTGCCGTTCGCGGCTGACCGCACTTTCTGCGCCCAAGCCGACCAAAAAGTTCAAGGCCACTCCCACTGATACTTGATTAAGTCGCAGGCTACGCATAACCATGTCACGGGTCGCATTAGGTAGTTTAGCCCCTACAAAAACTGTACGACCACTGCGATTAGCTTCTAGACCACTCAAGCGCAAGACATAGTTAAATACATCTTGCACTGGCTCATTTTCTATATCTAAAGAGATTGTTTGAGAGGTTGCTTGTGCAGCACCAGCTTGCTCACCTCCCACATAAGCCAAGTTCAAACCAGCAGCACGGGCAAGCAATGACAAAACCTCACGCACCGGGGCATCTCGCAATACTAAGCGGGGTACACGTTCCTGAGTTGCTAAGTCAATGGTGCTAGGAGAAGCATCGGTAGCGGAAATAGCAATATCTCCCACTGGTGGGGCGATCGCTCTAGGTAAGAAAGGTGGACCCTGACTCACAGGTTGACCTGGCCCAGCAGGTTGTGCAGGTTGTCCGTCAATGGTGATTTGCGGGTTGGGCACGAGAACATCTGGCTTTTGACCAGGTTGGACTGGAGTAGTAGCAGGGGGTGCTGTGGATGTTGGTGTTGTTGGCGTTGGTACTGATACTATAGTGCCTGCCGATGGGCTAAAGCTGAGTATAATTCCATTTAGCGATCGCACCACGGGTTGATTGCTAGGTGTGTTATTGCTGCCAGTTACCGTCACCCGGACGCTATTGGCATCAAGCTGACTAACCTCAACAGACGCAATTCCTGGTGCTGGGCTATCTTGACGAAAACTCTTACCTTGTGGTAATCGTAATTGAGTATTGATAATATCTGCAACTAAAGCCTTGCCTGTTTTTGTCGTGAAAACTTGGGGGCGTGACCCTGAAGAAGTTTTCAAAACAACCTTAATTCCACCATCAACTGGATTTAACTGGACATCAGTAATTTGACTAATTTGTGCCCAAACTGGTTGAGCTGCCAAAAATACAAAAGCGGTAGCACCCAATATAAAACTATTACCGTGAAGCTGTTTCACACTTCATTCCTCACACTATAAAACCTTGTTTACAAATAATTTTGATTTCACTCTGATCTGGAAAACCTTACTTCCATTCCTCTCTCCTTAGAGGAAAGAGGCTTTGAATTCTCCTCCTTCCCTATTCGGGAAGGGGGCTGGGGGGTTAGGTTTTCCATATGACGTGAAAAGTCAGACACAGGCAAAACCCACGGAGGTGATTTCAAACCCTCAACTTTTCCTTAGTTCGCCTCCGCAGACTTTGCCTGCGTAGCTGCGAATTCCATTCACCCTGTCTTTGCTATTCACTATTACTTTTTCGGGGCAGCTTTAGCTGCTGCTGCGGCTATTTCTTCTGGACTAAGTGGCATCAATACCTGTAATTGGAATGATGTATTAATTGCTGCTGGTCCTACCGGCATCGGCGTTTTATCTAATGGGGATCTTGACTCTACTGGAGCCAAAGTTACTTGATAATCTTTAATTATTAACAAAGGCTGCAAACGCTCAATGTTACGAATTATCGATTGTGTTTGTTCATAAGTTCCTGTAATTTCGGCATTGATATTGCTGCGTTGCAGCTTGCCGTCAACCAGTAGTCCTAGACTTCCATCGATAATCGGTTCTGGTTTTAGGGAAACTGGCACAAATTTCTTCAGCTTCGCTCTAACTGCATTAATAAAAGTTGGAGTATTGCCAGACTCAATCAAGCGGTTCAGATCCAACAGCAATGTATCCAAGGTTTTTTCGTCAGCAAATAAACCTAAAACTTGAACTTTTTGCTGCTTTGCCTTTACTAACTCGTCTTTAACTTGATCAATCTGTTTGATACTGGCTTTTTTTTGCTCAACTTGCGCTTGCAGTTCGGAGTTTTTGGCTTGCTGCTGCTGATAGCTTTCCCAAGCTGGCATCAGCAGGTTTAAAAATATATAACCTGCTCCCGCTAAACCAATTACCCCCACCAGTATCCCAATAATTTTTGGTGTGAGGGCAATACCAAAGATCACCGGAGAGGCTGGCGTTGCCTCCTCGAATTCCCCACCATGTTCGGCAAAATTTAAATCATCACTCAGCGTCATTTTGAAATGACTCCTGTTTGTTGCATACTACGAATTCGAGTTACTAACCCCACTGTGCCTTTTTTTTCCAACTCCCGGATTAATTCCGAAGCTGGAACATCGCTCATACTGGATTGAATAGTGTATTTTACTACTTGGGGTGGCTTAATTATTACACCAGTATTAGGTTGACCTACACCTGGTGTTAAGGGAGCATCTACTAACGTTGCCGTCAGAATTCTGCTTTCTGTAGACTTCAAAAACTGAGACTGTTGTAAAATTAATAAGAAATCATTGACATCGTTAAAGGAACGAGCTAATCCGGTAATTTCTAAACCCCCGGCGGGATTGTTTGCTGGCTGACCTGCCACTGCCGCAATGGGTGGGATTTGCTTGATGGTCTCGATTTGTACTGCTGCTGGAGTGCGATCGCGCAAATCTTGCAGCATTGCTGACCAAGGACGAATCTGGTCAAATACACTGACTAAAGCTTGGGTTTCCTTTTTAATTGCATTCGTCTCGGCTTTGATTTTGCTAATATTTCCGATTTCTGTATCTAACCTCTTGCTTTCTTGGTCTAATTGTGCTCCTGTCCCCTGTAATTCCGTAATCTTCCCTTGCAAAAACCACCAACTAACTCCCAATAAAGCTGGAAGACCTACACCTAATCCAACTCCTACATACAGTGGTATTAAATTACCCGCAGGAAAGTTTAGGGCTATTCCTCTCTTTCTTTCAGGCTTTTTCTGGTATGCTGGGCGGTCTTTAAGAAAGTTAACATCTAGGCTGTACATTCTGTTACACCTCCCGCATTCCTAGACCAAGTACAATCGCCAAGCCAGAACGTTGTACCTGTGGATATTTATCAGTGTCAACTTCTAAAGACAAAGCCCCGATTGGATCTATTTGAGTAGTTGGCAAGCTCAATCGTTGGGTAAACAATTCATCTAGCTGTTGAAGTCCACCTCCGGGCCCAGCTAATAAAATCTGCGCTACCTCCAAATTTTCACTTTGATTAAGATAAAAATCGATGGAACGCCGCAGTTCATCTGTTAGTTCTCCCAATACTCTCAATATGGCTGCCATACCAGGATCGAGTTCGGTAACGCCGGTTTTGCCGCCGTCTATGGGAGTTGGGGGAATAATCATTCCATATAACAGATCCATATCTCGTGACGTGGGTAAGCTCATTGTCCTTGCTAAGGCAGTTTGTATTTGATAAGTACCGATTGGGACTGTGCGCGAAAATTGCGGCACTCCGTTAACAATGATCGCGATTTCTGTACTATCGAACTCTATATCAACTAGTACTGCTGCTTCTTGCGGCCCAAATTGTCGAAGTTGATCGCGAATAGTCCGAATCAGAGCAAAACTATTAATTTCTAAAACATCGAGTTGTAATCCTGCCTGCTCGAATGTACTTATATAGGTATCTGTTATCTCCTTGCGGGTGGCAACTAGGAGTACGTGTACTTTTTCAATGCCATCCTCATCTACAAAGTAGTCAAGTTTCTGATAATCTACATCAGCTTCTTCACGAGGATAGGGTAAATACAAACCTGCTTCATGGTTTAGCACCATTTCTCGCAGTTCTTTGTCATCTAACTCCGTTGGCATGGGTATTATCCGAACGATGGAATCTCGCCCCGGTACAGCAGTGGCAACGCGAGAAGTTTTGATTTTGCTCTCAGATAGCGCCTGCTGGATTAATTGGGCCATTGCCGCAGGGTCGCTGATTTGACCATCGGTAACTATGCCTTCTGGAACTGCTACCGATGTAAAGGTTTCTAGTTTCAAGCCTTGACCGTGCTTACGTAGCTGAACTACATTTACCCGTTCGGGAGCAAGTTCAATGCCAACTCCTTTATTTGATTTGCCAAACAGACCCTTGAAGTTTTTTACCAGAAGTTCAATGCCGGCCCTTTTATTTGATTTGTCAAACAGACTAGTGAAGCTTTTTACCACAGTTGTGCCCGCTGGACTACTAAATTGAAAATTTAAATGATACTAAAAGATGGATTTTGTGCTAAGTAATTTATTTAGCCGATAACCTCGACAATTCTGCCTAAGCTTTTCACACTGAGCAAGCGTAAAAATACTGGGAAAATGATTCAATTACGAAAATTTAAACAACTTGTTGCTTTCGCACTACTTGGCTTATTAATCAGTTGGATTGTAAGTTGTAGCACAGGTAATGTTGGTACAAGTACGAAACAGGCTACTTCAGGAGCGGCAACTGTTGAGTTTTGGACAATGCAACTCCAACCTCAATTTACCGACTACTTCAAAAGCCTAATTGCGAATTTTGAATCGCAAAACCCAGGTATAAAGGTTAACTGGGTTGATGTACCTTGGGCGGCGATGGAGAACAAAATTTTAACAGCTGTCTCAGCAAAAACGCCACCTGATGTAGTTAACCTCAATCCGGGTTTTGCTTCCCAACTTGCGGGACGAAATGCCTGGTTAGATTTAGATCCGAAAGTCCCAAACGATGTCCGTTCCTCCTATCTACCGAATATCTGGAAAGCAAGCACGCTAAATGGCAAGAGTTTTGGGATTCCTTGGTATCTCACCACGCGGTTAACCATTTATAACATCGATTTATTAAAACAGGCCGGTATCAATAAACCACCCGCAACCTACGCAGAATTGGCACAAGCAGCCCAACAAATTAAAGATAAGACGGGGAAATATGCTTTTTTTGTGACTTTCGTACCGCAAGATTCCGGAGAAGTGCTGGAATCTTTCGTACAAATGGGGGTCACTTTAATAGATGCTGAGGGTAAAGCGGCGTTTAATTCAGCACAAGGTAAGGCAGCATTTCAGTATTGGGTGGACTTGTATAAAAAAGGGCTGCTTCCTAAAGAAGTTTTGACGCAAGGACATCGCCATGCGATCGATTTATACCAATCTGGAGAGACTGCGTTTCTAGCTTCTGGGCCAGAGTTTCTGAAAACGATCGCTAATAATGCCCCGAAAATCGCTCAAGCTTCGGGAATAGCACCTCAACTAACTGGTGATACAGGCAAGAAAAATGTCGCGGTGATGAATATAGTTATTCCCCGCGACACTAAACAACCAGACGGCGCTGTGAAATTTGCTTTATTTGTCACCAATGACGAAAACCAGTTAGCCTTTGCTAAAGCTGCAAATGTCTTACCTTCTACAGTCAAAGCATTGTCTGATAGTTATTTTAAAGATGTTTCAGCTAATGCTTCAACAATAGAAAAAGCGCGAGTTTTGAGTGCTAAAGAACTGCCACAGGCAGAAATATTAACCCCTACTTTGAAGGATTTCAACAAATTGCAAAAGGCAGTTTACGAAAACTTGCAAGCAGCAATGTTAGGGGTAAAGACTGTAGATAAAGCTGTAGAGGATGCGGCGCAAGAGTGGGATCAAAGATAAATTAGGGGAATGGGGAGTGGGGAGTGGGGAGTGGGGAGTGGTGAATATTAAAATTCCCTACTCCCTATTCCCTATTCCCTATTCCCTATTCCCATTTGCAAAAAATCTCCGACTAAATAAAGGGAACCACATAAAACGATTAAATCGTCTGTGGTAGCGGTTGAGGTTGCGGCTTCTAGTGCTGTGAATAAATCTGGATGTATTTGACGATCGCTTAATTCTGGACAGAGGCTGTAAGCTAGGTTTGCTAATTCCTGTAGATTAGCGGAAGTTCTACCTGGCCAAGGTTCTACTGGTATTGGTACTAAAAAAAGGCGATCGCCTGGGCGCAGTAAGGCGGCAAAAATATCAGTATGATCCTTATCAGAAAACATTCCCATAACCCAATTGACGGGCTTGTGGTTAACTACGTCTAAGCTATCGACATACTGGCGAAGAACTTGGGCGGCGGCGGTATTATGAGCGCCATCAAGTAATAATTTATGGTTTTTCCAAGTAGTCCATTGCATCCGCCCTGGCCATTTAGTTTTTGCCATGCCGTTAATTATGGCTTCTTCAGAAATCTGCCAACCCTGTTGTTGGAGAATTTCTAAAGCAGCTAAAGCCAAAGCTGAATTAGTTAATTGAATCTGTCCCACTAACGGTAAAGGATATTTAATTAATTTTGAATTTTGAATTGTTTTACACTCTGCCCATCCTGATGCTATTTCACCGGCGGGTTGAGGCGTAAAAATCGGACATTGTAATTCTAAGGCACGCGATCGCACAACTTTCTCTGCCTCTGGTGGCAATGGCCCAACCACAACGGCACATCCAGGTTTGAGAATACCTGCTTTTTCCCTAGCAATGTCAGCGAGGGTAGGGCCAAGTTGCTGCCAGTGTTCCCGGCTAATGGAAGTGATGATCGTAACCAGAGGTTGCAAACAGACATTCGTAGCATCTAAGCGCCCTCCTAGTCCGACTTCTACCACAGCTACATCAACTTGCTGCTGGGCAAAATATAACCAAGCAGCCGCCGTAATTACCTCAAATTGGGTTGCCGATTCGTCCTCAGCACGAATAGCCGCTTGGACTTTTTCTAATAATTGGCTCAATTCTTCAGAGGAAATGGGCTGTTCATTCAGACAAATACGTTCCGTCCAATCAACTAAATGGGGGGAAGTGTACCGTCCTGTACGATAACCAGCCTCACTAAGTACTGAGGAAAGATAGGCACAGACTGAACCTTTGCCATTAGTGCCAGCAACGTGAATTACCGAGACTTGGTGATGGGGATTGCCGACATTTGCCAATAGATTGACAATGCGATCAAGTCCCAAATGGACACCAAAGCGTTGAAGAGGTTGTATTACAGAATCGATATCCAAGGAAGGGAGTGGGGAGTGGGGAGTCGGGGGATGAGGGGTAATGGGGAGTCAGGGGGATGAGGAGACAAGGGGGACAAGGGGGACAAGGGGGACTATTAAACTCAATGCCCCATGCCCAATGCCCCATGCCCTATTAATCGTTATGAATAAAACCGACTGTGCCTGTGAACAGAAACAGCCGGTTGAAGAGTAATGATATTCAGCCGAATTTAGGCTTCCTTATCGAAAAAGCCTTGAATTTGTCTTAAAGCCGCAGCGCCAATATTAAACACTGCCCAGCTAGCAGCAATAGCTACTGGTGCTAAAACGATTGCTATACGGAAATCGATAGAATCCATATCTAGAACCCCTGTTTGAAGTAGAAATTAAAGTTTTATCAACTGCTGCTATACAAAACTTGACCTGACTTATTTAAAGCTAGTCATTCAACTAAAGTTTCCTTTAGAGGGTCTGCTTCTTGCTTCAACCAAGGAAGACGGCTTTTCTTGTCCACAAGCGTAAATTCGGGTGTAGCCCACCCTATGTTTTAAACGAGTAGTTTTTTTGAAGCTTTTAGTCATTGTTCAACCATTATTTTCAGCAGATTTAACAAAGAGTGGACTCCCATTTGACCTTTTTAGAGGCTTGCTAGTAATGAACGCGACTGTGGTTTACAAACCACAAAGGTTTAGCTTTGGTTTTCGGTATTAACTTGAGTATACCAGATGCAGAAAACACAATACATCGAAAAAACTTACTGAATTTTTATAACTTTGACTAAGCTCGATAAGGTTTATGACTATTAGACATCTGGTGAAATTAAATATGCGTTATCTAGAACCCTTGTAGAGACGCGAAATTTCGCGTCTCTACATTCTTTTTCGGAGATGACTATTTAGTAACTCTCTCATTTTTATTTTTAGCTGAAGTGGGCAATTTTTTTCACCCAATATGTAAAGAATATTTAAATTACAGCTTGAATTTTGAATTGATTTCTCCCCACTCCCTAAGCTTTGCTAAAGCCAAGATCAGTACCCTTGCCAGCATGAACTAAAGCTAATTTTTGGTAACGTTTGGCGTGTTCAATCAGTTCTGCGGCTTCAACTTCTGTTACTTCTCGTAACACTTTGCCAGGAATACCGACAACTAGGGATAAAGGCGGTATATTTTTAGTTACCACTGCGCCAGCACCAATAATGCTACCAGCGCCCACTCGTACCCCATCCAAAATCACCGCCCCAATGCCAATCAAACTTCCACGCTCAATGTAAGCCGAATGTACTACAGCACGATGCCCTACGGTAACATGATCTTCTAAAATTGTCGGAAAACCAGGATCACCATGTAGAATTGCCCCATCTTGAATATTTGTGCATTCGCCAATTTCAATGCGTTCAACATCTCCCCTAACCACTGCTCCATACCAAATGCTCACCCCTGCTGCTATATTTACCGAACCTATAACAACAGCGTTGGCTGCGATGAAGGCAGCTTGAGAAAAATCGGGAGATGTCCAGTAAGAAGCGGTAGACACGATAGAATATGAATATGGTACTCAGGAACACTGGAGAAACTCTAACCTTTGAGGCTGGTTGCACAACCAGGATATCACAGCGTCAAGCCTCTACGCTGAGGAAAACACTAGTAAACAATGTTGCTGCCGCAACTCTGTGTCTATGCAGCAGGGAGCAAGTAACCCAAAGTGGTTGAGCCGAAGTGTATAATCCAACCCACTAGTGCTGGTGAAGACAAAATTATCTTTGTACGCACTTCATGATGAATCCAGGTTTGCAGTATCCGATGTTTGGGCCTGAAATACAGTGTCCCCATTGTCGCCAGACTATTCCGGCGCTGACACTGACAGATACCTATTTGTGTCCGCGTCATGGCGCCTTTGAAGTTAATCCTAATAATGGAGAGTTAATCCATTTGCAATCGGGGCGTCATTGGCGGAGGTGGAATAATGAATGGTATAGACAGCATACTCATCCCGATGGTATTCGCTTTGAAATTCACGAAGCATTAGACAAGCTTTATACCCAAGGGTATCGAGCAACACGAGTGATTATTGCTCGACGCTATCAGGAATTGATGAGTGGCTATTTAGAACGCAGTACGCCTTGGCGTTCTGGACAACCAGAAGCTACGGCTGCGCGTTTGTACGGCTTACCCGTGGAGTTTAGCCCCGATGCCTCAGAAGATCCCTGTTGGGAAGTGATTAATTTTGACTTGGAAAAAGAGCCTGGCGTCCCTGTGCGCTACCCTTATTTCAGGTTATTTGAGTAATGGTCATTAGTCATTAGTCATTGGTCATTTGACAAATGACTAATGACAACTGACAAAGGACAAATTATGCACCACGCTTCGATTCGGACTGCGAATATTCATCGAGCGATCGCTTTCTACGAACATTTAGGGTTTACAATTTCGGAACGCTTTACTACAGGCTACACCCTAGCTTGCTGGATGGAAGGATTGGGCGGCAGAATTGAACTAATTCAAATTCCTGAACCAAAACCTGCCCCAGATGCGTTTGCTGACGAACATTATGTAGGGTACTATCATCTCTCGTTTGATTTAACTGAGATTACACCAGATTTATCTAACTGGTTGACAAGTTTGCAAGAGCGTGTATTGTTGGCGTCTGAGAGTCAAGCAGAAGAATTACAACCTTTGAAGGTACTCTTAGAGCCAACACAACAGCAAATAGGCGATCGCATTTACGAAGTGGCTTTCATCGCCGATACTGATGGTTTACCTTTGGAATTCATTCGGGTTTTACCAAAACTGCGATAATTTAGCTTTTTTATGACCTTTGTTGCTAATATAGTGTTTTTCTTTATTGTTAACCGAAGTAACAGATTTTTTAATTAAATTATGGTCATCCTCAAAATAATTATGTAACTTACAGCGATTTTCAGCAAAATAGACCATGCTGTAGGGGCAGAGCATTATTCATACGTGTTAACTTAAGGTGAAAACCAGCCTAGAACCAGCTTTTAGAGATTGTCTTGTTCCTAGTTTCAAACTGGGAATGCCCATTGGCAGCCTCCGCCTCCAGAATTAGCGGCAGAGCCGCAATTGAAGAGCATTTCCAGCCAGAGGCTCTTAACGAGGTTTTAAAGGAGTTTTAGCTTAAGTTGACACCAATGAGCATTGCTGTGCCCGCACGACAGATGTAGTTAAAATAAATAAAAACTATGGATTTTCCAGATTTTATAAATATCCCTTGCTGTTATTACTTTTAAGTTTATGGCTAGTAGCGGTTTTTTTACTGAGCGATCAACCTGCTCATAGCCAATATGCAATTACATCTAAACAAAGAAAAATATCACTCAACCTTGCTAGCAAAAAGAATAATGTCCTCAACACTGACAGAAAATGTCCGCAAGACAGTGCTGGAGAATGGTCTAACTGTCCTGACAAAGGAAGTGCATACTGCACCAGTGGTGACGGTGCAGGTGTGGTACAAGGTTGGCTCAGGCAATGAAGAACCGGGCGTGAATGGCATTGCCCACCAGTTAGAACACATGATGTTTAAAGGTACAAAAAATCGTCCGATTCAATTTGGACGTTTGTTTAGTGCTTTAGGTAGTGATTCCAATGCTTTCACCAGCTATGACCAAACTGCATATTATGGTACTGTGGAACGAAACAAGCTGAAAGCGCTCTTAGTGCTGGAAGCTGACAGAATGCAAAATTGTCAGATTGAGCCAGAACAACTGGCAAGTGAAAAACGGGTAGTAATTTCCGAGTTGCAGGGTTACGAAAATAGTCCAGAATATCGCCTCAACCGTGCCGTCATCCAGGCAGTGTTTCCCAATCATGCTTATGGGTTGCCTGTAGGTGGCACCAAAGCTGATGTCGAGAAATTTCAAGTTGAGCAGGTACAGAAATATTACCGCAATTTTTACAGTCCCGATAATGCCGTCTTAGTGATTGTTGGAGATTTTCAAACTGCAAATACCCTCGAAACAATTAAAGAGGTGTTTGGCAAACTAGCCAAGAGAGTGAGGAGTGAGGAGTTAACTGACTTTTCACGCGTGGAAAAACCAACGCGAAACCTAACCCCCCAACCCCCTTCCCTACCAGGGAAGGGGGAGAATTCAAAGCCTCTCTCTTTGCAGGAGAGAGGTTTTCCAGATCCCGTGAAGAAAAGTCAGGAGGAGTTAGGAGTAAGGAGTAAAAATACTTTTACCCCCTCAACCTCACTTAGTACTCCTATAGTATTGCGAGAACCAGGAGCAGGGCGACTGTTACAAGTTGTGTATCCGCTACCGGATGCAAATCAACCGGATGTCCCGGCGCTGGATGTGATGGATTACATCTTTACAGAGGGACGGAATTCTAGACTTTATCAAGCATTGGTAGAATCAGGTTTAGCTAGTGAAATTACAGCATCTGTTACCAGTTTGCGAGAATCTGGCTGGTATGAAGTATTAGTGACGGCTGGATCTAAATACGATTTGAAAAAAATTGACTCAGTGTTGAGTAGTGCGATCGCTAATGTAGCAGAAAAAGGCGTGACATCTGAGGAAGTAGAACGAGCCAAAACCCAATTAACAGCAGATGTAATTTTGAGTAACCGTGATATCACCTCTCAAGCAATGCGATTGGGCAATGATCAGACAACTACTGGTGATTATCGTTACACAGACCGCTATTTGGCAGCTGTCCGTCTGGTGAAGCCGACGGATGTTGTCGCTGTAATCAACAAATACTTGACAAAAGAAGCCCGGACAGTAGGTTTTTTTGAACCAACCCAGAAGCAGATAACAGAAGTTGGTGACAAACCAGACTCAGCCCATACTACAGAAAATTTCTCACCTGGCGCACCTGTGCTTCTTTCTGAGGTGGTCAAGTACTTACCGCCTGTGGATTTGGCTACAGATGCGTTGCTTGCCGTCGTTGGCATTAGAGAAGCGGTAGCGAGTCTTCTGCCAAGGGGAGACGCTTTAGCGCAAGGAACGTCAGCCTCTGGTAGAGAAGACATCGCCCAAGTATTACCACAGGGATTTAAATTTACCAATGGACTGCGGATATTACTGTTACCTGATAATAGTACTCCCACCGTTACCCTGAGCGGTCACATTCAAGCCGGGACGGAATTTGATCCAGATAATCAAGCTGGACTGGCTGCTTTTGTGGCAGATAATTTGCTAAATGGCACCAATAGTAAGGATGTCTTAACTATTGCCAAAGTCTTGGCAGAACGAGGGGCAAGTTTAGACTTTGAAGCCTATCGTGAAGGTGTGCATATCGAAGGTGATAGTTTAGCAGAGGATTTGCCGATACTCCTGGAGACATTGGCAGATGTTGTGAAAAATAGTACTTTTCCAGTCAAAGAATTGGAACTGTATCGCCAACAAACTTTAACTGATCTGCAACAGGAATTAGATGAGCCATCAGAAGTAGCTAGAAGAATATTTGTTCAGTCAATTTACCCGAAAAAACATCCCTTACACACCTTTCCCACAGAGGAGAGTTTACAGCAGATTCAGCGCCAGGATGTGATTGATTTCAAAGCTAAACATTATCGTCCAGACACGACAGTGCTAGCGCTGGTGGGAGATTTTGATCTGGACAAAGTGCGATCGCTGATTAAAAATAAGTTTGGAGACTGGGAAGTTAGCGGCCAAGCACCCACATTAAAATATCCCACGGTATCAAGGCCGGAGAAAATAGTCAGTGTCAACCCAGTTTTACCAGGTAAAGCCCAAGCTGTTACATATATGGGTTACACAGGTATTAACTGTTATGATCCTCGGTTTCACCCAGCTTTAGTATTGAATCAGATTTTGGGAGGCGATACCCTATCCAGTAGACTAGGTGCAGAAGTGCGCGATCGCCAAGGTTTAAGTTATGGAATTTATAGCTACTTCCAAGCCGGTAAAAATGCAGGGACATTTTTGATTGAGATGCAAACTAGTCCAGAAGATAGCACCAAAGCGATCGCTAGCACCCGGCAAATACTACAGCAAATCCATCAACAAGGTGTCACCGCACTGGAAGTAGAAACAGCTAAACGCACCCTTATTAGCAACTACAACGTTTCCCTGGCAAACCCAGAAGAATTAACAGATAGAATTCTGATGAATGAGGTGTACGGACTAGATAAAGTAGAATTGCACTCCTTCACTGATAAAATCCATCAAGTCACTCTTGACCAAGTTAATCAAGCGGCTCGTGAGTTACTCCACCCAGATCAAATTGTCGTCGTTACTGCTGGGCCATCAGTATAAGGAGGTAAACCCACAACTACTACACCCACTGCTACACCTTCTCTAGAGGCAATTCTGGCGAAAGTAGACAAAATTAATTATAGACGCTAAACTAGATGAAGTCCTGGGGGAGTTTGAAAGGCGGTTGGTTAGCAAATTTTAGACAAGATGAGAGACAGTCACCGCCAGAAGAATTAATAGAAGATAGACAAGTTATTGAAAAAAAATAGACCAGAGACTAGACCAGATAATCTGGCAACGCGCGATCATCAGGCAATGCGCGATCGCATTTTAAAATCTCTGACTACAGGGCGTGGGAGCAACGCTCTAAACTGAGATTGGGTTTTAATTCTCAATTACATAGCTAAATTATCAACAAACTCAGGTATTTTAGTTGCGCTGCCTGCGGCTAGCTATGCTTAGGTATCCGAAAATAAGATATCTACGTCCCAGATTTTAGCACCTTACTTTTTCACGTCGCTCCCCTTTAACTTTGGCTTTTGCTTTTACCTTTGGCTTCATCATAAGGGCGACTATACCTACTGCTATTGAGCCACCAGTAGTCATAGGTTCGGGGATAGTAGAGAATCCAAATGTCTGAAACACGGGTGACGCTTGAGAGGTGGTCAGAAAGAAGTTGAAGTCCCTAGCTGCGTCTAGGTTTTGAGTTTGTTGGAGTACAGCAGAGCCATAAACAATCGGAGAGTAAGAGTTGATAGGCGGAGTGTATACAATTTTGACTTTATCAAGTGCTGTTAGAGCGTCTGTGGTGTAAACAACGCCCGCATCTATCATATCATTACTGGCGCTTGACACTTTATCTAGTACATCACGCACACTCGATCCGAAGACAAGTTTGGATTGGATTTGGTCCGATATCCCGGAATTGGTAAATAATTGCTGGGCGAATCCTCCTGCTGGAACAACCGCAGGATTACCAATAGCCACTTGACGCACCTCTGGCTTTAATAGGTCTTGAACGCTTGATATAGATATGGTTGAATTTATCGGCGTGATTATAGCCAAGGTGTTGGTTAGTACGTTTTCCCTAGTTCCTTCTATTACTTTGTTGTTATTTTCCAGAGTATTTAACGGTGCTTGGGATACTGAGAAGAAGATATCTACTGGATTTGGATTTGTTCCCATTACGATTTGATTAGCGAGAGTACCAGAAGCCCCAAAGGTATTGATAAAGGTGACGTTGGGGTTGCTTAGCTGGTAAAGTGCCTCAACCTGGGGTAGGGTGTCGGTCAAGCTGGCAGCAGCATAGATGTAAAGCGGACCACTAAGTGTGGCAGCTTGTGCTGGTTTAGCTTGGATTACACTAAAACCCAAAGCAATGCTAGCAGTTGCCACTGCTAATTTGTATTTTTTATTCATGAAATACTTCCTGTAGAGTTAATGTGCGAGTTACTACAATTTTTGAAATTCTAAATCTTGCACCAGTATTGAAAGTTTGCTTTTTACTCCAGCCAGAAGATAGGGTAAAAAGAAATCGTAGCTGGTTAGCAATCTTTGCTACTTCATGTATTTAAACGTACTTTAAACTCCAAAGACTTACAACTAGTTTTCAAGCATCTTTATATAAGAAATACACTAGCCTATGTACTTATACCGCCATAAAATAGCTTCAATACCAGGAAAGTAGGTTAATGCATCTGTACTATTGGGAAAATTTTGTATAAAGTTATTTTAAAAATCTAATTTTTCTATTTAACCCAAGTTGCGGGTTATCAAATACAAATTTACTTCTCAACTGTCACTGCATGATATCTACCTGTCGATTGCTAGTCTGCTTCAACTTGATAGCAACCATCACTACATAGATGAGGTCAAAGACAAATATTGCAGTGTATAGAAACAGCAACAGCAGCGACCCCCGTCGTGTAGGAGTGGCAATATAAAAACCAATGGAAGCGAATGCAGTTCCGATCATTTTAGATAGGGCAATGAAGATTGATTGACCTAAAAGGGTGTTGCCTCTGAGCAACATGTCAATAAAGAGAATGGACATCATCAGATTTTGTCCAAAAGCTGTATAAGCACCGTTCCAATCGTTAAACTCATAGGTGATAAAAAATATACAACAAAAGCTTGTCACTAAGGTCAACATAAACATAGGGTAAAACAATTTCTGCCGCTTCCTCGCAAACAGAGAATGTCCAAAATATAGAAATTGAAACAAAATAATTAAATCAAGACTGAACCAGATAATATTGACCCATAGCTGTGGTGGGGAGTCGGGATGAACAAATGAGAAAATGAATTCCCATGAAATATTGGCACACAGAGCAACCAATGGCATTCCGCAAGTTTTATCTTGAAAGCCACGTTTAATCAGTAGAACATAGGTGAGTGACCAGAACACGCCACTTGCAAGCAGTAAGTAGGTTCCCATATTCATCATTACCTGTTTAGGACTACTATTTTATTTAAGGTTTCACGTAGCGCGATCACCACAAACAATCCTTTCTTTAAAATTGTACGAGTCGCTTGTACTGATCACTTGATTATCTTGATTGAGTGCGATCGCCACTATCCCGACTGCTGAACTGCTTAATCGATGCAAGATATAAGTAAAGTGCTTCCTGTTACCTATTAACTATTCCTGCTTATAGAAGTTCTAGATCAGATGAGGTACATCCTGAAAACTGAAATGCTTGATATCTGAGGTCTAGCCATATCTCGCCAGCATAGGAAGCGTAACACGACCATTACCTTTTTAGGACTACCCATAAAAATGAGCCACTTATTGACGTTAGTTCACAAATATTTATATCCAATCATAATTACATCTGTTAATTTACCAACTATCGTAATTACATCTGTTAATTTACCAACTATTGCTTGGCTGCAAATATTACGGAGAAACTACGTAATAATAACGTTGCTCCTGGGACTAAATTTCATCGTTGCTACTCCAGCAATGGCGGCAAATTTGTCTGAGGATTTACTCAAGCAACCAGCCACAGAAATTAGAGTTAGCTTGGGTAATTCGGCTAACGAACTCAAGCCGGGTGCTGAGGCAGAATGGGTATTTTGCCCCGGAAATCTGGCACTTATGGCTTATGTTGTTCAATACCGGGACATACGGAAGCAGGTATGACTGGAGAAATTGCCATCAAGAATTAAAAATTAAAGATAATTGAGCAGTCGTAAAATTCTCTGCGTGCCTCTGCGCTCCTCTGCGTTAAAATTCCAACCCTGAATTTCCCACGATTTTACGCAAGGCTATACTAAGTTCCATAATGTGCAGCCAAAAATAAGTTAAGGCGATTTTGATTCAAGTCCAACACATCAGGAGTAGGCGAATGTGTTATTCTATATACGTTAGCGGCTAAACTGGAAGAATCTCTATCAGGGATTAAAATTACTTAAATTATAGATACTATTTCTCAAGTAATCTAGAGAAAGCATTGATACTTAAGCGGCAGAGCCACCAGTAATTATTAATTTCCTATGAACATTTTCAGTAACTTACTTTCTCAAACAACTCAGCCTGCAAGTGCGAAAAAACAACGCCGAGGAATTGAAATTAAATCGCCGCGTGAAATTGAAATCATGCGCCAATCAGCGAGAATTGTGGCAACTGTCCTAAAAGAAATTTCTGAGCTAGTAAAGCCAGGAATGACCACGGCTGATTTGGATACTTATGCAGAAAAACGTATCCGTGAAATGGGTGCAACACCGAGTTTTAAAGGATACCACGGTTTTTCCGGTTCTATTTGCTCCAGCATTAACAATGAAGCAGTACATGGTATCCCTAGTCCTAAGAAAGTAATTCGCGTTGGGGATGTATTAAAAGTAGATACGGGCGCTTATTACCAAGGCTTTCATGGTGATTCTTGCATTTCAATTGCTGTCGGTGAAGTGACGCAAGAAGCTGCTAAATTAATTCGCGTAGCAGAAGAAGCTTTATATAAGGGCATTGAACAAGTAAAGGCTGGTGTATACCTGCTTGACTTAGCTGGAGCAATTGAAGACCATGTGAAAGCTAACGGTTTTAGTATAGTCGAAGAGTTCACGGGACACGGTGTCGGTCGTAACCTGCACGAAGAACCTTCAGTATTCAACTACCGGACTCGCGAGATGCCGAATGTTAAACTGCGTGCGGGGATGACATTGGCAATTGAGCCAATTTTAAATGCGGGTTCTAGACACACGCGGACATTATCTGACCGTTGGACAGCAGTCACTATGGATAATTCTTTGTCGGCTCAGTTTGAGCATACAGTCTTGGTAACAGAGATTGGTTATGAGATTTTGACTGACCGTTCTAAGTTGTAATTGTTAGTTGCAATTATCTGTTGTGAAGAGAGGTGAAGCGTCAAAAAAGGGCGATTTGCCTCTTAATTTTTTTACGAAAATCGAAAGGCTCGGATTCGTGACTTCTTAGATAAATCATAAATATCGTAATCATTTTTTAGTTTTGAATTATTTATCTGATCGCCGCATAGTTAGTTTTATAAAGGTTTAGGGATTGTAAAACGAATAATGAATGAGGCTAAATTTGTACAAAAAAATTAGCTTCTATTGCTAGTTTTTGCGCTGACTCTAAGTTTGCTAAGGCTTTCTTTTCAATTAACACTTTTTGACTTATAGATTTATAGTTAATTCGATAGTAAGCCAATTTCTTCTTTGCTTGCTCAGAAACTGATGTTTCATTAGGAATACTATCTAACAAGATTATTGCCTGATGCCATTTGTTTTGTGCTTGTTGCCAGACTTGTAGAGGATGCGGCGGATTTTGAACCAGAGAAGCAGCCTCCATACCAAGTTTTTGAGCAGATTTAAAGTTAGCGATCGCTCTGCCTTCTTGAGTTAAACTTAGATTTATCTGCTGCAATTCTGGACTTTGCTCTTTAATTTTCCAACCACCAAAATCTAAGATTAATAAACTTGAGGCTATTATCAAAGCTGAACAGACTATTTTTTGTGTCGAAAATTTTGGTACTATTTCTACTTTCTGGCTAATAATTGCTTCTTTATTACTTTCTTGGTCAAGCTTTTTTAGGGCTTCTTCTGCTTGTTCCCTTAAAGTGTCACCCTGAATAATTAAAGCAGCAATTTGTTGTTGGAAAAAATCACAATCATTAAGAATATCTGTCAATTCTTGAAATTTACCATCACTCGATATAATTAATTCGTGGTCATCATCTAACCACTCTAAAGCAAAGCCAGATTTACCATAAAAAGCAGACACTCCTAATAAGATATTTAATAAGCTATGACTATTTTTAATAGTATCAAAAATATAACTTAATTTTTGCTGTAATTGTAATAGCTCATTTTGAGAATTGTTGATTGTTTGAATTTGACGCTCTAAAATATTAAAGTTGTTAAAGCCTAAGTTAATATTTAAGCTTTCAGCAATTACCTGAAAATTGGCTGTTATGCTGAAATGATTAATATCAGAATTTAGTTGATTGACCAACTGAACATCACTGAGAATATCAGCAGCAATTGCCTGCAAAAAATAACCCCATTCAATCCAAGCATCAATTTTTGATTGTAAATCGGTTAATGAAATTTTAGTTTCTGAGTGACCAAATTTTTCGGCGATCGCTGGATCTACTAATCCAACATTAGGTATAAACAAACTAGCTACTGTACCTATTCGAGGCAGTGTAGCGATCGCGGAATTTTTAATGTGATCAAATTTCAATTCCTGAGCAATTAATTTTTTAAGATTTCGTAGTTGTTCCTGAGCATTATTGATCAGGATAATTTGTTCGGTGATTTGATTAGAATCGCCAATAGTCAGTTTTAGACTCTGAATCAGTGTTGGCAATTCATTCACAAGTACTTCTAGGTTAGCCATAAATACTTCTTAGGGATTTGTCGAAACGTTTATGCGAAACAATTAAAATGACTTGAGTAAGACCGTAACCACGCCTGTTGCATCTGAGCATCCTAGTTGAGTGACAAATCTCAGTAGCCATAAAATGTATAATTCCCGGAAATACTGCTAAAGTAACAATTTAAGTTTTAAAATCCCAGAGAAAGACAAAATTACCCATTCACTAACGTATGAATGAAGTTGATTTAGCATTTACCCCAGCACTAGAGTTGGCGCAATTAATTCGTCGCCGCGAAGTATCACCGCTAGAGTTGGTGGAAATATATTTAGAACGGATTGGGCAGTTGAATCCGCAATTAGGAAGTTATTTTACGGTGACGGCAGAACTAGCGATCGCAGATGCCAAAGCCAAAACCGAATTACTGACAACTACCTCAGAACTACCGCCATTTTTCGGTGTGCCGATTTCCATTAAAGACCTTAACGCTGTAGCAGGTGTTACCTGTACTTATGGTAATCCGGCATTACTGAACAATATCCCTAATTATGATGATGGGATTGTGACGCGGATTAAGCAAGCTGGATTTACTATTCTTGGTAAAACAGCCACTTCCGAATTAGGCTCATTACCTTACAGCGAACCTACGGGTTTTCCCCCAGCCAGAAATCCGTGGAATTTAGAATACACCCCTGGCGGTTCCAGTGGTGGCGCGGCGGCGGCGGTAGCAGCCGGATTATGTGCGATCGCTCAAGGTTCTGATGGCGGTGGTTCAATTCGGGGGCCTGCGGCTTGTTGTGGTTTGGTCGGACTTAAACCATCTAGGGGCAGGGTGAGTAAAGCACCCGTAGGCGAACGCCTGGCTGGAATTGCCGCCAACGGCCCGATCGCCCGGACTGTCGCTGATGCTGCTGCCCTTTTGGATGCTATCTCTGGTTATGTCACAGGCGATCCTTACTGGTTGCCAGATCCCGAACCATCATTTCTCGCCGCTACTCAGACAAAACTCGGTGCTTTGCGAATTGCCTTTGACACTAACATTTCTCCTTTGGGAGAAGCTGATGCCAACTGTCAGCAAGGTGTCCGCCAAACAGTCCAGTTATTAGAACAACTCGGCCACCAAGTTGAACAGAAATCCCCAGATTTTAGCGGTTTAATTGAACCATTTCAAATCGTCTGGCAAGCTGGGGTAGCTGCGTCGGGACTTCCTGTTGAAGCCTTGCAGCCATTGAATCGCTGGCTATTTGCACGCACAGGTTCTGTTGGTGAGTACCTGCAAGCAGTTTCTCAAATGCAGATAGTGGCACGGCAGATTGTGGCGTTTTTCGATACCGTGGATGTGCTGGTATTGCCAGTTTATCTACATTCACCGATCATGGTTGGGGAATGGGCTTCGCTGAGTCCAGAAGAGACATTGCAAAATATTATTCAATGGATTGCCCCTTGTCCGCCTGCTAATGCAACTGGACAACCTGTGATCGCAATTCCTGTAGGCTTTGATAGTAAGGGTTTACCCATCAGTGTGCAGCTAATTGGTAAACCTGCGGCTGAAGCCACCCTGATCAGCCTAGCAGCACAATTAGAAGCGGCTAACCCTTGGATTGATCATCGTCCAGCCTTTGCAATCTAAGGCTAATTATGCAGGCATCCCTGGAACAACTTTCACAAATTATTGTCTTTGCAGGTTTAGAAACAGCAAACAAAGTAAATTTGCAACCTTACACTCAGGTGCAACACCATAGCAAAAGAGAGATTATTCTGCATGAGGGCGATGTTTTACCAGCAAAACTCTATGCTGTTGTCAGTGGATCAATTCAAGTTACTAAAACAGCAACAACAGGGAAAAAAACGATTTTACGCGCCCTAGCTGCTGGAGAAATTTTTGCAGTTCCTGCTTTGTTGGGAAATGGAATTTCTCCGGTAACTGTTACTGCTGAATCTGATTGTGAGATTCTCACTGTAGAGCGAGATACTTTATTAAAAGCTATTGGAGAAAATCCTAAAACTGCATTACGAATGCTGATAGTTTTTAATAGTCGGATTCAGCAATTACATGAAACAGTCCACGGATTAGTTTCTGAAAGAGCTATTGTTCGCCTTGCCAGATTAATTCAATATTTTGCTGCTGAATCTGGAACTGATCTACTTCACAAGGCGAGTGTTTAAAAGTCAAATTGTCTTATTATTGCATGGCTCGGAGTAGGGGCATTACTTACGAAGAATGTGTGCGGTTAATTAAAAGTCTCAAATCAGTAATTGCTTATATTCGGGGTGGGAAGATGATGATACTTGATGCTGAGAAATTGGATGCATAGTTTACCGCACTTCTCTGCGAGACGCTACACGAACGACGCTGCTCAGTGACCACCGCAGGCATCGCGGATGGTACATTAGCATCTGAACATATTAGCTAATATGCTCTCTAAAAATCCCGGTGGATTTTTGCAAAAAACTACAAGAAAATAGCGATCGCCTGTTTTTAGTTTAAACGCCAGTTGCAAGCTACAATTGCGAATTATATTCCCTTTCTTTTATCTTCTTAGAAAATTGGGATGCTTGCGTGCTTAAACCTAATTTCTTTAGCAAGAAATATTTATATCTTTCCAAGGTAGACACACGAAATGTACTTTTGAATAACCATGCATCATTATCAACTGTAAAGGGAGTACCAACCTTAGCTACAAGAAACGAAGAAGTATTATCTGAAGTTGAGACTAACTCTTCCCAATTAGCTGGCTGTTTTTTTCCCCAATTAAAAATTTCATTTAAACTTACGACTTGTAAAAGTTCCCTTCTAATTAAAGATGCTGAATTTCCGAAATATTGAATGGGATGAGAAAAAACATCACTTCCAAAATAATCTTTACTTGGACCCCACTGTCCCCCAGCACTTGCATCTATATGCATTAAATTTATTGCCATAATATTTTTATCTTCATTAAGAATAGTCAGACCATGTTCCAAGATATTAATACAGTCTTGATGTGTTCCAACTATTTGAATATCGTCATCTAAATGTAAAATATAATCAGATTTACAAAGATTTAGACTAATAAGAATTCCAAAATTACTATGAGGGGGGTGGATCATAGTATTATATCTTACACAATCAAAACGATTGATTTGATTGGATGATTGAAGTAGCTTTATTCCATTTAAATCAGGACTACTATCATCTAAAAATATTTTTTCAGCAAAAGGAAGCTCTAGTACTTTAGCCCAGCTTTGTATAGCACGACGAACAATAAGTGGACGGTAATCACGTAACGACTTAATATATGAGCATGTAGAAAATGATGTTTTTTGCCACAAATCGTTTCTGGAATTTTTGATATTATGCATTTTTTTATACTTTCATACTGTATTTAGAGCAAACGCCATCAACATAATCTTTTGGGAAATTCGATTTTATTACCAATCTGTAAAACAATTGTGGCGCTCTCGTCAACCCCTTCGCTTAATTTAAAGTATGACATTTCGTGCCACCCTATGCACTATCAAAACTCAAAATTCAAAATTAAAAACCTCATAACCCCCTAAAACACCGATAATCAGATAGAAGCAGAGCCTAGCTCAGTAGCGTTAGTAAAAATTTTTGCAATAACTTAGAGATTAGTACAACTTCTAGCCACAGTCGAAACTGTAGGAGTGTTCCTTGGAAGATTAGCGTAAGTCCTAGGATAGATGAAAATAATAAAAGTATTAAGCAAAATGCTATTCAAAAAGTTAATTTATCTAATTAGGCAGTTTTTATGAAAATAGCATATGTAATTTTGGCACATAAATATCCCGAACAATTAGTACGTCTTATTTATAAACTAAACACAGATGATGTTTCCTTTTTTATACATATAGATAAAAAAGTAGATGATAAAATTTATCATCATGTAGTGACTCAACTCAAGGATTTTTCAAATGTCTATTTCATAAAAAGATACCATTTAGCATGGGGAAGTTTTGATATTGTTAGAGCTAGTCTTAAAGGAATAAAATCAATAGTTGAAACAGGTACTTATTTCGATTATGTTATACACTTATCGGGTCAAGACTATTTGATAAAGTCAAATGAACAGATTAAAAAGTTCCTTCAAGAAAATAAAGGTAGAGAATTTATAGAGTATTTCCCACTACCTTGTAAAAAATGGTACAAAGGAGGTTTAACAAGATTAGAATCCTGGCATATCCCTTGGAAAGATAAAAGTTTTTGTATCCCCGAAAAGCGTGAGTTTAAATCTCGCATTAACTCTTTCTTATATTCATTGTTGATTTTGCTTTTACCGAAAAGACATAAATTCCCTGAAGGTTTTGCTCTTTATGGAGGTTCAGCATTTTGGTGTCTAACGGGAGAATCCATAAAATGGATAAATGATTTTGTTAAGCAAAACCCTAAATTTGTTAATCGGTTTAATTACACTTATTGTCCAGATGAATTGTTTTACCAGATCCTAATTTTAAATTCCCCTTTTAAGGAAAAAATTATTAACACCAGCTTGACATATCTAGAGTGGTCTAACGTTAATTCTCTTCACCCAAAAATTTTAGAAAAAAATGATTTTGAGAAACTTAGAGAATCGGAAAAATTATTTGCCAGGAAGTTTGATATGACCATAGACCCAGATATATTAGATATAATTGATAAAATGATGTTGAGTAAATTTTAAGTTGCAAACAAATTTTGAATTTTGGTCGTAGAGAAGAAATAATTAATTGTGAATTGCAAAATAGGGCTGCATATATAGCAGTCCACTTTAATTTTTAAAATTATTTGCGTAGACAGTGAGTAGGGAGTGGGGAAGAAGCCTTTTCGGAGTGTACTGATTTTTTTCAAAAATCAAATAGGAGTCCTATATTTAGATTAATTACTTGGATAATAGTCTTGCACAAAGACACAAACAAGCAAAGTACTTCTTAGCGTTTTTGCGTGAGATTTACAGTGGATTTTATATAAAGAAACCACAGTTAAGTAGGTTGGGCATTACCATACCCACCCTACAAGGGACGAAAAACTTTCGCAACTTTCACTAAATCTACGTTAGCTAGTGGAATGATTAACAAAGTATGTTCAGTTTAATTCCCCTGCCTCTACAGCCACTTCTGTTTTGATGCCTAATTAAAATCCCCGTCACAAAAGGTAATTGCGAATTGCGAATTGGTTTAAGTTGCCCGATCAATTTTTTGCACTTCTTGTTCAGATAGTTTCACATTGATAGCTTGTGCTGAGTCTTCAATGCTGGAAACCTTGCTAGCACCAGGAATTGGCAAAATAGCAGGCGACTTGGAACGCAACCACGCCAAAACGATATTATACACAGACACGCCTTTTTCTTTAGCTAACTGAGCGATCGCAGGGATATCTTGCAAGTCCTGATGACGACGCCTACCACCAAAGGGACTCCAAGGCAAAAAGGTCAATCCTTGCTCTTGGCAATACTTCAACACGCCGTCTTTTTCTGGCTGTCGTTGCCAAGGGCTGTATTGATTTTGCACCGAGACAATATCCACGATATCCCGCGCCCGCTTAATTTGTTCAACGGAAAAGTTAGAAACTCCCACAAACCGAATCAAACCAGCCTCTACTGCTTCTTTAACTGCTGTCAGGGATTCTTCAATGGTGTAATTAGTATCGGGCGAATGGTATTGCCAAACATCGATGGGTTTAGCACCACCCAACGACTCAAAACTGACTCTAATTGTTTCGCGTAAATGTTCTGGGTTGCCGTTGCTTGTCCAGTTGCCATCGGGACGCATCAAACCGCCCTTAGTTGCCACTATTATTTGGCTAATATCACCTTTGTAACTAGTAAGTGCCTTGTGAATTAGCCGCTCATTGTGGTGCTTATCTGACTCATCTTTGCAGTAAGAATCGGCAGTGTCAATAAATGTAATACCCAACTCCAAGGCACGATGAATAACTTGGATTGATTGCGATTCGGGAGGGCGATTAGAAATTGACATGGGCATACCACCCAAACCAATAGCACTCACAAAGATATCAGTTTTTCCTAGCTGTTTGGTTTCCATGTTTCTAGCTATAGCTTTCTGCCCCAATTATCTATCAGTTAGCCAAAGATTTTTTAGCGATCCATCAGAAATCTTCCCTAGTACTTAGACTTGATGATCCGTAAATGAGCGACGAGGGGAATACTCTACTCAGGGGTTAAATATTCTATATACAAGTACAGATGAAAATTATAAAGGAAACCCGTACTAGATTGCAGCTAAAGCATCGACCACTCGAATATTGGTTTAGCGGGTGGTGCATTTTTACTGTCTGTTTAAGCTTTTTGATTTACTGCTTAGTTTTTGATTCTGCTTCAGTTCAAATAACTTGCGCTTGCATCTCCCCAAACCAAGTTAACTGTGAATTGAAGCGGTTTAATTTGCTGGGAAGTATGGAGAAACTCAAAATGTTTGATCTCCAGGAAGCATACATTCTTACAAAGACTGGTAGCAAAGGGAGTAAAACCTATCAAGTTATGATTGTAACTCCATTTGGAGGCTTTGCTCTGCTATCGCATCTTAGCTATCAAGAGAATCAGGAAGTTACCTTTCAAATCAACGATTTTATCAACTCTGGGCAAACTTCCCTATTAGTGCAGCAGAATCAGCGTAATTATCTATTTTTCTTAAGTTTATTTATATTGATTATTATGGCGATGCCTACGGCGGTAAACTACGCTGCTTATTTTCCAACATCACCTGTAACTACCTGCACTTTTTATAAGAGTCTCGTTCAGGTATTTATAGAACGTAAAACTCTGCGTGGTAACAAAATTATAGAACATCGACTAGAAAATATTCTGCGTTTTGATATCCAAGAAAAGCAATATAAATACTCCAAGCTTTATCGGGCTGTAATTGTGCTAAAATCATTCAAGCAAATTCCAATTAACCCACAATACACTGATGAAAAAAGCATCAGATATGTAGTTTCTAGAATACACTTATTTCTAAAATATTAAGGGACTTCCAACAAATAAATTATCCAATCTTGTGGGGTGGACATCTTGTCCGCCCTTGGCTACGGGCTTTCGTGTCGCCCACCTCACAAGAAGTAATTGAGTATTTTTTATTTGGAAGTCCCTAACCAAAATTATTCCCATTACGTGCTACTGTGCCCTGAGACTGAAGTCATAAGCTTACAAATAAAGTCTGCCGAACCAGCATTTTCGGCATTAAGTCCGTGCAGATTATAGCCGCAAATTCAGGATACTGAACTTGTTTGGCTGATTAACACAACCTAGTCAACTACAAATACCCACTTTGTCAGTTTGTCTAGTTAAGCTATGTTTGGTAAATAAAATAAGTAGCCTAGATATCGGCTGTTATTCCACACTTGACATAAAGCATTGTGAGTGCAAAACGTCTGCCAGAAACCATTGCCCATGTTAGAATTACCCGCCAATCCTGGCAAGATGGCTTCCTTGAAGGTGAAGTGAATGCGGGTGAGTTTGAGTGGCATTTCCAGTGGCATTTTCGCCGGGGAGAACTTGCCGTCAAGCCTTCCCAAGGCCGCGCCCTAATCAAAGAACCCCTCGGTCGATTTTTGGAGCAACAAGATTACCAGCTAGAGCCTGGAGGAGACTATGCTTTTACTATTCGGGCGGAACTTTAAAAGTTAGGAGCAATGCCGTGAGCAGTTTGGCAGAGCTACCTGTAACACCTGCCGTACCCTTGCCTACGGGACGCCAGGGGCGAACGGGAAGCAAGCTACGCGCAGCGTCTCCAAGAGTTGGGTTAGGAGTTGTGAAGATATTAATTTCCTAACTCTTCACTCCTCACTCCTCATTGCTGATTTAGTGAGGCGATTTAAGTATCTTTCGATTAAGAGGATAGCAACAATGTCATCTATCGGTCTTGGTGGCTGTCGTAGACCCTTTGGCAATAGTTTTATTAGCCCTTTGGGGGGATACATCTGCCAATAGCGATCGCGGGCTTCTAAGGTTGTGTAGCGCTCATCCACTAAAATAATACTCAGAGGTTCTGTCAATTCCTGATATAATTGCTGTCTCCACTGCTTGGCTGTAGTTTGGTCGCCCATCACCATCAAGGAAATGGGAAACTTTTGACGCAGTGTCTCAATGGTAGCGATCGCCTCTTTTGCCAGCACGACCTGATGATAATGCAGTTGCCGATCCAGTCCCATCACCGCTAAACCACACTTATCTCGACCTGGATCAAACCCCAAGATGACTGGTTGCGTTGGTGAAAATTCACGGAAAGTCATAATAAATTCAAAATTCAAAATTCAAAATTCAAAATTAATAAATACAATTACAGTAAGCATTTTAGCTACTGTTCAAATATGTTTAAATCTTAGTGTACAAATAACTTTTTAAGTACTAAAAATAATTTGTCCGTTGACTATTGCCACTAATTTTACTCTCAATGGCCCGGCTGTATAAGTGTCCTCTGCGGCGATCGCTTTGATCTCCAATGGTTGATTATACTGTCTTAATTGGGTGACAAAGCGCAGAAAAGTGCCGTCTACTTGCACATTTTCGACGATTCCGGCGTTACGGGCACGAAATTGGGAAGCAGAAATCAGTAGTTCCAGGCGCTGCTGTAACTGATAGGATGTCATGGTTTTGGAATCGGTAGTAGTTGTCGCCAGCACTGCGCCTCCCGAAAAAACCAACTGATTCCGGGCTGTATCGGCGAAAAACTCTATTTGCTTTTCTCCCCTGACGTAATTACCAGCTGAAGAAATTCGCATCACGTATTCTTGACCATCGCCAATCTGGTTGCTCAATTGGTCAACCCGATCCTGGGTCACGTGCAGTAGCTTTACATTTGCAGGATTTGCACCCGGCTCACTTAATTCCAGGTTGGCGTTGCGATTGGCTTCTTGTAAAAGTTGTACCACTGCCTGACGAGCAGCACCAGGTTGGGTAACACGAATTACCCCAGCAGACAGAACTTGACCACGAACTAAGGCTAGCTTACCCAAACGCAGGTCGCGATAGGACTGATAATATTTTTCTAGCCTTGCAACTTCCAGTTCTAGTTGCTCCTGTTGTCCTTCCAATTCTTTGAGGCGCGATTCCCGCGTGGCAATCACTTGCTCTCGCGCTGTAATTTCTAGATTACGCTTTTGAATCAGTTGATCGAGTTGGGCAATTTTTTGATCACGCTGTTCTATGACTTCTTGGCGGTTAGCGAGTTCGCGATCGCGTTTTTCAATAGCTGTTTTAGCATCGCCAATGGCTTTTTTAGCTTCAGCATACAGGCGTTGACGTTCTGTCTTCAGTAGCTCAACTGCCGCCTGTAGCTGCTTTCTCTGATTATATACACTTTGGAGTTCAGCTATAGCTTTTTGGTACTGAGTTACAACCTGATCTAGCTGACCTTGAGTGCGTTGGAGTTGAGTTTGAGTTTGGGCTTGTTGACTAATGGTGCGGTTTAACTGAGCTTGTGTTTGGAGTTGTTTGGCATTCGCCGCCTGCAAGGATTGATTAATTACCTGCAAGTCTTGTTGTGCCTTTGCTTGGGCAATTCTTGCTTGATTTAGCTCACTCTCGACCTGACTTTTCTGAGTTTCTGCGGTTTTTAGTTGTTCCCGCTTCTGTCTGAGGTCTGTTTGAATATCCTCTAACTCAAAGACTCCCTTTCGCAAGCCTTCGTCGGCAGCGAATAAAATCCCCAATGTTGATGCTGAAATCAAACCACCCGTAAAAATCGTTACCAGTATAGCAGTGTTTTTCGGACGGAGATTAAAAAGTGAGAGGCGGGCTTTGCCAACTCGTGTGCCGATGCGATCGCCCACGGTGGCAATTACGCCTCCCAGAATTAAAATTGCTGCGATGAGGATGTATCCGGTGGTCATCTTTAGCTACCGAAATCCTTCCAGATACAGCCTACTACTTTTAAGCATTGTCTGTGGAGAAGTGGAAATTGACAATAGCTGAAATTACTCAATTTTAGATTTACCTCTAGCTATTAGTGTCATCTTTCAAAACACAACACGGGCCGACTCCCCTTTCTCCAATTGTTTTTATGTGAACTGCCTACTTAAAGTAACAGGTTTATGCACAGTAATCTTCTTTTTGTGGATAGAAATCATCTTTTTTTCACGCAAATCTCCTAGTAGCCTAGTGACGGTAACACGAGTTGAACCAATTGCCTCTGCGATCGCTTGATGAGATAACTTCAGATCAATTGTGATCCCATCTGCACAAGGAACCCCAAAATCCCGACAAAGAATTAACAAAAAACTTACCAACCTAGAACCCATATCTCGGTGAGCGAGAGTTTCAATCATCATCTCTGTTTGTAAAATGCGCGAAGACAGACCCCGCAGCATTAACATTGATAATTCTGGATTTTCCTTGAGTGCTTGCTCCACCTGTTCAATTGGCGCTGACAGTAATTCCACAGGAGTAAATGCAACCGCATGGTAAAACCGATCAGACTTATTTCCTGTCAGCAATGACAATACACCAAAAACACTATTTTCCCGCAGTAACGCTACCGTTATTTCCTCTCCTGCCTCGTACACCCTGGAAAGTTTAACAGCACCTTTCAAAAGAAAATAAACTCGTTCGGCAGGATCTCCAGGAAAAAAGATCGTTTTATTGCGTTCAAACGTTTCCACAACTGGCGGAAACGCCCCGGTCGCCATCTGACGAAATACATTTGCTAGGGCTTTATCTTGTGTCACGATCATCTCCCTTCCCCTACCCAATGCCGGAAAAACAAAAACTGATTACCTAAGAATACACCCGAAAAAAGAATAAAGCACCGTCAACCTTTCTGTACTTTCCTATACTCAAACTAATCTCTTCATAACTCTTTGTTTATAATGATACATAATTGTTGATCCTTTCAGCTATTAATTGTTGATAAGTAGTTATAATCGCTGTATTTAAAAGGTTTTTTGAAGAACAAATAAAGATATCTTGAGAATATCTTTAGGAAAAATCAAGATTTTTGTCACAGCAAACACTCTTACCAATATTCATTTTTGCAAATCCTGCGTAAAACAAAGACAAAACGTGCCTCAGATTCTAGTATGCTCCTAATGATCGATCGCATTAAGAATTTATATGCTAAATCTGACTGGAAAAAATGCCCTTGTTACAGGTATTGCCAATAACCGCTCGATCGCCTGGGGCATCGCCCAACAGCTGCACAAAGCTGGAGCAAACCTGGGTATTACCTATCTGCCGGATGAACGCGGCAAGATGGAAAAAAAAGTCGCGGAGTTAGTAGAACCCCTCAACCCCAGCTTATTTCTTCCCTGTAATGTCCAAAATGATCAACAGATTCAATCTACCTTTGAAACAATCCGCGCTCAGTGGGGGAAGTTAGACATCCTCATCCATTGTCTGGCCTTTGCCAGCAAAGACGATTTAACTGGAGATTTTAGCCAAACCTCTCGTTCCGGCTTCAACACGGCCTTAGAAATCAGTACCTACTCTCTGGTGCAGTTAAGTAGTGCAGCCAAACCTTTGATGACAGAGGGAGGTAGTATCGTCACCCTCACATTTTTAGGCGGTGTCAAGGCAATCCCTAACTATAATGTTATGGGAGTTGCCAAAGCGGGGTTAGAAATGAGTGTGCGTTACCTGGCTGCTGAACTAGGGCCGCAAAATATCCGCGTCAATGCCATTTCCGCAGGCCCCATCCGCACCTTAGCATCTTCAGCAGTGGGCGGAATTTTGGATATGATTCATCATGTAGAACAAGTAGCTCCCCTACGACGCACCGTCACTCAGTTAGAAGTGGGCAACGCTGCGGCTTTCTTGTGTAGTGATTTGTCCAGTGGCATTACCGGACAAGTTCTATATGTAGATGCAGGATATGAAATTATGGGAATGTAAGATAATTTGGGCATGGGGCATTGGGCATGGGGCATTGAGCATTGAGTATTAGTAAAATTCTTCCCCATTCCTCATTTCCCATGCCCTATGCCCTATGCCCTATGCCCCATTCCCTATGCAAATTAGCAAAGTTAATTCAAACTACGACCAGTCAACTAAAACCCCTCGGATTGCCACTGTTTACCGCACCACTGGTGAAACTGATGTGCAAGTTACCATCAACCTGGATGGTAGAGGAACTTGTACAGCAGCAACAGGTGTTCCGTTTTTGAATCACATGTTGCATCAAATTGCCTCCCACGGGCTGATTGATATAGATGTCCAAGCCAAGGGAGACTGGGAAATTGATGACCATCACACCAATGAAGATGTAGGCATTACCTTAGGGCAAGCTTTGAACCAAGCACTAGGCGACAGAAAAGGCATTGTCCGTTTTGGTAATTTTCTTGCACCACTAGATGAAGCTTTAGTTCAGGTAGCGCTAGACTTTTCTGGACGTCCTCACCTCAGCTACGGTTTACAAATTCCTACTCAACGGGTAGGAACCTATGACACGCAGTTAGTGCGAGAATTCTTTGTGGCACTCGTCAACCATAGCCAAATGACACTGCACATTCGGCAACTGGATGGCATTAATTCCCATCACATTATTGAAGCAACATTTAAGGCGTTTGCGAGGGCAACGCGGCTGGCGGTGGAAATCGACCGCCGTCGTGCTGGCGTGATTCCCAGTTCTAAGGGCGTCTTGTAGAAGGTAAGCAACAGGGGAAGCAGGGGGATATGAGGAAGAGAAAACTCCTAACTCCTAACTCCTAACTCCTACCTCCTAACTTACTCTGTTTGCGATAATTGACACATCAGGTGGTGATGGTTATTATCAACCTACCGGGTAACTTGTAATTAATGCCAAGTTGGTAAATGGTGATTTAACCGAGATGAAGTCTGTTGCAAATGACCCTGATTCTGAACTTAATACGGCCGATACTCCGCCAGTAGTTTTAACTTCTGAGTTGCGAAAAGTCTATCGCACTGGTTTTTGGCTAAATCAAAAAGTCCTATCTCTCAAAAACTGTTCTTTAACAGTTTATAAAGGCGAAACCTTTGGGTTGCTGGGGCCAAATGGTGCAGGTAAAACCACCCTTTTAAAATTGTTGCTGGGAATTATTCGTCCTACCTCTGGACGGGGATTATTATTAGGTAAACCCATAGGCGATCGCAGTGTTAAGCAACATATCGGCTATCTGGCCGAAAATCCCTATTTGTATGACTATCTCACCGGGTGGGAATTTTTGCAGCTAGCAGCTGGACTATTTCAAATTCCCAAAAGTGTACAACGCCAACGCATTCCCCAACTGCTGGAATTAGTGGGTTTATCGCAAGCCGATGCCAGCAAAAAGCTCCTGCGCCGCTATTCTAAAGGAATGCTACAACGTGTAGGCATGGCACAGGCGCTAATTAACGAGCCAAATTTGGTTTTTCTCGATGAACCAATGTCTGGTCTTGATCCTGTAGGACGCTACCAAATGCGGGAAATTATCCTGGCGCTAAAAGCCGCTGGTAAGACGATTTTTTTCAACAGCCACATTCTTAGTGAAGTAGAACAGATTTGCGATCGCATTGCCATCCTCGCTCAAGGTGAACTAATTTGCTCTGGTTCGCTCAATGAACTCTTAGGCGGAGAAAACACATATCACGTTAAAGGTCAAGGTGGTGACTGGGAAATTCTCAAAAAATGGATACCCACTCTCAGATTTGAGCCTGATGGTTCCTGGCAAGGTACACTACAAGATGATTCTTATGATTTCCTCGCCAGTCTTCGGCTCATGGAAGGTAAAATTATTGCGATGAATTTGTCCCGTCACTCCCTAGAAGAATTTTTTATTCAACAAATCCAAAGAAAAAATAACTCACTCAATTAGTCTTCTTGCTTCTTGCCAAAGAGTAAATTGTGAGTTATGTTGAGGAACAAAATCCAAAAGTTCTGCCTTTTTGAGTTGATCTTTTTCAACGCAAACCCACACAAAATCAAATTCCGATCTCTTATTAAGGTTATTTGTCTTTATTGGTTAACAGAAAATTTATTGTATAAACTGCGTTTAGTTGCGTAAATTCTATATTTTTTGATAATTGCTCTATTTCAGCAGCGTTAACTTTAAGTTAACTTCACTAAAAGTTCAAATTCAATAAACAAATTTCCTCCGGAAAATCACACTTTTCGAGGAAAATAAGAGTGTCGGGGAACTTGAATACTTAGGTATAGTCAAAATAAAAATGTTTAGACAGTACTTTATTGATTGTAGTTTCAGAGTCTCAGGTAAATATGCTTAACACAAGTTTGTTTAAATTTCTAACTCAGCCAGTTGTGGGTGTGGCTTTGTTAAGTGCTGTCAATGTCGCTGTGCCATCTGTCAGTCTAGCTCAGAGACAACCATTACCAAGAACTACACAAACACCAACCACACCAACACAATTAGATACTAATTATTCATTAGGAGGCGGGGATCTCATCCGTGTAAATGTATTTGAAGTCCCCGAATATACAGGTGAATATCAAATTCCGCCAGGTGGAGCGATCAACCTGCCTTTAATTGGCAGTGTGTCAGTTCTCGGTTTCACAACTGAACAGGCTGCTGACGAAATTGCTAGAAGATATGCTCGCTTCCTCAAACGTCCTTTAATCTCAGTCAATTTGTTATCGCCTCGTCCCATCAATATTTTTGTTGCCGGAGAGGTGACACGTCCAGGAGCTTATACTCTGAGCTTGAGCGGAGGCGCAGGAAACAATCCAGGCGTACAATACCCGACTATATTGGCGGCATTGACAACAGCGCAGGGAGTAACCTTGGCTGCGGATGTGACTCAAGTTCAATTACGGCGTAAAATAGGACGTTCTTCAGAGCAAGCCGTCACCGTCAATTTGAAGGAACTCATCCAAACAGGCAGATTAACACAGGATATTACCTTGCGGGATGGAGACACCATAGTTGTGCCAACTGCAACCAACTTCAACGTTGCAGAATCCCGCAATATATTTGCAGCTAACTTTGCCGCCAGCCAAACCACACCCCGCACAGTCACAATTATTGGTGAAGTTAACCGTCCCGGTTCGTATCTTGTCACCCCAGGCAACACAGATGCTCAAGGGGGCGCAGGCGCAACCACTAACAGTGGTACTGCCAGTCCCACTGGTCTACCAAATGTGACGCGGGTAATTCAACTAGCTGGGGGAATTACAGCACAGGCTGATGTTCGTAATCTCAAGCTACGCCGACCGACAAGAACTGGCTCAGAACAAGCTATAGATATTAATCTTTGGCAGCTATTGCAGAGTGGTGATGCCAATCAAGACATCATCGTGCAAGACGGAGATACGATTGTGATTCCAACGGCAACTGAAATCAACCCCGCAGAAGCCACGCAATTAGCTACCACTACTTTGTCTCCTACATCTATTCAAGTTGGTGTGGTAGGTGAAGTTAAAAAACCAGGTTTAACACAGGTTCAGCCGAATAGCTCTTTAAATCAAGCTATACTCGCTGCTGGCGGATTTAATGATGCCAGAGCTAGTAGTAAGGCTGTTGATTTGATTCGCCTCAACCCTAATGGTTCTGTCACTAAACGTATAGTAAAAGTGGATTTCTCCGCCGGGATTAATGAGCAAACTAATCCTATACTCCGCAATAATGATGTCGTGGTAGTCAGCCGATCTGGTGCAGCTAGTTTTGGCGATACCGTAGGCACTGTAACTGGACCTCTAGGTATTGTCTTAAATCTTCTCAACTTGTTCGGACTCTAGTTTAAGAGATAGATGTAAATTGGGGACGTTGGTCAACCCTCTTCGTCCCTAAAATTGCACTATCCTGGAATCAAAGCTCAATAGTCAAGAGTTAATATCCCTCTTCCATCACTCTCGCTAACTAAAAATCGCAGGTAACTTTTAAACTTTATATATATAAAAAGAATATTGAAGCCTTTATTTTCTAACAGAATGCTATCAATCATGATTTTTTGGCTAAAAGCCTTGTGCGGTAGCAACTTTGGCTTTATTCTCTACTGAGAGTAATTGCTTTTGTAAACTTTATTGTAAGTACTCGAATTTATTATGATAATGAGAATATTTTAGAAGGCAGAGGCGATAAATACTAGTCTCTGCCTTCTTCTTGCTGCTTTAATGATTCTTATTCTCATAAGAATTATTTAAGTAAATTGACTGATTGATAACAGATATACTATCTCACCCGCAGATACCGCGTATACACAGTAGAATGATGTCGAATTGGAAATGAGGCCATTTGTACGGTTGCTTGGTGTCCATTAATAGGTAACTCTGGATACTGATAATTTTTCTTCAGTACTTTTACCAGATAATTCCTGTTTTGTAGAACACAGGGTCAAGAAGGCAGGAGGCAGGAGGCAAAAGGTTGCTCTTCCAGTGTAGGCTTCAGACCTACATTGATTGCAGGACATCAAATCAGAGATTTAGAGTGGGGCTTAAACCCTTGCTCACCAGAGGTCGCGGTAAAAGACAGAGAGCAGTATTTCTCCTGCCTAGTGTCTCACTTGCGAAAAATGCGTTTCAGCGATATTTACGCGAAAATACTCAGGTATAAGCCGAAGAAAGCCCTGTATAAACTTACATACAACCGTTACACGACCATATCCAATACTGAGTTACTGACTAAGGCTAGAGCTACTGACTGTTGACGATTCAGTTTTTACAACATACCCTATTTTTTCCCTATGATGATTCATGGTTTCAGTTTTCTCAGTTTGAGTGCATCTCTTGTACTTCCTTGGGCATTAACAGGTCTGGTTCAAGGAGAAAAAATAACAGAGTCTTTAGTTAGAGATGTTCGTCAATCATTCACTGTTCAAGAAATGCCACTACCTAGCCGCAAGCTGATCAGCGCAGTTTCAACTGCGACAACATACTATGTTAGTGGTCAAGGAAACGACAAAAATAGCGGACTCACTACCTCATCCGCTTTTAGGACAATTCAAAGGGCAGCAGATCTGACTGACCCTGGCGACACAGTATTGATTATGAATGGAGTCTACAAAAATTCCGGCAATGCTGGGAGTGTAGTCAATATTGAACGTTCTGGAAATGCAAAAGCATGGATTAGGTATAAAGCATATCCTGGGGATTCCCCAAAAATTCAGCATAACACATGGAGTGGTATCGGATTGTCAAATGGAGTTTCATATATCGAGATCAACGGGCTAGAGGTCATAGGAAACAATGCCAATGTAACTCTTGCTTATGCATTAAATCAGAAGTGGAACTCATCAAATCGGCTTACAAACGGAACCTGCATAAGTGTTGAGGGGCGCGTTAATGCTGTTCATCACATAAATATCCTGAACAACAAAGTGCATGACTGTGGAGGAGCAGGTATCTCAGTAATGGGGGCTGATTATGTGAAGGTGGATAATAACACTGTGTTTAATACCTCCTGGTACAGCGTTTATGGTTGCAGTGGTATTTCCTTCTTGAAGAGTTACAATTCTGACAACAACCGGGGATACAAAATGTTCGTGACCAACAACAGGGTCTACAACAATCGTATGTACATTCCCTGGATTGGAGCCGGAAAAATCACAGACGGTAATGGCATTATTGTCGATGTTTCAAAACTTAGTCAAGGTGGTTCATATCGAGGACGAACTTTAATTGCAAACAATATCACCTACTGGAATGGCGGTTCGGGTATTCATGCCCATGATAGTGAGCATGTCGATATTGTCAACAACACGGCATATGGGAACGGGCAAACTTCAAGCCTTAAAAAAGGGCAAATATATGCTGGCTATTCATCTGATGTGAAGATTTTCAATAACATTATCTCTGCTTACCCTGGTCAAAAGGCGAATAGCAACATGAAGAATACCAACGTCACCTATGACTACAATCTTTACACCAAGGGTGCTGAGATCACTGTAATGGGACCTCACGATATTATTGGAGACCCACAGTTTGTAAATCCCTCAAATGGTGACTTTAGGCTCAAAGCAAACAGTGCGGCGATCAATAAGGGTTACTATTGGAAGGATTTGAAAACTGATTATGCAGGTAAACCTCGCTCTGCTGGTAGATATGATATTGGGGCATACGAACATCAGTAATGTTTAGATCATGTCCTCCTATCTGTCAATAGTTGCGTCAGACTGAAGTCTACATTTACATAAAATAATAAGCTTGCCTTGGCAGGCTTATTATTTTGTAGCTAATTAAACAGACATGATATACCAGTTATGGTATTCAGTTCACTTATGAGACAAAATCCGACTTTATACAGAGCTTTTGTCTGGAATACGTTTTTGCTGCTTAACCTGTTTTGTTAAATCTTGATGAGTAAAGTATTCTTTAGCATGGTTGAAATAACTACTAGATTCATTTTTATCAATGATACCATTCACAACTAAACCTAAGACGTTGTGACTAGACCTCTCTAGCATTTCTTCAGCAGCAGCTGCACTGTTAGAATCAATTACCCCAGGTCGAGCTACTAACAAAATCCCATCAGTCATTTGACTTAAAGTTAAAGCATCGGCTGCCAAAAGGAGGGGAGGAGCATCAATAATGACAAAATCATAGCTATATTGAGATGAGAAATTTTCAATTAGTGATGCCATCCGTTTTGAGTCAAGCAAAGCAAGTGGGTTGGGAGGTCTAACTCCAGCAGTTAAAACATCAAGGTTATCCATTACCCTAGATACAGCAACATTAAATTCAGCCTGACCGACAAGAACCTCACTCAAACCAACTGCATTAGTTAGTTGCCAGAGATGATGCTGAGAAGGAATTCGCATATCTGCATCAATTAGTAAAACTTTACGTCCTAGTTGAGCGATCGCCGCAGCCAAATTAGCTGAAACTGTAGACTTGCCTTCTTTAGGAACTGCGCTAGTTACCACGATCGTTTTGAGTACTTTATCTGAACTCAGGAATTTCAGATTGGCTTGAATCATCCGATACATTTCGCTCGTTAAAGAGTGGGGAGTATCTCTGACGGCAATTGTTTGAGCTATTGATTCTGCATTTGAATAACGGGAGCGAACCTTTTTAACAGATAAAGGAACAATTCCCAGCAAAGTATATCCAAATACATCTCTAACTTCTTTAAGTGTTTTTAGAGATCTATCTCTCATTGCTAGGAAGAGCACAGTTGTGGTGGCAAAAAATAAACCGAACATCACTCCTAGCAGCAAAACAATTATTTTTTTGATTAGTACTTGCTTTTTGGGCACTAAAGCCTGAGAAATAATCCGGGAAGTCGCTGCGTTTGTATTCTCAACTAACTGTAATTCTTGAACCTTTTTCAATAGAGTTTGATAGGTCGATTCTGCGACTTCAACTTTCCGTTCTAACTCCCGCTCATTTTGTGCCAACTGAGGTATGACTTTCACCCGTCGTTCGTAGCTAGAACGGGAATTGTCTAGAGAAGAAAGTCTTTTTGTTAAGCCAAAGCGCTGTATTTCTGCCTGGAGAAAACTTTGGATCAGGCCTTGTCTGAGTTGTCCAATCTGCAATTGGTTCTGGGGAATTTGTTTTTGATTGCCAATAGTTTGACCAACTTCCTGTTGCAGGAGAGATTTTAAATTAGCTTTTTTTGCTTCTAGGTTAATAACTACGGGGTTGTCATCTAGGAAACGGCTGCGCTCAATCGCTAACTGCCGCTCAGTGTCTTGAAGCTGTGTAAGAACTCCTTGGACTGCGGGCGACTGACTGAGGGCACTCACAGCGATCGCTTGCTGAGAATTTAGCTCTACTTTCTGGCGCAGTTCATTGCTTTGGGCGTTTACATCATCCAGTTGAGCCTTAACAGTATCCATCTCACTGTCTAAATTTCCAATAGCCGCAACGGCTGACTTTGTCTCCTCTGATAAATCTGCAATCTGATACTTTTGTTTAAATATACGTAGCGCTACTTCTGCATTCTCAACAGCAGCTTGAGTTTTAGGAAGCTGCCTGGCCATAAATTGACGACTTGCTCCTGCCTCAGAGCGATTTGTCGTAATATCATTGTCTAAATAAGAATTCATAATTGTGTTGACCACTGCCGCAGCTTCTTCAGGGTCATGGCTGCTATAGGTAATTCGCAATACATCTGTCCCACCAAGAATTTTTATGTTCAGGGCTTTTAGTAGCGCTTCTACTTCCAGAGGTTTACCTTCGTTGTCTTTGAGTTGTAGTTTGTCTATTGTCCGCTGCAAAAAAGTAGGAGAAGAAATAACTTCTATTTGACTGCTTATTGGATTTTGAGTGGCTACCAAGGGTTTCAAATCTCCTGAGTCTCCTCCTTCAGCGTAACTAGGCGAAAGACTAGTTCCTGCTACTTTAAAAGAGGGAACTCTGAATAAAAGTTTTCCTTCTGCTTCATAGGATGGCTTCATCAATTGTGTAGCTATACCACTAAGCATAACTGTACCTAAAAATATCGCAGCAGCAGGTAGCCACCATCGCTTCAATATCAATAAGTAACGACTAAGGTCTAAATCAATAGATTCTCTAGATTCCATAGATTTTTCTGACATAAATCTTCCAAAGTAGAGGTCTTAAACGATAAACTCAATATTGATCTACTGAGAGTAGCTACAAAGCACACCTATTAATTAAGAGTGATACTATTTTAGAATACGACATCTTGTATAGGCTATTTAAGTTAAAAAGCCTGAAATCATCTACAGGCTTTGGTTTCAGGAATATTAAGAGCTAATACTTAGCAGTATTAAAAAGTATTGTTAAAAGCACATCCAATACCTGTTCATACTGATCTGTGCTTCAATTAACCCTCTTTTATGAAAGTGGGGTGAAACCTTGAATTTTCGTTGAATGTATCTCAGAAATTCGTTGATGTTGCTACTTAGGTTGCCAAACTTTCTCATAAGCTTCTAACAGCTTAGGTACTTGATGTCGCCACTCTAGTTTCTCCTCCATTCTTTTTCTACCTAGCTCACCCATCTTTTGTCGCCGCTCAGTGTCCTCCAGAAGTTCAAGAATGTTCTCGGCAAAATCCACCACGTCGTTGCCTTTGGCATAAACAGATGCTCCCTCTGCCGATCGCCTTCCTTCTAAAAGGTCAAACTGAACAATGGGTTTTCCCATTGCCATGTACTCCATGATCTTGTTCATAGTCGAACGATCATTGTAGGGCATTTTTTTATCGGGATTAGCACATACATCACAGCTAGAAAGTCGTGCCAAAAGTTCATTATCAGGAATACGCCCGGTAAATTCTACAAACTCCTTAACTTCTAATTCTTCAGATAGTGCCTGAAGCTTCTCAAACATCGGTCCACTACCGATGAGCATAAAGTGAATATCCTGGCGTTTTTTTTCATAGACAATGTAGCGCACCGATTGCAGCAGGTAATCGATTCCCTCCGGTTCTCCCATAACACCAACATACCCTACCAAATACTTCCGACCTCTACGGTAGACTGGGTTGGTCGGTACGGGTTGAAAGCGGGAAAGATCAGGCCCACTGCGAACAACAAAGACATCCTCTGGACTTTTACGTCCACGGGTAAGTGCTACCGAGAGGTAAGACTCATTAGTTGAGATAACTACGTCTGCTGTCGCAAAGGTCAATCGTTCAACTAACGAGAGTCCATAGTAGAAGATGTCTCGTCGTCCATACTTAGCTTCGTACATCTCCAGATTGATATCATGGTGGTCAAATATGACTCTTACACCTTTGAACAACTTGAACCATCCCGCCACCAAAAACAGTAAATCTGGAGGATTGCAAACATGGACGATATCAAAACCTCGCTCTCGCCACACCCGATGAGCAAGGCGAAACTCCCAAAAAAGCGCTGTACCATACTCCCGTAGATAGCCTGAGACCGAACTGATATCAGGTGGCATTTCATGACGATAAATGTGAACCTGATCGATAACCTCGTATTCTTGTTCAAATCCTTTACCTTTGGGACAAATCACCGAAACTTCATACCCAGCTTTTGTCAGGGTGGTAGCTTCCATCCATACGCGCCGATCAAAGGGAAGCGGGAGGTTTTCGACAATAATCAGTACCCTACCACGCAATGCCATGATAACCTAACTCCTTAGTTGTTTGATTAAACACCCCGGCTAGATCCAAAATTTGCATTCCTTTAGGGGCTTCGAGTAGTACTTGGCGAAACTCTGGCGTAGTATGAGTAACTACTGCCATATCTGCTCCCTCCAAAGCTTCCTGGGAATTTGGCACTAGCAATCCCTCAAAGTGAGGGAGGTTACTCTGGATATAAGCAAGGTTGGTTCCCATTAGTCGAGCCTCATAGACAGCTGGGTCATAAATTTTCACCTGGCAGCCTTCCCCAATCAACCGCTTGACTAGCAATACTGCTGGACTTTCTCTTAAATCATCTGTACCTGGTTTGAATGCCAATCCCAACAGAGCAATCTGCCTTGCCCCAAGGCGTAACACCTGTTGGGCAGCCAAATCAACTTGCAGGCTGTTGGTAGTTGGGAGGGCATTTAGTAGCGGGACTGGTACATCCATGTTACGTGCGTAGTAAAGCAAAGCACTCAAATCTTTGGGCAGACAAGAACCACCGTAGGCAAATCCAGGACGCATATAAACAGGTGAAATATTTAACTTCGTATCCTGCACAATGATATTCATTACTTCCCGTCCATCTATGCCAAAGGCTTTGGCGACTCGTCCGATTTCATTAGCAAACCCCACCTTAGCAGCGTGCCAACAATTGGCGACATATTTAACCATTTCCGCCACAGATGGTTTGACTACAGTGAACGGTGCATTTACTGTGGCATACATCTGCCGTACTGCTGCTTCTGCCACAGGAGATTCAGTACCGATAATGGTGTAAGGTGGTTGATCGTAATCTTTGATAGCCGAACCTTCGCGTAAAAACTCTGGGTTAAATGCTAGATGAATAGAATTCTCACCTATGAGACTATCTAGCAGATTTTGACACTTTTCCAATGTTCCTGGAGGGACAGTGCTACGCAGCACAACCACATGGCTTTCATTCTTATGGATGGCGGCTTTGCCAATCTGCTTGCACACATTCCAAACGTAGGTTAGATCGGGTTCTCCCCTTTCTATAGGAGGTGTGCCGACGCTAATCAGCGAAACATCTGATTCTAACACCGCTACTTCAGCATCTGTAGTAGCTCTGATTAATTTAGCTGCCACTCCGTCAATCAGCAACTGACTCAGCCCTGGCTCTACAATGGGCGACTCTCCCTTGGCGATCAAATCTACTTTTTGGGGATTTACATCTACCCCAATTACTTCGTGCCCATCTCGTGCCAAGCAAGCTGCTGTTACGACACCGACATATCCCAAACCAAAAATGCTAATTTTCATATCTATCCAGTTGTTATTCTTTGATAAAGTACAAAACAATCAAGCGCATAAGGCGCTTTTCATTTAGCATGTTAAATTTAATACTGAGCAATATAAATCCATAAAATAAACCCAATGTTTTTTTATATCTAGAGGAAAAACAGTTGTTCTCGCCTTCATTCCTAGAGAAAGTCTCAAAGGCTCATTTTCAATCAAAGACTTAATAGCATCTGATAACTGCTCAATATTACCTGGATCAACGATTAATCCATTTTCAGATTGAGTAACTATTTCAGGTATACCTCCTACTGGTGTAACTATGACTGGTAACTCCCAAGCCATTGCTTCCAGCATTGATAATGGAAGACCTTCATTGTAAGAGGGCAACACAAAAACATCTGCTTCAGTTAAAAGAATATCACGTTCATGTGACCCGATCCAGCCAGGCAATTTAATATAAGCTTCTAGATTTAAAGTCGTAACTAAATTGCGTGCTTGTTCTATGTCTCCATCTCCTGCCATGATCAGACTAGATCTACTTTTATGTTCAGTAGGCAAAAGGGAAAAGGCTTTTATCAAATCAAATGCTCCTTTACGTTCACCAATTCGTCCTAAAAAAAGTAAGTTCGCTTTTTTAGAGCCTAAACGGTGTGGAACTTCAGCAGGAATTTTTACTGGATTATAAAAAACTACAACTTGTTCGGGTTTTAGACCAAGGTTTTCTATGTAAAAGCTTCTCCAACTTTCGGATAATACAATTAATCGTTGACATTTGCAAAATACCCAACTTAGCAATTGTTGTATCCATTTTGCCAGTTCAGCATAGAAAACATGAAATTGACTACCATGAGCATGTATAATTATTGGCTTGTGAAATACCCAAGCTAAAAGCGCCATAATTGCCTGTCGGAAAACACTGCCGCGCTGTGAAATTTCGAGTTGAACAATATCAACTTCTTCCCTGATTAACATCCACAAAAATTCACATATAGCTCTCAAAAATACCATAATTTTGATTGCTGTAGATCCTTCTTGGTGAGTAATAATATGACATATATCAACTTCAGAAGGAGCATACTCCAAAAAAAGCTTCTCGTAATTGGAAATGCCACCCTGCTGGAGTAAGCTAGGACCTAACAGGATAATCTTGAGACTTTTAGTTTGGCACATAGGCTGTACTTTTTGAATAATTGCGCTTTCCTGGGTTAATGTATCAACAGAATCAGAATTTATCATTGCTTTTCAAAGACCAAAGTAATTGCATGAAATCTTGTTAAAATCCGATTATTTTCTGATTTATTGTAGAATTGGAAGGTTTTTGTTTAAAGACTCATTTGTCCTGCTCAGAAAGCGATTATAGCAATTTTTGTGTGGTATAAATGCCAAGCACAAAAACAATCGCTTCAGAGTTTTTTGGCAATCTTTAGGCTATAAATTGGTCTTTTTCTGTTTTATGATTTTATTTTTATTTCATGTCTCATTCTCACGGAAAAACATGCCGCCACATAGAGTATCCAAACGAAACTATTCGATTCCAGTAAGTTAGATTCAGTAAGGCTAGCTAAAAATATATATGTCATATGCATAAGTGGCCAAATATCTAATGCGCTATTACTACTACGCATGAAAATGAATCCTTGCAGGTAACTGCGCCAAAATCCTAAGAAGAATAACCCTAACCCTAAAAGACCCAAATCAAGGCAAAGAGCCAGATAACCACTATGGGGATGGTTTGGAGTCCATCCAGCATTGAGCCAAATATAAGCAGATTCGCCATCCCATCCTTGCCAGAATCCGCCATAACCATAACCGACCCAAGGATGTTTCCAAATCATATCGATTACTAATGGCCACAAGTCTGTTCGACCCGTTAGTGTTGCATCTTTACCAATTGAACTGAACACGACACTAGCATTATTAGACAACCACAAATATAAACTTTGGCTGATAGTTGCCATCATTATTAGGGTTGGTACCATCACTGGGTATGGCCAACGCCAAATTTGAAAAGCAAAAAATCCCAATATTATAATTAATAGATTAAATAGAGATGAAATCGAACCGGCAAGCAGTAAGAGTAGTATTGACAAGCTAAACCCCCCCCAGAAAAGCCAACTACGTCTTTGACTTTGATAACCAAGGAGAAAAAAAACTATACTACTCGTTACCATCCTTCCTCCCAAACCGTTTTTGTGGGTGAATACTCCACGCCACAGTGGTCTACCACCGAGGTCGCTCTGTATCCCGTATTTAGGCAAGGCTAGAGCAAAAATGAAACTCAATACTATAACAATCCCCAAAGTCCAAGCAAGTAAATAGAATTGCTGTTTTAAGCTGTATCGCGAAACAAAATACAGACCAAATAAACTGGAACCAATCAGGGTGACAGTATTTTTTAATGTTGTTGAGGGTTCAAAAGACCAAAGAATAGAAACAACTGCCAACATTAATAAAGAATAAAGGAAGATATCTTTACTCAAGACAAGGACATAAAGAGCTTTCTTCCAACGCAAAACTAGTAGTGATAAGGTAATTGCATAGATGAGGAAAAAAATAATCCGATTCAAGGAGCTATCATATTCTACCAACTCATCCTGTCCTGCTCCTCCTGACTGGACGAGAGTTAATATTGCCCCTGAATAAACTAGTAAGGCTATAACTGTGAATACCTGCTCCGCATTAATTAGTAGTTTTCTCATAAATTAGCTAACATTTATTTTATTTTGTATATTCATTTTTTTATAATAAATTTGGGCAGTTTGAGCAGCAATATTTGCCCAATTTAAATCTTCCTGACAGCGAGCCAGTGCCGCAGTTTGCATATGTTGTTGTAAGTCGCGATCGCTTAACAAACAAATTATCGCATTAGCTAAAGCTCGAACATCACCGGGTGGAACTAACAACCCATCTTTTTTATGCTGAATTATCTCACTCAATCCCCCTACCTCAGAAGCTACAACCAGAGTTCCCATTCCATAAGATAAAGCTGCCACACCACTTTGAGACGCTTCGACGTATGGCAAAACTGTTACTGTGCTGCGTTGAAATAGATTACCTACTTTTTCAATGGGGATAAAGTCATTGATAATCTCGTAACGTTTTTGATCATAACCATTAGGGAAATACTGGCTTACGTTTTCTCCCCTTCCAGCAATAATCAACTTGACTTCAGGTATACGTTCAGCAATTAAAGGCATAGCCTCAAGTAAATATTTCAATCCCTTATATGGCAAGATACGTCCAAAAAATAGCAACGTATATGGCTCACGGGCTTGAATATTTTGGCTACCCCGACGCTGATACAAACTACCAAGTTCCCCATGTTGTAAAACATTGACTCGCTCTTGAGGTATACGGAATTGTTCAATAAGAATCTTTTTTAGTTGATGAGTATGGACAATCAATTGTTGAGAACGGTAGAAGGCAATACGCCTGGTATAATCGGAACCAAATACAGCGATTTTATCCCCTGGGTGACGGAATATATCGTGAATAGTTGTCACCAATGGTGGCATTTTATTAAGTAACAAAGTCCAATCGTACCAAGGATCGTTGGTTTCTTGCACATGTAAAACATCTGGCTGTATGTCTTTGATGATATCCATCATAGTGTTCATAGACAACAGGTTGCGCGGGTCGCGAATACGTGGTTTATTAAAGCTAATGACACGGATACGAGAATCAAGAACATTGCTACAGACATTTGACACTTTTTCCGGCTGAATCAGCGTTAAATCAACATATTTAACTAGACTGTTTGCTAGTTCAATGGTGTAGTCTTCAAAGCAAAAATGTAATAAAGCAACTTTAATCATAATTAAAATTATATGCTCAATTAAATTATTTATTTCACCAATTTTGAGGTATTACTCGTAGGATTTTATATTAAACAATTACTGCTGTTTTAAAAGTTTGAGCCACAAAAAACGAAACCCGCCAAATGCACGAATACCTAGATAAATCACACATAAACCATAGACACCAGTTGCAATAATTAGAGTGTACATAAAGTCTAAGCTAATTTTTTGCAATAAAATGAATATAGGTAGCATTAAAAGGCATATTAGTAAGGGGCGGCGCATAATTCGCCATAAATTTAACGAAAATAGGCGAGTATAGGTGAAGTAAATATACTGACTAAAACCAATAATAGTCATTAATAATGCCATTAAAGCTGCACCTAATAACTGATATTGGGAAACTAATGCCACACCTCCCAAGCTTCCTAATGTAGTGGTAATAACCACTTCACGCAAGTTAATTATCTCCAAACCATTGGCTACAAGTACATAGGACAGTGAGCGGGTAAAAGGCAAAAAAAGCAGTGATACAGCACTTAAACTAAGAGCTAGGTTGGCTTGAGCAAAGCTAGAATTATAGATAAAAACTAGTAAATCTTTGCCAAAAAATAACAGTCCAATTAATAAGGGTAATGCTAGAATTAGTAGACTTTCAATAACCTTTTCAGTGATCTGTCTCTGTTTATCCCGTCCTTGCTCTACTGCCTTTGAAAATCTAGGAAACATTGCTAAAACTATACTGTTAGCAATAATCGAAAAAGGTAGTAGTAATTGTGATATTCCACCAAAGAGACCCACTAAAAACTCATTTCCTAACAAGGAAAGAATCAATATTTGAATTCTGCCATTGAGTGCAGATATTCCTTCAATAGCAAAAAATGTACGCGCACTTTTGATTGTCTTCAAAACAAAATTCCCATCAATCTGCCATTCTATTTTGACTATCCGGGTGATGAAAATCCATTCAATTACTAAAATTAGCGTTTCCGAAAAACATAGTATCGCCCCCAAGTACTCAATTCCATATTTCAGTTGCATCGCCCAAATCATTATTATTACGCGTACGATGTACACTGGCACTGTAGAGATGGCAATCAGATGCATCTTTTCTTGAGCTTGAAAAACTGCCTCAGTGATGTTTGAAAGGGCAAAAGGAATGATCGTTAAGCCCATAATGTAGCAAATAGTCGAGGTTTTGGAGCTATAGGGAAGTAAAAATACTACAATCACCAACGCCCCATAACTGAAAAAACTAAATATTAACTGTAGCCAAGTACCACTAATTAAATAAACTGGTGTTTTTTGTGGCTCACGGGCTAGTTCTCTGGTAAACAACGTCTTTAGCCCCTGTGAAGCAATACCCACAAAGATAAAGTAGTAGCTAAATGCTAGTAGATACTGTCCTAAAGCCTCAGCTCCTAGAGTACGAGCAATAAAAGCAGTTAACACGAAGGCTGTAATGCTTTGTGCTAACCGATTGACTAACATTGACAGAGAATTACTTATGACTTTGTACTTTTCTACCATTCTTAAATTATTAATCAGCTTATTTCGTTAATTTTGAATTCCCAATACCTATAAATCTAATAACTTACTTTTTCTGATATACCATTAGAAGTTTTTTGAAATGTTTCATATATACCAGTCATCGAAATCAAGGACGAAAAGGTATTTTCGTTAGCTTCTATCATCCCATGCTTCAGCCTGCAACTTACCCCAAGATTTATTAATAAATAAATCTTTTGGGTTCTAAATCCCAAAGTTTTTATCGCGCTTAGACACGTAGTTTTTCATTCAGTAAAGTAGAAAAATCTAAATTTAATGCATGAAAAATTGTCTGATCAAAGTGCAACTTTTGGATCAATACGTAAACGGTATAATGATTGCTGTCCGGTATGGTTTGGTTTTTATTACCTTAGTAGGCGCCTTCTTTTTTCAAAACTACCATAACTGTTTTGAGAAGAATTTCAAAGTCTAACCCAAGCGACCAATTTTCAATGTAGTTAAGATCAAGATTAATCACTTGTTCAAAATCTAAAATATCCGAGCGACCTGAGACTTGCCAAAGACCTGTAATACCAGGTAAAACTTCATGTCGGATAAAATGATGTTCAGAAAATTTATCAACATCTCTAGTAGGTAAAGGCCGAGGTCCTACTATACTCATTTCTCCCAAGATCACATTGAAAAGTTGAGGTAATTCGTCTAAACTATAACGTCTAAGAAATTTTCCAACACGGGTAACGCGAGGATCGTCTTTAATTTTAAAGATAATCCCATCTTTCGTTTCATTTAATGCTTCTAATTCTTTCTGTAATTTTTCTGCATCAGACCTCATAGTTCGGAATTTCCATACTTTAAACTGTTGCCCATGTAAACCTACACGCGTTTGCCTGTAAAATACTGTGCCGGGAGAGTCCAGTTTTATAGCTATAGCTATAGCTATATAAATAGGGAATGATAACATTACAAATAAAGTCGCGAAACAAAAATCACAACTACGCTTTATCCAAAAGTCTTTACCTGTAATTATCGGACAATCTAGACTCAGGCAAGGCATCCCTCCTATTTTATTAAATTCTACGTTTCTATAAATTGGTTTTAATTCCATCGGTAAAATATGTACTTGTATGCCGGATGCTTGAAATAACCAGCATAAAAACATTCTATTTTTTAGAGCATCCCAAGATATAAAAACTTCTGTTACACCTAATTGATTAAGTTGATTCAATGTTTGTTGACGTTGATATCTATCTAATGAATTAGCATTCGCCGTTCCAGATACGATGTAGTGTTTTTCTTTTTTTATAAAGCTAGAAATCTGCTCATGATCTTGTGGATCACAAATAATGAATACCGAAGAACGAACTATTTTTTTCTGCTTACGCAGATATTCAAGAGTAAGATTTACAGCATATCTACCACTACAAATAAATAATATGCCCAACAACCAAGATAATAATATTAATCTGGGGCGTGTAATATCAACAACTGGTTTATACAAAAAAGAAATTAAGAGTATTAATCCATGAGCAAAAGTTAGCGATTTGATAATATTGAAATAGTCATAGCGTTTTTGACCTTCTCGATAAATACCTTCGACAGCTAGCGATCCTATTTGAATCACAATAGTTATTAAAATCGGAAAATAATTGTTCGGTATATACCAAGTAAAATCCCCAGAAGATTGATATCCAGCTAAAACCCAAGCTAAAGATAAAAGAGTATAGTCTACTAAAAACAATGTTGTTAATCTCAACCACCACGAACCCTTGCGTACCCTGACAAATGAAGATGCACGCAAATCCAAAGGTACTTCACTGAATTTATTTGTTGTAATGCTTTGATTACTCATAAGTTAGGAACACTTGGTGTAGTTAAAATTCGATGTAAACTTAGATATTAAGACAAATGGGGGATATCACATTTTTATTTCAAAGAAACCTGTGCTTTGTAGTCTATTATTAACCATTTTCTTGGGAGTAACTTTAAGTTCTTGAGCAAAAGCATCTTCCAGGGTCGGTTTGAGTGTGGTTACTACCCAAATACTTAGCTTTTCTTGGAGGGCATAATCCATTTTATTTAGTCTGGAAATTTTGAGCTTTGATGCTAAATAAAGATTTGTTGGTGAGCTAACTTAATAGCTGAATAAAGTTCCTGACATTAATGATTAAGCAGGTTAGGTAAAAATATTAGAATTTTTAAGTTGCGTAATACACAAACTGAATTACTACGGTTTGATTGCAGAGTTTCTATGATAGTAAAATGATGTTCTTTCCAAAATCATTTTAACATATTTACTTAGATTAATTCAGTTTTGCTTAGAAGCTTCTCCGTTTCTTTACGCATAATTACTGATTAACAAAACTTACACACACAACATACAACGAAACGCATCAAAAATTTGATTATTGTTACAAAACTTTATATAATTGATTTTCCGTTAAACCTTATTAATAAGTAATCAACTGAGATAAACTTAGAACCTCGCCTACTAAGGCTTGTATCTTATCCAGCCAAGGATTTTAGGATTTTTCTCTACACCGTAGCTAGTAGGTGGAAGGGCTGAGGGATTAAGTTTTTGATTAATGAATCGATGCTCTAGATTACATTTTAGACGGTAAGTACCCGATGTTAATTTTCATGTTATTAAGCTTTTGCAGCCCCAAAAGGGGCAATTACTTTACCGACGGGACTGTAGTTTCTACCAAAAGACTGAAGTTTGATAAATAAAACCCACCTACGTAGGTTTGATGAAGTTTGCGTAATTCTTTAAGAAAATAATACTATAACTTTACATTAATTTTATATATAAGGTAACAAAATGAAGATTCGGTAAGAATTATTTTTTACTTCAGCTGACTTTACTAAAAAACGATAATGTACTTTTATAATTGATTTCGTTATAAGATGGGTTGATTACATCGATCACAAACTTATTTTTGAACTAAATAAAGCGTTTAATTAAATGCTTCTTGTTGACTAACATCAAAAATTAATTTGTTGGATTTGATGGCGATTCAGAGTTTCAATCGATAAAATATGGGGTGAAATTATGGTAATCAGCAAATTCAATATAAGTAAATTAGACAAGTTTTTGAATACACAAAAGTGGCGTTGGCTGACAAAGTTGTATAGAAATAATTTAAAATTTAATCTGATTCTGCGACCCACAGATGATTCAAAAAATGGGAAAACACAGATAGAAGTAAACAATTTATCTATTTCAGAAAAAGATTACAGAAATTTTGTAAATTCCGATTTACTTAGTAAATACAATCAGCTGAGTTATCCCCATTTCAAGCCTCTTGAATAGCTGAGGACAATTATCATCAACCTCTGCTAAATTCGGAAATGAAGGTACTGGTAATAGCTAAAAATTAAATGCCAACTTTATGAGGTTAGTAAGTTTTATCTTAGCATGTGAGAGTTAGTGGTATTTCTTTTGTTTTCTATAGATTGGGGGCTGTATTTGCTCACATACCCTTTTATCTAAACTTCAGTTGAAGTGCTTTGATGTTTAATTGGTAAGCTGTCGCGCATTTAATTTGCACAACTAGGCGGGCAAGATACCCACCCCACAAGAAATTCATTATTTTGAGGATGCAAATTAAAAGATTTTTAGCTTATTAGAGTGGAATTGTATTAAACACAATCGCTACTTTGCTGTGGATGACTCCGGACGATTAATAGATCCACTGAACTTAATAATATAGAAAATAATATAGAAAATGCAGATAAATAATAGCCAGAATAGCCAGACTTCAGAATATAAACAAAATATTCCCTTAGATACCTTAACTCACATCATTAGCACTGAAGTTTTACAGGAATGGAATGACACCCAAGCAGTTCATCATCGGGATCTGTGCATCCATCAGATGTTTGAGAAGCAAGTTGAGCGATCGCCTGGAGCCATTGCTGTAGTATGTGAAAATACAGAACTTACTTATCGGCAGTTAAACCAACAAGCCAATCAACTAGCGCACCACTTACGTACTTTAGGCGTTGGGCCGGAAGTACTTGTGGGCATTTGTGTGGAGCGCTCCTTGGAGATGATTGTCGGGTTACTGGGAATTCTCAAAGCTGGAGGTGCTTATGTGCCTTTAGATCCGGCATATCCTTCAGAACGTTTAGCTTTCATCTTGTCAGACACGCAGACACCAGTATTGTTAACCCAAGAAAAATTGGTCAAAAACTTACCACCCCATCAGGCAAAAGTGATTTGTCTGGACTCAAATTGGCAAGGGAATAGCCAAAATAGTCGAGAAAATCCGGTAAATGAAACGACAACTGATAATCTCATCTACGTAATTTACACATCTGGTTCTACAGGACAGCCCAAGGGTGTAATGATCCCTCACCGGGGGATCTGCAATCAACTATACTGGAAACAAGCAACCTTTGGATTAACTCAGGCAGACAAAGTTTTACTAACTATTTCTTTTAGCTTCGATCCCTCAGTGTGGCAGATATTCTGGCCATTGTGCTTTGGAGGGCAATTGTTCATGGCTCGTCCTGGTGGACATCAAGATACTGCCTACCTTGTGAAGGTGATTACTGAGCAGCAAATCACCGTCCTAGCCTTAGTGCCTTCTATACTCCGTGTCTTACTGGAAGAGAAGGGAATTGAGAATTGCCGATTCATCAAGCACATTACCTGCGGTGGTGAAGCTTTACCTGGCGAACTCATAGAGCGCTTTTTTGCCCTACTTAATTTGGACAATGTTCTGTATAATTGCTATGGGCCTACAGAAGCTTCCATTGATACCAGTTTCTGGATTTGCCAGCGCGGTACTAATTACGCCATTGCTCCCATTGGTCGCCCCATTACTAATGCAGAGATTCACATCCTCGATGAAAATTTGCAGCCTGTGCCTGTTGGTGAATCAGGTGAACTGCACATTGGCGGTATTGGTCTAGCCCGAGGTTATCTCAACCGTCCAGAATTGACCATAGATAGGTTCATTTTTAACCCTTTTAGCTCTGAAGCTGGAGCACGTCTTTACAAAACTGGGGACTTAGCACGTTATCTAAGTGATGGTAATATCGAGTTCCTTGGTCGCATTGACCACCAAGTGAAAATACGTGGCTTCAGAATTGAATTAGGAGAAATTGAAACCATATTAGGTCAACATCCGGCACTGACACAGACTTTAGTCATAGCTAGAGAGGATGTTATAGGTGACAAGCAACTCGTGGCATATGTTGTTACCAGTCCAGAGCAAATTCCTAACCAGGTTGAATTGCGTCGCTTTTTGTCAACTCGGCTACCTGAATATATGGTGCCTAGTTTCTTTGTATTTTTGGACACCCTACCATTAAATCCCAATGGTAAAATAGACCGCCGTGCCTTGCCTGCACCGGATACATTTACTCTTGAGTTGTCAACTAAGTTTGTTCCACCTCAGAATTCGACAGAAGAAGTCTTAGCTAGCATCTGGGCGAAAGTTTTACGTCTGGAACAAGTAGGCATCCACGACAATTTTTTTGAATTGGGAGGTCATTCACTGCTGGCCACTCAAGTGATGTCTAGGGTTCGCCAAGTCTTTCGGATAGAAATACCGTTGCAACTCTTATTTGAGAATCCCACGATCGCTACTTTAGCTGAAGCGATCGCTCAAAATCAAATTCAAGAAGATGATCCCCAAAATCAAACTATTCTCCAAATAGCCAACCGGGAGTCAGCCCCTTTATCCTTTGCCCAGCAGCGAGTCTGGTTTTTAGAGCAGTTGCAACCCAACAGCCGAGCATATATCCTCTCAAATGCACAGCGCTTAACGGGCAAGTTAAACGTGGGTGTATTGCAACAGTCACTAGATGCGATCGTCGTCCATCACGAGGCAATACGAACAAACTTTATCACATCACTTGATGGTAGCCCCATACAAGTAATTGGTACGCCTCGGCCAGTGGAACTCAAAATGATTCAGGTAGCAGAGGAGCAAGTCGAATATCTCCTAAATCAAGAAGCGCAACGCCCCTTCAACTTAGAATCTGACTTGATGCTGCGAGCTACTTTGATCCAAGTAGACGAACAGGAGCATATACTCTTGTTAGTGATGCACCACATCGCCTCAGATGGCTGGTCAATAGGCATTCTCTGGCAGCAGTTAGCAGCCGTTTATCAAGCCTTTTTGAGTGGTAAGCCTTCCCCTCTGCCAAAATTGCCGATTCAGTATGCCGATTTTGCTGTCTGGCAGCAACAATGGCTATCGGGTGAGGTACTTTCCAGCCAAATCAACTACTGGAAAACCCAGTTGGCTGGTGCTAATACTGTACTAAAATTGCCTACCGACCGACCACGGCCACCAGTCCAAACTGACCAGGGATCAATGCAATCCCTGATGCTACCGCAGACTTTGAGTGCAGCGCTCAAAGAACTCTCGCATCAGAAGGGTGTCACCCTATTCATGACATTGCTGGCGGCTTTTGGGACAATACTGCATCGCTACACTGGGCAAGAAGATATTCTCATCGGTTCTCCGATTGCTGGGCGCAACCGTTCTGAAATTGAAGGGTTAATCGGATTTTTTATTAACACCGTTGTTTTACGGACTGATTTTGTCGGCAACCCCAGTTTTAGTTCAGTGCTAAGTCGAGTTCGCCAGATGGCATTAGATGCTTATGCTCATCAAGATATGCCCTTTGAGAAACTGGTAGAAGAACTGCACCCAGAGCGAGATACCAGTCGCAACCCACTATTTCAAGTGTGGTTTAATATGCTTAACTTCAGGGACATGCAAGTGGAGCTACCTGGAGTGGCTATAGAACCAGTCTCAATGCTAGAAACAGCTTCCAAGTTCGACTTAACCCTGTACGTTACAGAACAAAACCAAGGAATCAAACTTGATTTAGTCTACAACACCGATCTGTTTACTTCAGAGCGGATGATGGAAATGCTTCATCAGTTTGATCACTTGCTGAATCAAATTGTTGCTGCTCCAGAGAAGCAGATTAGTTTATATTCCCTTGTCACATCAGAAGCGCGACCTTTGCTGCCTGAGCCAACGCTGCTTTTGCCAGAACCACGGTATGAATTGGCGACAACAATGTTTACCTCTTGGGTAAATCGCACCCCAGAACATTCATCACTCCGTCAAGGATTTCGCACTTGGAACTATGGGGAATTGGGCAAAAGCGCTCAAACCTTAGCACAGGTTATGTTGTCTTTGGGAGTGGAGCGGGGAGATGTCGTAGCCGTGTTTGGGACACGAAGCTTTGGACTGATTGCCAGTATGGTTGGCGTACTCTTGAGTGGCGGTGTGCTACTCACCATCGATCCGAAACTTCCCAGCGATCGCCAGCGACTGATGTTACAGTCAGCTAAAGCCAAATACATATTATATATTGATGGTCAGCGCCCAGAAGATGAAAAGATATGGGAGTCTTTAACTATCATCTGTGTGAACCCAGACACAGGAGAAACCATAAATTCATCCAAAAAGAGCATTCAAGCAGTAAACCTGCCTGAAATCGTTGCTGACGCTCCAGCTTATATTTTCTTTACTTCCGGCACCACTGGTGTACCTAAAGGGGTGCTGGGGTGTCATAAAGGGTTGGCACATTTTCTGAACTGGCAACGGCAGACCTTTGAAATTAATCAACAAGACCGCGTTGCTCAATTAACTGGTCTTTCCTTTGATGTCGTCCTCAGAGATATCTTCTTACCTTTGACTAGTGGTGCAACCCTATGTTTGCCAGAAGAAGGAGATAACCTAGAACCAACTAGAATTCTGCGTTACTTGGAAAATGAACAAATTTCTGTGCTGCACACAGTTCCTTCGCTGGCAGAATTATGGTTAGCCAATGTGCCGTCAGGAGTCTCTTTACGTAACTTACGTTGGTTGTTCTTGGCTGGAGAACCTCTCAAAGAAACACTTGTGCTTCGGTGGCGAGATGCTTTTCCAGAATCCGGTGAAATTGTTAATCTCTATGGGCCGACAGAGACAACTTTGGCGAAGTGTTATTACCGAGTACCTGTTGAGTGTACACCAGGGGTACAGCCAGTCGGATTGCCGCTTCCTCAAACCCAAGCACTAGTTTTCACACCAAATCACCAACCGTGCGGCATCGGTGAACCGGGCGAGATTGTGATCCGAACTCCATTCCGCAGTTTGGGCTACATTAATGCCCAGGAAGAAAACCGTTCTCGGTTTGTCAAGAATCCTTTTCGGAATGATCAACAAGATTGGCTTTATTATACAGGCGATCGCGGCTGCTATCGTCCAGATGGCTCTCTAGAAATTCTCGGTCGGCGAGATTATCAAGTCAAGATACGGGGGATACGTATTGAGCTAGGGGAAATTGAAACGGTGTTAGCCCAACACCCAGACGTGCTCCAAACTGTAGTCATTGCCCGTGAAGATGTTCCCGGTGATCAACGTTTGGTGGCTTACATGATACCGAATCAGAAGTCAGCAAGCGCGATTAGTGATATCCGGCGTTTCCTCTCAACAAAGTTGCCACAGTACATGCTACCTTCAGCTTTTGTCTTACTGGACACCATGCCCTTAACCCCAAATGGCAAGGTAGACCGCCGTGCCCTACCTGCACCAGACTTATCCAGGCAAGAGCCAGAAGCCACCTTTGTTGCTCCCCGCAATCAGGTGGAACGCCAGCTAATAGAAATTTGGGAACAAATTTTAGGTGTCCAGCCTATCGGTGTCAGGGACAACTTCTTTGAGCTAGGAGGACACTCCATATTAGCGGTAAAACTGTTTTGGCAAATTGAGAAGACATTTAGTAAAAATCTGCCTCTTGCCATTCTCTTCCACTCAGGTACTGTAGAGGCTCTAGCCAAAATAATCTGCCAAGAAGATATAGCAAGAAACTTGGCTTTAGTAAATACCTTAAACAAATCAAAATCTAGCTGGTCATCCCTGGTAGAAATTCAACCCAACGGTTCCAAGCCACCTTTTTTCTGTATTCACGGACTGGGTGGAGAAGTGTTGTGTTTCCGTGAATTGGCACTACATCTGGGTTCAGAGCAACCCTTCTATGGACTACAGCCACAAGGGCTAGATGGAAAACAGCCTTTCCATACGCGAGTTGAAGACATGGCAACTCACTACATTCAAGAAATTCAGACCCTTCAGCCCAATGGGCCTTATTTTCTGGGAGGTTATTCTTTTGGAGGTGTAGTTGCTTTCGAGATGGCTCGGCAACTCCAAGAGCAAGGCGAACAAGTTGGCATTCTAGTTATGCTTGATAGTTGTCGTCGAGGTTATAGCTGGCGGGCGTCATTTCTCAAGCGACTTTTTTTGCATTTAAATAATATTGTTCAACAAGGGCCTAGCTACCTTTGGCAAAAGGCTATGAAATGGAGCTATTGGCGGAAGCAGCATTTCCAAAATAGATATAACCGTTACGTGGAACAGGTACTTGATTTCCCTGTAACTGATAAGCACTTAAAAATTATAGATGCTAACACTCAAGCCATCAGTCAATATCTCTTTTCACCTTATCTTGGTCAACTTATCCTTTTGCGGACAGAGGATAAAAATCGGGACGAAGCTATAGGCACAGAATACGATCCTCAATTCGGCTGGGGCGAACTAGTGCCATTCGGATTAGATATCCATTACCTTCCCGGATCTCATCTTGACCTACTTAAGGAACCCAACGTACAGGTGTTAGCCGAAATATTGAGAAATTGCTTAACTCAGGCGCAGTCTCTAAAGAATTAACGGTAGGAGCATCACCCGAAGGGTATCAACTCAGCACTGCTGGGCTGTTTTGTCATTTCTTAGTACAGCATTTCCGAAATTCGTAGCTTTTTAAACGCAGAGGGACGCTGAGGGAAGCGCAGAGGGGGTTCCCCCCGTTGTAGCGACTGCCGTCGCGCAAAGAATTCGCTATGAACTTATATTTAAGTTGGTAAGTAATCGACAATCCATAGATGCTATATAGACGATTTGGACGCACAGAATTACAAATGCCAGTGTTTTCCTGCGGTGGCATGAGATATCAGTTCAAATGGGAGGATGTTCCTAATAATGAAATTCCTGCTGATAATCAGGCGAATCTAGAAGCCACTATTAGAAGGGCGATGGAAGTTGGGATTAATCATATTGAAACTGCTCGTGGTTATGGCACTTCCGAGATGCAATTGGGGAGAATATTGCCCAAGTTTGCCCGTGAAAAGTTGATTGTTCAGACTAAAATCAACCCACAGGCAGATGCTAAAGAATTTCGTGAGACATTTGAAAAATCACTACGAAATCTCCAGCTAGATTACGTTGACTTATTAGGGTTGCATGGCATCAATCATCTTGAGTCATTAGACTACAGCATCCGTCCTGGTGGCTGTTTAGAAGTAGCCCAGCAGTTGCAAGCTGAGGGAAAAGTTAGATTTATTGGCTTTTCCACACACGGAGCAACAGATATGATTGTGCAGACAATTAATACCAATCAATTTGATTACGTGAACCTGCACTGGTACTACATTAATCAATGGAATTGGGCGGCAATTGAAGCAGCTAAACGCCATGATATGGGGGTGTTTATCATTAGCCCTTCTGATAAAGGAGGTTTGTTGTATAAACCACCAGAAAAATTAGTAAATCTTTGCGCCCCATTGAGTCCAATGGTGTTTAATGATTTGTTTTGTTTGAGTCATCAAGAGGTGCATACCTTGAGCTTGGGAGCCGCAAAACCACAAGATTTTGACGAACACCTGAAGACTTTAGAATTAGTAGATCGGGCATCGTCAATTTTGCCGCCGATTTTAGCAAAGTTGGAATCAGAAGCGATCGCTACTTTGGGAGAAGATTGGCTAAAATCCTGGCAGATAAATCTACCAACCTTTGACCAAACCCCTGGTGAGGTAAATATTTGGGTGATTTTGTGGCTGCGGAATCTAGCGATCGCCTACGATCTGGTAGACTACGCTAAAATGCGCTACAACCTGCTTGGCAATGGCAGCCACTGGTTCCCTGGCAATAAAGCTGATCGACTAGATGAATTAGACTTACGGCAATGTCTCGCCCGCAATCCTCACGCTGATAAAATCCCCCAATTTCTGGAACAAGCCCATCAGATGTTGGCGGGTGAGGCGGTCAAACGTCTATCTCGCACTTGACAATTTGCATAAATAGGGCATTTGGCACAGTGCATGGAAAATATTGAAGAAGAATTCAGAAGTCAGAATTCAGGAGTCAGAATCAAAACGCTCTCTGCGAGACGCTGCGCGAACGCGGACTCGCTCTCCGTGGCGCTATCAGTCGGGGATTCAGACCCGCTACTGATTGAAGACCACAAAACAAGAAAATTTGGTGGGGGTCTTAAACGCCGATTATTCATCCACCAGTCGTACAGAATATCTTTCCTGTATTCTGACGACTGGCACCTTTATTCTGTTCGATAAACAATAATTAATGCCGTGTGCGACTTTCTCTCAAACCTAACCGCCAACAGTATCCTACAAGGGAAGGGGAGCAAGAATTAAAGCCTCTCTCTGTGGGCTACGGTGTACACACAAGTCGAAAAAAGCTCGATTTTTGATTATTCTCTTGTTTAGACAGGTGAAAGCGTAGTAGAACCTTTCTTGAGGTTTCTTTAAAAAACTGTGTGTCCACCGTAGGGGAGAGGAATGGAAGCGGGGTTTCAAGAATAAGTCGCAAATCGCGTTAATTCTCAATGCCCCATCCCCAATGCCCAATGCCCAATGCCCAATGCCCAATGCCCAATACTACTCAGATTTTTTCGTATCTGCTGATTTACTTACCTTTGGTACGACTAGCACTTTATCAACGCGATTACCATCCATATCCATCACTTCAATTCGCATACTTTGCCATTCAAAATAATCTGCTGCGGCGGGAATACGTCCTAAATTGGTGATCACAAAACCGCCTAAAGTTTGATAACTGCCGCGTTCATCGGGTTGCCACGCTTCCATACCGAAAAGTTCCAAAAACTCCTCAACAGGCAACATCCCATCCAAAAGCCAGGAACCATCTTCGCGTTGCACAGCTTGTGGTTGATCCTGCCCATCTGTGGAAGGAACATCACCCACGATTTCGCTCATAATGTCGTTGAGAGTGACTAATCCTTGAATCACGCCGTATTCATCGACTACCAGCGCCATGTGAGTGATGGTTTGCTTGAACAATTCCAAAACTTTCAAACCACGGGTGCTTTCCGGCACAAATACGGGCTGGCGCAATCCCACTGTCAAGTCTAGCGCTTCCCCTCGGAAACTCCTGGCTAATAGGTCGGTGACAGGAATAACACCGAGCACATTGTCAAGTCCTCCCTGACAAATTGGATACCGAGAATAGGCACTATCAACCATTTTTTGGCGATTTTCTTCGGCAGAGTCGTCTAAGTCTAGCCAGACAATATCGGGGCGGGGTGTCATTAAGTAGCTGACAGGGCGATCGCCTAAACGAAAGACTCGCTCTACCATATCCTGTTCGGCTTCCTCAAAGGTTCCCGCCTCCGTGCCTTGCTCAATTAAGATTTTAATTTCTTCTTCGGTAACTTGCGGCTCGGTAGAAGCTGTAATTCCTAGTAGTCGCAGGATCAAATCTGTAGAAGCGCTTAAGAGAAAGACTACTGGAGAACCAATCGCCGCCAAGGCTTGCATCGGAATAGCTACAATTGATGCAATCTTTTCTGGATTGTTTAATGCCAGACGCTTCGGTACCAATTCGCCAACAATCAGTGAGAAATAGGTAATGAGTAAAACCACTATTCCGAAAGATAGCGGTTCACTATAAGGTGCTAACAAGGGGACACGTTTTACATAGATTCCCAGTCGGTTGGCAATTGTTGCTCCTCCAAAAGCACCAGTCAGGATACCGATCAGGGAAATACCCACTTGAACGGTTGACAGGAAATGATTTGGAGACTCAGCTAGTTTCAATGCTACCTTTGCCTTGGCATCTCCTTGATTGGCAAGCTGTTGTAGCCTAACTTTCCGGGCTGAGACAATCGCCATCTCAGACATAGAAAATACACCGTTGGCAATAATTAGCACCAAAATGATTAAAATTTCAAAAGTAATGGGGGACATGTTTAAAATTGCGGCTTATCAGAGCGAACGTAGCTCAATCCCTAGTATCTAGTATTAAAGATGCTTCAATAAATGCTTTGACTGTACACAAAGTAATAGTTATAGTTCTTAAGCCTATTAGTCGCTGTGCATTATTCTTCCACCGAAGGAATAAGAAGGCTGTTAACACTTTTAAAATGGTTGACATAAACTGCCTTAAGATTTTCTGACTCACAAAGACTCCCATCGCTAGTAGTACTTATGTCATTTTCTTCTATTGTGCGTGCCTTAGGCCGATCGCCGCTCACTACTGAATTTATTTCTAAGCTGAATCGACAACAAGAATTGCGGTTAAATGGCATTCCCAGGCTGCCCAAGACTCTAGTGGCTTCGGCATTAGCCCAGGCTAGTGGCAAAGATTTGTTCGTAGTTTGCGCCACTTTGGAAGAAGCTGGACGCGTTTACGCACAACTGGAGGCAATGGGATGGCAAACAGTACATTTTTATCCCACCTCCGAGGCTTCTCCCTACGAACCTTTTGACCCGGAAACTGAGATGAGTTGGGGGCAAATGCAGGTATTGGCAGATTTGGGAATGGGGCATGGGGGAGCCACTGCTTTGGGCGGCTCTGCCGACTTGAAGCAAGTGGCGTCATTGGGCATGGGGCATGGGGAAGAAAACCAGGTTCCAAATTCCAATTCTCAATTAGCCAAGATGGCGATTGTGGCTACTCAAGGGGCGCTGCAACCTCACTTACCTCCACCAGCAGCTTTTGGGCAATTCTGTCTTATTCTGAAGCGGGGGATGGAATTAGACTTGAATGCTTTCAGTGAGAAAATAACTATTTTGGGGTACGAAAGAGTGCCTTTGGTAGAAACGGAAGGACAGTGGAGCCGACGGGGCGATATTGTTGATGTGTTCCCAGTTTCATCTGAGTTCCCCGTCCGGCTGGAATGGTTTGGCGATGAAATCGAGCAAATGCGGGAATTTGACCCAGCAACCCAACGTTCCGCCCTCGACAAAGTTAACCAGTTAATTCTTACCCCCACTAGCTTTGCTCCCGTCGTGATGGCAGCACTAAAGAATAGTTCTGAGTTAGGAGTTAGGAGTTATGAGTTAAATTCTGACTCAGAACTTAGCACTCAGAACTCATCACTGATTGAGGGTAGTCGTCGCTTTTTGGGGTTAGCGTTCGAGCAACCAGCATCTCTACTAAACTACTTATCAGAAAATACCCTGATTGCCATTGATGAGCCAGAACAGTGTCATGCTCATAGCGATCGCTGGGTGGAAAATGCGGAAGAACAGTGGAGCATTGGGCATGGCGAAGAATCTACTCCCCTAGCATTGCCGAAAATTCACCGTTCTTTTGATAAGTGTTTGGCTGACGTTGCCAAGTTTAAAACCTTATATTTATCGGAACTGTCAGAGGAAAATAGTGGGATCAATCTGGCTAGCCGACCTGTTCCAGTCATGCCACACCAGTTTGGTAAACTAGCTGAGACTATACGCCAACAACGCGATCGCAATTTCTCAATCTGGTTGCTTTCTGCTCAACCTTCGCGTTCTGTCTCGCTATTGCAAGAACATGATTGTCCGGCTCAGTTTATCCCGAATCCCCGCGACTACCAAGCGATCGATAAGCTCCAAATCAACCATACTCCCATAGCCCTAAAATATTCTGGTCTGGCCGAACTAGAAGGTTTTATCCTGCCTACGTACCGTTTGGTAATCGTTACAGATCGGGAATTTTTTGGGCAGCATTCCTTGGCGACTCCCGGCTATATCCGCAAGCGCCACAAAGCTACTTCTAAACAAGTTGATCCCAATAAGCTGCGTCCAGGTGATTATGTAGTTCACAGGAATCATGGTGTTGGCAAATTTGTCAAGCTGGAAAGTTTGACGATTAATAACGAAACCCGTGATTATTTAGCGGTGCAGTATGCTGACGGGTTACTCAGAGTCGCAGCTGATCAAGTCGGTGCTTTATCTCGGTTCCGCGCCGCAGGTGATAAAGCACCGGAACTCAACCGGATGACCGGGAAAGCTTGGGAAAATACCAAGAATAAAGTCCGCAAAGCGATTAAAAAATTGGCGGTGGACTTGTTGAAACTGTATGCAGCGCGATCGCAACAACAAGGTTTTAGCTTTCCCAGTGATATGCCTTGGCAGGAGGAATTGGAAGATTCTTTCCCCTACCAACCCACAACGGATCAACTCAAAGCTGTTCAAGATGTGAAACGAGACATGGAAAGCGATCGCCCAATGGATCGCTTAGTTTGTGGCGATGTCGGTTTCGGAAAAACGGAAGTGGCGATTCGTGCTATTTTCAAAGCAGTCATCGCCGGTAAACAAGTGGCACTCCTTGCGCCGACGACTATTTTAACACAGCAGCATTACCATACACTCAAAGAACGTTTTGCTCCCTACCCCGTAAATGTCGGTTTACTCAACCGTTTTCGTTCGGCTGAAGAACGCCGCAATATTCAAAAGCGATTGGCAACGGGTGAATTAGATGTAGTGATTGGTACACATCAACTTTTAGGTAAAGGCGTAACATTCCGGGATTTAGGACTGTTGGTGGTGGATGAAGAACAGCGATTTGGGGTAAACCAGAAAGAGAAAATTAAAAGCCTGAAAACTCAGGTGGACGTGCTTACCCTCTCCGCCACCCCCATTCCCCGGACTTTGTATATGTCCTTGTCAGGAATTCGGGAAATGAGTTTGATTACCACGCCACCCCCAACCAGACGCCCAATTAAAACCCATCTATCACCGATTAATACCGAAAGTATCCGCAGTGCGATTCGTCAAGAATTAGACAGAGGTGGACAGGTTTTTTATGTAGTTCCACGAGTAGACGGCATTGAAGAGACAACAGCCAATTTACGAGAAGTGATACCGGGAGCTAGGTTTGCGATCGCTCACGGTCAAATGGATGAAAGCGAGTTAGAATCAACTATGCTCACCTTCAGTAATGGCGATGCAGACATCCTCGTTTGTACGACAATTATTGAATCTGGCTTAGATATTCCACGAGTCAACACGATTCTGATTGAAGATGCTCACCGCTTCGGTTTGGCACAGTTGTATCAATTACGCGGTCGTGTGGGACGTGCAGGTATCCAAGCTCATGCTTGGTTATTTTATCCGAAGCAACGGGCATTATCTGATGCGGCACGGCAACGTTTACGAGCAATTCAGGAATTTACTCAACTAGGTTCTGGGTATCAGCTAGCGATGCGCGATATGGAAATCAGAGGTGTGGGTAACTTGCTAGGTGCAGAACAATCCGGTCAAATGGATGCCATCGGTTTTGATTTATATATGGAAATGCTAGAAGAAGCAATTCGGGAAATCCGAGGACAAGAAATTCCGCAAGTGGAGGATACCCAGATTGACCTCAACCTCACAGCGTTTATCCCAGCAGATTACATTACCGATTTGGATCAAAAGATGAGTGCATACCGGGCGGTGGCCACAGCTAAATCTAAATCAGAATTAAAGCAGATTGCAGCCGAGTGGAGCGATCGCTATGGTAGTTTACCAGTACCTGCAAATCAACTTTTGCGAGTCATGGAACTCAAACAGCTAGCGAAAAAAATCGGATTTAGTCGGATTAAACCAGAAAACAAGCAGCACGTCGTTTTAGAAACGCCGATGGAGGAACCCGCTTGGAATTTATTGGCGGCGAATTTACCAGAAAATCTCAAGACGCGCTTTGTGTATTCTCCTGGTAAAGTGACGGTGCGCGGGTTAGGAGTTTTTAAAGCAGATCAACAATTGCAGAATTTGATTGATGCTTTCGGGAGAATGCAGGGTGCGATTCCAGAGGCGGCTGTTGTTTGAGCGGTAGCTTAACCTAACTGTTATGTTTCTATCAATCTAGAATCAAACCTACACAGGAGAACCAGAATGAGTATTAATCTTGATTTGCCGCCAGAGCTAGAAAATGAGCTATTTACTGAAGCTTCTCGGCTAAACCTTCCTCTTTCTGAATATATTCTTCGGATTCTTTCCGTGAGGCAGGTTTTAGCAAATCCTCCCAAGACAGGAGTCGAACTTGTTGCTTATTGGCAGAGCGAAGGTGTGATCAACTCACGACCTGATATTACAGATAGTCAAGCATACGCTCGCAAGTTGCGCCATGAAGCCCAAACCCGTGAGCGAGAATAGATAAAGTTGATGTATTTGCTAGATACCGACGTTTTGATTGATATTCAACGAGGTCATGCTCCTGCAATAACTTGGTTTGCCAGTTTATCAGAGTTGCCCAGTGTGCCCGGCTTCGTGGTCATGGAACTAATCCAGGATGCTCAAAACAAGCAACAGCTGAGTAATGCTCTAAAACTTGTTGCGCCGCTACCTATAGTCTGGACTACTGAGGCTGATTTAACTCGCGCCTTGTCTGACTTTATGACCTACCATTTATCACACAGTTTAGGGTTGTTAGATGCGCTGATAGCTGCTTGTGCTGTTGGGCAAGGTGCAACACTTTGTACATTCAATGGCAAGCAACTTTGTAAGATTGTGGAGTAAAAAGGTTGGGTTTTGCAAAGAATTACTGGCAATCATTATATTTATGAAAACCTGGAGTAGAAAAATCCTGTCAATTCCTGTTCACCGCAATCAAGATTTGAAAGTTGGAACCTTGAAAGCCTTGATGAAAATAGCCCAGCTATCTGAAGAAGATTTACTTTAATTGTAAATTACTGCTCTAATTCATCTACTAACTTGCTTGGTTCACCGGGGTAAAAATCATAGTCTACAATCTCTGACAAACTGTAAGGACACTCCACCGGAAAAGTCCGCTTGGACAAATCTGTTTCTCCAACAGCTAATTCGACACCTTTAAGGTAGGCTTTGCGAAGTACTTCTTCAAGGTAGGGCTTTAAGCTAGGATTGTCTTCGAGGAGTTCAGCAATATCTAAGCGTTGAATACGAAGTGTTGCTAACCAGCTACGACTACGGCGCCCTGACTGGTACTGCCATTTTAATAAATGTCCAATCAACACACTCAGACGGTTTCGCAGTTCTTGACGTTGCTGTTTACCCAAAGATTGAATCTCCTCAATCAGATTTTGCAGATCAATCTGACTCCACTGTTCATTGCGAAGTAAAGTTACTTGTTCCTGCGTCCAAGCGTAAAAATCAGTGTCGTAGAGGCTTGGGGAAAGCATTGGTATCTTTGGGTTTGTTTCAGGTACACCCATTAGGTTAGTTCAACCTCAACATCTTTGCCTTTATTGTAGAACTGTCTCAAATCGAGGTGATCAAGTATGTATTACGCTCTTACTACAGTCGAAGGTTTACACCTAACGTGTGATTTTGTTGTTTACTCAGCTGCTTTGTATGGCTGTCAGCCAGATTACACACCTAGTTCCACAGGACTGCATGAAGTGTATCGTCAGCCATATGAATATCTTGGCATCATTCCATTCAAAAATTACGCTTCATTTAGCCCTATTTCAGCAATGGATGATTTGACTCTAGAGGCTATGGAAAGTCTGCAAACTAGAAGACTTAAGGATTTCACTTGCATTGCTTTTGAAGCTAATTTTGATGATCAAGATTTAGCATCAATCGGAAGTGTAAACAACAATGAAAAATTTTTGCAGCAATTACTGGAGCAGGGGGAAAGAATTATCGATGTAATTAGATTATTCCTCTTCAAACCTGGAAATAACACAAGTATCGGGCGTGTTGGGGGTGTTGGAAATGGGATTTCTGGTGTGTGGATTGGTGATGATGGTGAACACGCGAAATTTATTGCTAGACAACTTTCCCCTTATCAATTTGTTCAAAAACCAATACAGGTAAAACTTACAGATGTGCGAAAAATATATAACGACCCTGTATTTACAGAGCTTTGCTCTGCTGCCTGCTATACTCTTGACAACCTTGATCCTTTGCTTAGACGAATTTTTCAGGGATTACTTGCATTTCGAGAAAGTGGAGAAATTCAAAATCAAGAGGCAAGATTTTTGAGATTGGCTTCTCTAGCAGAACATCTAGCAAAAAAAGATGCTACTGAGCATCTCCAGGGACTCGAATTACGAAATCGTATTGCTCAGATAGCACAATCAGGTTGGGACGAAAAAAGTGATGTATTGAATGTAGTGAAGGATTTGTGGAAGCACGTCAGAAATCCACTTACTCATTCAGTTGAGACCTTCACTTCAATTGCTCGTGATCCAGAGCAAGACATACCAAACATGGAGAGGATTGTAATAGATATGCTGCAAGCAGTTGTTATTGCATGGCGTGATGAGCAATTTGGCACTGACGCATACACATCACTGCTATCAGAGTAAAATATGCTTCGATAGCAAGCTAAGTAAACTGCGGCAGAACAATGCATTGGCTAACAGTTGTAGGTTGGATTGACACCAGCAAACTCAACACTTGCTTCTACTCAAATCCCACTACTTATTGCTATTTTGGCGATCGCACCCTAACAACCCCAACAGACTACAAGCAGAGATAATTTATAGTATGACTTTCGTATAATAGCTATGACTGAGTTACTTGAACAAGCGATCGCCAAACTAAAAAATTTACCTGCCAATCAACAAGATGCGTAGGCGTAGCCCGCCGCAGGCATCGCAGCGATGATTTTGGAAGAACTAGAAGATGAACGCTCTTGAGATGAAACTTTCGCCCGTTCTCGTGACTTACTCACTTTCCTTGCAACCGAAGCAATGGCTGAATACAGTGCAGGAAAAACCTAAGAATTAGATTCAGATACATTGCACAGCCACTTATAAGTTGCTCTCTCAGTTGTAGCGACACAGTGCGATCGCATTACCCAATTTTGTTCAAAAGATGAGTGCTTACTGTACGATAAAGTCGGCGAAATCTAAAGCAGAATTAACGCAGATTGGCATTGATTAGAGCGATACTTGCGGCAGTCTAATCAACCCATCCACCATTGAAATTTTCAGATGATTTATAAATAGTCAAAAAATACTTCAGGTACTAACTTTAATTCCCCAGATTTAAAGCGAGAGATATCTATCCATAAAGCTCTATGTTTATGATTTGGTGATTCTGAAAAAACTAAACTTTCTAGTTGATAAAATTTTGAATCAGCAAAGTCACATTGATAAAGCTGAATAATTTCATGACCTTGCCTACCATTAAATGTAAACAGGTTCTCTATACAACCTAGATATTTAATATTCGTTAAGTCTGCCTGAATTTCCTCTTGAAACTCCCGTTCTAAGGCGGCGTGGCTAGTTTCGCCAAATTCAACACCACCGCCCAAAGCACGATAAAATGTTTCTTGCTTTACGGGATCGTAGCCTTCAGAAACAAATATGCGTTCGCCATCCCGAATTAGCCCCAAGGCTATTACCCGAATTTCCCCTGCTTTATTCATTTTTATAACTAATTATCGTAAATAGACTGAGGGCGACTTTCGCTATTCTCAACAGGCCAATCTGAATTTTCGCCGCCGATGTACAATTCTTCAATGGTGACATATTCGTCACTTAGCTGTGTGAGAGCGTTGATTAAAATATCCAGAGCGATCGCATCACTGGTTCCTAAGTCAAACCAACAACGCCCCCACTGACCCTCATATTCAAACTCACCGATGTTGTGCATCAGTGCTAACAGGCTTTTGTCATACCCTTGTGCATCATAATTCATGTAGCTAATATCGAGTCCAGTATCCTGCACTTGAAGATTCTCTGCATTAAATGCACCCAATTTACCCAGATAAAACCAGGAATTGAAAACTTCTTCTACATATTGCTTTTCACGCGCCGAAGGATTTGTGCTGAATTTCAGCCAAATCCACATATCAAAAGGATTAATTTCCCGGAACTGAATCTCCATTTTGGTCTAATATCTCAATTACTCTTCTGAAAATAAGCATATCAAAGTAGGGAGTAGGGAGTGGGGAGTGGGGGGATAAGGGAGATGAGAGAGATGAGGAAGAAGAATTAATAACCAATGGCCAATGCCCTATGCCCAGTTATCTAGAATTGTTCAGGCTAACAGCATTTTTGCGTTCGCGCTCAATTTGTTTGACTAAATCGCCTGGGAGTTGGGATTTTTTAGTCAATGCTTTGTCAAAATTAGCGATCGCTTCCTGAATCATCTGCTGGTTTTTTTCTTTTTGCCCCAGTTCTTTCAAGATTTGGGCTTTGAGATAATAAATTTCTGGATTATCGGATGTGGTTTTGAGCGCACGGTTGACATACTCTAGTGCCTGTGAATACCTTTTTAAATCCCGGTAAGCAAGAGCAATACCCCGATCCACTAGATACTTAGGAGCAGCATTTTTTTCTAACCCTCCAATTGCCTGATCTGGGCTAGCAAAAGGCAAATTAACCGCCAACAATAAATCCATATAACCCTTGATTAAATTCAGTTCTGGATCGTTGGCAGAAATTGCTTGGGCTTTGTCTAAATATTCATAAACTTGCCGTAACCGACTAAAGGCTTGCGGCACACCATTGACTGTGCCCTCACGGGTGAGAACTACTGCTCCCTCTAAAAAATGACCAACAGCAGTGTATAAATTACCACGCAATGGATCGCTCGCAATCAGTTTTTGTCCGGTTTCTAGGGTTTTCTGGCTGTAGGTGTCGAGTTTAGCCCAATCCTTATTTCCGTATGCTAAAGATGCGTTGATGGCATAAGCTAGAGGTTCATTTGGCTCTTTGGATAATGCTTGTTCGAGATAACGCTCTGCGGCTGGATAGTTGCCCTGTTGGAAAATCGCTTTAAAAGCTGCTTCTGTTTGATCGCCAATTTGATGAGGTTCGCGATTGCGAAAGGGATCACCAGCTAAAGAGGGATTTACCCACAAATTAAGTGCGATTGCCCAAGGGGCAACGCCAAAGGCGATCGCAGCGCCAAAAGCAGTCTGAGCAAGGGTAGTAAGTCTAGCAGACACTACTAATCGAGGCGAAGAAAACTTTTTAGTCATTTTAACCCTCAGAATAATTGCGGTTGAAATAGTTGTATGTGTTACTTAGAATGCAAAAAGTGGTTAATTTTTACACTGAGCGACTTGCCTTGAGCCTGTCTTGAGCGTAGCCGTTGGCGCAGCCTCTCGTAGAGAAGGGCGCAGTCGAAAGGAGTCGAAGTGTTAACTTGCCTCTGCTTCAACCAAAATTTTCTTATATAAAAGTTGACTTTGGTAATTTTTCCATGTTCCCAGGCTTGTTATAGACATTGTTTAAGGGTGAGTCTGCCACAATGGAGAAAAAGTGGATTATTCTTGCTGCTAAATTAAGGTGTTAATTCAGGTAATGCGCTAGAAATTTTTCTAGAATTTTCCAGATGTTCTCAGTGTAGCTAATCAGTAATTTGCTGACTTTTTGGTAATCTTAACAAATGCTTTATCTCCGAAATCTAATTTATCACCCCACAGCGTGCCCAACAGCGATTCTCAAATCGATCAACTTGGAATTAGCACCGCAGCAGCTAGGTCTGATTATTGGCCCGAGTGGTTCGGGAAAAAGTACCTTACTAGAAATTTTATCAGGACTAGCCGAACCTACTACCGGCGCACTCTTCTGGCGGGAACAAGAACTTATACCAGAACAGCTACAACAATTGGCTGGGTTGGTATTTCAGTTTCCAGAGCGGCACTTTTGCGGTGGTTCGATTTTAGAAGAATTGCGTTTAGGACATCCTGAGTTAGGGTCTGAACGAGTCAGACAGGCGTTGACTGAGGTGGGATTAGAGCATTTATCGCTTTCCGCGGCTCCCCATGCTTTGAGTGGTGGTCAGCAACGACGTTTAGCTTTGGCAGTGCAATTGATTCGCCAGCCAAATTTATTGTTATTGGATGAACCCACAGCTGGGTTAGATTGGTCAATGCGTCGCCAACTGGTAAATTTATTAGCGAAACTGAAACAAGATTGGACGCTGTTGGTAGTGACACACGATGCCGGGGATCTGTTAGCGATCGCAGACCGTTGCTGGACACTCAACCACGGTGAATTAGAATCAGTAGATCCAAGGAAACTAGAAAACAAAGTTAAAGAACCTCTACCAGTAGTATGAAAGGGGGAGTAGGGAGCAAGAATTTTAGATTTTAGATTTTGGATTTTGGATTAAAGAATTGAAATTTAATCTAAAAGACGCTTTCTACGAGACGCGCAAGGGACGCGGACTCGCTCTCAGCGTTCGCGTAGCGTCTCGTAGAGAAGGCTTTACGCTCCGCTATCGTCAATCCCTTCTCCCAAGGGGAGACGCTGCGCGAACGGGTTCAGCAGTCGCTCATGGGGGAAACCCCCAAGACCGCGCTGCTTCACCAAAATCCAAAATTGAATTGCCCAATGACAAATGACAAATGACAAATGACAAACTTATTGCCTGAGATGGCAGAAATTTGGCAGGAAACTCTCAATTGGCAACCAACTCTCCAACAACAAGCGCAATTCCAAAGGCTTTATGAGTTAATTCTAGAAGGTAATCGCCAACTAAATTTAACTCGGATCACTGACCCGCAAGAGTTTTGGGAAAAACATCTCTGGGATTCTCTGCGAGGAATTGCGCCACAGGGGCAATTTATCCCGTCTCTTCAAGAAGCTGCATCTGTGATTGATATTGGCACGGGTGCAGGTTTTCCGGGTGTTGCAGTGACAATTACTGCACCTAATTGCAAAATTACTCTGATGGATTCAACCCGTAAAAAAATTACTTTTATCGACAATATATTAACTGAACTTGCCCTGAGCAATGCCAAAACTATCGTTGGTAGGGCTGAAGAAATCGGTCAGCAACCCCAGCACCGACAAGCTTATGATATTGCCTTGATCCGCGCTGTTGGGACAGCTTCTGTTTGTGCAGAATATGCCCTACCATTACTTAAACGAAGTGGTTTAGCCATAATTTATCGTGGTAATTGGACAGAGGAAGAAACCACAGTTTTGCAAAATACGGTTAACCAGCTAGGTGGCGTAATTGAATTAATTGAAAAATTTACCACTCCTCTAAGTGATAGCATCCGTCATTGCCTTTATGTGCGTAAGGTAGCAAACACTCCAGCTAATTTTCCCCGTGCTGTAGGTGTACCTTCTCAAAAACCGCTTTGAGGGGGGAGTGCCAGAAAAAAGGCGTTGCTGAGTGAAAGTATGAATTAGTCACTTCCGAGTTCAGAGGTGGAATGATGAGGCTTTTAAGTAAAGCGATCGCTCCGACGGGCTACACTGTCGCCTTTTTGACTCGACAATTGGTGTTAAAAGGTGCAACTTCCGAGTTCAGAAGGGGAATGGTGAAGCTTTTAAGTCGAGCGATCGCTCTGACGGGCTATGCTGTCGCCCTTTTGACTCGACAATTGGTGTTAAAAGGTGCAACTTCCGAGTTCAGAAGGGGAAT
>NZ_JAQYWQ010000235.1 GCF_029379315.1 Nostoc sp. S13
ATACAAGGTCAGTACCAAGTCGAGCGTTTTACATTTAATTAGGTTGAGCTACTTAGTAGAATAGTAAAAAATGAGCAAGAGCTACAAGGATGTACCTCAAAGAAAATTCCATACATTGAGAGTAAATATGGAGTTTTGCCAAGGACTTACAGGGAGATATTAGGTTTACTTGGGCGTAGTGCCGGAAAGCTTGTTAGAGGATCGGAATTTTAGTTTTACTTCGACCAACTTATCAAAATCAATGAGTGGCAGCGAGAGGCTATCCTTGAGTTTATTGCTGAGTGAGAAGAATGTACACCCTTACCTAAAAATACTTTCTGTATCTGTCCTTTATGTTTCTTTGCCCCTGAAACTAGACATCGCATTGCTCCCGACAACTGCGGACTTCCCCTGAGCCGATAAATGGGACAGGGCAGGGGGAAAGTGTTGGCACTGCTATTGGATACAGCTAACTAGTTCTCACTTGGGGAAGAAGAATGTTAACTTAGGTGATTTTTAATGAAAAAAATACCTATGTTGTCGAAACCAACGGTTATGGTAATTTTATTACTAGAATTCACCTTAAGGGACTTCCAAATAAAAAATGTTCCAAAACTGACGCAAAAACTCTCTCTATTTCTCTTCTCTCTGTATCTCTGTGGTTCGTTTATTTGGATAATTTATTTCTTGGAAGTCCCTAAAGCCTTATTTATAAAGTTAATCTTAAAACTCTCATAAATATATTTTAAGCCTATATACTCATCACAGTATTGAAATTGTATTGATTTGTTAAAATTTTGTATTCAAGGAAAAAAGTATGAGCGATTTGAGCTTATCCTTAGCCACGCAGTCAGCAGAAACCGACACCATATTGGCAAGTGTCTTAGAAGAACAAGCACAGAAAGGGCCTGACTTGCGCCAGACACATCCTAAAAGTCATGGTTTAGTTTGGGGAGAATTCATTGTCGAAGACAGCATACCCGAATCCTGGCGGGTGGGTGTGTTTGCCAAAAAACGGAGTTATCCAATTTGGGTACGGTTATCTAATGCTTCTGCACCTGAAAAACGTGGCAAATTCAGATCAGACTTGGAACCAGATATTCACGGTTTAGCTATCAAACTTCTGGAGGTAGAAGGGGAAAAGGTACTTGATGATGAGAAGTACACACAAGATTTTATTTTTCTTAGTCACCCAGTTTTTATAACCAGAACCCTGCAACAGTTTGCTGATTTGGGGAAAGTTGGTAGTGGTCAGGCTGATCCAGAAGTATTGCGATCGCTTGCACCAGTATTTGAAATTATCCAAGCTGCTGCCAGCAAACAGGTAGCGAATCCCTTACTCATCCCATACTGGAGTACGACTCCCTATAAACTTGGCTCTCACGTCATTAAGTTCTCACTTCAGCCACACCAACCGGATGAAATTCCCGATGAAAAACCTAATTCCGAAAATTATCTGCGTGAAGCAGTAGTCAAATATCTCACTCAAGAAACAAAAGAAGCAAATTTTGACTTTCTAGTACAGCTTTTTGTAGACGACGAAAAGACACCTATTGAAGATCCCACTAAAGAGTGGAAAGAAGAGGATGCACCATATATTAAACTGGCTACTGTCAAAATTCCGGCTCAGAAATTTGACTTTGAAGAACGCAACCGATTAAATGAGGGGTTATCTTTCTCTCCTTGGCACACCTTACCTGAACATGAGCCTTTAGGTATTATTAATTTAGCTCGGAAAAAAATCTACTTAGAAGCTGTGAAGTTTCGCCATCAGTATGCTGAACAGCGCCTAAGAGAACCTCAACCTTATAGTCAGATTTTAGATCAGCCTAATACTAACTCGTAATTAGTAATCAGATGCTTTTTCATCTTCAATCAGACTCGCAATTGGAAAGGAAATCGGGGTAGAGATTGACTGAGTGAATCTAACTGGGGGTTTTTCTATTGTTGCCTTGATACTGCTACTTGGTTCACCAAAATCAGAACCAACAATCTTGTCGAAGTTAAAAGCAACAGCTAAAAAAGCCCCCAATTAGTAGTGCCCAGAACCGTAGTAAGCACTTTAGTCCTTACTAATAACTCTCTTAAGCTGTCATAATCGCTGTAGCCGGACTAGTTGCTAGTTGCCATTGCTACTCCTGCTAAATACCCGGTTGTCCAAGCACTTTGAAAGTTAAACCCACCGGTAACGCCATCAATATCTAAGATTTCTCCGGCAAAATAAAGACCAGGAACTAATCTACTTTCCATTGTCTTGAAGTTGACTTCTTTGAGGTTGACTCCGCCACAGGTAACAAATTCTTCTTTAAAGGCTCCTTTGCCGTTGATTAAGTATTGTCCCTGAGTAAGTTCTTGCACCAGTTGATTTAAGGTTTTACTAGATATTTCTGCCCAACGGTCTTCTGTGGTAATCCCTGCACGGGTAATGATATATTGCCAGAGACGATGTGGTAGGTCAACGCCGCGATGCAATGCGATCGCTTTCTTTCCCCATTCATCCTTAACTGCTAAAACTTTTTCTCGCACTTGTTCTTGTTGCAAATGGGGCAGCCAATTAATCAATAATCTAGACTGATACCGGCTTTCGTGTAGAACTCTCGCACCCCAAGCAGAAAGCTTCAAAACAGCAGGGCCACTCAAACCCCAATGGGTAATTAGCAATGGGCCAGTTTGTTGTAATGGGGATTTTCCGCCCGTAGATAACCGCAATTGGGCAGGGTTAACGCTAACTCCAGCTAATTCCCTCAGCTTTTGATCGAGAATATTGAAGGTAAATAACGAAGGTACTGGCGGTTCAATTTGATGACCTAACTCTCGGACAATTTTATAACCCACAGGGCTGCTGCCAGTCGCCAGAAGTAGGCGATCGCATTTTATCGTCTCTCCCGACTTCAAAAGAATATCAAACCCCCCATCTGCTGAGGTTCGTTTCACTAAAGTTACATGCGTACCGATACGGAGTTTTACCCCAGATGTCGCCACTGCTTTAATCAGACATTCCACAATGGTTTCTGAAGTATTGGTAACAGGAAACATCCGGCCATCAGCTTCAGTTTTGAGATAGACTCCACCAGCAGCGAACCAAGTTACTGTATCTTGAGGCCCAAACCGAGTCAAAGCACCCCGCAAAGCTTTTGCACCTCTAGGGTAATTTTGCACTAACTCCTCAGAGTCAAAGCAAGCATGAGTCACGTTGCAGCGTCCGCCACCAGAAATTAGCACTTTCGCTAGGGGTTGGCGACTGGCTTCGAGTAAAGTAACTTGGGCATCAGGATTGACTTTAGCACAAGCGATCGCGCCAAAAAATCCTGCTGCTCCACCCCCAATCACTACAATTTGTAACGGTAACAATTTCAAAAATGTCTCTTTTACAGCACCTACTCTCTAGGCTAGCTGTTATCGAACAGAATAAAGGTGCCAGTCGTCAGGAGTCAGAATACAGGAAAGGTATTCTGTACGACTGGTGGATGAATAATCGGCGTTTTTGCACCCCCACCAAATTTTCTTGTTTTGTGGTCAAC
>NZ_JAQYWQ010000097.1 GCF_029379315.1 Nostoc sp. S13
GGCATTGGGCATTGGGCATTGGGCATTGGGCATTGGGCATTGGGCATTGGGCATTAATTGTTCTCCCTCATCCCCCCACTCCCCACTCCCTCATCCCCCCACTCCCCACTCCCCATTCCCCACTCCCCACTCCCACTCCCCACTCCCCACTCCCCACTCCCCACTCCCCACTCCCCACTCCCCACTTAAAATACTCCATAAGCGGTAGATACTCATTGTGTTTGTCCTCAGCGGTTACGAGTACCTTCTAGGCTTTTTCATCATCTGTAGCCTAGTACCTGCCTTAGCGCTCTCAGCATCCAAGCTCCTACGACCCAGTAGTTACAGCCCAGAACGGCGCACCACCTATGAATCTGGTATGGAACCCATTGGGGGAGCCTGGATTCAGTTCAACATCCGTTACTACATGTTTGCTCTGGTCTTCGTCGTCTTTGATGTGGAGACTGTCTTCTTGTATCCTTGGGCGGTAGCTTTCCACCGTTTGGGGCTATTGGCATTTATTGAAGCGCTAGTCTTTATTGCAATTCTTGTAGTCGCTTTAGTTTACGCATGGCGTAAAGGAGCTTTGGAATGGTCTTGAATTCTAACTTAACAACCCAAGACAAAGAGCGAATCATCAACCCCATTGAGCGTACCAATGTCACTCAAGACCTTTCAGAAAACGTCATTTTGACGACGGTTGATGATCTCTACGACTGGGCGCGGCTTTCTAGTCTGTGGCCTTTGCTGTTTGGTACTGCTTGCTGTTTTATTGAGTTTGCAGCTTTAATTGGCTCCCGATTTGACTTTGACCGTTTTGGACTAATTCCCCGTTCTAGCCCCCGCCAAGCCGATTTAATTATTACAGCAGGGACTATTACGATGAAGATGGCTCCTCAACTGGTGCGTCTTTATGAACAAATGCCAGAGCCAAAGTATGTAATTGCGATGGGAGCTTGTACAATTACTGGTGGGATGTTCAGTGTTGATTCCCCTACGGCAGTGCGCGGAGTCGATAAACTGATTCCTGTGGATGTGTACTTGCCTGGTTGTCCTCCCCGTCCAGAAGCAATTATCGACGCAATTATTAAGCTGCGGAAGAAAATCGCCAATGAATCGATGCAAGAGCGGGATAAAATTAAGCAAACTCACCGCTACTACAGCACGACTCATAATTTGAAGCCAGTAGAGGAAATCTTAACTGGCAAGTATTTGCAGTCAGAAACTCGCTCTGCACCACCGAAGGAATTGACGGAAGCAATCGGTATGCCAATACCACCGGCACTGCTAACAGCAAAGGCGCAAAAGGAGGAACAAAACCGTGGCTGAAGAAGAAGAATCTCAACCAGTTGCAGCAGCGAAAGAAGAGTCATTGGTACAAGCTGGTAAAGTTTCCCAGTGGTTGACGGAAAATGGCTTTGACCATGAGTTTTTGGCCCCAGACAAGAATGGTGTAGAGATAATTAAGGTGGAGCCAGATTTCTTGCTCCCTACCGCTACAGCCCTTTATGCCTATGGGTTTAATTATCTCCAGTTTCAAGGTGGTGTTGACCTTGGGCCAGGAGAGGAATTAGTGAGTGTGTATCACTTGATTAAAGTCGGTGATAATAGCGATCGCCCTGAAGAAGTACGCTTAAAGGTGTTCTTACCACGGGAAAACCCCGTAGTGCCTTCTGTGTACTGGATTTGGAAAACGGCAGATTGGCAAGAGCGCGAGTCTTACGATATGTTGGGCATTATCTACGAAGGACACCCAAATCTTAAGCGGCTTTTGATGCCGGAAGATTGGGTAGGTTGGCCTTTGCGGAAGGATTATATCTCGCCTGATTTCTACGAGTTGCAAGACGCTTATTAAAGATTGCTGAGTTTCAGCAGTGAGAATTTTGATCACCTCACCTCACCCCTCTTCGTTTGCAAAGAGGGGTGTCGTTTTATTTCAGCCAAATAAAGAGGTGTTGAGGAAAAATAGTTGCTCCTCACTACTAACTATAAGGTGGGTAATGCCCACCTTACTTTTTATGAGACTTATAGCGGACGGTAGACACGATAGTTAATTTCGGGAAAGATGTTATCCATTAACTCAACTTTTTCTAGCCAACCACTATCAATTTTGCCGATTTTCACGTCCTCATAGAGCTTATTGAACCGCATCAAGTGCGATCGCGTCCGTCTAACCGCATAGGGTACCATTGTTCCCGTCCGCATAATAAATGCCCAGTCAGAAGATTGTGCTAATAACAATTCCCGTGCTGCTTGGTTCAATGCTTTCCACCCCAACTCATCCTCTGGTTCCAGGTGTGAGATTTCAATCATCCGTTCAGCAGCTTTGTGCAAATGCGGATAAATCCACGCATTCGTTTCGTTCAACCAATACTCGTGGAAACCCTTGTAACCCCAACTTGACTGCGAAGGACGACAGACTTGCTGTGTTGGCTGATCTCGCAAATAGTCTGCTAAATGGGTCATTTGATATGTTTCTTGGTCATACCACGACTTGCGGAATAGATAATCGATGAACCAGGGGCCTTCATACCACCAATGTCCAAATAACTCTGCGTCATAAGGCGAAACGATAATTGGCGGACGCTGCATTATTGCATAGAGATGCTCAGATTGTCGCTCTCGGTTATACATAAAGTTCTCAGCGTGTTCTGCTGCCTTTTCTTTAGCCCAATAGGGATCGTAGAGTGCCTTATCTGAAAGTCCTAAACCGCGTCCAGTAATTTTGTGATACTTAATGCCCGTATTTTTCCGCTGACCATTGGGCATGATGTAGGGCTTGATGTACTCATATTCTGCTTCCCAGCCCAAATCTTTATAAAACTCCCGATATTCCGCCGCCCCAGGATAGCCCACCTCAGAAGACCATACCTGTTGGGACGATTCCTGATCTCGACTAAAGACAGCAACACCAGTTTCTGTATAAATTGGGGCATAAGTGCCAAAGCGCGGACGGGGACGGGCGTAAAGGATGCCATGCCCATCGGTGAGGAAGTAGCGTAACCCAGCATCGGCTAGCATCCGCTCTAGACCTTCATAGTAGGCACATTCCGGCAACCAAATGCCTCTAGGTGCTTGTCCAAAGGTTTGTTCGTAATGTTCGCAGGCTACCTGAATCTGCGCCCAAACTGCTTCTGGATACATTTTCATCAACGGCAAATAGCCGTGGGTAGCGCCGCAAGTGATGATATCCAGGTTATTACTGTCTTGGAATTTCTTAAAAGCTGTCACCAAGTCACCGTCGTAGCGTTCCCATAGCTGACGCGCTTTGCTAAACTCAGTAGCATAATGTTCGGCTAAATAACGAAGATGCCCGTTATTGACATTATGTTCTGCTTCTAGTTGTATAAGTTCTTCTAGTTGGGCTAAGTGTGCTTCATAGCGTTCTTGAAGCAGAGGATCACGAAGCATCGACACTAGAGGTGGTGTCATACTCATCGTGATTTTAAAGTCGATACCGTCTCGCTTTAAGCCTTCAAATACTTTCAATAAGGGGATGTATGTTTCTGTGATGGCTTCATAGAGCCATTCTTCCTCCAGCACGTAGTCACTTTCCGGGTGACGAACGAAGGGCAGATGTGCGTGGAGTACAAGCGCGACGTAGCCGATAGCCATAGTGATTTTGGGGTGATACTTGTAAGTTGAAGGTCGAGAGGTTGGGCAGAAATCAACAATATTTTAAGACTTTATGGGGATCGTAAGGTAAATTTATAGTAGTTTTCAATTTAGTTAAAAGCCTTATGCCAATCTTTGGTTCCGTAGTCATTCCTGTTCTAGTTGTTGGTTGGCTTGTTGCAGTAGAAAAATCGGGTTTCTAAGTTATAGTCCTTTTATCACCTTAGCGCCTTGGCATTTTAATAATTATTTTTGAGCCGCGGTCGCGTAGTTCGCAGGCGGAGTGGCTCCACAGGACACTCAGTTTCAGTCACGGTTTAAAATAATTCGTAATTTATAGCTGTCTACGAGACGCTTCTCTACCAGAGGCTCCGCCAACGAGTAGCTTGCTTGGACGCAGGAGTACGCAAACTCGTTAACATAATTAAGTTTTCGCCAGAATTATCCAAAAAAAACGGTGAACTCGAACGCCGAAACCTTGTAACAGTGGTGATCTAATTTCGTCATCAACCAATAAGGTTGCAATCAGTTTTAATTGGGCAGTTTCTCGGCGATAAACTTCTAGCTGTTGTAATTGCCAATTTGCAATCCAATATTCTTGGACTCCTGTGGATGAGTAAGTTTCAGCTTGACTTGTCTGTCTCGAGGTTCGTTAGTTGTCCCAGGATAAAGCACTTCCACAATGAGTTCTGGAGTTCCTCTCAAATGCCCTTCTTCATCTAGCAATTGTGCTAAACGCTTACTACTAATCCAAACTACATCGGGTATGACATTATCGGCATCTGTAAAAATTATGCCGGGAGTTTGACGGGGCTAGCCCACTAGAGCGAGATCAAAGTTGTAATTATAAGGATATATTACCCGCAGTCCCTTGATGTCTCCAGTGAGGCGCTCTAGTGACAAATACTTCTCCGTCAATAATTTCATAGCGCTTCCATTCGTCAATTGTGAGTAATTCTAAGTCTGAGGTTGTCCAACGAATTTGATCAGATATTGTTTGGTTTATAGGACTATTTTTAATTGCTTAGTTTAGAGATAAAATTCCATTTTTCAGAATATTTGCTCAGGATCAATACCAGCGGCTCGTAAGCGTTCTGCCAATATTGCAGCCCGTTCACGTTCCTGCTCTAGTTGTTGATTTGCTTGCTGTAACTGTTAGTTTGCTTGCTGTAACTGTTGGTTTGATTCTTCCTCTGGCAACATCACCAACTGTCCATCTGGTGTAAAGAAGCGTAATTTGCCCAAATATACTGCCAAATACAGCCCTAACTGCTGGCTCCACAACCAACCCGACTCAGTGGGTACAAGGTTTTTATATTGTCCATCAACTAAGTGAAATCCCTGTAATTCTAAGTTATTTGGGTCAAACCAAAAGTAATCTGGAGTGCAAATGTATTCTGGTAAATTTGCTTTTTCAAACCTTTATCAACCGAGGCAGTGGAATTAGATAACATCTCAATAATCACATTGGGGTATTTGCCGTCTTCTTGCCACACAACCCAGCTTTTACCGTCTTTTTTTTCTGTATCTAAAACCACAAAGAAATCAGGTCCTCGAAATTCTTCTGATTTTTTCTGGTTAGGGAGGCAGCGCTGTGCGGGGGTTCCCCCCGTTGAGGCGACTGCCGTACTGAAATAGATAGTCAGGTTGCCAGTAGCATAAAAATCCTGACGATCGCGCCACCACCACTTAATGAGGCAAATCAGTAAATCGATTTGTTCGCGGTGTAAGTCAGATTCCAAGGGGGGTTCGTCACTATAGATGTCGCCTGGTGGGAAAATTATACTCTCAGTGACATCTTGTAAACTAGGGGTGGTAGCAAGGGGCTGAGACATACAAGATAGTTTTTCTGTTTGTGTCTATGCTATCGTGACAAACCTTTGCATAGAAGTGCCTCACCGAATAGCCCGTCGTAGACATCGCATTCCTTATTCTTCATCCCGATATAACTCCTGTAAATCCTGTAACTGAGTCTTGCGGGAAATCCGGCGATATTTTTTACTTTCTAGCTTGGGTTCATATTGACTCTGCCCTTTGCCTTTGCTTTTGCTTTTTAACTTCAAGGTGGATTCTGGATCAGCTTGTTGGTGCACCTGAGTTTGATGAGCGATCGCAGCGTCCAAAAATTCTAAATAATGTTCATATCGTTCCCAGTCTCCCCGCACCGCACACTCAGGCTCATCTCGATGCAGACAATCACTAAACCGACAGTTAGCAACTGCTAACCGCTCTCTTGCTTCTGGGAAATAATGGATTAATTCTTCTGGGTTACAATCCATGTCAGGCTGATTAAAGCCGGGAGTGTCTGCCAGTAAACCACCGCTAGGTAACTCAAATAATTCTATATGGCGAGTGGTATGACGACCACGAGCTAGTTTGCCAGAAACTTCTCCGACTCGCAGCTCAACAGAGGCAATTAGCGTATTAATCAGGCTAGATTTACCAACACCGGAAGGCCCAGCGATTACTGTAATTTTATTGCTCAAATATCTGGCTGCTTGCTCAGTATTTATACCATCTTTCACACTGATAAATATCGGTTGATAGCCCCAACCAAGTAGGCGATCGCTAACTTGCTGTTGTTCTTGCGGTGAAATTAAATCACTTTTATTCAAGCATAAAAGCACATCCAAGCCAGTAGACTCAGCCTTAATTAGAAACCGACTCAGCTGATAAGGTTCCAAAGGTGGATCAGCAACAGCAAATACCAATAGAATTTGGTTGACATTGGCGATCGCGGGACGATCTAATTCACTTTGGCGGGTTAAAACCTCAGCGATCGCTCCCCGTCCTCCAGCCCAATCTGGCTCCTCTACCACAACGCGATCGCCTACCATCACCTGTTGCCCGATTTTTTTCAGGCGTGTTCGGCGAGTACAGAGAAGAAGAGGGGGATGGGGAAGATGAGGAGGATCTTGCTCCCTCATCTCCCTGATCTCCCTCATCTGCCCATCCTCTTGATCGAGCTGTACTCGGTAAAAATTAGCCTGTACAGCTAGCACCGTACCCAATAACTGTCCAGTGGCAGCAAAATCTTCCCCTGTCATTCAGCAACTGGACGGCGCACTAACAAAGAAAAATAACTAGCGTAGTCTGTAATTTGTTCCACCTGATAACCTGCCATTGTCAGACTATCGGGAACCTGCTCAATCGGCTCACCAGGGTCTAGCCAGACTTCTAGCAAACCTCCCAATGGCATTTTCTCCAAACGTAGTTTTGTCCGCACAAAATTAATTGGGCAAGGGGTGCCGCGTAAATCAAGTTGAGCATCGGGAGTTAAAACAGAAGAGGGCTTCATCACTTAAATAAATTTCCCAAGAATCCTTCTAGACCGCCTTTACCAGTGCGATCTCCCTTAATTTTAGCCAGCTTCTCCAACAGTTCCCTCTCCTCTGGGGTTACTTTGTTAGGAATATCAATTAATACGTTCAGCATATGATCCCCACGACTGACGGGATTACCCAAGCGGGGTACGCCGCGATTTTCCAACTTCATCACCGTATTAGGCTGGGTTCCAGCCGGAATAATCAGTTCCACCGGCCCATCTACCGTATCTACCTCTAATCGACAACCTAAAATCGCTTGCAGGTAGCTAACTTTGATTTCCGAGAGAATATTAATGCCATCCCGTTGGAATTCCTCGTCCTCATTCACGAACAAGTAAACGTACAAATCCCCAGGAGGTCCACTACGTTGACCAGCATCTCCTTCACTAGAAATCCGCAAGCGTGTGCCATTATCCACCCCAGCTGGAATGGTAATTTTGAGTTTTTTCGTGACTTGATTTGCGCCTTTCCCATCACAGGCATCACACTTATCTTCAATTACCATCCCTGTTCCATTACAGGTGGGACAAGTCGAGACTTGGGTGAAACTGCCAAAGGGTGTTCTAGTGACACGGCGGACTTGACCCGATCCGCTACAAGTCGAACAAGTGCGAGGGCGGGTTCCAGGTTTAGCACCAGAACCGCTACAGACTTCACAATTTTCTAGATGGGAAATGCGAATTTCCTTTTCGCCGCCAAATACCGCTTCCCGAAAGTCTAACTTCAGGTCTAGCCGCAGGTCATCACCTCTGGCTGGGCCACTGCGCCGTCTTTGTTGCGTGGGACTACCCATACCGCCGGCAAAGCCACTAAAAATGCTTTCAAAGATATCGGCAAAACCGCCCATATCGCCGACATCTTGGAAGCCAGCGCCAGCAGCACCTGATACACCCTCTGGGCCAAAGCGATCGTAACGAGCGCGGGTTTCAGGTTCCGAGAGTACCTCATAAGCGCGGTTAATCTCTTTAAAGCGATCCTCCGCCCCCGGTTCTTTGTTCACATCTGGGTGATACTTCCGGGCTAAACGGCGATAGGCTTGTTTGATTTCTTCTTTGTCGGTGTCACGAGAGACACCCAGGATTTCATAATAGTCGCGGGCCATATAGCAAAGGTAAAAGTTAGAACGAAGAAAGCAGAAGGTGAGCCTGCGCGGTCTTTTCCCTTGCGCTAGCCTCTCCCTTTGGGAGAAGGGGAGACGCGAAGGGCGATAGGGGTTTTCACGCCACTTGCTTGACTTGGGGAGATCCCAAGACCGCAGTGGCTCCCCATCAGCGACTGGCGTTAGCGACGTTAGGAGCGTCACCTGAAGGGCAGTAGAAGGTCACTCACGGTCACTTGCGACCCTACGGAAAAGCGTTTGCCTTACAGATATGCAAGAGCAACACAGTATCCTTTAGACGGCAGCTTGCCGGAGGTCAGGCAGAAGAGAAAATTAATTTTTGTTAATAACTGATTTTACCCTTTACCTTTTACAAAAATCACCGACAAATCTTGATCAACAGGTGCTTTTTTCGTGGGAGACGACAAAAGCGATAGAAGTGAGGAGCTGGTTGTAAGCCTTTGCTCAAACTTCTCACTGCTGAGTCGGCTGTCTCTTTTACAATTGTGCTACGTAGGAGAGGAAAACCTCGCCCACAACCAGAGGGGCTAGCCGCACCATTAAGTGTGGAAAACCACCCATTGCTTTCGATTACATCTGAACTGGCATACTGCCTAGCCCAAAGTAATTTGCTTCTACAATCTAGCAAACCGCTGGGGTCTTGTGAAACTTCGCTAAATTTATAATCAATAGACTTATCCGGAAATGAGAACTTTATTTGGCTGAAACCTAGCTCTGGAGAGGGTTTTAGAGGTTCCTGTTTTATATAAGCTAAAAAGCCAGCTATGTAAGGGTTTCAGCTATTTTGAGGTTTATTTGTGGATAAGTCTAATATATTCAATATATTTAGATGGGGAGTCGGAGATGAGGGAGATGAGGGAGCAAGGAGCAGGGGGAAAATTCCTCTCCTCTGCACCCTTCCCCCTGCCCCTCTGCCCCTCTGCCCCATGCCTCATGCCCCATGCCCAATCCCCAATGCCCAATCCCTAATCTATCGCCTCGTAATCAGCCTGTGCGGTACTTTCTTCGTCAAAATCAAAGTTGAATTGTGGTATTAGTGTGCCATTCATTGGTGAGTCGATTTCTGCGGTTAAGAGACTAACTGAAGCCTCCTCAATCTCATCAGTTTGGCTGTTAGCTCGATTGTAGACATCAGCACCAATTGCCAGCAGGGTTTGTTGGAAGTCGTCTAAGCACTGCTTAAATTCCACTGTGGAAATACTGGAGTCAATCATGGCAGCTTGGAGTTGTGAAACTTTTTCACTGGCCAAGGTTTTCATCTGCTCGCCGATAAAGTTGCCATTATCCTTGATGGTGGATTCGTAACTGAACAACAGATTATCTGCTTGGTTTTTGAGTTCTACCAGTTCTTTACGTCTTCTATCTTCTTCGGCAAACAGTTCGGCCTCTTGGCGCATCCGTTCGACTTCATTGTTACTCAAGCCACCTGTATTGGTAATCCGAATACTCTGTTCTCTACCTGTACCTTTGTCTTGGGCAGAAACCTTCAGAATGCCGTTGACATCGATTTCAAAGGATACTTCAATTTGCGGCACACCACGGGGCGATGGGGGAATTCCTGCTAGTAAAAACTTGCCGAGACTCTTGTTATCCCGTGACATTGCCCGTTCACCTTGGAGGATGTGAATTTCCACCGAGGTTTGCCCATCAACTGCTGTGGAAAAAACTTGTGACCTACTCGTAGGAATTGTGGTGTTGCGTTCAATGATTTTGGTGAACACTTCACCCAAGGTTTCAATTCCCAAGGACAGAGGGGTGACATCCAATAGTAAGAGATTATCGACTTCGCCACCCAACACACCTGCTTGGATAGCCGCTCCCAATGCTACCGCTTCATCAGGGTTGATAGAGCGATCGGGAGCTTTGCCATTGAAAAACTTAATTAGCGCGTTTTGGACTGCGGGAATGCGGGTAGAACCACCTACCAAAATAATCCGATCTATGGCTGGTGGTTTGAGATCCGCATCTTTGAGCGCTTGGATCATTGGTTCGATGGTTGCTTCAATTAATTTTCCTGCGAGTTCTTCAAATTTAGAGCGGCTGAGTTCCATCTCCAGATGCTTTGGGCCGGTGTCATCAGCTGTGATAAACGGCAAGTTGATGGAGGTATTTACTATGCTGGAGAGTTCAATTTTTGCCTTTTCCGCTGCTTCCCGTAGGCGTTGCAGTGCCATCTTATCTTGGGAAAGGTCGATTTTTTGCTCTTGCTGGAAGTGTTCTATCATCCAAAGCACGATCGCATTATCAAAGTCGTCTCCACCCAAGTGGTTATTACCACAAGTCGCCTTAACTTCAAAAACGCCATCCCCAAGTTGCAGGATCGATACGTCGAAGGTACCGCCTCCCAAGTCGAATACTAAAATTAGCTGCTCTTGGTCTTGCTTTTCCAGTCCGAAAGCTAAAGCCGCAGCTGTTGGCTCATTGATGATTCGTAACACTTCTAGTCCAGCAATAGTGCCAGCATCTTTAGTTGCTTGTCTTTGGGCATCTGTGAAATATGCTGGTACGGTGATCACTGCCTGAGTGACTTCCTCACCCAAGAAGTTTTCTGCATCCTGCTTGAGCTTTTGCAGGATCATCGCCGATAGTTCTTGTGGCGTGTAATTTTTTGAGCGAATTTGGACATCAACAGTATCATCTCGACCTTTGACACAGTTGTAGGGAACGCGATCGCGTTCTGTTTCAGTGTCTTCCCAACGCCGCCCGATGAATCGTTTAATACTGTAAATTGTGTTTTCAGCATTGGTTACGGCTTGGCGCTTTGCCAATTGGCCAACCAAGCGATCGCCACTCTTGCCAAATCCTAAAATACTAGGAGTAGTTCGTCCACCTTCAGAACTGGCAATCACAAGTGGTTGACCGCCTTCCAAAACTGCGACGCAACTGTTAGTAGTGCCTAAGTCGATCCCAATAACTTTTCCCATATTTACCAGTATTTTTACTGAGTCTTTCTACTGTAATGTGTCGCGGACTAACTTTTATGCTAGGAACCAAGGCTAGCGGATAACGTCTGTGAAACCCCTGTTGCTGGTAGCAACGCCAGAAGTTGAAACACAACAGAGTTATCCAAAGCCTTGTCCAAGTTTTAAGTACGCGATGCTCGTCCTTGCTAGAACCCAGGCACTTTTGGTCAGCGAGACGAGCGACTACAGCTTAACTGAAGGCTTGACTCGACTGATCTTCTGGTGCAGCAAGGGTATCTTCCTTGGGAGCAGCTACTTTGACCATTGCATGGCGCAGCACACGATCACCCAAGTAATATCCGCGCACTAACTCTTCTAACACTGTTCCTTCAGGATGTTCATCCGTAGGTTCCCGCATTACTGCTTCGTGCAGGTTAGGATCAAATTCTTCACCTTCAGGACGCATCGGTGATACACCCAAGCGCTTCAGGCTATCTACTAGTTGTTTGTAAACGCCTTGGTAACTTTTGTGCATGGTCATTTCGCCATCAGATAGCGGTTTGAGGTGCGATCGCGCCCGCTCAAAATTATCGACCACTGGCAGCAATTCCAAAATCGTGTTCCGCTTCATTAGCGCCTCTAGCTCTTCTTTTTCTTTACTACTGCGTTTGCGGTAATTCTCAAAATCAGCGGCAATCCGCATATATTGAGTACTACGCTCTTCTAGTTGCGTTTTTAGAGACTCGATTTGTTGATTCAGTTCTGCCAAAGCTGCCCTTTCCACTTCAGTTTTGTCGGTTCCAGCGACGCCATTTTCTAGATTGAGAGTAGTCGTATCCCCCGATACATTTGTTTGGCCTGCCACTTGCTCTGTCACCTCGCTACCAGATTCATTGAAATTAATTTGGGCTGGGGAGTCACTCTTCATTGCTTGCTTTACCTCTGTTGGTTCACCCAATTGCTGGCTTGTATTGTTTATCTGTTTATTTTCATCGATCATTGTCCACTCATTCCAGATACTATTTATGGCAGTCTATCTCCACAGCTTGCAACCGTCGTCATCCACGACTTGCCACTGAGGCTGATTTTGTTGCCAACGAGTTCCTGGAAGTGATGTCACTGTCCTCTTATTGTGACAAATGGTGAACACCTTAGCCCAGACGCCACTAAGGCGGGAACCCGAACGAGTAGTGTACCTCTAGGAGTAAGTAATTTGGAAGAGTGGGGCTGAATGTGATTCGCCCCTCATCTGATTCATGAGTCAGTTTTTTCAGGAATTACTACTTAAAATTTAACTATTTATCAAATATTTTCATTCCTTCAAAAGTGCTAAGTCTTGTTAGCGGATAGCTAGGGTTTAGCCCGTGCTGAGTAAGATGTTTTGAATCTTGACTTTTCATGTCGTCTGGAAAAACGCATTTAGCGATCGCTCTGAGCAGCCCAAGCCGCCGCTCAGAAGTTCGGTGATTTAAGACTTTTTTGGGAAATGAGAATTCTGTCTCACAGTACGGGAATACTTTAAGCAGAGGTTTCCCCAAATCAATTGCTCATTTATGACTTACTCGTCAGCACAACGGCGCAGTACCGCTCTAACTACCAGAACAGAGTTTTCGCCCTTCGGCAACAAGCTAGTGCTATCTGGCTATGTCAATACCGAACAGATGAGGCAGGCACTAATTGAAAGCCGCAAATCTGGCAGACCCCTAACGGAAGTACTAGAGTCAATCACTGGTCAACAACTATCGCCTGAGTTACTCAGGCAATATAAAAAACAGCAGCTATTTGAACTGAAAATACTATATGGTGTTGAATTCCTTGATCCGGAAGTCAACTCTTTTGACACCATGATGATGGGGAACCTGATTGAAACCCTGATCCCAGTGGATATCTGTCGTCGCCATCGTTTAGTACCACTATCGAAACACGAAGACCAAACCCCGCCCTCAGTTTTAGTGGCGATGGTCGCTCCAGATAATCTAGAGGCTTCTGATGACCTGAACCGCATCTTGCGCCCCCAAGGCTTGGCATTGCAGCGGATGGTAATTACACAGGAAGACTACCAACAGCTAATCAACCAATATCTGGATCAAATGGCTGTTAAGCAAAAGCACCTGGAACAAGCAAAGTTTACAGATATTAATCAGGATTTAGAAAACCTCGGAAATCTCGATCTTTTGGATGCTCCTGAAGAAATGGAGGCTGATCTAGGGGCAGCGATGAAGGGTGCAGAGGATGCCCCAGTCATCAATCTAGTCAACAGAATCCTGGCTAAAGCCTTGCATGAAGGTGTTTCTGATATTCATATCGAACCGCAAGAAGAAAACTTACGGATTCGCTTTCGGAAGGATGGCATACTAATCGAAGCTTTCCCTCCCCTACCGAAAAAAATCATCCCGGCGGTGACAGCCCGATTTAAAATCATCTCGAATCTAGACATTGCTGAACGGCGTATACCCCAAGATGGACGCATCCGGCGGCTGTTTGAGGGACGTAAAGTAGATTTCCGCGTCAGCACCTTACCCAGTCGTTACGGGGAAAAGGTGGTGTTACGGATTTTAGATAACTCCTCTACTCAACTGGGATTGAATAAGTTAATTACTGATCCGGAAACTTTACAAATTGTCCAGGATATGGTAAGTCGTCCCTTTGGTCTAATTTTGGTGACTGGGCCAACTGGTTCTGGGAAAACAACCTCGCTATATTCTGCATTATCAGAAAAGAATGATCCCGGTATTAATATCAGTACTGTGGAAGACCCGATTGAGTATAGCCTTCCAGGGATTACTCAAGTACAGGTGATTCGGGAAAAAGGGCTGGATTTTGCTACGGCTCTGCGGGCTTTCTTGCGACAAGATCCAGATGTGCTACTGGTGGGTGAAACGCGGGATAAAGAAACGGCAAAAACAGCAATTGAGGCTGCCTTGACTGGTCACTTGGTATTAACTACCTTACATACCAATGATGCCCCAGGAGCGATCGCTCGTTTGGGAGAAATGGGTATTGAGCCGTTCATGGTTTCTAGTTCCCTAATTGGCGTTTTAGCTCAACGTTTGGTGCGGCGTGTATGTTCTGAATGTCGTATTCCCTACACTCCTACTGTCCAGGAATTGGCTCGCTATGGTCTATCAGCTTCCTCAGATATCGAAGTTACCTTCTATAAGGCTAACACCTTGACATTAGATGCGATCGCAGAAGCCAAAACCAAAAATCAGCTTTGCCCAAAATGTAATGGTGGCGGCTACAAAGGGCGTTGTGGTGTTTATGAAGTCATGCGAGTCACCGAAAACCTGCAAACCCTGATCAACGAAGATGCACCCACAGAACGTATCAAGGAAGTAGCAATAGAAGAGGGCATGAAAACCTTGCTTTCTTACAGTTTGGACTTAGTGCGTGAAGGTTCCACCACCCTAGAAGAAGTAGAACGAGTGACGTTTACTGATACTGGTTTGGAAGCCGAATTAAAAGCCAAACGCAAGACTGGTCTTACCTGCCTGACTTGCGATGCCACATTGAAACCAGAATGGCTGGATTGTCCCTACTGTATGACATCTCGGTTTTAAAATTAGTCATTGGTCACTTGTACTGAGCGTTCGCGTAGCGTCTCGTAGAGAAGCCGAAGTATTGGTCATTAGTCGATGCTTAGTAACTTTAAACAAATGACAAAGGACAAATGACAAAGAACAAATAATAAACATTAAAAGGAAGCAGAACTATGGAAATGATGATTGAAGACCTGATGGAGCAGTTGATTGAAATGGGTGGCTCGGATTTGCATTTATCCGCAGGTTTACCTCCCTACTTCCGCATCAGTGGCAAACTCACCCCCATAGGTGAGCATGTAATGACAGCTGATCAGTGTCAAAGGCTGATTTTTAGTATGCTCAACAATACCCAGCGTAAAACCTTGGAGCAGAACTGGGAGTTGGATTGTTCCTATGGTGTTAAGGGTTTGGCTCGTTTCCGGGTCAATGTCTATAAAGAACGTGGTTCTTATGCTGCTTGCTTACGGGCATTAAGTTCTAAAATTCCTAACTTTGAAAAATTAGGTTTGCCAGATATCGTGCGGGAAATGACAGATAAGCCCAGAGGGCTAATTCTGGTGACAGGCCCTACAGGTTCCGGCAAGACAACTACCCTAGCGGCAATGATTGACTTGATTAACCGCACCAAGGCAGAGCATATTTTAACGGTGGAAGATCCGATTGAATTTGTCTACGAACCAATTAAAAGCTTAGTTCACCAACGGCAACTGGGTGAAGATACCAAGAGCTTTGCTAATGCCTTGAAAGCAGCTTTGCGGGAAGACCCAGATATTGTTCTGGTGGGGGAAATGCGCGATTTGGAAACGATTTCTTTGGCAATTTCCGCCGCAGAAACAGGACACTTGGTATTTGGTACTCTACATACCAGTTCTGCCGCACAGACAGTTGACCGGATTATTGACGTTTTCCCCCATGAAAGACAAACCCAAGTGCGGGTGCAGTTGTCTAACTCGTTAGTGGCGGTATTTAGCCAAACCTTGGTATCCAAGAAAAACCCTAAACCTGGTGAATATGGTCGGGTAATGGCTCAAGAAATTCTAGTTGTCACTCCCGCTATTTCCAACTTGATTCGAGAAGGCAAAACATCTCAAATTTACTCAGCTATTCAAACCGGCGGTAAATTGGGAATGCAAACTCTGGAGAAGGTTTTAGCCGATATGTACAAAGCAGGAACGATCTCCTTTGAAGCGGCGATGTCTAAGACTTCTAAGCCAGATGAAATTCAACGTCTCATTGGTACTACGGCACCGCAGGCAGCAGGTGCAAAACCCGGTGCGGCTGCCAAAGCCCATTAAAGAAACTAGGGAGATGAAGGAGATGAGGGGGATGAGGGGGATGAGGGGGATGAGGGGACAAAGAGAATAACCCATGCCCAATGCCCAATATCCAATGCCCAATACCCAATGCCCAATACCCAATACCCAATGCCCAATGCCCAATGCCCAATGTCCATTTTGAATTAATTTATGCCAAACTACGTTGCCCGGGTTCGCGATTCTCAAGGAAAATCCCGAACAGAAAAAATTGTTGCCGAATCCTTGGTACAAGCTCGTACTAATCTTAGAGATCAAGGTTTTATAGTCCAAGAACTCAAACAATCTCAAGGATTTCAGCTAAATTTTGACTTAAAAAAATACCAGAATTCTTTAGTTAAGGTTTCTGTGAAAGACAAAGCCGTTTTTTCGCGTCAATTTGCCGTTTTGATGAATGCGGGAGTTGCGATCGTTAGAAGTCTGGGGGTACTTTCTGAACAGTGTAGTAACCCTAAACTGAAACAAGCTCTTGTGGAGATTAGCGTTGATGTTCAAAGCGGAATGAATCTTTCCGAGTCAATGCGGAAGCATCCTGACTGCTTTGATGGATTATATGTGAGTATGATTCAAGCTGGCGAAGTTGGTGGTGTTCTAGACGAAGTATTGAATCGTTTAGCCAAGTTGTTAGAAGATGTTGCCCGCTTACAAAACCAAATTAAATCAGCATTGTCTTATCCAGTGGTCGTGGGTTTTATAGCAGTTGCTATTTTTCTCGGTATGACCATTTTTCTTATTCCCATTTTTGCCACGATTTTTGAACAAATTGGAATTACATTACCACCTCTAACGCAATTCTTGATGGATGCTAGTAAATTTTTGAGAAGTCCGAAGGCTGTCATCCTTCTCTTTATTATTGTCGGACTGAAAATTGCCTATGGACAATTCGGTAAAACTCCTGGTGGTCGCCTAACAATTGATCGTCTTTCGCTAAAAGTACCGTTGTTTGGCGACTTAATTCAAAAATCTTCGGTCGCCCGCTTTAGCAGAACTTTTGGTTCTTTGACTCGTTCAGGTGTGCCAATTTTAACTTGCTTAGAAATTGTCCGAGATACATCAGGAAACCAAGTGATTGCCAATGCCATAGATGCAGCCCGCCTAGAGATTCAACAAGGAGGTATGATTAGCATTGCTTTACAACAAAGTGAAAGCGTTTTTCCGGCTATGGCAATTCAGATGATTAGTATCGGAGAAGAAACTGGAGAATTAGATGCAATGTTGATGAAAGTTGCCGATTTCTATGAAGATGAAGTTGAGCAGGCAGTAAAAGCAATGACCAGTATTTTGGAACCGGTGATGATTGTAGTTTTGGGGGGGATGGTTGGAACCATTTTGCTAGCCATGTATCTGCCTATGTTTAAAGTATTTGAAACGTTGGGATAGGTGACTAAAAGTTAGGAGTTAGGAGCGATGCCCTGAGCCTGCCGTACCCCTATGGGGAAGCAAGCTACGCGAAGCGTCTCGTAGAGAAGGGTTAGGAGTTGAAACTTGTATTTCTAACTTAGAACTTATAAATTTTATTCTTAACTTATCACTTCTAACTACTCACTATTTAATAAAATATGACTGTACAAAAATCTCAGTACGAAGCGAGTTTGGCAGAGTACAGCAATCATCTAGCTGCGATCGCCTTACTAAAGCAATATCGGCCATACTTGGAGATGATTCCCAGTCTGCGCCGTCCAGATGAAAGTGTCATCACTATACCCTTGCCCATTGTCAGGATTCGCAACACTGCTACAACAGCCCCACAAACAATTTGCTTACCCTGTGATGTGGCCATTTTGATGTGCGATCCAGAGTGGAAAATTAAAACTGAAGCCGAAATTTTAGTCTTTATTCATCGTGATCATGAAGACTTTTCAGATTTGTTAGGACGTTGGCGACAAACCCAAGTTTGGCTAGACAATGATTATGAGTGGTTGATGCCTCTTCGCCACAGTCATATTTTGAGTGAGGGTTCTAATACCATATATCCTCTGTTTCTCGTTTTTAGTGATACTTTAGAACGCATCCCAAGAGGACTAGTGGGAGCCGAACTCCCTTTTATTATCCAAACACTAGATTCGCTGCTTGAGGAGAATTTCACAGATATTTTCTCTCCACAAATTCCACCAGCTTAGAAAAAGTTAGGAGTTAAGAGTTTAAAATCACAAATTTTGAACAAAGCCAGAGATTTTTAAGTCTCAAGTTTAGGTTTTTAACTTCTAACTCCTGTAGAGACGCGATTAATCGCGTCTCTACTCCTAACTATTACCTGACAAACTGCGGCATAATTTCGGCAGCAGTGAATATTCCATAAATACCGCGTTGGTGCAATTGTCTACCAGCTTTGAGATAGCCAAAGGCAGGGCCGCAGACATTGGCTGCCATACTGGTTTCATCTCCCAGAGTAAAGGTATGGGTGGAAATCTTCCCTTCAAAGGTACGCCCTGTTACCTTAACGTTAGTGCTGAGGGGCTTTTTGGAATTGCGGGTATCGACTACACCACCAACTGTAACGCGATCGCGCCCCACTATTCCCGCTACTTCTAGCATCACATCATCAGCGTGTTCCATATTTGTCAAGGTAAGCACACCATTAGTTTTATCTAGTAGTGCTTCTACTTCCGCATCAGTCATCGCCTTAGCAGTTTCGACTGTGTAACCAGGCATATGGCCAATATCTTCCCGAACGGTGGCACGGTAAGCTTCCCAGTTAGCAATTCCGACCCCGAATGTGATTTCGACTTGATGAATTTCAGCGTAGCTTTGGGCGGCTAATGCGGCGGCGGCTGTTAACAGTCCCGGTGTTGCACCACAGCCTGTCATGTAAGTAATCCCGGCTGCTTCCAGTTCTTCTTTCATCGCCAGTAACTGTTCTACAGCAGTGGTGCGCTTAATCGCATCCACTAGCACTCCACGCCAACCAGATTTGATAAACTGCTGGGCTACAGTGGGAATAAAATCATTTGGTAGGTTGGGTAAAGCCAAAAAATACCCATCCACAGGTTGAGCTATTTCAATTACATCCTGAATACTTTGATTTGTTAATGTACCAACTGGCTCTAAATGACCTAGCGAATCTTGGGACTGGTAAGTGGCGATGCATTCTTGAGTATTTAAACCATCAGGAGCGTAAGCGTAGCCTTTATGATCTGCTGCTGCGACTAAAATCATTTCCTGTTTAGCAGCAAGTACCTTAGCGGCGGCTTGTCCGAGTCCGCCGAAACCTAGCACTCCCACGCGGATAGCTGGCGAAATATTTAGAGAATTGTTGACTTTTTTAGAATTCATAGTCAATTAGTTAAGTTGAATCAAAAGCCTTTAGCATTCGGCATCTCAGCTTCCGGCTTGTAACTGGTGGCTGATGGCTGATGGCTGATAGCTCAAAGGTATAGAGGTTAATTATGATTCATTATCCTGGGTTTTTTGGCTGACTGATGTTTTTTTACTAGAAAGTCTTCGTTGGTGATTAGTTAGTTTAGCAAAGGCGATGTCTACGACGGGGTACGCCTACGCAGCTTGATCAGATATTCTGAAATAAAATCATATCTATAAACCTTCCGCAAAATATCCGATTATGGCGATCGTTGTTTCCCTTAGCCCAGAATTAGAGGCAGGACTGCGCGAGAAAGCCGCACAGCAACGACAAGATGTTAGTTTCGTTGCGGCACAATTGCTAGAGACTGTCTTAGAGTGGGAAGTGCAAGACTCAGAAGCAGCTATTAAAGGTATTCAGCAAGGATTAGAAGACTTTGAAGCGGGTAGATTCCGTTCATTTGATGATTTTGCTGACGACCAGCGTCGCAAATATAACCTGCCAGCCGATTCATGAAATACCGCATTGAAATCTCTAGTGGAGCTGAAGCAGAAGCAGACAGCGCATTTTTGCAGTTGTCTCAAGTTACTTCTCCTGAGAGGGCAAGTCAGTGGTATGCAGGATTACTACAAGTTATTGAGTCTTTATCGCAAATTAACAACTAAAGGACAGTCTTATCCGACTCGTGTTGCTTGTCAGTTTCAGAGCAAGGATGGGCAAATCGTTCTGGATCAAATTCGTACAGTTAACAAAACTCGATTAGTCAAAAAGCTAGGTCAGATTGATTCTGATCAACAAAAAGCAGTTTTAGATACCTTGGCTGAAATGTTTGCTGAATAATATGCCTAACAATCGCATACACCGGATGCTTATGAGATTTCAACCGCAATGGTTACTTATCTCAAGCAAAGTTTCTGTGTTAAATGCGATCGCCTATTGTAGTGTCCAGAGCGATAGTTTAATAAATATAGAGTAGCGTGCCATATCTACAACGATGATCCGCCTACGGTTTCAGTAGTAGTAATTCCGAGTTAGGATCATAGCGAAATATTGACAAATAAATGGTTAGAGTTGTTATGGTACCAACATCGCGTATTGTTCACAGTGACCCCGATATACTAAGGGGAACTACTGTCTTTGTTGGAACTCGCGTATCAATTAAGATTTTGCTTGATTATCTAGAAGCAGGTGATTCGCTAAATGAGTTTTTAGATCATTTTCCCAGTGTTACCCGTGAGCAGGCGATGTCTACGACGGGCTACGCCTACGCAGCACTAGAATTAGCAAAAGAAATGCTGACTGCTTATGCGAATCCTGCTTGATGAATGTGTTCCCCGTCCTCTCAAACGTGAACATCGCAGTCTAAAAATCCCTTTACACCCGATGCCAGGTAAAGCCACTATATCAAAGACCTGATGCAATGCCTACGCATATACCCACTATCTTGCTGTAGGCTGGCACTGCGCTGCATCCAACCTATTTGGAAAACCTTAATATAACAAGGTAAATCTAATGGGAATAATAAAGTTTTTCAGTAAATTTTATATTTTTTGTGAATTGCTTTGCTGGTTATACTACCTTTAATGCTTATGTTTAGGACTTTTGCAGCTTACTTAGCAACCTTAGTTGTTATCTTGACTAATCGATGAGGTTAAGAGAAACTAACTAAATACTGATGTATATCCTTAAAAAATTAATAAGTTTTGTAAAGATTTTGAGATATATATGTTGAAAGATGGAACATTAATTAACAAATGGCAAGTTTGTATCTAAGTAAAAATGTTCCTACGGCTATATTTATAGCCTTCTGCTAAGGCAGTACAATTCAAGCGTACTTATCGTGGTTGGCTAAGAGCATGGAGACGTTAGAGTTCATAATCTATCCAGACGGTCGGGTACAAGAAAAAGTCACTGGCATTGTGGGTGCTTCTTGCGCTGAGGTTACAGCAGCAATAGAGGCACAGCTGGGGCAAGTACTGAATCATGAGCCAACCTCAGAATATTTCGCCGCTAAGGTGCAGCAATCTAATGTGGCGAATACGCACACCACTTACAGCGATTGGTAAGTTTTCACAGTAGTTTAGTGTTATTAATTCATAACCACCATGTCACACTTTAGCCAAATTAAGACTCAAATCCGTAACCTTGATTCTTTGAAGGATGCTTTAACTGAATTGGGCGTAGACTGGAAACCAGGGCCACGCGAAGTCCGTGGCTATCGCGGTCAAACCCATCCTGCGGAAGTTAGTATTGAGCAGGAAAATGGCTACGACATCGGCTTTAGATGGAATGGCAAGGAATATGAACTGGTGGCTGACTTGCAATATTGGCAGCAAGACCTGTCTGTGGACGGGTTTTTGCGCCAGGTAACGCAGCGCTATGCTTATCAAACTGTTGTGAAAGAAACCGCTCGTGTTGGTTTTCAAGTCTCAGAACAACAGAAAAATGAAGATGGTTCAATTCGCCTGGTAGTACAACGCTGGAGTGCGTAATGGCTGATTTTCTGCCGTCGCCGGAAGAACAAGAAGATAATCGTTCCGGTTTGGAACCAGAATTAGGGGGTTTTTTACGGGATGCCCTAGATCGTTCTGGTTTAGAACCGGAATTAGGTGGTATGCTGCGCCAAAATGGTGTTTACGTTGACGAAATCACCTGTATTGGTTGCAAGCATTGCGCTCACGTTGCGCGTAACACCTTTTACATTGAACCAGATTATGGGCGATCGCGCGTAGTTCGCCAAGATGGAGACAATGAGGAAATTATCCAAGAAGCAATTGACACTTGTCCGGTTGATTGCATTCACTGGGTTAATTACACTGAACTGAAAAAGTTAGAAGAAGAGCGCAAATATCAGGTAATTCCTATAGTGGGTTATCCTGTTGAACATGCAGTTGCTGCTAGCGAACGTCGGCGTAAAAAGCAAAAGTTAAAGACCAAAAAATCCCGTTATTAAGATAAAAAGCTTAAATCAATATAATAAGGGACTGGTATATCCAGTCCTTTTGTTTTTTGTCATATAGTTAATTTTTGATCCAGGGTTGAAGAAGAATTCAGAAGTTATAGCAGTGGACAGATAGCTTAGGACATTCGCAAATCCTAAGAGAGTGGCTGTCACAGCTATCTATAACAGGCTTGTCCTAACCATTAGACGCTCTAGGATGAACTCTAAGCGAAGCTATGCCGTTCGCGCAGCGTCTTTGTTAGGAGAAGGCTTTACGCTGCGCTATCTGCCAGTCGCATAGAATTCATTCTGTATTCTGACTCCTGAATTCTGTTTTGATAATTCTTAATTTTGAATTACCCGTAAGGGCTGACTACCTTCATTTGAAATTCAGAGGATCGTGTTGTGAAAGCAATTTTTCTACTTTCGCCTCGTCTAACCTAGCGGTTAATCTTCTAGTTTCGTGCAAGTCTCTAGTAGTTTTTGCCAAAGTAAAAGTTGAGCCAAGAGAAAAAGCTAAACCCATACCCATAAAGCCTTTCATCCAGCCATCCACAGGCAAATTTACAATGCCGAAGCTGGTCATAGAAATAGAAAGTATAAAAGCTGCCCAAGTTTGAATAATCCAAGCTGCACTGTCTTTTTGAGTACCAACTGTTTGCATATTTCCTACCTTTAATCTGGCTGATTTATACCAATTCGTAATTAAAAACGCCAGATTTTATCTGGTTTTCCAGACTTGTGTCTATAGTTTTATTTTGGAGAATTGGTGTTAATAGTGATTGTATTGATTAGTAAGTTTACTGGTATCAATAGTAAGACCAGTTTGGTAACTGGACTCTAAAAGCCAAGCTCAACAGCAATTGGAGCAAATACAAACTGGCACAACATTTGTACCAGTTTTTCAAGTGGCATTAAACTGAAATCTTAAGATATTCTCGATAAAATTTCGCCTTAATAATTATGGCGTTAGCGCGGCTCACCGCAGTTATCACCTGTTGGTCATAATATCGCCTTGATATCCTTTTTATAAGTCACCTTGAAAGGGCTAGTCTACGCTACTTACCTTGCACTCAAGTTAGAAATTTTTACTAGAGAAATTTTTTAGCAGCGTCCTGGCTATAGCCTTACTGCCCTTGGGTTTACTTACTTTTTTTGATTCAAAGACAGATTTATTTTTTTATTATGCTTTCAACAGTGATTTAATTTGCTGCTTCATCATATGATAAATATTGTGTAAAAAAGCCATCCGCCTTTGCCTTTCTTTTTTTATAGCTTGTTCAGCATACCAATTAGACCAAATTGAATTATCAAGGTATTGAAAAAATAAATCTTTGTAAGGATGCTTACAACTATTGTGCCAAGGCTTATCCCTAATTGAATAATGAATAATGTCAGGATTATTAATTAGCTGATTGAATACATCTTCTGTAAATGGACTATCTTGCCAAGATGAATATTGAAACAAATATGGCATTTGATTCCATCCGGGTTCAAGTTCTCCCCATTTTCCTGCAAGAATAGCATTCAAAGCATCCTGATCATGCCACCGTACATACTGTTTATTTATTGTCAAATACTCAATTACTTTTTCAAAAATCTTATCTTCCCGCCATTTTTTGAGATTCATTACTAGAACCCCAGAATTAAAGTATTTAGATTCTGGGGAAATGCCAAGCTCTTGATAATTCATGAGTCCTCTTGGCGAAGATACATAAGGCGATCCCATATCCTGTACTGCCAAGAGATAATATTCTCCAATATCAATATTCCATAATTCCTCTATATTTCCTTGTACGATTATATCGCTATCAATGTAAATTGCCTTATCAAATTGCTTTGGTAACAGTTGAGGAATTAAAAGCCGATAGTAAGCAGCAATTGTAATGGTGGATGAAATTTGTACATTTTGGAAGTGCTTTTTTCTGGGCTTGAGCCAATTGATACTGACTTCCTCAGATTTTAAGTTTTTAATAATTCTGTGTTTGTTGAGTTTACTAATTCCACCATCAATAATATATAGAACCAACTTGTGTTCAGTTTGTAAATTGGCAATAACTGAGCGGGTAGCCGATGCTATAGGCATGGAGTAATTATCATCAGCAGCACAAACAAGAACAATTGGTTTTTCATTTGATAGGATTGTCATTATTGTATTTTTATATAATTTAGATGTTGCTAATATAGGCGCAGATACTTTAACATAATCACCGTAGAAATACTCAAGTTAACGCCTGTTTTCAAAGCCGATCGACCTTTCGGGGAGAGGTTTGGAGAGGCGATCGCAAAAAATGTAAAGATAAAGCAAAAAAGCAATATTGTTCTCCCAGTCTAACGTAGTAGGATTGTTCATGTGAAAGGGTATGCCTTGCGGGACGAGTAGCCATCGATCGCTAGTAAACACCCTAAAATGAGAGCAAAAGACGATTCCTAAAACAAGCAGATTCCATGCGTATTTCTCTAAATTGGCTGCGCGAACTAGTAGAGATAAAACTTAGTCCAGAAGAATTAGCCGAAACCCTGACAATGGCGGGGTTTGAGGTTGAAGAGATTGAAGACCGCCGCACTTGGGCAAATGGCGTGGTTGTTGGGAAAGTGCTTGAGCGTCAACCCCATCCCAACGCCGATAAATTGAGTGTTTGCCAAGTGGATATCGGTGCAGATGAAATTTTAAATATTGTCTGTGGCGCTGCCAATGTGAAGGCAGATCTTTATGTGCCGGTAGCAACTACGGGTACTTACTTACCTAACATCGATTTAAAAATTAAACCTGCAAAATTGCGTGGTGTCCCTTCTCAGGGCATGATTTGTTCTTTAAAGGAACTCGGTTTGCCCACTGATGTAGACGGAATTCATATTTTTACCCAGAAAAATTTACCATTGGGTAGTGATGTGCGTCCGTTGTTAGGTCTAGATGATGTAATTTTAGACCTCACGGCAACTGCTAATCGTGCTGATGCTCTCAGTATGGTAGGCGTAGCTAGAGAAGTAGCAGCTTTAACTGGTGGAAGGTTGAGCATTCTTGAACCTGGTGAAGTCTCTATTCCCAAAAGTGCCGGAAATTTAGCTTTAAAAATTGCCGATACCCAAGCTTGTCCTGCATACATTGGTACGGTAATTGAACAGGTTAAAATTGCTCCATCTCCCGAATGGTTACAACAGCGTTTACGGGCTGCTGGGGTACGTCCCATAAGTAATGTGGTGGACATTACTAACTACGTTTTGTTGGAATGGGGACAACCACTGCACGCCTTTGATTGCGATCGCCTACAATCTGTTGCAAGTAGCGAAAATTTAACCATCGGCGTTCGCTTTGCCAATAATGGAGAATCCTTCAAAACCTTGGATGGACAAACTCGCACCCTATCAACCCAAAATTTGTTAATTACCGCTAACGAAAAACCCGTTGCACTGGCGGGAGTTATGGGTGGCGAAGAAACGGAAGTTCATAAAGGTACTCAAAGCCTAGTTTTAGAAGCAGCTTTATTTGATTCTGTGGCAATTCGCCGTTCTTCGCGGAGTGCAGGCTTAAGAAGTGAGGCTTCTGGCAGATACGAACGAGGAGTTAACCGGGCTGAGTTGGAAGTAGCTAATCGCCGCGCCTTATCCTTAATTAGTGAATTGGCTAGTGGAATTCTTGTTCAGCAGGAAATTGCCGACACCCGCCCCGATGCGTCTACTTGGAGTCGTTCCATCGCCCTGCGTTTAGACCGAGTTAATCAGATATTGGGGCCAATCGAATTAGAAGAGGACACAGGTGAACTCCAAGAACAAGATGTTGAGCGCATCCTGACTGCATTAGGATGTCAGTTGACTCCTTCAGGCAATGTCCCAGGAGAAGATAGCACCCGTCAACCCACATGGTCAGTTTCTGTGCCACCCTATCGTTATCGCGACTTAGAGCGAGAAATTGATTTAATTGAAGAAATCGCCCGTCTCTATGGCTACAACAAATTCTGCGACACTCTACCAGAAAAAGCGGAAGCTGGCTATCTGCCTTTAGATCAAGAACTGATTCGCAAGTTACGAGCTTTCTTGCGGGCTGAAGGGTTGACAGAATTAATCCACTATTCTTTAGTCAAACCAGGCGAAGAAAGAAACATAGTACTGTCAAACCCCTTATTTGTCGAATATTCAGCGCTAAGAACCGATTTGATATCTGGGTTAATTGATGCCTTTCAATACAATTTAGAGCAGGGTAATGGTGCCCTTAACGGCTTTGAAATTGGGCAAATTTTCTGGCGAGAAGAAGACGGTTTGCAAGAAACAGAAGCCCTTGCGGGGATTGTGGGAGGCGATGTCTCTCTTGGCAAATGGGCAAAAAATGGACGCGAACAACCTATCACCTGGTTTGAAGCCAAAGGCATTTTAGAAAGTGTATTTCGGCAACTTAGCTTGGAAATCGAATTTCAACCCGATCGCCGCGACGATCGCTTACATCCAGGACGCACCGCTTCTCTGTGGATTCAGGGTAACAGGCTGGGGATTTTTGGGCAACTCCATCCGCAATTGCGACGAGAAAAAGGCTTACCAGAGTCCGTTTATGTTTTCCAGTTGGATCTAGATGTGCTTTTAGATTCTCTAGAACAAGATGAAATGCTCGTTCCCAGATTCCGGCCTTATTCTACCTATCCAGCTAGCGATCGCGACATCGCCTTTTTTGCACCTGTAAAAGTCTCAGTTACCGAAATTCAAAAAGTAATTACCAAAGCTGGTAAAGATTTACTCGAATCAGTGGAATTATTTGATGAATATCGTGGCGAAAATGTCCCCCAAGGGCAGCGAAGTTTAGCATTTCGCTTAATTTATCGGGCTAGCGATCGCACTCTTACTGAAGCAGAAGTTGAACCAGTACATAATAAAGTTCGTGAAGCTTTGGTAGAAAAATTCGGTGTCAACCTGAGAAGTTAGGAGTACAGACGCGATTAATCGCGTCTGTACAGGAGTTTTTTGGTCTAGTTCCCAGGTTCAACCTGGGAATACTCTACTTGAGGCTCTGCCTCATCTTCTTCTGTAAAGACTAGCCAAAAAATTTCAACTCTAGATTGGGGCGTATTATGAACACGCTGGAAATAACTCAACAAATTCAGCAGACGCAATCACACATGTCTCTCACCCTTGATAGTCCTAAATCAGTCAAACTACAGGTGAAGCAAATTTCTCTATTACAAAAGCAACTCAGAGCGATCAAAAAGGAGGTTAATGCAAATATACGTAATATTAATCAGGAAGCAAGTCAATATAGTACAGATAGCGTTGTATCAGTTGGCTTAGATATTTTTGGGAAACACAAGTGGGCTGGAAGGTTGAGGGCAGAAACTCAACGTGCAATTGAAAGAGAAAAGAAATTCTCTCGTCAGCCATACCTTGAAATCAAAGAAGCAATTGACAATCTCATTTTAGAAGCAGATCGACTCAAGCTTTTGGCAGAGCAATATCTTATTAATCAGTAGGAGTAACAAGGAATTATGCCTAAATATGTACTCTGGGGAACTTACTGCGAAGACGTTCTCGAAAAACGTACCCCCCACCGTCAAGCTCATTTAGACGGATTAGCAAAACAGAAAGAATCCGGTGTGCTGATTACTATTGGCCCCACCAAAGATGTTACAAAAGTTTTTGGGATTTACGAAGCCGAAGACGAAGCCACTGTGCGCCAGTTAATTGAAAATGACCCCTACTGGAAAAATGGCATCTGGACTGAATATTCTGTCAAAGAATGGATTCAGGCTTTTTAAATTAAGTTTAGGGCATTGGGCATTGGGCATTGGGCATTGGGCATTGGGCATGGGGCATGGGGCATGGGGCATTGGGCATAGGGGAATTGTGCGAATCGTTGAACCTCTGAGCATGAACGTTGAACCTTTGAGCATGAACGTTGAACCTTTGAGCATGAACGTTGAACCTTTGAGCTTGAACGTTGAACCTTTGAGCTTGAACGTTGAACCTCTGAGCTTGAACGTTGAACCTCTGAGCTTGAACGTTGAACCTTTGAGCATAAACGTTGAACCTTTGAGCATAAACGTTGAACCTCTGAGCATGAACGTTGAACCTTTGAGCATGAACGTTGAACCTCTGAGCATGAAACTTTCAGTTTTAACTCTCCCCGATCTCTCTCATTCCCCCCAATGCCCAATGCCCAATGCCCAATGCCCAATGCCCAATGCCCAATGCCCAAT
>NZ_JAQYWQ010000098.1 GCF_029379315.1 Nostoc sp. S13
AAACCTCTCCGTATTCTCTCTTAGTCTTGTTCAGAAATCAAATAGGAGTCCTATATTAAGAATTATTTATAATAGCAGTTAAATTGTACATAAAGTTATAAAGGTAAGAATAAACATATGTATATTACATTTAATGTAGTATAAGAAAATTAAGGACTAACAAGACTTGATAATTTCTTGACTGAACTTCCAACTACATATAGTATTTTTAACCAGCTACTTATTACACTTTTATTTATTATGTTTATGACACCTTCCACAAACCAGGTTTATCCCGTTATTTGGCATAATGACTCAGTGTCACTAATCGATCAAACCCGTCTACCCAACGAATATACGTTTGTAGAAATTCACCGCAGTGAAGATATGGCGCGGGCGATTAAAACCATGATTGTTCGAGGTGCGCCAGCAATTGGTGTGGCTGCGGCATACGGAATGTATCTTGGTGCAAGGGAAATAAAGACTAGCGATCGCCACGAGTTTTTAGATAACTTAGATAAAGTAGCCCAGTTGTTGCGTTCTACTCGTCCGACGGCAGTGAATTTATTTTGGGCAATTAGCCGGATGATGACAGCCGCCTACGAAACGCTAGGAACAGTAGAAGAGATTAAGCAAACCCTTCTCCAAACAGCCCAAGCAATCAACGCTGAAGATTTGCAAACCTGCCATGCAATTGGTGACAATGGTTTGGCAGTCTTGCCCACTACTCCAGAAAAGTTGACACTGCTTACTCACTGTAATGCTGGGGCGCTAGCTACTGCTGGTTATGGCACAGCCTTGGGTGTTGTGCGTTCTGCTTGGAGGGAAGGACGTTTAGAACGTTTATTTGCCGATGAAACCCGTCCCCGCTTACAAGGCGCAAAACTCACCACTTGGGAATGTGTTCAAGAAGGTATTCCAGTGACATTAATTACTGATAATATGGCAGCCCATTGCATGAAACAGGGTTTGATTCATGCTGTAGTTGTGGGTGCTGATCGAATTGCTGCTAATGGTGACACTGCTAATAAAATTGGTACGTATAGTTTAGCGATCGCAGCTAAAGCCCATAATATACCCTTCTTTGTGGCTGCACCCCTTTCTACAGTTGATTTTGAATTAGCCGATGGCAGCAAAATTCCCATTGAAGAACGCGAACCAACAGAAATCTATCAAGTTGGCGATACCATTCTCACACCTACGGGTGTAGATTTTTACAACCCAGCTTTTGATGTGACTCCGGCTGAGTTGATTACAGCCATCATCACAGAGAATGGAGCGATCGCACCTCATAAATTAGCAAAATCACAGCTAAAGCAAGTAGTGTGAGTTTGTCTCGAACTAAAGTTCATATTTGTCCCTCTCCGAGTCGGAGAGGGACAGGTTTTACGCAGTAAAACCAGGGAGAGGTCTTTTTATTCGGCTAAAGTCTATTTAACCAAAATGCTGAATAATTGCCTCGGCAAATTCAGAACATTTTAAGGGTTCAACTGGTGGTTCTAACAACCGGGCTAAATCGTAGGTGACTTGACTACTCGCGATCGCATCGCTTAAACCTTTCTTAACTAGGTCTGCGGCTTCTTGCCAACCCAGAAATTCCAGCATCATCACACCAGACAATATCAGTGAACCAGGATTAATCCGATCTAAACCGGCGTGTTTGGGTGCGGTGCCGTGGGTGGCTTCAAATATGGCACTAGCATCACCAATATTTGCCCCTGGCCCCATTCCCAATCCTCCAACAATGGCGGCGGCGGCATCAGACAAGTAATCGCCGTTTAAGTTCATCGTCGCCAAAATCGAATACTCATCCGGTCTAGTTTGGATTTGTTGAAAAATACTGTCAGCAATCCGGTCATTCACCAAAATTTTATCTTTCCATTTGCCATCGCCGTGGGTTGCCCAAATTGAGTTAAGAACAGTTTCAACTTCCTTGACAATTTCCGCTTGTTTCTCTTCGGTGAGAGAATCAAACCCAGGATCAATCTGGCGGGCGTTTTCTTCTAGGGAAATATGGGGATTTTTTTCCTTATTACTCAAAATCCAAGATTCCCGTTCAGTGACAGTTTCTTGCCGAAATTCACTGATTGCTAATTCGTAACCCCAATCGCGGAAAGCGCCTTCGGTGTACTTCATGATGTTGCCCTTATGCACCAAAGTCACTTGTTGCTTGTGTTTGGGCAATAGCAAGGCGTGTTTGATCGCACGTCTGACTAGGCGCTGAGAACCAGTTTTGCTGATCGGTTTGATGCCAATACCAGAATCAAGAGGAATTCGTTTTTTGCCATGTTCTGGGGTGGCGGGGATCAATTCTTCATTGATAATTTTAATTAAGCGATCGCCGATTTCGCTACCTTGTCGCCACTCAATGCCTAAATAAATATCTTCGGTATTCTCTCGATAAACAATGACATCTAGCTTTTCGGGATTTTTGTGTGGTGAGGGCGTACCTGCATAGTAACGGCAAGGACGCACGCAAGCATACAAGTCAAAAATTTGCCGCAGTGCCACATTTAAAGAACGAATTCCCCCCCCAATGGGAGTAGTCAAAGGCCCTTTAATTGCTACACCATATTCTTCAATTGCCGTGAGAGTGTCTTGAGGTAAATATTGATAAGTACCGTATAAATCGCAGGCTTCATCGCCAGTGTAAACCTTGAACCAACTAATTTGACGCTGACCTTTGTATGCTTTGGCTACCGCCGCATCTAGCACCTTTTGCGTAGCAGGCCAGATATCTATACCTGTGCCGTCGCCCCGAATAAAAGGGATAATTGGATTGTCCGGTACGATTGGTTCACCATTTTTGAAGGTGATTTTTGCTCCGGTTGCGGGGGGGGTAATCTTTTCGTACATAGTTCACACACTCCTAATCGATACGCTGCTAGTCAAAAAATCCTTATGTGGCAGGCTTGTATATGTTGCTGTGTCTTTTGTTTACCAAAACATAAGGCGCAGATTTTCCCCCTATTCCCCTTGTACCTTATTTGGGGATTAAGTGTGGGATTCAGTGAAGCGATCGCAATTTTGTACGATCAAAAATAGTAAACTACTTTTCGCTATCAGTGCTTCGCCTTGGAGAATGCCCGATAGCTTACCGCTCTTTCACTGACCGCTAACACGAGAATGGCATGACAGACCCAATGATTTTATCAGGCCCTGCTAATGACATCGACTCCCTCCGACGACCGTTAATCGCTGGGTCTGAAAAAGTCCAACAACAGATAATCCCACAGTTAGCTGAGTTGGGTAATGAGGGATTAGACGTGTTGATGGAATTTTTACTGAAACGACGTGAGAACTTAGCGACTTGGGTTGATGGCAAAGCTTACCAAGTCCTCTACAACTCTGATGCACCTCAAGCTAAAGAATTTCTGCGCTCCTGTTTTCCTGAGGGAATTGTACCTCTAAAATCAGAGTGCGGGATTAACTATAATTCTTTGCAACAACTACTGGCTATTCAAGACTTCCAAGCAGCCGATCGCGTGACCATACAAAAAATGTGTGAACTATCAGGACCAACGGCTGTACAACGAAAATGGTTGTATTTTACTGAGGTGGGAAATTCCTCGGCTGTTGACTTGCGAACCATTAACAACCTCTGGTTAATCCACTCCGAAGGTAAATTTGGCTTTTCAGTGCAGCGAGAAATCTGGTTAAGTTTGGGTAAAAATTGGGAGAATTTCTGGCCAAAAATTGGTTGGAAAGCAGGTAATAGCTGGACGCGATACCCTAACGAGTTTACCTGGGATTTGAGTGCGCCTAGAGGACACTTACCCCTCTCTAATCAACTTCGCGGGGTACGAGTCTTTGCTTCTTTACTCTCTCACCCAGCTTGGACACAGTTATGAGTTAGAAGTTATTAGTTATGAGTTTAAGAGGTTTTTAATTTAAAACTCAAAACTAAAAACTTAAAATTCCTAACTCCTAACTCCTAACTTATAACTATTAACTTTAATCAGATAATGGCAAACGTTCGTCTCGAAGATATTAAGCGTCGATTTAATAACGTCACGGCTATCGAGGACATTACCTTTGAAATTCCTGATGGCGAGTTTTGGGTTTTAGTCGGGCCATCGGGTTGTGGTAAGTCTACCATTTTGCGAACGATCGCTGGTTTAGAAACTGCTACATCAGGTAAACTATTTATTGGCGATCGCTTGGTGAATAATATCCCAGCCAGACAACGGGATGTAGCGATGGTGTTCCAAAATTACGCTCTCTATCCTCACATGAGTGTGGCGCAAAATATCGGCTTTGGCTTGCAAATGCGGAAAGTTGACCGGAAAATCATTCAAGAACGGGTGATGAATGTGGCGCGATCGCTTTCTCTGGATCACCTACTGGATCGTAAGCCCAAACAACTTTCTGGGGGACAGCAACAACGGGTAGCATTAGGGAGAGCGATTGCTCGTGAACCACAAGTATTTTTACTTGATGAACCTTTATCTAATTTAGATGCCCAATTGCGCGATGATACAAGGGCAGAATTGAAACAGTTACATCAAGAATTAGGTATTACAACAATCTACGTCACCCACGATCAAGTTGAAGCGATGACTTTGGCTGATAAAATTGTTGTGCTAAATCGAGGGCGGATTCAACAAATCGGTGATCCCCAAACTATTTATACAAGTCCTGCTAATCAGATGGTGGCAAGTTTTTTAGGCAGTCCGCCAATGAATATTTTGCCTGCAATCTATCAAAATAACGGTTTTGATATAAGTGGACAGTTGTTAGCAATTCCAGCAGTTGTCAAAGAAAAATTTCAGTTGCGTCAGGGACACAGTTTTGATTTGGGAATTCGACCAGAGCACATAAAAATCAATACTGACTCAGAACTCAATACTCAAAACTCAGGGCTGTTATCGGTTGAAGTTAAAGTCGTGGAACCTTTAGGAAGGGAAACTTTGATTCGTGCTAGTTTATCTGGTTCGGTGGTGGTGTTGAATATTCAGGTAGGCGGAGATGTGCGTCTACGTTCAGGCGATCGCCTTTCTCTACAACTCGATTTAAATCACTTGTTTGTGTTTGATTCCAAAACTGGGGACAGAATCTTACCTCATGAGTAACTGTAGTTTTAAACTGCCATAAATCAGGAGTCAGAATACAGAATTCAGAATTGGTGAATACTCTACCGATAAAGGGATAGAGTTTTAATCAGGAAGAATATTTAATACTAGTTTCGCCACGCCACTTGACGCCAGTCCGCTCAAGTCGGGAGACCCGAAAGAGCGGCTGGCTCGTTTATGCTAGGGAACCCTTCCAACGCAGTGGCTCCACCATTTCACTCGCTTTTAACCAATATTCAGGCGCTCTTGCTAAGCTAAAAATCTTTTAATTTGCATCCTCAAAAAAAAGAATCTCTTGTGGGGTGGGCATCTTGCCCGCCCTAGTTGTGCAAATTAAATGCGCGACAGCTTAGCTTGCTTGAACGCAGGAATACGCGGACTCGCTACCGCTTCTCTACGAGACGCGCAAGGGACGCTATTACCTACTCGTACAAAATTCATGACTTTATTCTGACTCCTGAGTTCTCAATTCTTCTTATAAAGAATCGCCAATTTCCAATTTTTTGTAGCCAGAATCTAAGAAAATAAAAACTGCAATAGAGATTTAATGGATTCGCTGCAAAAACTTATATGACTATTAATCGACGCCATTTCTTGTTTTTACTTTCAGCCGGTGCGGGTGCTTTTGCGTTAGATGCTTGTGCATTGGCAGAGAAATCTCCTGAAAAAAACACTGCAATAGCAAATACAACACCAAATACAACACCAAATATAACAACAAATACAACAGGTGCGATCCAACTACCGCCTTTAGCTTACCCCTACGAAGCACTGGAACCACACATCGATGCCAAAACGATGCAGTTTCACCACGATAAACACCACGCAACTTATGTAAAAAACCTGAATGCGGCCTTAGACAAACACCCAGAACTCAAAGGCAAAACTGTTGAAGAACTGTTACAAAAACTTGACAATATACCACAAGATATTCGCAAAGTAGTACGCAATAATGGCGGTGGTCATGTTAACCACTCAATGTTCTGGAAAATTATGAAGCCGAAAGGTGGGGGAGAACCAACAGGAGATATAGCCTCGGCGATTAATCAAAATTTTGGGTCTTTTACAGCTTTCAAAAAAAAGTTTAACGAAGCTGGTGCTGGTCGTTTTGGTAGTGGTTGGGTTTGGCTAGTGCGTAACAAAGGTGGCAAGTTGGAAGTAGCAACTACAGCTAACCAAGATAGTCCTTTAAGTGAAGGCAAATATCCCATCTTGGGTAATGACGTATGGGAACATGCATATTATCTCAATTACCAGAATCGCCGCACCGATTATTTAGATGCTTGGTGGAATGTGGTTAATTGGGATGAGATTAACAAGCGGTTTGCAGCAGCAAGTAAATTTGCCTGAAACGAGATAACAATTTAGAGTTATAGGCGCTTCAGAACTGGTAACAGAATGTTATTTCTGCTGCCAGTTTTTGGATGTGATACCAAATATAGAAAGAATGTATAGTTTCACCAAACAGGAAAACTGCTGTAATCCAGCAAAATCCAGAATACAGAAGTAAAACAAGGTTTATACGTCGCTTTGGGAGGAATCGTTGTGTACTTCACCTTCGTTGAAATCTGCTGTAATTAATTCTAACTCCCCATTACCCCTTATCCCCAGAGGGGGCCCCACCTTCCCCACTTCCCACTCTCCCGCCCTTTTCCAAGGAAGTTTGACTGTAAACCGACTGCCTTTCCCTAACTGACTTTCGGCATGGACAGTACCACCGTGCAACTCTACAATTTTTTGCACCATCACTAATCCTAAACCACTACCTGTAGAACGACGGGTAGAGGAATTTTCAACCTGCATAAAAGGTTGAAATAATTTGAAAAGGTCATCGGAAAGCATACCAATACCCGTATCTACCACACTGAAAAAGATATATTTATTTGTGGAATTTGGCTGGACTTCAATCCAGACTTTGCCGCCTTCTTTAGTAAACTTGATAGCGTTAGTCAACAGGTTGATAAATACTTGGCGGATGCGGCGTTCATCGACTTGGATGGGTTCGAGTTCTTCAGGTATTTGTAGATTCAGGTGGATATTTTTCTGAAACGCTAGATGTTTGACAAAACTTAGGCTGGAGTCACATAATCCCCGAATTGAAGTAGTAGCTAGTTGCAGTTCTATTTTGCTAGATTCGATGTCGGTAAGGTCAAGGATCTGGTTAATCAATTCTAGTAGGTTCTTACCACTGGATTCGAGCATATTTAGGGACTGTTGCTGTTCTTCACTCCCAGAGCCGTACACTTTATTTTGGAGTGACTCGGTGATTTCAAGAATGGAGTTTAAGGGAGTCTTCAGTTCATAGCTGATGTTTTTTAAAAAGGTACTTTTGGCGCGATTTGCCATTTCGGCAACTTCTTTAGCCTCACGCAGAGCGGATTCTGCCCGTTTGCGATCGCATACTTCTAAAGTCAGGGCGACAAATTCCGCGATTGAGCTAACGAAGTTTTGCTCACTCAGTTCCCATGTCCTCTTAATACCAATCTGCTCATACAATACTGTTCCCACCACTTCCCCCTCAACCCAAAGTTCGGTATCAATTAGGGATACAATATTATTTTGTTCTAGTAGTTCATTCCATAATTCTTGTACCCGTGGATCGGTGCGAGTGTCGGTGACAGTGATGGTATGGGAAGCCGCCAGTACTTGAAAGTAGATCGGATAATCTGCAAGGTTGCGTTCTAGACCTGCCGAATGTCTCTGTTTGCTACGTTCATAGAGACTTATACATTGTAGTTTGGTGCGTTGGTGCAGCCCGCCGTAGGTCTTACCCTGAGCCTGTCGTCCGCGCAGCGTCTCGTAGAGAAGGGCATCGCTATTAAATAACCACACACCCACTCGCTCTACCTCTAAGGCATTGGCGGCTTTTTCTGTGATGACTTTGAATGCTGTTTCCAGATTTCCTTCAAAAACCGCTTTGTGATTTGCCAGTTCTGCCAATACCCGATTATGCTGTCCCAGTTTTCGCTCACTGTTGATGCGTTCTTGAGTCTCTTGCTGTAATTCTTGAGTTCGCTGCTTAACTTGCAGTTCTAACTCTTCATTTTTGTTAGTCAGTGCAGTAAAGGTTTTGCGTAATTGCTGCGCCATCTCGTTGAAAGATTCACCCAGCACCTCAAGTTCTTTAATCCCCTGTACTTTCACCACTGAGTCTTCGCCATTGGTAAAATTGGCTAAATCTTTTGTCGCCGTGCTGAAGTAGAGAATTGACTGAGTTATCCAACGGGCGGTGACGATCCCCAATATAGTAGCTAGTCCCAATGCTCCCAGAGAGAGAAAAATTATGGTTTGAGTGTTGCGATCAACTTGTCCCATAAAGTCTGCTTCTGGGACAGCCACCACAATCAACCAGTTGACATTTGGTTCGCCCTTTAACGGTCTAACTTCTAAAAATTGTCGTTTGCCATCAAAGGAGAAATCTAGTTGCTGTAAACTTTGAATCTGGTCAAAGCTACTAAATTTAGTTGCTAAATATTTAGCGGTTGCCTGAGTAAAGGAATTCCTGCTCTGGGAAGCTGCCAACCTAATCGGTTTACCATTTTGTAAGCGGAATGGTTCTTCCGTTGTAGAACTTGCTACTAACAGCCCCGATCGCTCGATAATAAAAATTTGCCCAGACTTGCCAACTTTGATATTTTGCAGCAAATCCCCAATTTCTGATAAGTGAGTTAGAGTGCTGTTAACTCCGAGTAACTGACCTTGTGAATTATAAATGGGTTGAGATGCACTAATGAGAAGTGTTGGTTCACTCAGGGGTGTAAAAATCTGACTAAAGCTGAATTTTTTAGCGGTAACTGCTGTTTGATAATCAGGACGCGATCGCGCATCATAGTTTTTGATCACCTCTGGTAGTTGGGTACGTTGACCTTGATGGTCAATTCTGTAGGTGTAGAGATCGTACCCAGTTGACTTAGAGGCTTTTCTGAGCAAAAATTGGCGATCGTTGAGCTTCTCCACCGCTAGGTGTTCTTGCTGTTCATTGCTTACCATTAAGCCCAACGCATCTGGAAATATCTTTAACTGCTCAATTAAATATGGCTCCCAGGTTACAAGATTCTCTATCTTTAGCAACCCCATATCAATGATATTTTGATTACTCCGTAGCACCTGACGCGGGGTTGACAGATAAGTTTGTAAATTCTGCTCGACTCGATTGGCAACTTCACGGCGCAATTCGCTAGCTACCTGATTGACTGCTTTTTGCCCGTTGTGGATTGATAAGTATACAGTCAATCCCACAGCTAGGAAGATTTGCAGTAGGAACAATGCTACCAGGATGAAACTTAGGGGTACGCCTTTAAACAGGGTAAAAACACCACCTTGCCCAGTATTTTTGTTCATCTGCCCACTCCCCCTGCTCCCCTTGACTGTCCTCTAGTACTGAGTACAACACCTCGACTTCGCCCTCCTGTGGACTTATGCATAGTTTATACTCGGTCGGGTCAAGTGCCAATATACCACTTCTGGCAAAAGAACAAAACGTCTCTTAACTGCACCTGTAGATTTCACCAGCCAAATATTGCGGTCTTCAAATTAACTAAGTACAACATTTAATCAATTTGTAGCAAATTCTCAGCGTGCCTCTGCGCTTTCCTTTGCGTTAAAATTTCAACCCTCAATTCGCCAACAGTATTTTAGAAATCGCTAATATCCCTTGTAATCTCCGATAACAATACAGCTGCTGAACGATGCTAACTAGATAATATCTAAGAGAATTTGCGTAGTATATCAGACAAAATTATCGATATTAAATACCCTAAAATTGAGAGATATTAGGGTCTAATCCTAGCAAAATGTATATGGAGTCAGAACAAAACTGTGTTTGTCTGCCATAAACTACATATCTAGATACTAGGCAGTTTCAGAACCAGGCATTTATATCTAATATATAAGATTGCTATCTTCAAGATTAGAAATTCATAAGTTAAACAAATGCCATTTTTATATTTTCTTTGTTATTTTGTATTTAACGGGACAGTTCTTGATCATTTGGTGGGTTTAAATAACAATTAGTTAAACCATTTCTCTTCCCAAAGATCCATGTAAATTATTTGCATTCTGCTTACTTTGCTTCTGAATTGACAAGCACAATGTAAATTGATCCGACAGATTACATGGAAATATTCCTAATCGGCAAATAATTCATCTACACAAGGAAAACCTTGCCTAAAACTATGCTTAAAACAAAAAATCAGCGTATTTTTCTGCCTGCTTTTATTAATCCTTTAGAAGAAAAGAATCAAACAGGTAGTAAAAAGCAATTTGCTCAACTTAAATTAGATTTACTGCAACCATTACGTCAACGGCTCGACAAAATTGAGATTCAGAATCGGAAATTAGCCAAATTTATTGCTAAACTGATTCCCGCCCAATGTCCATTCGAGCGTGATCTCATGCTTTTTGGTCGTAAAATAGGCCACATTCCGCCAATGTGCAAACTTAATCCGCTTTATAACGAACTTGTCTACTTGCGTTTTCGCGCTTTGTGTTATCTAGTAGATCAGTGTGGAGAGGATATTCAATCCTACTGCTGAAGATAACTAAAGAAAACACAATATGGAAATTAAAATTGAGCATCAACCCAGTCAAGAACATCTCAATGAATTGAATGTCTTTAAATGGGAAATTTGGAAAAAGTAAGTCTCAAAATTCTTTTGGACTTATGATTCTCAAGAAACTTGCTACTTTTTGGAAGGTGATGTAGTTGTTACTCCTGATGGTGGACAGCCAGTGCAAATGGGTAAAGGCGATTTAGCGATTTTTCCCGCTGGTATGTCCTGCATATGGGAAATTAGAAGCGATGTAAAGAAGCATTATTACTTTGATTAGTCAATAGACAAAAGCGATCGCATAATCAGTAAATTGTTTATATGCATATCTGTCGAAACTCATTGCGACTTGATCCCCTAAACAATATTGATAGAAATAGATAGTTTCATTTCCTCCAAATTTGGCAGTAGGCATAGATCCCCGACTTTTCAAAGAAGTCGGGGATCTTGTGCGCTCGCACCACTAGAAAGCAAGGGAGTTCATAATCGTGTTAGTGGGAGTTTAATTACAGAAGATGCTATTTAGCAGAAAAAGGTTTCGTCCCACCGCAATTTTATTGAGGAAATTATCAAAAATGTTACTGCATTTAAGTACTTGGCAAGAAGTTGAAGCTTATTTACAGCAGTCAAAAGGTATTATTTTCCCTATTGGTTCCACAGAACAACATGGGCCAACCGGGTTAATTGGCACTGATGCTATTTGTGCAGAAGCGATCGCTCGTGGTGTAGGTGATGCAACGAGCGCGATCGTTGGCCCGACAATCAATGTGGGGATGGCACTACATCATACTTCTTTTCCTGGCACAATCAGTTTGCGTCCTAGCACTTTAATTCAAGTAGTGCGAGATTATGTAACTTGTTTAGCCAAAGCTGGTTTTAGTAAGTTCTACTTTATTAACGGACACGGCGGGAACATCGCCACCCTCAAAGCAGCTTTTTCAGAAACTTACGCTCATTTAGAAGATTTGCAGATTGCCAATGCTCAACAGGTGCAATGTCAAGTGGCAAACTGGTTTATGTGCGGTTCTGTATATAAGCTAGCTAAAGAATTATATGCCGATCAAGAAGGTTCTCATGCAACGCCAAGTGAAGTAGCCCTCACCCAGTACGTTTATCCAGAGGCGATTAAGCAAGCACACCTTTCAGCAGAAGTTGCAAGCGGACATCGGATTTATAGCGCAGCTGACTTTCGAGTGCGTTATCCAGATGGACGCATGGGATCAAATCCAGCTTTAGCAACGCCTGAACACGGTAAGCAATTTTATGACTTGGCGGTGAAAGAACTTAGCAATGGGTATTTGGAATTTGTAAACGCAGAATAAAAGTCATGGACAGACATTGTAGAGATGTGAGTAAAATTGTGTCTCTGCATCAAATATCTTGATAATAGTTATTTGCTCTGACTTTTCACTGGATCTAAAAAACCTCTCTCCTTGGGGATTTCCAACAAATAAATTAGCGCGATCTCCTAAGCTTGCCGTTTGCGGAGCGCCTCGTAGAGAAGGGTCTCGTAGAGAAGTCCACCTCCGTGGAAAGCATGAAAAATCAACAATTTTTAACCCACCTCCGTGGGTTTTGTCTGTGTAGCCAAGCCAGTGCGTTGCGCGGCAATGTCTGACTTGTTCGCGCACTACCCGCACCTGGCGCACGACTTCTAGTACGTCACGGCGTAAATAGCGCAAAGTCTGAGCGGCGGTTCCCGCCAATCAGAACTTTGCAAGACGAGCAACAATTTAAAATCCCTAAAAAGCCCATTCGATAATACTTTTGACTTCCGCCTTGCGGTACTAGTCGGCTGGCGAGTAATAAATTAGACTTTACAAACATCCTCTAAAATCAAGAGCGTAAACCTCACGGCAACTTAATGTTGATGCCCACAGGTAAGTAACTATACGACTTTGCCCCCAAGAAGTATCCTGCGGCATCACAAATAATTCTGACAAATCAGCCTTAAGTACTTGGCTAAAAACACTCAATTTGATATTGTTGATTAACATATCAAATTGATATATCAAAATGCTGAAGTTGGCAGTATTAGGTCTCTTACAGCGAGAGCCATTAAATGGTTATCGACTCAAACAGCAACTAGAAATGTTTATGAGTTGCAGTATTTGTGTCAACTATGGCGCGATTTATCCTCTTCTGAAGCGCATGGAAGAACAAGGTGAAGTTATCCTATGTGCAGAACAGGGGCAAGAAGCTGGGCAGTGTGGAAAGATATATGAGATTACATCCCTTGGCAAAACCACTTGGTATCAAGAAATGCTGGTATATCCTCATGAAAGCTGGGTGAATGCGCGATCGCGATTCTTAATCAAATTTTTTTTCTTTGGTCATTTATTACCCGAAGAACGAGTGCAGTTAATTGAACATCGATTAATGTCATGTCGGTTACGCCTTGCAGAGAAAAAAGCACTTGAAGTTACTGATAATTTATACCAGGCAAAATTACAAAAGCGGGGAGTTGAAGTCATCAAATCGGAGATTGAGTGGCTATTTGAGCAACTCCAAACAGAACAATTTCAATTAGCTCAAACGCCAACTTCAGCAAAACAGCTTTAATCCAAAAAACTTTTGAAGTATCCTAACTAACTATGTGGATCGTCAAAATTGCATTACGTCTTCCGTATACATTCGCGATCGCCGCTTTGATGATTGTGATCCTGGGTGTAGTCACGATATTTGGTACACCAGTTGACATTTTTCCCGCAATTAACATTCCGGTTGTCAGTGTAGTTTGGACTTACACTGGAACCACATCTGAGGAAATGGCACAGCGAATCGTCACAATTAGCGAACGCGCCATGACAACAACCGTTGGTGACATCGAACACATTGAGTCTCAATCTTTGAGTGGTGTTAGTGTCGTCAAGGTTTTCTTCCAACCCAACGCGAATATAGCCTCAGCCGTCGCTCAAATTACCTCTGTCAGCCAAACAATTCTCCGCCCTTTGCCACCGGGGATCACACCGCCATTTATCATTCAATACAACGCTTCTAGTGTGCCAATTATCCAGATGAGTGTCAGTAGCAAAACCTTACCCGAAGAAGCACTCTTCGACTATGCTACCAACTTCGTCCGTACCCAATTAGCAACAGTGCAAGGGGCGAGTGTACCTCTGCCTTATGGTGGTAAACCTCGGCAAATTATGGTTGATATCGATCCCCAAGCGATGTTGGCTAATGGCATTTCTGCCCAAGACGTGACTAATGCTGTCAGTGCCCAAAACTTGGTTTTGCCCGCAGGCGATATGAAGATAGGCGCTCGCGACTTCGCTGTACAAATCAATAATAGTCCAGATGTGGTGGCAGCCCTCAACGACTTGCCGATTAAGCAAGTTAATGGGACTGTAATTAAAATTAGTAATGTCGCGCAGGTAAGAGATGGCTTTGGTGTGCAATCAAACATTGTACGTCAGAATGGGAGACGTTCAAGCTTACTTAGTATCCTTAAGAGTGGCAATGCCTCCACTATTGATGTGATCGAGCGGGTAAAAAAAGCTTTGCCTCGCATCCAATCCACCTTGCCCCCAGAACTGAATTTAGCGTTTTTGTTCGATCAATCTATATTTGTGAAAGCTTCTATTCAAGGCGTTCTCAAAGAAGGATTGATTGCAGCCTGTCTCACTGCGCTGATGATTTTGATTTTCCTGGGAAGTTGGCGCAGCACCGTAATTGTAGCCGTATCGATTCCTCTCTCGATGCTAGTTTCAATTATTGTGATGAGTCGTTTGGGACAAACTTTCAACATCATGACCTTAGGTGGTTTGTCCTTAGCTGTTGGTATTCTGGTAGATGATGCCACAGTAGAAATTGAAAATATCCACCGAAATCTCGGACAAGGTAAACCCATTAAGCGAGCAATCTTAGATGGGGCGCAGCAAATTGCCACTCCAGCACTTGTAGCAACATTATGTATTTGTATTGTCTTTGTGCCGGTGGTGTTTCTCAGTGGAGTGGCAAAGTACCTATTTGTCCCCCTAGCGATGGCGGTAGTATTTGGGATGCTTGCTTCTTATGTGCTATCTCGGACTGTAGTCCCGACAATGGCAAGCTATCTTTTACCACATGAAGTAGACTGGCATAGAGAAAGCGAGGATCATAATGGTCATAGCGACCACCATACTGATTCGCCAGTTCAAAACAATAATGGTCGCGACAACCATCATCTAGATTCGCCAGTCCAAAACAATAATGGTCGCGACAATCACCACAGCCATTCTTCACTAGTCGAAATCCATGATAATCGCGACCACCAAACTGATTCGCCAGTCCAAAACAATAATGGTCACGACAACCACCACCAAAAGTCAGAAACAACAAGGACAACTGCCAAATCTGTGAAGAAAGATTGGATATGGCGGCTACACGAAAAGTTTAACCGACAATTTGAGAAACTTCGCAGTTGGTACTACAATGTCCTGAACTCAGCATTAAATCACCGCCGCATAGTCTTTGTGCTGTTTGGTGCTTTTATCGTTAGTGCAGGAGTTTTGTTGCCGTTCGTCGGTCAAGACTTTTTCCCTGAAGTCGATGGTGGTCAGTTTAGCCTCCATGTTCGAGCCTTACCTGGTACTCGTTTGGAAGAGACAGAAAGAATTGTCAGCGAAGTTGAAGGCGTTATCCGCCAGACAGTACCGAAAGAGAATCTCTCTCTGATTCTGGATAATATCGGCTTACCTACCAGTGGTATTAACCTTACCTATGGCTACAATGGTGCCACAATTGGACAGGCTGATGCTGATATTCTTGTGTCTCTAAAAGAATCTGGTGCAACTTTTTCTTATATCAAGGAACTCCGCCAGAAATTGAAAGCGACATTTCCTAATTACACCTTCTTTTTTGAACCAGCTGATATTGTTACTCAAATTCTAAATTTCGGTTTGCCTGCTGCTGTTGACGTGCAAATATCTGGCCCTCTGAAAAACTCAAAGGGCAACTTTGAAATTGCCCAACAAATCGCAGCCCGGATGACGCGCATTCCTGGTGCTGTAGATGTACATCTCCAGCAAGTGGTCGATGCTCCAGAATTACGTCTTGATGTAGATCGCACCCAGGCTCAACAACTGGGTATGACCCAGCGTGATGTTGCCAATAGCGTCCTAACTTCCTTAAGTTCAAGCGGTCAAGCCGCAATCAACCAATGGCTTGATCCCAAAAAAGGCGTGAGTTACACCCTGGCTGTACAAGTTCCACAGTATAAAATTGACTCTATTGACAGCCTGAAAAATACGCCAGTTGGCAACGGTCAAATTGCACCCCAACTTTTGGGTAATTTGGCTACTGTCAAACGCGACACAGTGATGCAAGTTGTCAATCACTATAATATTCAGCCAGTTTTCGATATCTACGCTAACTCCTCTGGTCGTGACCTTGGGGGAGTTGCCCAGGATGTAAATCGAATCATCGCTGATTATCAGAAAAAATTGCCTAAGGGAAGTCAGATTAATGTCCGTGGGCAAGTGCAAACGATGAACTCTTCCTTTCTGGGACTTGGTTTAGGACTTGTGTTTGCAATTGTGCTGGTTTACTGCTTAATGGTGGTGAACTTCCAATCTTGGCTTGATCCCCTGATTATTATGATGGCACTGCCAAGTGCCTTAGCAGGTATCATCTGGATGCTATTTGTCACCCGCACCACCCTAAGCGTCCCTTCGTTAATGGGTGCAATTATGAGTATAGGTGTAGCGACATCAAACAGTATTCTACTGATCACTTTTGCAAATGAGCAGCGTCAGGAAGGGGAAAATGCCTATGATGCAGCCCTAGCGGCGGGCTATACAAGGTTGCGTCCTGTGTTGATGACTGCCTTAGCCATGCTGATCGGTATGATACCAATGTCTCTGGGTCTTGGTGAAGGTGGTGAGCAGAATGCGCCTTTGGGTCGCGCTGTAATTGGTGGCTTGTCAGCTGCAACAGTCGCTACTCTCATCTTTGTACCTGTCGTATACAGCATTATGAGGCGTCAACAACCTCGTCCTGTTGATCAGGATGATGATGATTTAAATTTCTCAGATTCAAAGACAGCATACTCGTTATCATCACCTCAAGGCAAGTCATAGACATATTCTAGGAGCTACGGTGTAATACACAAGTCTTTTATAGCAATCCGATTTGATTTGTGAAAAAATCTAAGTATATGTAGGGTGCGTTAGCCTTTGGCGTAACGCACCTAGAATCAGAGGTGGTGCGTTAGCCTTTGGCGTAACGCACCCTACGTATATTTCAAAAATCAAATATCAGTCCTATAGAGTTACTAGGTAATGTAGGGGAGGTTAATTTTTGCAGGTCGATGCAACTAAGGTGCAGGTCAGTGCAACTAAGGTGCAGGTCAGTGCAACTAAGGTGCAGGTCGATGCAACTAAGGTGCAGGTCGATGCAACTAAGGTGCAGGTAAATGCAACAAAGGTGCAGGTCGATGCAACAAAGGTGCAGGTGAATGCAACAAAGGTGCAGGTCGATGCAACAAAGGTGCAGGTCAAAAAATGGCGTTGCTGAATTAAGGGATGATTCTTGTAGGGTGGGCAACATGAGCGCCCCGAAATACAAGGGACGGGCAAGATGCCCATCCCACAAAACTAGCAAAATCATCCCGCTTTCTCTGCAACGCCCAAAAAACTTCTGTGTACACCGGAGCTTAAAAATGGAAGTGAGGTCAGAGTGGAATGGCACTAAAATAAGCCGAAAGTCTTGTGTTACCTCGTTAAGAGTCTTAAGACTCTTAACATATTCCGAGAGGGCTGCTGCCTCTTGTCAAGAAAGAGGAGGGGGAGCCTCTCAGGATGTGTTCCCAGGGTAGAGGCTAGGAACTAGTTAGGACAAGGCCTGTATCTTAACTTAGTGCCATTCCGCTATATCCCATTCCCGCAGGTTATAAAGAACACAACTGTCAACGCCAATGATGGTAATGACTCTAGCTACTAAATTTCTGCAAACTAGATAATATGGAACGGTTTACCTATGGATTCTCAGCATCGTCCATCTCCTGATTCTGAACAAGAAACGACTTCTAGAAAACAAAGGCGCGGTATCGGTGGAATTGGTTGGGTTGTAATTGGCGCTGTTTTTTTTGGTAGCCTACTAGCCATAGGTATTCTGCCTCGGTTAAGCCAAAGGTCAGAATTACGAGCAGCAGTCAAGGAAGCAAGCACCCTACCCACAGTCAACGTGATCACTCCCCGTCGCGCCACTGCTTCTACCAACTTGGAACTACCTGGCAGTGTTGTAGCCCTTAACCAAACGACCATCTACGCTCGCAGTACTGGGTATTTGCGACGGTGGTACGCAGACATTGGCGATCGCGTCCGAGCTGGTCAGTTGTTGGCAGAGATTGATTCACCAGACACCGATCAGCAAGTTCTGCAAGCGAACGCAGAGTTAGTGCAAGCACAAGCCAATGTGTCTCAAAGTCGTGCTAGTTTAGCTAAAGGTATTTCTGATTTGAAGCAAGCCCGCGCTAATCTATTGATAGCACGTCAGAGCTGGGAGCGCTGGCAAATTCTTGTCAAGAAAGGTGCAGTTGCTCAACAAGATGCAGATACTAAATATGCTACATATCAGGCTAATCTTGCCAACGTTGAGGCAGCACAAAACACTATTAATGCGGACTCTGCCAACGTCAAAGCAGCACAAGCTAACGTCTACGCCAGTCAAGCAAACTTCCAGCGTAATACCGTGTTGCAGTCTTATAAAAAAGTCACTGCTCCTTTCTCAGGAGTGATTACCGCACGTAACGTCAATACAGGTGTTTTAATTTCAGCAGGTAGTAGTAACAACAGTACTACTAGTAGCATTAGTACCAGCAATACCAACACTAGCAATACCAGCCTTTATACTATTGCTGCTTATGACAAGCTAGATGTGAATGTGAATGTTCCACAGAGTTTATCATCGTCACTTCAGGTTGGTCAAACAGCACAAATTACAGTTAGAGAGTTACCACAACAAGCGTTTACGGGTAAAGTAGTGCGTACTAGCAACGCTATAGATCCAAATACTCGCACTTTGCTGACACAATTACAAGTGCAGAATTTGGGCGCTAGCCTCCGACCTGGAATGTATGCCAGTGTCAAATTTGCCATTAACCGTAACGATCCTCCCTTTGTTGTGCCAGATAGTGCCTTAGTCGTTAACGGCGGAGGTACACAGGTAGCAACTGTAACTAAAGACCAAAGAGTGCATTATCAAAAAGTTGCTGTTGGGCGAGATTATGGTACTGAAGTAGAGATTCTATCAGGTCTGACAGGAAATGAATCGCTGATTGCCACTCCCACGGTTGATGATACAGAGGGTTTGCAGGTGCAGCGAGTTGCACAAAAAAAGTAGACTCATTCGTAATATTATGTCGGCTTGATTACTTATTAAACCCGAAGAACCCCAAAGAGACAAAGCGCAGCTTTGGCTCCCCTAAGAGCAGGTGGCTACGCTGTACACACAAGTCGAAAAAAGCTCGATTTCTCATTGTTCTCTCGTTTATCTCGTTCCCATGCAGAGCATGGGAATGGCAAATTAAAGGCTCTGCCTCCAGTCAGACATTGAGCCAGAGACTCAATGAAGGCATTCCCAGTCTCCGACTGGGAACGAGCAAAGCCTCTTGTAGGGTATTTTTTTTTGTCAGTCCCCTAAGATAATTGCGCTTTTGTCAAGAGTGTGCACGAAAAGACGACAAATCAAGCTTGAAGACTGGCTTTCAGAGGGCTTGGACTACTCGCTTCTCCATCCCAGCGTTGCCCTGTAAACCTCCTGTGTGTACTAGTAGCAATGAATCGCCTCTACGAAAAAATCCCTGCTTTAGTAAATCCATGACTCCGTAAAACATTTTGGCGGTATAAACGTAATCGAGGGGTACACCATGTTCCTCCGTGAACTGCTGGCTGAACTGTAGCAACTCGTCGTTCACCTTTGCATAGCCGCCAAAGTGGTAATCACACACTAATTCCCAGTCAGCCGGAGAAGTGTATGGTGCGGGTAAACCAGAGGCGAGGTAATTTGTCAACAGACTTTCGATTTCTTGTGCAAGAAAAGCCCCATTTTTGAGAACGGGAAAAGCGATCGCTCTTTGCTTTTGATCCAACGATAGCGTAATACCAGCCAGTGTGGTAGCTGTACCGCAGGCTACGCATATATGATCAAATGCGTAGGCGTAGCCAGCCGTAGGCATTGCATCACCAACTATCTCTGTGCAGCCGCGCACACCATTTAAATTACAACCACCTTCGGGAATGATAAACACCTCACCAAAGCGTTCTTGCAGATATTCCTGTAGCGCTGCTGTGTTGCGCTGTCGATACATCTGGCGGTTCAAGTACATAAGCTGCATACCCTGCTGTACAGCGAAACTCAGCGTCGGGTTGAGTGGTAGCCTCTGTTCCCCACGAATTACACCAATAGTGCGAAAACCGAAAAGATTACCAGCCGCCGCAGTTGCATAGATGTGATTGGAATAAGCCCCGCCAAAAGTAAGCAGCGTCGTGAAATTTTTCTCCTTGGCTTCCAAAATATTGTATTTCAGTTTGAACCACTTGTTGCCGTTAACTAAGGGGTGCATGAGGTCGAGGCGCAGCACATACAGATCAACACCAGCGTGGCGGGCAATTTCGCTGTTAATTTGTTCTAGAGGAGGAAAAAAGATTAACGACATGTGTCAACATTCTAACTTAGAATTTACATTCTCTTACGTTCATTATTGAATATAAAAGTAATGATAAACATTGAGTAATTCAATGGTAAATCAATCAAAATGAAGAATAAATCTTTCTGATGATTATCTTTAGAAATTAGCATTTTACTAATTAAGTATTTCAGGTAAATATAAGAAACATAACACTCGCTCTAGATAATAGCTTTTTGGAGAAAACAAATGGTCGCACTCACACAGCCCACTCAAGTTACTCCCAATCCAGGACGTTTGACGATTCAAACTGTTGAAATTGCTCCTCAAACGACTGCTATCCGTTGTCTCGACTGGGATAGAGAACGTTTTGATATCGAGTTTGGTTTACGGAATGGGACAACCTATAATTCTTTCTTAATTCAGGGAGAAAAAGTTGCCTTAATTGACACATCTCACCACAAGTTTGAGCAGCTATATCTTGAGATAGTGGTGGGATTAATTGATCCGACTAAAATAGATTACTTGATTATTAGCCACACAGAACCCGACCACAGTGGCTTAGTGAAAAATATTTTACAATTAGCTCCCTCTATTACTGTTGTCGGTGCTAGGGTAGCTATTCAATTTTTAGAAAATATGGTTCACCAGCCTTTTAAATCAATGCAGGTGAAAAGTGGAGAGCGATTAGATTTAGGCAACGGACACGAATTAGAATTTATCTCTGCACCTAACTTACACTGGCCTGACACAATCTTGACTTATGACCACAAAACTTCCACTCTCTATACTTGTGATGTATTTGGGATGCACTACTGTGATGACCACACCTATGATGAAAATATCACCTCAATGGAGGAGGATTTTAAATATTACTATGATTGTCTCATGGGCCCCAATGCCCGGTCTGTTTTGACAGCTTTAAAGCGGATTGAAAAGTTAGAGATAGGAACAGTTGCTACAGGACATGGCCCTTTATTACAACACTATATTTCCGAATGGCTTGGACGGTATCAAAACTGGAGCTTAGAACAAGCAAAAACAGAGACGTTAGTAACTCTATTATATGTTGAAGATTACGGCTATAGTGAGTATTTAGTTCGTGCTATAGCACATGGATGCGCGAAAACAGGCGTCGCAGTAGAATTAGTAGCTCTTAATAGTGCCGAGCCTCAAGAAGTTCGAGAATTAGTTGCACAAGCCTCTGGTTTAGTAATTGGAATGCCAGCCCAATCTTCGGTGATAGCTCAAGCTGCTTTAAGTACAATTTTAGCTGCTGTTCACAAGAAACAGGCAATTGGTTTATTAGAGTCAGGAGGGGGAGAAGATGAACCCATTTATCCCTTACGGAATAAGTTTCAAGAACTGGGATTAATTGAAGCCTTTCCACCTATCTTAGTTAAGGAAACTCCTACCCAAGCAACGGAACAACTTTGTGATGAAGCGGGGACAGATATGGGTCAATGGCTGAACCGCGATCGCAGCATTAAACAGATTAAATCTATCAATACCGAGCTAGAAAAAGCGTTAGGACGTATTAGCACAGGATTGTATATTATCACCGCCAAAAAAGGAGAAATTCAGAGTGCGATGTTTGCTTCTTGGGTGACACAAGCGAGTCTTGAGCCTTTAGGAGTAGCGATCGCAGTATCTAAAGAGCGGGCAATTGAGTCCTTGATGCATGTAAGCGATCGCTTTGTTTTAAACGTTTTAGAAGAAGGCAAATATCAAGGATTAATGAAACATTTCCTAAAGCGTTTTGCTCCTGGTGCAGACCGCTTTGCTGGAGTCAAGACATATCCTGCCACCAATGAATCGCCCGTTCTCGCTGAAGCTTTAGCTTACATGGAATGTGAAATTACCAGCCGCATGGATTGTGGAGATCATTGGGTAATTTATAGCACAGTCAAAACTGGACGAGTTGGCAAGCTAAATGCACTTACCGCCGCCCATCACCGCAAAATTGGCAATCATTATTAAATGGGGCATGGGGCATTGGGCATGGGGCATGGGGCATGGGGCATTGTCTCCCTCATCTTTCCGGCTGCGTAACAGCTTAACTCCTAACTCCTAACTCCTAACTTTTCACTCCTAACTCCTAACTCTTAACTCCTAACTCCTAACTCCCCACTTCTCACTCTTAACTTCTTACTCCCCACTCCTTAGTCACAAAAAGCTATGTACAAATCTGTTGAAAATACCCCAATTAGCATGTATGAAATCAATCGGGCGCGTGTTGTGCGAACCTTGGAATTTATCCAAGATGTGATTGTGATTTCTTTGTGCATCGGTTTATTTAGCTTCATGGTGCTTCAGGTGAGAGATATGTTTCTCTCGTTACTTCCGCCTCTAGATTTTCATGCTGTTACTGCCGATATTCTTTTTTTACTTATCTTAGTTGAGTTATTCCGACTACTGATTATTTACCTACAGGAACATCGAGTATCTATTGGGGTAGCTGTTGAAGTTTCCATCGTTTCCGCCTTGCGAGAAGTCATTGTTAAAGGTGTTCTAGAAACAAATTGGAGTCAAGTTTTAGCAACTTGCGCCTTTTTATTAGTGCTGGGAATACTACAGTTCCTCCGAATTTGGCTACCCCCAACCTTTGAAGGTATCGATCCGGAACAAGAAGTATCTAAACGCTATAGAAGCCAAGCCAAGTCTGAATTAATACAAACTAATAGTCATTAAGAATAGGGAGTAGGGAGTAGGGAGTGAGTGAGGGAGAAGAATTAATAACCAATGCCCAATGCCCAATGCCCAATGCCCAATGCCCAATGCCCAATGCCCAATGCCCAATAGACTTATCCACAAATAAACCTCAAAATAGCTGAAACCCTTACATAGCTGGCTTTTTAGCTTATATAAAACAGGAACCTCTAAAACCCTCTCCAGAGCTAGGTTTCAGCCAAATAAAGTTCTCATTTCCGGATAAGTCTAATGCCCAATGCTCAATGCCCAATGCCCAATGCCCAATGCCCCCTTATTAAGAGAGGTTATTATGTCTGCAAATACTTTCACTACCAGCCATCCTAGAGATGTACAAGTTGCTGAAATTGGTAAAAATACTCTGATTCTACGATCGCGGACTTGGGAACGACTAAAATTTGAGGTTGAGTATTCCCGCCAACGGGGAACTACGGCGAATTCTTATTTGATTCAAGCTAATAAAAAAGCTTTAATTGACCCTCCTGGTGAATCCTTTACCGAAATTTACCTTGAGCAACTAGCACAATATCTAGATTTTATCTCCCTCGATTACATTGTTCTCAGTCATGTCAACCCGAACCGCAGAGCAACCTTGCAAGTATTGCTCTCTCTGGTTCCTCAAGCCACTCTCATTTGTTCTCGTCCCGCCGCCAATGCTCTAAAAACTGCCTTTCCCGAATTTGAATCACCTATTCAAGTGGTGCGATCGGGAGATACTCTAGATTTAGGACAAGAACATCATTTATCATTTATCACCGTACCAACTCCCCGGTGGGCGGATGGACTTTGTACCTACGATCCCGCCACAAAAATTCTCTACACAGACAAACTTTTTGGCGCTCATATTTGCGAAGATACTTTGTTTGATGAAGATTGGAAGGGATTAGATGCGGAACGTCGTTACTATTTTGAATGTCTCCATGCGCCCCAAGCCAAACAAGTTGAAGTAGCCTTAGATAAATTGTCGGTTTTGGGAGCCAGATGTTATGCCCCAGCACACGGGCCGGTTGTTCGTTACAGCCTTAGTCGTTTTACTTATGATTACCGTCAATGGTGTCAAGGGCAAAAATCTCAAGAATTGAGTGTCGCTTTGCTTTATGCTTCTGCTTATGGTAATACAGCAATTTTGGCGAATGCGATCGCTCAAGGTTTGATTCAAAATGGCATTAATGTTGAATCGATTAACTGTGAATTAGCAGACTCTGCGGAGATTAGCCGCATTGTAGAAACCTGCGATGGCTTGATTATCGGTTCACCCACTTTAGGCGGACATGCACCGACTCAAATTCAAACAGCTTTAGGAATAGTCCTCTCAGCGACGGCTAAAACTAAGTTAGCAGGGGTGTTTGGTTCTTACGGTTGGAGTGGAGAGGCAATTGATTTACTGGAAAGCAAGCTTAAAGATGCTAATTATCAACTAGGGTTTGAAACAATTCGGGTGCGTTTCAGCCCTACTCCTGTGATTCTCCAGCAGTGTCAAGAAGCAGGTGCTTCCTTTGCCCAAAATTTGAAGAAAACCAAAAAACTACGTACTTCCCGCCAGGTTGTGACAGAAACCCATGTAGATCGTACCGAACAAGCTGTGGGGCGGATCATTGGTTCTCTGTGTGTTGTGACAACTCGTGATGAAGAAACTCATAAAGGCGTTTTAACTTCTTGGGTATCGCAGGCAACTTTTAACCCGCCAGGGATTATGATTGCGATCGCTAACGAGCAGAATGCAGATTTAATGCATCATCCTGGTGATAAATTTGTGCTGAATATCCTCAAAGAAGGAAGAAATGTGCGGCGCTATTTTTCTCGTCATAGCACTTTAGGAGATAATCCCTTTGCAAATCTTGCCACAAAAACTGCTCTTAATGGTTGTTTGATTCTGAATGAGGTATTAGCCTATTTAGAATGTACGGTGCAAAATCAGCTTGAATGTGGTGATAGATGGTTAATTTATGCCGTCATCGATCACGGTGAAGTCTTGGAAAATGATGGTGTCACTGCTTTGGAGCATCGGAAATCTGGTAGCTATTATTAACCTGACTTTTCACGGTATTTGAAAAACCTCTCTCTAAATCTCTCTCCTAAAAGGAGAGAGACTTTGAATTTCCCCCCTTCCCGCGTCGGGAAGGGGGTTAGGTTTTTCGTGGGCTTTCCTACATAATGTGAAAAGTCAGGTAAGCTAAAAATCTTTTAATTTGCATCCTCAAAAAAAATGAATCTCTTGTGGGGTGGGCATCTTGCCCGCCCTAGTTGTGCAAATTAAATGCGCGACAGCTTAGACACAAGTCTTTTAAAGTTGTAATGGCATTGTTTCGACTAACAATGCTGACTTTTTACGGTATCTGGAAAATCTCTCTCCCAACCTCTCTGCTCTTAAGAAGCTTTAATTGTTCGCCTTTCTATAGTAGGAAAGCTTGCTCGATGGTTAGGTTTTTCAGGAACTTTACCCATTGTCGGCCAATCTTAGTGCTAATCCTCCATACCCAATATCGTGATCTAAGATTGTTGGGTATCCTATAAATTGCGATCGCCACTATACCGATGATTGAAGTTGAGCATCTAAGTAAAATATACGGCTCCACCCCAGCGATTACTGATGTCACTTTTAGCGTCGAACCGGGGGAGATTTTAGGGTTGTTGGGCCCCAATGGCGCTGGTAAAACCACAACTATGCGGATTCTGGCTGGTTATTTACCGGCAACCAATGGTAATGCCCGGATTGCTGGTTATGATGTCCATGAAAATTCCCTGGCTGTGCGCCAACGCATTGGTTATTTACCGGAAACACCACCGTTATATCCAGACATGACGGTGGAGGGATTTTTGCATTTTGTTGCCCGAATTAAGGGAGTATCAGCAGGCGATCGCACCAATAAGGTAGTAGCCGCGATCAAACGCTGCAACTTAGAAGATAAGCAGCGGGTAATTATTCGCAAACTCTCTAAAGGATACCGCCAAAGGGTAGGAATTGCTCAAGCGATCGTCCACGATCCACCAGCGATTATTCTGGATGAACCCACCGTTGGACTCGATCCTCGACAAATAATTGAGGTGCGGAATTTAATTAAAAGTCTCGCTGGGACTCACACAATAATTCTTTCCACGCACATTCTGCCAGAAGTAAGCATGACTTGTAGCCGCGTCGCCATCATCAATCGCGGTAAAGTGGTGGCAACTAATACACCTGAAAACCTGATGACCCAGTTGACAGGCGGTTCCGGGTATGAGTTGGAAATAGAAGGAGAAGCTGCCCTAGCGAAACAGGTATTGCAAAAAGTCGCAGGCGTGAGTTTGATAGAATCAATTCCGACAACCGGAATGCACGGTCATCAACTCCAGGCAAACCGCGCTTACCTGCGGGTGATATCGGAACCAGGAAAAGAACCAGGACGCGACATTGCCACAACATTAGTGCGTGCAGGATTCGGTTTACATGAACTGCGGCGTCTTAACGCTACCTTAGAAGATGTATTCTTGCAACTGACCACAGAAGAAAAGAATTTCGATACTGAGGTAGACTTAGCAGCAGACAACGAAGGAGAGGCAGCGTAAATGGGTGTAGTGCTGAGTAATATTATTGCCATTTATCGCCGAGAGTTACAGAGTTATTTTGTATCACCTTTGGCTTATGCGATCGCAGGCATATTTTGGTTCATTGCGGGGTTATTTTTCGTGATGATTTTGCTAGGCCCAGATGGCATTTTGAACGGAGTCGCGGCAATAGATTTACAAGGGCAACAACAGGGAGTGTCAGTACCGCCGATAGATGTCCCCTACGAATTTGTCCGAGCATTTTTGGATCGCATGGGGTGGCTATTGTTGTTTATCCTGCCAATTCTCTCGATGGGACTCTATGCCGAAGAACGTAAGCGGGGCACTTTAGAACTGTTAGCCACGTCACCAATCACCAATTGGGCGGTAGCTGTAGGTAAATTATTAGGCGTGGCAACATTTTTTATCACAATGGTTGTACCCATGCTAGTGTTGGAAGCGATCGCAATCAGTGGATCAAATCCACCAATGACGCTTTCAATTCCCTTGCTGGGTCATTTGGGATTAATCTTGCTAGCAGCAGCAATTTTATCTGTAGGAATGTTTATTTCCTCATTAACAGACAGCACAATTCTGTCTGCCGTTCTCACCTTTGCAGTAATCTTATTATTGTTATTGATTGATTTAATTGCCAAAATTGTCCCTGGCCCCGTGGGCGAAGCATTAGGTTATCTATCGTTGCTAAAACATTACAACACCTTAATTCAAGGCATTTTTGATACCAGCGCCTTAATTTTATTTGCCAGTTACATTTTTTTGGGCATCTTTCTCACAGCTCAATCAATTGATGCACTACGCTTTCAAAGGCAATAGTTATTTGTCATTGGTCATTAGTCATTTGTTAAAAAATAGTGACAAGTAAAAACAGATGAATGAAAATTGAGTGACTAAAAGTCAGCAATACAACTGAATAAATGGCAACAAAGCGTTTCCAAGAATTACAGGTTTATCAATTATCAGAAAAATTAGCAGATGACATTTGTAAAATTGTTGAAGGATGGAATTTTTTTGCAAAAGATACGATTGGTAAACAGATTGTACGTTCAGCCGATAGTATCGATGCCAATATAGCGAAAGGTCTAGGAAGAGGTAGTTTTCAAGATAATAGACGTTTCATAAAAATAGCCAGAGGCTCTTTGAATGAAACTCAACATTGGTTAAGACGGGCTTACACTCATAACCTTTTAACTAGCGAACAGATAAATGCAATCAAAACAATCATTAATGAACTAGCGCCAAAATTAAACTCATACCTAAACTCAATTGGCAATAGACTTATCCACAAATAAACCTCAAAATAGCTGAAACCCTTACATAGCTGG
>NZ_JAQYWQ010000099.1 GCF_029379315.1 Nostoc sp. S13
GCATTGGGCATTGGGCATTGGGCATTGGGCATTGGGCATTGGGCATTGGGCATTGAGAAGAGGCAGAGGGGCAGAGGGAAAGGTGCAAAGGAGAGGAATTTTCTCTGCTCCCTGCTCCCTGCTCCCCAGTTCCCCAGTTCCCTTGAATTAGCTAAAAATGGAAAAAGCGTTGCGAAGTTTCCTTGCAACGCTTTTTCCAAGAGGGTATTATGGATATCCTCTGCCCTTGATTGCTGTCGTAGGGATTTCTGCCCCTACTCTGTCAATACAACTGAAATCTGGAGTCAGACAATACAGATTCAGCTTATTGCTGATAAACTACATCCAAATCTACAGAGATTGTCTCAAAATCAGTTTTCTCCTTTTTTGTAGCTCTGGTGCTGGGAAAATGCTACTGGGAAGCTTTATCAATCTTGACTTCCTTTGAGGTTTTGAACCAGGGGTTGCTGGTTATTTTCAACATTAGTTGAAGAATAGTGAGCGATGACAAAGACGGGTAGGGTGAGAGTTAACAGAGCGATCGCAGTTCCCACAATGTCTGCCAAACGTTGGGAATATGTGTCGGCATTGGCAGACTGGCTATTTGAATTCATACAAAATTGAAGTTATTCGTAATACTGTGTAGGTCTACTCTCTCAGTGAGAGTATTGATGCTATTTTAGCTATTTTTAAACTGTAAAATGTCTGGCATTCTACAAGCTAAAACAGTTTTACAACTGTCATAATAGCTTTTTGATACATGGAGTTCTTAATACAAAGTTACAAGTAAACAAATCATGTTGTATTTTGTGATTTATGTTTTCAGATGTTTCCCTGTATGATGTAACGCTTCGGATAAGCAAAGTTAACTTTAACAGCATCATAAATTACATTTTTTCGCTGGTTAAAGATTAATTAGCAAAATGTATTTGTCCGATACTTCATGATTATATCATCCTGCAACGCCTTTGTTAAGGTCATTTTACTGAAATTGATAATTGTGATACAGGACACAAATTAGCAATTACACTGATATCTATTCAGTGTTTTCGATTGTTCTACAGTAGTTATACATAAAAATATTTGACACCAAAGAAGAAACTGGTAGGAATGATTTTTGTAACCACTCATAACTACTGAATAAATACAGATACATCAACTGTTTTGTGTAGCATGGATTCAGTGATACCACTAAACAAATATTTCAGAACTTAAATTGTCAAATCTATGTAATATCACAGCAATTTTGTCAATCTATATATAGGTAGAGTCAAAAATGGTTTAGAAGCTGGCGTAGACGTGTAGCGACTTGTAGGGAGACATTACTTATATCTAATAAAATACCCAATCCGAATTTTCAGATCCTAAATCCGTATAACTTTTTGGATAAATCAAAATCCAATACGAGAAATTCTATAACAAATTAATCAGCTAAAAAAACCGCCACTAACTAGAATAGGGCGGTCTGGTTAAGCAATCGGAGGGTAATTACAGATTACTCTGCTAATAAATAAAATTGCTGTAACGAAGTTTGCACTTGTAAATTGGGCATTGGGCATTGGGCATTGGGCATTGGGCATTGGGCTTTGGGAATGGGTTATTTTCCCCTTGTCCCCCTTGTTTCCCTCATCCCCCTTATCTCCCCACTCCCCATTTACCCCTTATCCCCAGAGGGGACCCCACCTTCCTCATTGGTGTCAACTTAAGGTGAAAACCAGCCTAGAACCAGCTTTTAGCAGATTATCTCGTTTTCTCGTTAAGAGTCTGCGACTGGGAATGCCCTTCATTGAGGCTCCGCCTCCGTAAGTTGCGGCAGAGCCACCAGGAGCTGCATTTCCAGCCAGAGCCTGGAAACGAGGTTTTAAAGGAGTTTGAGCTTAAGTTGACACCAATGTACCTTCCTCACTCCCTACTCCCTTCCGTAAACACTCATTGGTTCCTTGATAAATCTGGTGTAAAGATGCTTAAAGGTAGACTTAATTACGCGGGGCATACCAAAATCGATAGGCATCAACTTGTCTGGTAAGCGCCAATCTTCTATTTTTAATAAGTCAGGATTTAAATGCGGAAACTCTATGGCAGCAAGTTCTGGACAAACTCCTAGTCTTTGGGAAGCTGCAACTGTAGGCACTTGTTCAGGAGAAACATTGAGGATTTCTACCATTGCCCGATCTAGAGCAAATATATCTGATGCGGCTGCTAAAATGCCAAGTTGGCGAGGTTCACCATTACTGGGGCCATTTCCTTCATGACCGATGATGCCATCTAATATGGTTAAGTTAGGATTAATTGCCCTGGCAGTTTCTACTAACATTTCACCAAATCTATTTGCGTCTTTTCCAGCTTCCATGTGCCACCAAGCTTTCATTTTGCCAGGAACGCAACCAAACAAGTTTTTTACGCCCAGTGTTAATGTCAACTGCATATGTGATTTCACTTTAGGTAAGTTAATCACTACGTCTGCTTCCATTGCTTCTTTAGATAGCCGCAGATGGTTAAAATTATTACTAATGGTTTGGTAACGCTGACCGTGAAAATCGATGATGGGAAGATTGAGTTCTTTTAAAATAGGCAGATAACCGTTTGCCACTGCTACGCCCTTGGCACTGCCAAAAGCAGGGCTATCGCCCAAAAATGGCTTACCGCCAACCTCAATTACCATCTGGGCAACTTCGTAAACTAGTTCGGCACGGGTGATACACTCTTTACCAGGACGCGTCCCTGTAAGTAGATTCGGTTTGAGTAAAACGCGATCGCCTTTTTTTACAAACGCTGCCATTCCTCCAAAAGGTTCCAGGAGAATGACTAAGGATTCCCGTAAGGCTGTTCGTTCGTAGGATGTAGCCCGAATGAGACTAACAGATGGTTTTTGAGTCTGCATAGATAAATGGGGAGTGGGGAGTGGGGAGTGGGGAGTGGGGAGTGGGGAGCAGGGGAAGAAAACTATTAGTTATTAGTTATTGCCCAATGCCCAATACCCTGTAACCTATTATTCTGTCTTGAGCGGTAAGATAATACTCATTTGTTCTAGATTTAAGACTGTGGCTAAGTCTGCTTCACTCATCAATCCTCGTTCTAGAACAATCTGCCGCAGGGATTTACCAGTTTCTAAAGATTCTTTGGCGACAGCACCGGCTTTTAAATAACCGATGTGGGTATTTAGTGCGGTTACTAAAGCTAAACTGCCTTCGGCGTATGCTAAACAACGTTCCTGGTTGGCTGTAATTCCCTGGATGCAGCGTTCGGTGAGTGCGGCGATGGTATTACCAAGAATTTCGATACTGTGAATCAAGTTATAGGCAATCAGCGGCATCATCACATTTAATTCTAATTGTCCGGCTTGTGCGGCTAAAGCGATCGCACTATCGTAACCCATCACCTGAAAACACACCATTGATGTCATCTCTGCCATGACTGGGTTATATTTCCCTGGCATAATTGAGGAACCAGGTTGCACTGGGGGCAGTTGAATTTCTTTGAAGCCAGTTTTTGGCCCCGAATCCATCAACCGCAAATCGTGAGATATCTTAACTAAATCCTGCGCTAAGTTGCGTAAAGCACCGGAAACATTCACAAATGGGGCCATACTTTGCATGGCTGCCATGAGGTGGGGCGCAGGTTCTAGGGGAGTGTCAATCAATTCTGAGAGAACTTCCACCACACGGGCGCGATATAGAGGATGAGTATTTAACCCCGTTCCGGCTGCACTACCTCCCAAACCCAACACCATCAAATCACCAGAGGCGGTGTAAATTCGGTTTTGATGTTCTGTAAGAATTTGCGCCCAAGCCCGAAAATTCTCACCCAAACGCACAGGTACAGCGTCTTGTAAGTGGGTTCTGCCAGATTTGACGATATCTTGAAATTCTACAGCTTTGTTTTCTAAAGATGCGATCGCCCCCTCTATTGCTGGGTGTAATGTCTGGGATAATGCCAATAATCCACCAATGCGAATTGCGGTAGGAATCACATCATTGGTAGACTGCCCATAATTAACGTGATCATTGGGACTAACACGTTTGTAATTGCCCTTTTCTTCACCAAGAATTTCTAAGGCGCGATTTGCTAAAACTTCGTTGATATTCATGTGGTGAGATGTTCCAGCACCCGCCTGATAAACATCCACGACAAATTGATCGCGGAACTTCCCAGCCAGGATTTCATCAGTTGCTTGCACAATCGCCTGACTAATATCTTGGGGAATGCAATTCAGTTCACCATTCACAATTGCTGTAGCTTTTTTAATTATTAATCCAGCATCTACGTAAGTGGGTAAAGGCTTGATGCCGCTAATTGGGAAGTTTTCGATTGCCCGTAGCGTTTGAATGCCGTAATAAACGCTACTAGCGATTTGGCGATCGCCCATTGAATCGCGTTCGATGCGGAATTGGGAGTCTGGGTGTTCAGTCATAGTATTGTTTTAGGAGAGCTACAGAAAACAGATTTTCCCACGCAGGTGCACTCAGATACACTAATCTGCATAGATTTTGCATATTTGTTTGGCTGCTTGTTGCTTTACACTTGTTAATTTTGAGTTTTGAATTCCCTATGAGCATACCCAACTGGATTACCTTCTCTCGCCTATTGGGGATACCATTTCTGCTTTACGGTTTATATAATCCTACACCTGAAGCTAAGTGGATATGTTTGGCGATTTTTCTGATTGCTGCATTGACTGATTGGTTAGATGGCTATTTGGCGCGGAAACTCAACCAAATTACTGATTTAGGTAAATTTCTTGATCCCTTAGTGGATAAATTTCTGGTACTTGCGCCGTTGATGGTTTTTATTGAACTAGGAAAAGTGCCAGCTTGGGGAGTGTTTTTGATTTTAGCGCGGGAATTAGCGATCGCAGGTTGGCGGGTGAATCAAACGACGATTACCGGGGCAAATATTTGGGGTAAACTCAAAACTGTTAGTCAAATAGTTGCGATCGCGCTTCTGATTGCACCGCTACCTGAAGTGTGGCAAACTCGCTCTCTGATTGGCTTTTGGATTTCTGTCGCCTTAACTTTAATCTCTGGGGGTATTTATCTTTTGCCGCAAAAAGCTAGCACTGAACAAGAATGAAACATGGAAGATAAAAAGTACATTGTTAGCCTACCTGAGTTTGGCCCCTATGCACACACTCATGGAAATGCCTACGCGGATGCTCTCAATAATGGTGAGCAAGTGCTGGAACTTTTGATTGAAGATTACCAAGCCCAAGGTAAACCACTACCAGAGCCTTTGACTGCAAAAGTTTCTTTTCAATTTATCTAATTCTCACCCTAATTATTAATCTATTCTCAGAATTTTTTGAAACCACTCTTCTGTGCGATCGCCCATAGCTTCTAAAGAGTATAAAGTTTCTGCTTGCTGGCGACAAGCTTGACGGTCAATTTCATCCAAATGCTTAATTCCTTCTACTAAACCTTGGATATTATCAGGTTCCACTAAAAAACCAGTTTTGCCTGACTGGACAATTTCTGTTAAACCACCCCGACGATAAGCAATTAAAGGCACTCCACAAGCAAGCGCCTCTATTGCTACATTTCCAAATGCTTCTATCCAACGGGGAGTTACTAAAACTGCTTGACATTGACCTAACTCCTTTTGGAGATCAACCGTTGGTAAAAATCCTACATATTTTATGGGAGCATCAGGGTATTCTTGACAAATCTTTTCCCAGTAAGATACATCCTGTTTTAAGCCGAATATTTTCAGTGTAATGCCGGTAATTTCTGCTGCTGCTACTGCGTCTTCTAGTCCTTTTTCAGGAGATATCCTACCTACCCACGCCAAGCTTTGAGTAGGTTTGGGACAAAATTGATAAATAGATAAATCCAAACCATTTAGCAGACAAATACATCGTTGTGCAAATGTGAAAGTTGCTGCCTGTGTTTGACTGTGAACACCGATAGTATTCGGAAAATTGATTGCTACTTGTTCAATAATTTGATCCATTGCATCTGTCAAAGAACCCATACTGATCAGATGGGCGATCGCACAGTTAAAAAATGGTGTTAAATACAATGGCAACCAATCATAAGCAAAATTAACAATTAAATCATAATCTGCTTGGACTTGCCGAGCATAATCCCACATATTCGCTAAGACAGAATTTTTATGCAGAAAAATCGGATCACTACGACTCTGATTTTGGGCTGGTATCTGTATTAGTTCTCCGGGAATTTCTCTAATAGGTAATGAATTGCTGATAGACCCTTGCGGTGCAACAATTTCTAATTTATGTCCTCGCCGTAGCATCTCTGTAGCAATATTAGATAGAGTCAACTCTACTCCACCTCCCAATCCTGAACCTAGCGCACCCATTGGGGTAGACATAAATAATAATTTATGGTACATTTTCGTCGTTAATTTATTTTCATAAACATCATTTTTTCACCTACAGGACTTACGCAATTAAAACTTGAAACCTCGATCCCCCCTAACCCCCTTAAAAAGGGCAGGGCTGTTTCATTCCATTTCAAACAAGATTTGTCAAGATGGTTAGCGAGAAAATTGTAAGTAAAAGTGACCCTGAGATGAACATTTAAGCACTTAAATATCAGTAAGATAGTTCATTTTATCGGCACGCTGGTAACAAAATAACTAATTTTTAATTGCTATAACCCTTGATTTTTAAAGCTTTTTAGGGAACGAAACAGCCCTGCCTTAAAAAGGGGGGAACTTGAAAGCTCCTTTTTAAGGGGGTTGGGGGATCTCTTCTGCGTAAGTCCTAACCTAAACAACGTACTTATTGGGTTTCGCTATTGCTCATCGGTGTCAACTTAACGTGAAAGTTAGTCTATAACCAGCTTTTAGAGATTGTCTCGAAAAGAAGTCTCTGACTGGGAATGCCTATGCGGGGGCTGCCGCCTCAAGAAAGAGGGGTTGAGCCGCAATGAGCAACATTTCCAGCCAGAGGCTCTTAACGAGGTTTTAAAAGGGTTTTGGCTTAAGTTGACATCAATGGCTATTGCTCCACCCAAAAGACATGAAATTAAATTCAACTCTGCTTTCGGTAGCAACGAGTTGTAATCAGGTAAGGGTGAAAAACCTCTAAGAAGTGACTCTGAAGTGTATGGAAAAATGTTTCTATTACTTTAGGATCATCTAAATGAAAAGGGTATTCTTGATTAACACCTTTAAAGAAATACCAATTCACTATCATTTTACTTTCCGAGTTTAAAGCTTGATAAAATTGTAATAACTGCTGGCTAGGATCTAACAGATGTTCTAAAACATCAAAGCACAAAATCGTATCAAATTTCTCTTTGGTAGGCATTTCCAGAGGAAAAATTATTTTTTTGTCCAGTCCCATTTTCTCAGATCGATACTTAACAAAATCACGATTAATCGGATTAATATCATAATAAATCACTTGCTCAACTTGTGGGAAAAGAGCAGCGCCAAGGGCATGAGTTCCTATTCCACCACCAAAATCTAAGACTCGACCTTGGGCATAATCTGCAATCAACCGCAACATATCCCCAATATATTCATGACTTGACAGATGCCAAGCCCCCAATTCAAATAAGTAAAGTTCTCCTACTTTGTCACGATAGAAAGTACTTGCTTCTTGCCAATTAAAATCTTTGTGTCCTAAGTTTTTTATTTCTTCTTGTGCTGCTGCTAACTTTGTCTCTACGGTTTCTGCATCTAAATGTAAAAAATCTTGTAGATGATGCTTGAAATAAAATGAATTTTCTAAATAGCTACTTAATAAAAAAGGCGTGGTAGAGCTTACCATAAAAAAATCGTGTACCCATGAAATCAACGTTTTCTATTATAGAATAAATGTATACCAGTTTGACTTATTAGCACTCGTAAACATTGAGACAAAATGTAGTATATTTGAGCAATATTTTCTAAATTAGAAAGATTTTTTGATAAAAATTGCCTTAGTTGCTTGAGGTTATATTTCTGCACCTCCCTCAATACGGCTCGCTTAAGCCGAAAAAATAAAAATGTGTAGGTTGAGGAGCCACTGCGCCCTTCTCCCTTCGCGCAGCGTCTCGTAGAGAAGGGGAAACAGCAAGGGCGATGCGGTTTCCCGACTTAAAGCAAGTGGCGTTTGAGGAACAAAACCCAACATGTTGCAATGTTTGTTGGGTTTCACTTCCCTACAGGACGCTGTTCGCGTTGGTTCAACCCAACCTACAAATATTCTTAACCGAACCGTATAGGCATCTGCCTGATAAAATTTTATTTGAAGTCTGATGCAAGAGGATAAATACTTTTTAGATAATCTTGGACATCAAAGAGATATTTTTAAATATAGAAATATTGATAAAATCAATAATTATAATTACAATTTTGTGTATTTACACGCCGATAATTTGTTTTTTAATTCAATCAAACCCTGGAAGCAAAGTATTATTTAATCTGAAAAATTGCATGAAAGTTACCCTTTTCCAATCCCAAATTCCGAATTTTTCCGGCCAGTTGACCAATTCTGCTTGGCGGCTTTCGCTGATAAGAATTATTCTGAGTATATTTTTCATATTCTTATCTGGTTGTCAGGGGACAGTCCAGAAAAATGACGGAGTAATTCATCTGAGCCTATGGCAATCAATTAATCCCCCTGCTAATCGAGATGTGTTTAACAAACTAGTAGATAAATTTAATCAGACTCATCCTGATATTCAGGTGGAATCTCTCTTCATTGGTCAACCTCAACTACCAAAAATATTAACAGCAGTTGTGGGCAATGCACCTCCAGATCTTCTGTCATTCGATCCTCAATTGACAGGTCAGTTTATGGAACTAGGGGCAATTCGACCTTTAGAAGAATGGGTGGACAAATTGCCATTGAAGTCGGAAATTAGCCCCAACTTATGGGAAGAATTGAAATTAGACGGTCATCTTTGGTCAATCCCACTTTACACGAGCAATATAGGTATTTTTTACCGACCTAAACTTTTCCAAGCTGTGGGAATTACGCAAATTCCTCAGACTTGGGAAGAACTGAGGAAAGTTGCCAAAAAATTGACCATAGACCGGAATGGCGATAATCGACCTGAACAGTACGGAATGTTACTACCTTTAGGAAAGGAAGAATGGACTGTCTTTAGTTGGTTCCCCTTTTTATTGAGCGCTGGCGGAGAAGTTGTGACAAATAATCGCCCAAATTTGATGAATCCCGGTGCGATCGCAGCCTTACAATTTTGGCAAGACCTATTAAAAGATGGTTCAGCAATCCTTTCTTCCCCAGAGCGAGGTTATGAAGAAGACGCTTTTATGGCAGGTCGCGTTGCGATGCAGCTCACAGGCCCTTGGACTTATATAATGAAGTCCAATGTTGACTTTAACGCATTCCCTATACCTGGAAATGTGAAGCCGGCGACGGTGACAGCCACTGGAAATATGTATTTGATGAAGACCACACCAGCCAGAGAGCAAGCTGCACTCAAATTTTTAGAGTATGTCTTGAGTGAAAAATTCCAAACAGAATGGAGTATGGGGACGGGTTTTTTACCAGTTAACCTCAAATCTACCCAAAGTCAGGCTTACCAGAAATTTATCCAGCAAAAACCTGTCTTGAAAGTCTTTATTGACCAAATGTCTGTATCAGGTTTTAGACCAATCATTCCTGGCTATAGTCGTTTATCTGACAGTTTAGGTCGAGCCATCGAAGCCACCATGTTAGGCGCTTCTCCACAAACAGCCCTCAAACAAGCCCAAGCAAACCTCGACTCAATTTGGGATTCTCAACCATCTAGATGAAATCTAAAATCCTACCACCACCCCTGAAACCTGGTGACTTGCTACGAGTTATTGCGCCCAGTGGTGCTTTACGAGAATTGGAGCCGTTTGAGCGGAGTGTGGAAATTTGGCGATCGCACGGCTACCAAGTAGAAATCAGCCCAAAGATAGATGATAAATGGGGATATTTAGCAGGCACAGATGAAGACCGCCGTAACCAGCTAGCAGCAGCATGGCAAGATCCAGATTGTCGGGGTATCCTCTGCGCCAGAGGTGGTTTTGGTAGCACTCGGATCTTAGAAAATTGGCATTGGCAACAAAGCTTAGAACTTCCCAAGTGGTTGATTGGTTTTTCTGACATCACCGCCCTTTTATGGAGCCTTTATAACGTCGGGATTTCCAGCCTTCATGGCCCAGTGATGACAACTCTCGCCGATGAGCCAGATTGGTCAATCGAGCGATTGTTCAATTGGGTAGAAGGGCGAGATACTAAACCTCTCAAAGGTTATGGTTGGGGTGGCGGGATTGCTACTGGTATTTTGCTACCAGGAAATCTCACAGTAGCAACCCATCTTTTAAATACACCAATGCAACCAAATTTCGATGGTGTGATTTTGGCACTTGAGGATGTCACAGAACCACCCTACCGCATTGACAGAATGTTGACACAGTGGCGTTTAAGTGGTTGTTTAGCAAAACTTCGGGGGATTGCTTTGGGGGGTTTCACTCGGTGTCAAGCCCCACCAAATGTGCCTAGTTTTAGTGTGGAAGAAGTTCTGCGCGATCGCTTAGGCGATTTGGGGATTCCTGTTGTCTCTCATCTGCCTTTTGGTCATGATAGCCCGAATGCAGTGTTACCAGTGGGTGTGGAAGTAACTTTAGATGCTGATGACGGAATATTAAAAATTCATAATTCATGTACCGGGATGTGAATTTTTTTTCAATCTACACAAGCCAATTGCAGGTATAACTCCCAGAATCATTGCTGTAAATCCTTGTCCACTCCAATACAATATAAAATTACGGTTTGCTTCTGGAATCAAGTCTTGTACCACAAAAAGCAACCAAACCAAAATACTAATTAATAAGAAAGAAATTGAGGGTAAAAAATTCCACCACCAAATGCCTGCTGTATATCGCCTCAATACCAGCCATTGGCAAATCCCTAGCCAAATTCCAGAAATTACATATGCGATCGCTGACAGAAATCCCAAAATCAAAGTATCTTCAGGAGATAAAGTTTCATTTAACGATGAGGCAATGGTTGAAATGTAGTTAATCCAGGCTGTAGAAACGCCGTTGGCAATCAACCAACCGACGCTAGTAGCAAATATCCACTGCCAACCCGGTAAATATCGGTAAAGGATTAGCCCCTGGTCAGCAGCAAAAATCACGGCAAATACAACGTTACTGAGACTTCTGACCAAAATGCTCCATGTTTGTGGTTGGATAGCAACGCTAGGTGAGAGACTTTGGAGAATAATTTTCTCTAAGGCGATACTGGCAACGCCACCCACAACCCATCCGATCAGGGTCATTAAGGTAAACTGAATAAAGAACCTCTGTCGCTGCGATCGGGGAATCAAAAACTTTCCTGGGTTAGGCTCGTTATTAGTAGATGCAACATGATCGGGACTGTTAGAGTCAGTTTGCATATAAAGTTAGGGGAGTGGAGAGTAGGGAAAACAGACAAGAGTAACGAAATTCTTTTATATTCCAATTTCTTTGTTGATTCTTGTTTTATCCCATTTTTTACTTTCGACTCGCCATTGCCGTGAAGCGACTAGGGCTTTTGCTGACAACTTGCTGATCAGCGATAAAGCGTAATCCCAGAATGATAAGCTAAACAGTGGCATAAAAATTGTGACTTAGGATGAAGTGATAAATGGGTGTTTCTTCAACGACTCCTCATCTCTTACGGGCTGCTCGTGGTGAAGTAGTAGATCGTCCCCCTGTATGGATGATGCGACAAGCGGGACGATATATGAAAGCATATCGAGACTTAAGAGAGCAGTATCCTTCGTTTCGCGAGCGCTCGGAAATTCCAGATGTAGCAATTGAAGTTTCCTTGCAACCGTGGAAAGCCTTCCAGCCAGATGGAGTAATTTTATTTTCTGATATTGTCACCCCATTACCTGGTTTGGGCATTGACATGGATATCGCCGAAGGTAAAGGGCCAATCATCTCTTCGCCCCTCCGCACTCAAGAACAAATTGATCGTCTGCATCCTTTAGAACCAGAAGCAACTCTACCATTTATCAAAACCATCTTGCAGGCGTTGCGTTCTGAAGTAGGCGATAAATCAACGGTGTTGGGCTTTGTGGGTGCGCCGTGGACGTTAGCAGCTTATGCAGTTGAGGGAAAAGGTTCTAAAACCTACTCCATCATCAAAAACATGGCATTTTCAGATCCGACGATATTGCATCAACTGTTAGCTAAATTAGCAGATGCGATCGCCATCTATGCCCGTTACCAAATTGACTCTGGTGCTCAAGTTGTGCAAATGTTTGATTCTTGGGCGGGTCAATTGAGTCCTCAAGATTATGACACCTTTGCTCTCCCTTATCAGCAGAGAGTTTTCCAGCAAGTCAAGCAAACCCATCCCGATACGCCTTTAATTTTGCTAGTTAGCGGTAGTGCGGGTGTGTTGGAAAGAATGGCACAATCTGGCGCTGATATTGTCAGTGTAGACTGGGCAGTGGATATGGCAGATGCACGAGCAAGATTGGGCAAACAAGTCAAAGTTCAAGGAAATCTTGACCCAGGCGTACTATTCGGCTCTAAACAGTTTATCCGCGATCGCATTCTCGATACCGTTCGCAAAGCTGGCAATTGGGGTCACATTCTCAATCTCGGCCACGGTGTTTTACCAGAAACTCCAGAAGAAAATGTCGCTTTCTTCTTTGAAACCGCAAAGGAATTGAATCTTGCAGGAGTTAAGGGTTGAGAGTCATTCAATTTTAGATTTTAGATTTTAGATTTTAGATTTTTTTTCAATCCAAAATCCAAAATTCAAAATCTAAAATTTCCAGAATGATAAGTTATCAGTTCGATTCGGAACTTTTAACTTTATTTTTAACTCTTTAGTTTTAACTGCTAACGTTTGATAAATTCTCTATGAGCCAGAAACGGATTTTAGTGACTGGTGCAAGTGGTTGTATAGGTCATTATTTAACAGAAGCTTTAATTAAGGAAACAGATCACGAACTGTATCTACTAGTTAGGAACCCAAGTAAACTGCAAGTTGATACCAAGGCACGTTCAGGTATCAACGTTTTGCAAGGTGATATGCAAAATATTCGCCAGTTTGCCGATTTGCTATCCACAATTGATACGGCGGTACTCACAGCTACAGCTTGGGGTGGTGATCAGACATTTGATATTAATGTCGTCAAGACTATAGAGTTGCTGGAACTACTAGATCCGGAACGTTGCCAGCAGGTGATTTATTTTTCGACAGCTAGCGTTTTGGATCGCTACAATCAACCATTAAAAGAAGCTGGGGAAATTGGGACAGATTACATCCGTTCCAAATATGACTGCTTACAGAAAAAAGAAAAATTAGTGATCGCACCCAAAATTACCACAGTATTTCCCACTTTAGTAGTAGGCGGTGATGCCAATAAACCCTATTCTCACCTCACATCTGGGATTCCAGAAGTTACGAAATATATTAATTTAATTCGCTTTTTGGAAGCAGATGGCAGTTTTCACTTTATCCACGGGCGAGACATTGCGACTGTAGTGCGATATTTAATTGATCATCCTCCCGAAAATGAGCAATCACGTCGGTTTATTTTAGGTCAAGCGCAGTTAAGTGCTAACCAGGCAATAGAAGAAGTTTGCGCTTATTTAGGCAAAAAGATTTACTTTCGTATTCCCATCTCTTTAGCATTGGCTAATTTGATTATTGTTCTGTTCCGCATTCAAATGGCCGCTTGGGATCGGTTTTGCATGAACTATCGGCATTTCACCTATGAAAAATTCATCAATCCCGATAGTTTCGGCTTACCAAATTATTGTGCAACCATGAGTGATGTTTTAAAAATTAGTGGCGTTGAACGTGCTAAAAACTGGATATAATCAGTAGCTTTTGACAACGGTTGTAAAAAATTACCAGAAAAATAACGTATTGTATCGAGACTCTACCCCTCAAACTTTGCGTCCCTCTGCGCTTTACTTTGCGTTCCTCTGCGTTTAAAAAATCCACAACCTTATACAAAACTTAGTAAACGGGAATAAAAAGTCAATAACTCTTTATTTTCGTTAGAGTGGGATAACAATCAAAGTGTGAGGATTGATACTACATGCGAATCTTGTTAGTGTATCCGATATTTCCCAAAACCTTTTGGTCATATGAAAAAATCTTAGAATTAGTTGATCGCAAAGTTCTATTACCACCTCTAGGTTTAGTAACAGTAGCCGCGATTCTGCCCCAAGAATGGGAATTCAAACTGGTCGATCGCAACATCCGCCCAGCAACAGAAGCAGAATGGGCATGGGCAGATGTAGTAATTCTCTCGGCGATGATTGTCCAGAAACAAGATTTACTTGACCAAATCCAGGAAGCAAAAAAACGTGGCAAACTAGTCGCAGTCGGCGGCCCTTACCCCACCTCTGTACCTCACGAAGTTGAAAATGTTGGCGCAGATTTTCTGATTCTGGATGAAGGGGAAATCACGCTGCCCATGTTTATTGAGGCAATCAAAAGGGGAGACACATCTGGCACTTTCCGCGCCACAGAAAAACCTGATGTGACAAGCACACCAATACCCCGTTTTGATTTATTAGAATTTGATGCCTATGACATGATGTCAGTGCAGTTTTCGCGCGGGTGTCCCTTCCAGTGCGAATTTTGTGACATTATTGTTCTCTACGGGCGCAAACCGCGCACCAAAGCCCCAGCACAATTGTTAGCAGAGTTAGATTACCTCTACGAATTGGGTTGGCGGCGGGGTGTGTTCATGGTGGATGACAACTTTATTGGCAACAAGCGAAATGTAAAATTGTTGCTGAAAGAGTTAAAAGTCTGGATGGCAGAACACAAGTATCCCTTCCGCTTTGACACTGAAGCTTCAATTGACTTAGCAGAAGACTCAGAAATGTTGAAGTTGATGGTTGAGTGTGGTTTCGCGGCGGTGTTTTTGGGAATCGAAACGCCGGATGAGGATAGTTTACAAATGACCAAAAAGTTTCAAAATACTCGCAGTTCCCTAACTGAGGCAGTGCAAACCATCACTAAAGCGGGATTGCGCCCAATGGCTGGGTTTATTATCGGCTTTGATGGCGAAAAAGCAGGCGCAGGCGATCGCATTGTCCGCTTTGCTGAACAAGCAGCTATTCCTTCTACAACCTTTGCCATGTTGCAAGCGTTACCAAATACAGCGCTTTGGCATCGCCTGAAAAAGGAAGGACGACTGCGGGAAAACCAAGACGGCAACATCAACCAGACAACATTGATGAACTTCCTCCCCACCCGTCCCCTGGAAGAACTTGCCAGAGAATATATTGAGGCATTTTGTACTTTATACGATCCAATACAGTACTTAGATCGCACCTATCGCTGCTTCTTAATGATGGGTTTGCCAAGTTGGAAAGCCCCAGCGAAAATGCCAGAGTGGATTGTTGTAAAAGCATTGTTAATTGTAATTTGGCGACAAGGTATCAAACGGGAAACCCGCTGGAAATTCTGGCATCATTTGTTCAGCATGATCAAGCGTAACCCTGGAGTTGTTGAACATTACATTGCCGCTTGCGCCCACAACGAGCATTTTCTAGAGTATCGCCAAATTGTGCGCGATCAAATTGAAAGTCAGCTAGCTGAATATCTAGCACAAGGTGCAGAAAAGCCATATGTGCTAGTTAAGGAAAAAGTAGAGGAAAAAGCTGAAGCAGTAGTCAGTTAAGGATGGTAATGGGTAATAGTAAATAAATTACTTATTACCCGTTCTCAATTAAAAGTAGATGAATGCAATATGTGAATTTAAATTACTTTACAACCATGCGCTTAAAATAGTACTCTCCTAACTTGAGTAGCAGTGGAAGAAGTGGTGTAACTACAGAAAGCAAGTATTGACGGAAGGTTGTAACATCAAATGGCCACACAGGAAATTCATTAGTCAATGTGTAGAGAGAACGCAACTCTTGAAGTTTGATAGCTTCTTTCTTCAAAGTTTCTCCATCGCTACTCAAGCTTGTGTGAATACGCTTATAATCTACTTGAAAGTGCTTTGCAATCTCGCTTAGTAATTCTTCTTTAGCTTTTTTCATGCCTCTGCGGGCGGCAAGGAGAGGACCAAAAAAGCATACTAACGATATGGGAATATAGAGCAGAATTGTTAAATTAAAATACCAGTACTCCTGCGCTATTCCTTGACTAATAAATTGATACTTACTCAATGTTATCATTGTACCAAATATAGCAGCTAGGTAAGCTGTATTCAGTGAATATTGGCTCAACGGACTCAAACCGCCACAGTGATCGGGATGAAGTGGATTAATTTTAAGTTGCTTATTATCCCTACCCAAAAGTTCATGCAGTAACCAAACATTAGTTGTTAGGTTCAACACTAATATACTTCCTGCGTAAAATATTGCAACAGCGTTAATCGCACCCGTTAGGGCAGGAATTCTTCCATCAGATCCTGTCCAGTTGTAAACATGTTGCTGTAGGGAGAAATACCAGATTCCAAAAGCGATCGCTGTTCCTAACCCCAAAAATTGACGCCACGACTTTTGGTAGGGCAATAATACCAAGTTAATTTCTGCTTCGGCAGTGTCAACAATATCTGATTGTTCAAGGTACTGAATTAGCCGATAGATGGCCTTAAATGACCACAGGTAGTAGCCAAAGATGACTGGATTGAGCAAGCAGATCCACACCCAGGCAAACCAATCTTGTAGCAATCCTAAGTGTTTTTCATGCAATATCAATGTCTTACTTACCGTAGCAGCAATTAAATAAAGACCAGATGTAATCACGATTGAGAGCATCCCTAAACTTACAGGTGTCAATTGGCATTTATCAATTAACCAACGGGCTACAGGATCAGCGCGATAAAAGTCTTGCTCTTGCATACTGTTTCTTAAAACTAATATGCTAGCCTCTTTTTTCTAATTATTCTTCAAAATTATACTTATGTTTAGTTATATCTACTTATATTAGTTATTTTGCTTTTCCAATCCCAGTTATTTGAAAAATTAACTCCATTAGTTTACTCATCAACGAAGTGTTAATCTCAAGTTGATAATTCCCCTCTTTTAAAACCTGCGTCACAACCTTACTGAAATCTCGATTATTTTTTCTCGCATCCAAACCGATTAATCTCTTTGAGGTCTTGCTTGGCTGGAATTGTTAAAAGGTATCGACTGATTATTTAGCGGCCTCTGCTTGTTGCATTTGAGCTTCAGCAGGTATGGATACTAGAGATTGTTTTAGCAATTGGGCGAGAACGCGGAACTTATCTTGGGCGGACGCGTGAATGGTTGTACTGGTATGACCAACAAGGACGAAGATTACCTACACCAGAGGAATTAAGCATGAACGACAATGCGCCCAACGGCTAGCGCAAAGGTTACAGAATTTGGGGATTAACCCAGAAGATATTTAGGAATAAGAATTAAATAACATATAATTTATGTCCCTGGCTTACCTCACCCTCAATTCCTCTCCTTATAAAGGAGAGGGAAGCTAGATACAGGATGAAGTTTTGTATTTTATTTAATTCACCTTCCTTAAAAAATTGGGTAATACGTAGATAAGGCAGTGCTTTGGTTCCCAAAGTTGTAGCAGCTGCTGTGCTTAGTGGTTTACCTTCCCTGAAGTTACTACGTATCTACATCTCTCAATGCAACCTATATAGGTTGAGGTTGTGGGCTTTAACTATCAAAATTGCACATCTAATTTTAATAAAAAATATAAATTTCCCATATAAATCTCATCATATATTAAGTTTAAACACTGAATCATAATGACAGTATATGAGTTATCAGTTCAGATTGTTCGTCAGTAAAAATACTCTATATAAAGAGCTATTTAAATATACAAATAAAAGCCAAAATAAACGTTGACTTTGCCAAACTATAGCTGTTAGAACTTAAGTATCGACACAGACCGACTGCTAAAAATATTACTGTCTAAATTGTTTTATTTACTTAATTAATTCTGATATGAAAGCTACTTTTTTGACTGCCTTGATTGCCGCTACAGCTACCTTGACCGGATTAGTTTCCAAAGTAGAAACTGCATCTGCTGCTGATTTTACTTGGAATAATGCCTGGACTCAACCAACCATATATAGTGAATCTCAAACTGGTTTTAACGACACTCCTTTTCAACAATTTGTCCAAGCTGAAGGCGTTGCCCTCCCAAACAGTGGACAATTTAAATTAGACCCCAGTAAATTAGCATTAAAATACAACAATGATGTGTCTGTTTACTTTATAAATGAGGGTGCCGGTTATAGAAATCAGTTAGCCTTCAATGCCACAACAGGAACTACTAACAAATCTGGGCTGCTTTTTAAGGATGCTTCTTGTGATGGAGTTGGGTGTGTTCTTGGCGGGGGCGGTAGTGCACTAAAATTCGGTGATGGGGTCAAACTTGGTAATATTAGTGCAGGTACACAACTCGACTTCTTTTTGAAAGCTGATGGTTTAAACAATCCCAATGGCAATGTCTTTGGTACTCAAACTGCCTCTAATCCTGACGCACTACAGCACGTAGTTGCTTATGCTTATAACAACTACATCATTCTGGGATTTGAGGATTTATACGGTGGTTTACAGGCTTCAGGGATAGATTCCGCAACTGGTAAGGCGAACGAAAATTCTGATCGTGACTTTAATGATGTTGTCATCGTTCTTGATATCGGCGAGGCAAATGTTAAACAGCTAATTGGCGCTACCATTCCTGAACCATCTGTTACTCTATCAATGTTCGCGGTGGGAGCAGTTAGTATGTTTGGATTGCGTCGTCGCCGTCAAACTCCCACTTCTAACTAAACTTTGAAACGTTTTTAATATTCGGTGCGTTTAGTTTCATTGGAAAATAACAAGTGATTGATCGCATTTTCACCCGTACACTTATATGGGTGAATTTTTGTGTATAGTCCCATTTATATTTTATCTACTGCGATCGCGTTCTAAATCATCGATAACTTTTTGCAAATACCACTCGTCTGCCATCCCAGGATAGTAATCCTGCTTCTGCTGAATCAATCGTTCGGCAATTTCCCAATATCCCCCAACCATTCGCAAAAGTCGCTGACGTAGCAGATTATATTTTTGCTTTTTTGACTCTGGACTAAATTTCTGAATTTTTTCTAAGCTACTCAAGACTTGTTGATAATTTCCCCAGTCTTCTTGTTCACAAAAGATACTCGCCGCCCGTTGATAATCTTCCACGGCGTTTTGCATTTCTTCTAAGCAAGTATAGGCAATGCCGCGATTGTAGTAAGCTTGAGCATCATCGGGATTTATTTGTAGTGCTTGGGTGTAATCTTGAATTGCACCGAGATAATTGCCCGTTGTCCGATAGGCATTACCTCTGGCAATATAGACTAAGGCATCTTTGGGTTCGATCTGGAGTGCTTGGTTAAGATCCGCGATCGCACCTTGATGATCTCCCAATACAGAACGTGCTTTACCTCGGTTGCGATAGACAATGGCCTCTTGAAAATTTAATCGCAATGCTTGATTAAAATCTGCGATCGCTTCTCGATAATTCCCCATTTTAAAACGCACAACCCCACGACAGCAGTAAGCTTGGGCATCTTGCGGATCGGCTTTTAATACCCAGTTTAAATCGGCGAGTGCCTCTTGGGTATCTCCCTTTTCAGCTTTTTCTAATAATTGCGTGAAATATTCCTTTGTGGATAAAATTGGCGCATTTGGAGAACCAGATTGCTGTACAACAGGTAATTCCGGGGGTTGTAGCTGTTTAATTAGTTCCAGACACAGACGACAATTCTCTTTATCTTGTTGCTCTAGATATAATTGTGCAGCCTTTTTAAAGTTAGCGATCGCATCTTGAATATAACCCTGTTTGCGCCGCACCATCCCCCGCAGATTATAAGCAGCAGCATAATTCAGATTCAGACGAATAGCGCGTTCAACATCCTCCAGCGCCCCAGGCAAATTTTTTAGCGCCACCCTTGCTAATCCACGACAATAATATGCTTCTACACTCTCAGGATTCAGCTTCAGGACTTCGGTATAATCTGAAACAGCGTTAAGGATTGCACCTGAGTCATAATATGCCAAACCCCGTTGCAAGTAAGCTTCGGGAAAATAAGGTGTCAGTTCTAAAGCATGGTTAAATTCCTCAATTGCTCCAGCGTAGTCTTTTCGCCTAGCCTTTTCCAATCCTCTATTGTAGAATTCGTCATTCATGGCATTTGTTTGGTTGATTCAGTTAGTTGAATTCCAGCAGGCTTGTTTCGTAGTTTAACCTATGCCCTCACCCTTAATATTCTAAGTATTCAGCGTGGCTTTGCTTCATTTCGTATTTTTGATTAAAAAAAACGAACATACCACCCTAAGTTGTTATAAATAGAATTCACCCAATAGACCTATCCACAAATAAACCTCAAAATAGCTGAAACCCTTACATAGCTGACTTTTTAGCTTATATAAAACAGGAACCTCTAAAACCCTCTCCAGAGCTAGGTTTCAGCCAAATAAAGTTCTCATTTCCGGATAAGTCTAATGGAATATTGTACACATCCAGATGATAATCAATAATAAGTTATACCAATGAAAATTAGAACTATCACAACAGGTATATCACTTCAATCTCCACAAGAGCAGGAAAAAATTAAGCAAGCTGCTGACTTTAATCACCAAGCGCAAATTGTGTTTGAAAAACAAGGATATAAAGTACAAACAATTAGAATTGCGACTAATCCCTGGGAAGAATATCTGCAAGGCTTGTCAAAAATCGAAATTATCAATGAGATTCAAATTCTAGAACAACTTTGCCAAAGTCTGAATATCAGCTTCTTGAATATTGGTTATGCCAGCAAACCCAAAACCATAGATCTAATTCCAGATATCAACAAAAATACATCGATTATTTATTGTTCAAGCAAAATTGGCGACAGGGAAAGTGGTATAAACTTTGAAAATACGAGAGAATCTGCCAAAGCTATTAAACGTATTTCCCAAGAAACTCAAAATGGCTATGGCAACTTTCGGTTTTGTGCATGGGCAAACTGCCAGCCAGGTATCCCATTTTTCCCTAGTGCATACCATACCGGCAATACATCTTTTGCTATAGGTTTAGAGTTAGGCGACTTAGTAATGCAAGCATTCTCACAAGCTAACAATATCACAACAGCAGAGCAAAACCTGCAATTAATATTAGAAGTAGAATTAAATAAAATCGCAGTTATTGCTGAAAAAATATCTGAGAAATTTGCCGTTGCATATAGAGGAATCGATACCTCTCTAGCTCCATCTTTGGATCAGAAAAACAGTATTGCTTTTGCTTATGAAAAATTGATGAGTGGCAAGTTTGGACATTCAGGAACTCTCGCAATTTCTGGGATGCTGACTCGTGTATTGAAAAGCGTATCAGTAAAAATCTGTGGTTACTCTGGACTGATGCTTCCAGTTTGTGAAGATATCGGACTAGCTACCAGAGCTAACGAGCAAACCTATGATCTTACACATTTATTATTATATTCAGCAGTTTGTGGCTGTGGACTAGATACAGTTCCAATTCCAGGTGATATCACAATTGAAGCAATTGCAACTTTATTAATTGATATGGCAACTTTAGCCATCAAGTTAGATAAACCACTATCAGCCCGATTATTTCCAATTCCAAATAAAAAAGCTGGGGAAATGACTACATTCAATTCCCCATATCTCGTAGATTGTAAAATATTTACAGTTAACTAGAATTATTCTGAAAGCAAGCTAGGAGAAGTTAGTACAAAAACATCCCTACTTCCTTGAGCGTCAGTCTGTGGTTTTATGGGAGTGGTAAAGTGGAAAAAATCATGGTCATTAACTAATAAGAGTTCTCCCGGATTTAGAACTTTGCTAAAAACAGGCTTTTCTTTTTTCGCAGTATACAAATGTGTTTCTGCACCTTCAATATTGTCTCTATCTACTGAGAATATGCCAATAAAATCTGTACCATCTTGATGTATACCTTCAGGCGCTGGATTACCCAAATTCTTTGGTGAACAAATAGTTCTAATTTGATGAACTCCGATTTCAGCTTCCGGATGGAGTTTACAAGAATCACTAAATGCTAAGACAAGATTTCTAAAAATATCAAGTTCTGTAAGTGCATCATCTAATTCTGCAAACTCTCTTTTTATATCACCCACTAATGGATTATACTCTTTACTTTGAAAGAGGTAGCCATGAGGTAATTTGATTAACTGATTTCCAGAGACTGTGAACCGAGATAATCTTCTCGAACGATAGTTGCCTTTGATATAAGGGTCAATAGGCAGATTACTAAAAAATCGCTTAAAACCTTCTGGATTGATCGAATTTACTTTTCTTAAAGTAAACAGAAAAGCATATTCTAATTCCGTTGCTGTCCACACTTTTTGCATAGGATTTACCTCCTTGCATGTTGAAATTCTCCCAAATTTTTCTTTATGGGAGGCTTACAACACTTAGTATAAGCTACTTTTTATTAAGATGTTGTCAATTTAACTACAAAATTTGACACTTTATGATACCGAAAAATGCTCAAATTTTGTCACAGGGTGGAGTAATACTCATGGGTGTATGAGTAGCTGCTGAAAAGATTTGCTGATGGGGGTTCGATGGGCAAGAAATCGACGTATATTTACTAGCAGCAATAAGGTTCCATAATGATAGATTGGCTTTACCGTTACCCACCTTTGTATCCGGGTATTCTGCTAAAACGCTACAAGCGATTTTTTGCTGACGTTCAACTTACTTCTGGTGAAATAGTGACAGCACACTGTCCCAATACAGGGCCAATGACTGGAGTTTCGACTCCCCAAAGTGCGGTACAGCTTTCAAAAAGTGATAATCTTAACCGCAAATTGGCTTACACTTTAGAACTAATTCAGGTACATGACAATGAACCGACTTGGGTAGGTATAAATACTTTTTTGCCCAATCGGGTGGTAAAGCTAGCTTTGGGGAAACACCTTTTCCCAGAATTGGGCGACTATAGCCAAATTAAGGGCGAGGTGGTTTATGGACTAGATAAAAAAAGTCGAGTGGATTTTTTCTTGACGGGGAGTGATGAGGAACGCCCGATTTACTTAGAAGTAAAAAATACAACTTTTTCTGAGGCGAGATTAGCCCTATTTCCTGACACGGAGACTACAAGAGGACAAAAGCACTTGCGAGAACTAATGGCGCTGTTACCTTTAACTCGTGCAGTGATGCTTTACTTTATTAATCGCAGTGATTGTATCGAGTTTTCCCCTGGCGATCGCACAGATCCTGTGTATGGTAAATTATTACGGGATGCGATCGCTCTTGGTTTAGAAGTCTTACCTTGCCGTTTTGACATTTCCCCCGAAGGTATCCGTTATTTGGGTTTGGCAAAACTAACAATTTGATTACATCTAATTAGAGAGACGTTGCAATGCAACGTCTCTACACGCATAAAACAATAAATCCATCTAGACAGTATCTAGATGGATTTATTGATAGTTGATATTTACTAAAAAATATTCAACTGGACTGTAATAGAGAAACGACTATAAATAATCGTCGCCCCACAAATAGCATTCGCTATTTTAAGGTTTGCTTATGCAGGGATCAAAACTGTGTCAATTACGTGGATAACACCGTTATCAGCAGCAACATCTGCTGTTGCAACTTTTGCGTCATTTATTTTGACGCCATTAGAAGCGTCGATTTTTACATCTGAACCTTCAACTGTTTTAGCTGTCTTCAGTTTAACTACATCAGCAGCCAGCACTTTACCTGAGACAACATGATAAGTCAAGATTTTCTTGAGCTTGGGAATATCTTTCAGCAATGCGTCTACTGTGCCTGCTGGAAGCTTATCAAACGCTGCATCGGTGGGTGCGAAGACGGTGAATGGACCTGGGCCTTTCAGTGTATCTACCAGACCAGCTGCTTGGATTGCTGCAACTAGTGTCTTGAAAGAACCATTATTAGTGGCAGTGTCAATTATGTTGGCCATGTGTTTTACCTAAGTTCTGTGTAACCTGCTACAAACCTAAACTATTTGTTTAATAAAATCTATCTATCGTTAGGTGTATGTTAAATCAAATTTTTTATTGATATCATAAAAGTTTATATATATTTTTATACAAATAAATAATTATATGTACATTGTCTGGGCGGATGAGTTATAAGCGCTCCTGGATGGGTAGTTTAGCGCCTCTGTCCTCGCTGCTTTGTTCTAGAAAGTGGCAGGGGCGCTCGCTGCTCAGTAGTATCAACACAGCATTTTTTACCAAAAAAGTTAGTTAAAAAAGATGGGTAAAGGCATCTTAATTTAAAAAAGTTGGTATAAACCAGGGTTTTCGCTATTTAGGAGTTACTTGAGAATTTTTAATATGACCCTTGTTAAATAGGCAATATAGAGCTTATTCAGTATTTCTATTCCTTTGCTCTAGCCTTTTGTCATGAGTCTCTCACCAAAAAGGTTGGTAAGGAGCGTATTTAACTGATATTATTTCATCACCAGACACATTTCACTCATTATTTGTGTAATCCTACTTGGAAATAATAAATTCCCATCACACTAACTAATGTTTTTAGCAATTGTGATTGGCTGTTTATTTCCAGAATTGATTATACATAGGACTTACGCAAAAACCCGATAAAAGTCTTATTTTTTTGTATCCTCTACCTTTTGTGTAGTTGGTTTTTCTGTTGACTGTGCGTAAGTCCTGTATGTAAATAATGAGACCTTTAGGTAATATTTCCCCAAACTATAACTTTCATGAAAAGAAGAAGACTTATTGCTTGGATTGCTACGGCAGTTACTAGCATGATGCTAGTAATCGGCTTGCAGTTTGTGAATTTATCGCCAGCCACATCTGCAACTACACTTAATGTGTATGCAGCTGTCAGCTTAACAAACGCGCTGAATGCCATTAAGACTCAGTACCAAAATGCTAACCCAGGTGTCAACGTTGTTTATACGTTCGGTGCTTCTGGTACCTTGTTGAGCCAAATACAAGTAGGAGCTCCAGCAGATATTTTCATTTCTGCTGCCACCGGCCAAATAAATGTATTGCAGAATTCAACTCCAAGTAAATTGGTTGCAGGTAGCCGTAAAAACATTGTCAGAAACCGTCTAGTTTTGATTACTCCGACGACACCCCCTGTTAGTGCTGGTAGTGCGGCTCTCACTAGCTTCAATGGTTTAACCAATGCCAATATTAGTGGTGTTGCTATAGGTGACTACACAGGCACTCCTCCAGTTGTACCAGCAGGAAATTATGCCAAACAAGTTCTCACTAGCCGAGGTATTTTCACTACTCTCATCCCTAAATTATACCTTGCCAACAATGTGCGTGCCGTTTTAACTGCTGTTGAAAATAAAGCTTCTGTAACTGTTGCAGGTGTAAATAAAACTATCAACGCAGGTATCGTTTACAAAACTGATGCTGCCATTTCTAACAAGGTAAGAGTCGTACAAACTGCCCTAACAACAGAGAGTGATCTGATTGTCTATCCACTGGGTATACTCACCAGAACTAAAGTTTTAACGACAGCACAGAGTTTTTCTACTTACTTAAGTGGTACTACTGCCCAGAATATCTTCAAAAATAATTATGGGTTTCTTGCGCCTTAATCACCACAAAGTAAATCAATTAAGTAGTCGTTGTCGTTAATTTTGAACTATTTGGAGTAATGTCTTGTGAAGTTCACTAAAAAACTCTCAATTATTGTTTGTAGTTTGACCACTGCCTTCCTTCATACTGCTGTGATTACCAATACTTATAAGTCAGCTGCACAAGCGGAAGGACAAGAGTTAATTTATAACGGGGGATTTGAAATCGACCCTCTGGCAGATCCTAATAATCCTAACGGTATAAATCCTAATGTTACCGGATGGCTTAAATCTGGTGCTCCAGGTACTACAATTAGCAACTTTCCTCACAGTGGTAACCAAGGTTTATCGCTTGGTGCATTTTCAGGCATTAGCTACATATCACAGACTATCCGCACAGTTGTTGGGCGACACTACCAACTTACTTACTATTTCGCATCCATAGAGGAGGAACCTGACCTTGATAATAAATTTCAGGTTTTTATAAATGGAAAGAAAGTTTCTGTTAAAAAGGATACTTCTTTCCAACCTTATACGCAATACACCTTAGATTTTAAAGCAAAAGGAAGATCCACAGAGATAAAGTTTGGTTCTCTAGCAAAGTATGCGTTTTTATATTTGGATGATGTGAGTGTTAAAGCTAAACCTGAACATCAAAAGAAAAACTATTGGGATAATCCGGTGATAAATGATGGGGATGAATAAACCACAGATAGAAGCCTAAGCAATGTCTGGCTACATAGTGTCAAGAATGCCACTAAAATTCATCTGATTTAAAAACTCCATCATGGGTTTATTGAGAAAAATGGCCTTGGGTGTATGAATCATTATCCACATCTATAGCTAACTCTTATAAACCAGAAGAAAGTGTTCATTTTTATTGACACTACTGAAAGCCAGCATGAATATAACTATCAACTTGTTTTAGTTGTCGAAATTTACAATTATTTGGAGTCAAGTTTCATGAATTTAACTAAAAAACTCTCAATTATTGTTTTTAGTTTTACTACTGCTTTAATTAGTACTGCTGTGATTACTAATATTTATAATGCAGAAGCACAAGCGGCAGAACTTGTTAAAAACGGAAGCTTTGAACTCGACAAACTCGTAGATCCTAATGATCCTAACGTGACAAATCCTAATATTATAGGATGGGCTAAGTCTGGTGATCCGATGGATATATCAGGGATCAGAATAAGTAATTTTCCTCAGCATGATAGTGGTAATCAGGGCTTATCACTTAGTGGATTTATAGACCTCAGCTACATATCACAGACGCTTTCTACACAACCTGGTCAGCAATACGAACTTAGTTACTATTTAGCATCTATAGATGAGGCCCCTGACCTTGATAATCAATTTCAGACATTTGTAGGTGGAAATAAGATTTTTGATCAAAAAGACATTTCTTTTCAACCATACACGCCATATAAGTTCAATTTCACGGCAGACGCATCATCCACAGAGTTAAAGTTTGGGAATTGGGATAAATATGGATTCTTATACTTGGATAATGTGAGTGTAAAACCTGTGCCTGAGCCATCAACAATTGGAGGAATAGCAGTTGCTGGGTTGTTGGGAATATGGCTGAAGAAAAAGAAAGCAATTAGCGAGAAATAATAGCCCTTTTTTTGTCACTCTCGGAAAACAACAGAGCGATCTCTACACAACTTAACTAAAAAAGGTGTATCACCGAATAGCCCGTCGTAGAGTTCGCCTTACTTTTTTGATAGCTGAATCAAGTTAAAATTTGATAATCTAACACTAATATCGTCCTCCCACAGTTCGGCCATCTCATCTGAGTTTTGTCCCCGTGGGTTTCTACGAATGCTTGAAACTTATCCCAGTCAGTGGTTTTGTGCCCATTGCCCCGATGCGCTCTGACTTTGGCATTAAAGTCACGCGTTTCCCTCCGACGCTGAAACCATATATTGATAGTATTACGACTGATGTTGAAGAATTCACTGGCTCGTAACGCTTCATCCTATTGAGTTTAATCGCCTCTATCACTTTTCCTGGCAGATCATACAGGGTTAGCGCGTCTCAAACCCTATTGACAGGCGGATAATAGTACGGAATTAGA
>NZ_JAQYWQ010000021.1 GCF_029379315.1 Nostoc sp. S13
TGGGCATTGGGCATTGGGCATTGGGCATTGGGCATTGGGCATTGGGCATTGGGCAATTCAATTTTGGATTTTGGTGAAGCAGCGCGGGAACAGGGGGTTTCCCCCATGAGCGACTGCACCAAGCCGTTCGCGTAGCGTCTCCCCTTGGGAGAAGGGATTGACGATAGCGGAGCGTTAGCGAGTCCGCGATAGCGCAGCGTTAGCGAGTATTCGAGCGTCGCGTCTTTTGGATTAAATTTCAATTCTTTAATCTAAAATCTAAAATCTAAAATGTAAAATTCTTACTCCCCACTCCCTACTCCCTTTAGTTCTAGTTCTAGTTCTAGTTGTTCTTCCTTCTGGCTGGTGGAAAGTATTTGCGGGAGTTGTTCGATTTGGAAATACTGATGAAATTTCGGCGTTACTTGGAGCGAGTAGGAGCGAGAATCACTGTCTCGGCGCTTTCGGATAAAACCAAGTTCGACGAGTTCTGGAACGTGTTGATATACTCCTGAACCGCGCAAGTTAATCAAGTCAGTCTGGAGTATGGGACTATTAAGGGCGATCGCTGCCAAAGTCCGCAATGCACCTACACCCAATTCCACTGGTATCATAGTTTGCACCAAATCATGAAATTCCGACCGGAGTTGCAAACTGTAACCATCTGGGGTTTCTATCACCTCTAGGGCGCTATCTCGATGGGCATAGTTGTCCATTAGTTCAATTATGCCTTCCTTGACAGTGGCGCGATCGCACGCGGCATACTCGGCGATTTCGCCGAGCGACAAGGGTTTACCCTTTAAATAGAGAATTGCTTCTATCTTCGTCGCTGTGGCTGTAATCATTTAGTCATTGGGCATTGGGCATTGGGCATTGGCAACTCAACAATGGACACCTGATAATAAATAGGTGTGTGGGATTATATACTAATAAGCTAAATATGTCAAAAATATAAAGGGAGTTATTTTCTCCTGACCTCATTTTTCCCTCAAAAGCCTCTACTCGTGAGGATAAATTCTGCGATCGCTAAATCTTGAGGAGTAGTCACTTTTAAATTTGTCTCCTCTCCCTCGATAATTCGGACTTCGATGCCGCACTTTTCAAATAAAGCGGCATCGTCAGTTACTTGCCAATCTTGACGGACACCTTCAGCATGGCACTGTTTCAACAACTTGACATCAAATCCTTGGGGAGTTTGTGCCGCCCATAGTTGTCGTCTGTCGGGTGTTTTTTGAATTATGCCTTGTTCATTGACAACTTTGATGGTGTCTTTGACGGGCACACCAGCAATTAAACCGGGACAGTGGCGAATGGCTTCAGCACAAGAGTTAAATAAATCTGGTGTGGCCAGACATCTAGCGCCATCATGAATCAACACTTGTTTTGCGGCTACTGGTAGCGCCTGTAAGCCATTGTAAACAGATTCTTGGCGGGTGGAACCACCTTGAATCAATTCCACTGGTTTAGTCAGCTTCAGATCGGTGATAATTGCTTTGAAATCAGACCAGTCAGTAGGTTGAGAAATAATCCCGATCCAACTGATTGTAGTGGCGGCTTCTGCGGCTAATAGAGTCCAAGCAATAATTGGTTGCGATCGCACGAGCAGCAGGAGTTTATTGCGGTTACTGCCCATTCTTTTTCCCATTCCCGCAGCTGCAATTAGTAAATACACAGAATTCCTCAATCTTTAAGCTATATATTTTCCCCTAAAATAGGGAGCGAGTAAGCGTCAATAAATATTATGCGAGTAGTAGCCCTTGTACCTGGCGGAATTGGCGACCAAATTCTCTTGTTTCCGACTCTAGATGACCTGAAGCGCCATTACCCTAACGCTCAGATAGATGTCGTTGTTGAACCCCGGTCAAAGGCTGCCTACCGAGTGAGCAAGTCAGTTCACGAGGTACTGACCTTTGATTTTCAAGACCGTAACAGTCTGGCAGACTGGGGTAACTTGATAGGCACAATTCGCGATCGCGAATACGATGTTGCCATTGCTGTTAAGCAAAATTGGTTGGTGGATCTTTTACTCTGGTTGACGGGAATTACTATACGCGTTGGCTACCAAGGCAAAGGATCGGGTTTTCTTACCCACGCTGTGCCGTTCAAGCCATCCCAGTATGCGGCAGAACTATACCACGATTTGCTGCAACCATTGGGCATCAAAAGCCCTGTCCCAGAGTTAGCAGTAAATGTGCCAAAATCAGATATTGAGTGGGCACAGAAGGAACAGAAACGTTTAGGGGTGCATGAAACAGGCTATATCTTGATTCATGGCGGTTCTGGCCAGTTATCCCAGGCTAAAGAACTGGATAAAATCTACCCTGTCGAAAAATGGCAGCAAATTATTCAAAACTTCCAATACAAGCAGCCGGATCTGCCTGTGGTAGTCATTAAGGGACTTGACGATGAGCAATTTGTGCGATCGCTTCTGGGGTCTTCTCCAGATATCAAGGTGACAGCCCCAGATGATATTGGCAAGTTAACTGCCATAATTGCTGGAGCAAATTTGATGTTGTCTACTGATAGTGCGGCACTACAACTGAGTGTTGCAGTTCAAACTTATACCATCGCCCTCTTTGGCCCCACTGATCCAGCTAAGTTATTGCCGAGAAACGATAAATTCCTGGCCATTCAATCCCCCACGGCAAAAACGGCGGATGTTTCACCAAACGCAGTTTTAGAGAAAATTTGGGGTGCCTAAACCAGCAGTTTGCCCCAATTTATGCGCTTCTTTCTGGTATAATTTCTAGTTGCGGTAAGGCATTCCGTGGACTTGAAACAAAGCTCAACGCCTACGCACAGCAATAGCTGGATTGGTTGATAAGACTACACTGTACTGCTTGCAGTCAGTGTAGGAATATGTCACGTTATGCGTTTGTTGAATCACCGCAAAACCTGGACGTGACAGCTAGATTTTGCGGTTATATCATGTCTAAATAATTTTAGTTAGAGATGATTTATAAAGTAAACCTTAAATTGTCGGGTGCGTTATAGCAACGCTTAACGCACCGAGAAACATGGTGCGTTACGGCTACTTCTCACTCTCTCGAACTCCCAAATCCTTGCATAGCCGTAACACACCCTACTTAATATTTACTTTATAAATAGCCTCTTATTCAGAAGCTCAAAGTCGTTAGATTTTGTGATTAATTTAAGTCAAATGCATGAAGACTATTTTCAGTAATTCGGTGCGGGTAAATGGTTTGGTAAGATATCCAGACGCCCCTACTAGTCTCGCTTTTACTTTGTCTATAATTCCTTTATTGCCAGTGACAAAAATGATCGGAGTCTTCTTAAAAGTTAAATTATTTCGGATAATTCGACACAACTCATAACCATCGATTCCGATCATATTTAAATCCAGCAAAATTAAGTCCGGTTTGTGCCTGATAATTGACAAAGCGGCTTTTATTGGATCATTGATAGTCACGACAGAAAAATTTTCATTTTCTAAGAAATAACTAATTGCTTTGAGAATTGTGCGGCTATCATCTACAGAAACGATTTTGTGGACTTTTTCTGCTGTTACAGTAGCAGTAGTTACTCTTTGGGAAGTAGGATTTAGATTATTTGATATTGTTCGTTTGTGAAAGTTTTCTTGGGTTGGCGCAGAAATCTGTAGTAATCGCTGAACAGGAGCTATCTTCTGTTCAGAAATATCTGGGTAAGAGTTGAGGGTGCTAGTTAGCTTTTCTTTGGTCTCAAGTAACCCTGTAATTAATTTTGAGAAAAGCGCTCGCTCCTCAAATATCTTTGGTAATTTATCAAATGGTGGATCAGGTTCATGCAAGATAATCGCACCCTTCAGGATGTAAGGGTATAAATTGCGAGCCACTTCTATTTCATCTTGATTCAAAATTACAGCCAAATGACAGAGGCTAAAACCCTTCATCCAATTAGTTAAATATGGCTGGAGGTTTGGTAAATCTTTTTCCTCAATTTTGCTATTAATCAACAGATATGGACGTTGATATCGAGAAGAAATTTGGGGAATAAAAGCCTGCCAATTCTCTAATCGCCCTTGGCAAACTTCGAGAATTTTTTCTACATCTAGCCCACAAATTTTTGGCATTCTATTCAGTGGTTCTGTTAATTCATAAGTACCTTCTTTGATGAACAAAAATGATTCAATCACCTCTTTAACTAATTCTTGAACCAGCACTGCTGCTTGTGTAGAATGTAGATGTTGTTGACTAACAAGCCAGGATATAGCCTGATACTCAAGAGGGTGGCTTCTGGAATTACTATCATCTTCGATTAACTGACTGTGTGAATCAGGTTCAAACATCAGACGTAATTCAACACGAACCTCGCTAGTAAGCAGTGGAATTTGGTGGCTGAGGCGACGCAAATGACGTTCTAATCGATCAAAAGGTTCCACTGAATGGGTAGCGTAGGTTATTTTGCCCTGTTCTAAGTAAATCGACCAAGAAACTGAGTTACTCAATGCTTGTAAACAAGTAGTGTCGGAGCAATTGGATAACTGTCTTAACAAACTTAGAGGACGTAGTGTGGTGAATGCACCGGAATTATTCATATTTTTCAAGTTTTTTACGGAACCAACAACCGAACATTTGTAAATTGAAAATATGAGCTATGAAGTATTCTCTTCTTTGTAATATTTCTCTATGTATAGATTATTTATTTTAAAATATGTAACAAAAAAACTATCACTTCTATAACTTTTTTGTTACATTTGGCACGTTCTACTTACAGCTAAAAAATAAGTAGGGGGTATAAATAAAGGTAAACACTTATTATTGGCTAGACTATCAGTAGATATTAATTGCTTCTAAGCTCTACTGACTGTCGACAACTATTGGCTGAAGACCTTAATAATGACGTTTATTTATGCCCACTATCTTCAAAAGAAAAATTTGATTTCAAGTTCGCGCAGTTACACTGGTATACTTCTGGAGCTAATGACCTTAATTATGGTTAATTACTTTTCTATAAAGGAAGAATTCTCCTACATAAAATCTTTAAAAACTTATCTGGGAAAGTTTACGTATTTATTGTACTGTAGGTTTAATGGATATAAATTTTTGGTAGATAGATTACAACAGGTAATGCTGGGCTTTGATAAACTAAGCTCTGCTCAGTTCATCTTAAATATATAGAGAACTTCATGAAAATAATTTCTTTAATAAAGATTAGAACATCTACTACTAGATACTATATTCTGTAATGACCTCGGCGACTGAAATTATATACTGTAAGAAAAGGAAATAAAGCATTGGACTTTAACATAACACAAAAAGTTATGCATGATACATTAAGACTTGATGAAGTAGTAGAATTTGCTGAGAACCCAGAACCACGTTGTCCTTGTGTGCTGTTGCTAGACACATCTGGCTCGATGCAAGGAGATCCGATTGAGGCTTTAAATCAGGGTTTACTGAGTTTAAAGGATGAATTAGTCAAAAATTCCTTAGCCGCAAGACGGGTGGAAGTCGCGATCGTCACTTTTGATAGTAATATAAATGTAATACAAGACTTTGTGACTGCCGATCAATTCAATCCGCCTATTTTAACAGCACAGGGCTTGACTACGATGGGTGCAGGAATTCATAAAGCTTTAGACATAATTCAAGAGCGGAAATCTCAGTATCGTGCCAATGGGATTGCTTACTATCGTCCTTGGGTGTTTATGATTACCGATGGAGAACCGCAAGGCGAGTTAGAGCATGTGGTAGAACAAGCATCCCAGCGCTTACAGGGAGATGAGGCGAATAAACGTGTAGCTTTTTTTACGGTAGGTGTAGAAAATGCGAATATGACGCGTTTAAATCAAATAACTGTGCGTACCCCCCTGAAACTGAAAGGATTAAATTTTATCGAGATGTTTGTCTGGCTCTCAACTAGTATGTCAGCTGTTTCTCATTCGCAGGTGGACGAACAGGTAGCACTACCGCCAATTGGTTGGGGGACTGTTTAATTAAAAATCGCAGCTTGATGTTTACACAACTGGCTGTTGGCAAAAAATCTATGAACATATCAAAACAGATTACTCAATGGCGGATTGTGGCTGCGTCTGTATGTGGTACGAGTCACTTAAAAAACAAGCAGTTATGTCAGGATGCTCATCACTGGCAGATATTGTCAGATAATGTTTTGGTGGCGGCCGCAGCAGATGGTGCGGGTTCTGCTAGCCTTGGGAAAGTGGGAGCGATGGTTGCTGTGGAGACAGCAATAGAAAATATTTCCACCAAAGGGCTAACCCAAAAAATGTTGAGTGATGATGCGTTGGTGCGATCGCTTTTAAATGATGCTATGCTAGCTGCTAAAAAAGCTGTGGAGGCTGAGGCGGCTACTTGTGACAAACAGCCTCAAGATTTAGCAACTACCTTAATTATGATGGTCGCCACACCAGAAGTTGTAGGTGTGGCACAGATAGGTGATGGTTTGGCAGTGGCAAAAGATGGCATGGGCAACCTCCTGGCACTGACCATACCTGATAGTGGCGAATACATTAACGAAACCACTTTTTTGACTTCGGCTAGTGCCTTAGATGCAGTGCAGATGAGATTATGGCGCACAGACATTGTAAATGTTGGTATCACAACCGACGGATTACAAATGCTGGCTTTGAATATGGTTGTTGGCGAACCTCACAAACCGTTCTTTTTTCCCCTGTTTGAATTTGTAGCCAATACCAAGGATAAGACAGAAGCGAAGGAGCAGTTGGTAAAATTTTTACGCTCAGAACGGATTACACAACGCACTGATGATGATTTGACACTCATTATAGCTGCATTCAACAACTCATGAGCAATACATCTACAGGTTTGACATCTTACAATAACTCCCGTTAGCGGTAATTTCATTATGCAGGTACTACGTTGTTCCCATAGAAAAGAAATCCTCAGCCTCAATGTCAGTTTGGGGCGTGGCGGTGAAGCTTGTGTTTATACAGTGCCATCCGATAACAACTTGGTGGCGAAGATTTACCACAAGCCAACGACTGCCCATGCTGATAAACTCCAGGCGATGTTAGCCAACCCGCCAGAAAACCCGACGGCTAGTTTGGGGCATATTTCTATCGCTTGGCCAGAGGATTTATTGCGGGCGGCAGATGGCAAAAATAGCATCCTTGGCTTTTTGATGCCACGTATTCAGGGGATGCGTCCAATTATCGACTTTTACAACCCCAGAACCCGTCGCGAACACTGCCCCCTATTCAACTATCAGTACCTGCTCCGCACGGCTCGTAACCTAGCGGCGGCTTTTGCAGCTTTGCACGCTAGTGGATATTGCATTGGTGATGTGAACGAGTCAAATATCCTCGTCAGTGACACCGCACTGGTGACTTTGATAGACACAGATTCTTTCCAAGTACCCGACCGAAACAACAATGTTGTTTATCGCTGCCCAGTAGGTAAACCAGAGTTTACCCCACCAGAACTCCAGAATAAAACTTTTGCCCAGCACGATCGCGAAATCTCTCACGATTTATTTGGGTTAGCGGTGCTAGTATTTCAACTCTTAATGGAAGGCACCCACCCATTTTCGGGGATTTTTCAAGGTGCGATTGAGCCACCACCCTACGAAGCCCGCATTGCATCGGGTCATTTCACTTACAGCGAAAAGCGGCACGTACCCTACCTGCCTACACCGATTGCACCCCCTTGGGAAATTCTCCATCCCGGCTTACAGGAACTATTTGTGCGTTGTTTTGAAGAAGGTCACAACAACCCACTGCTGCGCCCCAGTGCCCAGACTTGGCTCTCAGCAATAGCTGAAGCTGAAGATTCCCTGATTACCTGCACGACAAATCCCCAACATCGCTATAACAGCCACATGCGTAGCTGTCCGTGGTGTGAACGTACTGTGCGATTAGGCGGACGCGACCCCTTCCCATCACATCGCGCTATAGAAGCTAGAGAACATCTACAACCGCGAATCAAAGCGAAAAAGCACTACACCCAGACACCGCGTTTTCCACAGCGAGCCATGTCATCGCAGCTAACTAATTATTGGCAGCCAATAATTACCCAAAAGGGTTCACCTTATAAACGTTCCAAGAAGTCAAAATTGTACCCGGTTATTTGTTGCTTGCTAGGTTTTGGTTTATTGGGATATGCGGACGTCATGATTAAACTTACTCAGCCGTTGGTTTCCCAAAATGCTTACACTCAACAAACATTGAAGTCTCGCCAGACAAATAACGTCCTCAGCTTCATTGATTACTATCAGCAGGGCGACACTGCTTACAAAGACCGAGACTACGAAAAAGCAATTGCCAACTTTACCGAAGCAATTAAACAACAACCTACACATGCCGTAGCGATTGTAAATCGTGGCAATGCCCGTTATAACCTGAAAGACTACGAAGGAGCAGTTGCAGATTATAGCCAAGCTCTCACAATCAAGCCCAATCAAACCAAAGCTCTTGTAAATCGGGGCAATGCCCGCTATATGCTCGCCGAATATAGCAACGACCCTGATCAAGAGTATAACCTAGCGATCGCTGACTATAACCGGGCCATCGGTCTGGATAGTAATGAAATTGAAGCTTATATCAGACGGGGGATTGTCCGCGCCCAAATGGCTAAATATAGCGGTGAATCTCAACAAGCTTACAAAAGAGCGATCACAGATTTTAGCGAGGCAATAAAGCTTAATGTATCCAAAGCCGAAGCTTACTTTCAGAGGGGTGCTGTTTATTATCAAATTGCTCAATATAGCAGCAATTATGAGCAAGAATATAATTTAGCGATCGCTGACTTTAACCATGCATTAACTATTAGCCCCAAACTAGCAAAAGCATATCTCAAACGAGGTATGGTTCGCTATGAACTAGCACAATATGGCGGTAGTCAATCTAACAAAAACCAGACGAAAGCTATCGAAGATATACAGGCATCTGCCAAAATCTTTCTTGAGCAAGATGATATGGATAATTATCAGCAAGCACTCAGTAACATGTGTGTAGTCATAGAAAACAAATGTGACCCTTTATTTCAAAGCTCAGGTAATGTGCAAAAAACTAACTAAGAGGATGTTTGTAAAGTCTAATTTATTACTGCCTGAGTGACTAGAAGTTGCACGCCAGTTGCTTCTCCTGTTCGGAGACGCTACCTGTAGCTTGCTTGTATTGCAGGGGTATAAGCCGGGAAACCCGTCCAATGCACTGGCTTGGCTACAGGAGACTTTACCTGTCTTTATAGATTAACAAACCCTTAAATTTCCCTGCTTTCCACGGAGGTGGACTAAGCTTTGTCTAGGAGCGAATTATATGCGCCCAATACTTTGAAAACATCCTCTAAAACAAGTAAGTTTTGTTACTGGCATATTATTGGTTCTGATTGAAAAAATCAAGCCTGACTAGGGTTAGATGGAGCTAATCCTAGTTATTTTATAGGTGAGATTTTTATTTAATTGAGTAATTTATTTCCGTATTTATAAATATTCATAGAGCTTTTATATAGAAAAGATTTTAATTTATATTGCCTTTATAATTTTGCCGAAAATTATAGTTAGATTATTGACGGAGAATAAAGAAATCAAAAATTAATTTTTCTTTATCTAAGTGCATCCTCTTCATGTCGAGAAAGTGAATTGAAGAAGAATTCAGAATTCATCAGTCAGACTAAGAAAGTGGGGAATTCAGACCCGCCACTTGTGCGGCCTCACCAGTCCCACACAATTAAATTCTGAATTCTGGCTCCTGACTCCTGAATTCTTTGCTGATAATAATATCCCTACAAATCTCCGAGGTAATTGCATGAAAGCGGTGATTTTGGCTGGAGGGCTTGGTACACGCCTCAGTGAAGAAACTAGTATCAGACCCAAGCCGATGGTTGAGATTGGTGGTAAGCCAATTCTCTGGCACATAATGAAAACTTACTCTGCCCACGGTATTAATGATTTCATTATTTGTTGTGGTTACAAAGGTTACATAATTAAAGAGTATTTTGCTAACTATTTCTTACACATGTCAGATGTTACCTTTGACATGCGATTTAACCAGATGAACGTACATTCTGGTTACGCTGAACCCTGGCGTGTCACCTTAGTAAATACGGGTGATAGTACAATGACAGGCGGACGCTTAAAGCGAATCAGCGAACATGTTGGTAATGAAACTTTTTGCTTTACCTATGGTGATGGAGTAAGTGATATTAATATCACCGAGCTAGTGAAGTTTCATAAACAACAAAATACATTAGGAACACTCACAGCCGTTCAACCAGCCGGACGTTTTGGAGCCATTTCCTTAGGATATGAGCAAACTAAAATCACCAGCTTTCGAGAAAAACCCGAAGGTGATGGAGCTTGGATTAATGGCGGTTATTTTGTATTAGAACCAGAAGTAATCAATTTAATTGCTGATGACTTTACGGTGTGGGAGCAAGAGCCATTAGAAAAGCTAGCTGATATGGAACAGCTGTCTGCTTTCAAACATGATGGTTTTTGGCAACCGATGGATACTTTACGCGATAAAAACTATCTAGAGGGGCTATGGAATAATAGTCAGGCTCCTTGGAAAGTTTGGTAGAAAGAGAGTTAGGAGTTAGGAGTTATGAATTTTAACTCTCCACTCCCTACTCCCCACTTCATAGATTTACTGTAATTTAAAGTACAATAATACTAATGTATGATTTTGCAATTATTGGTGGGGGAATAGTTGGACTCTCGACAGCGTTAGCTTTAGGAAAACGCTATCCCAACGCCCGTATTTTAGTAATAGAAAAAGAGAGCCAATGGGCATTTCACCAAACCGGCAATAATAGCGGGGTGATTCATTCTGGTATTTACTACAAGCCAGGGAGTTTCAAAGCTAAATTTTGTCGTGATGGTTCTCGCTCTATGGTAGAATTTTGTCAAGAGCATGGAATTAAGCATGAAGTTTGTGGTAAAGTAATTGTTGCAACTGAAGAACAAGAGCTACCACGCTTAGAAAATCTCTACAAACGTGGCTTAGACAATGGCATAAAAGTCCAGAGAATTAGCCCGGAAGAAGTCAAGGAAATTGAACCTCACGTAAAATGTGTCGGTGGGCTTCGGGTATTCTCAACTGGTATTGTTAATTACAAGCAAGTTTGTTTTAAATACGCCCAGTTAATTCAACAACAGGGTGGGGATTTACACCTGAATACAAAAGTTCTGAAAATCTCCTCAAGTGGTAAAAATCAGGTACTGGAAACAAACAAAGGTAGCTTTGAAACACGCTTTGTAATTAATTGTACTGGATTGCATAGCGATCGCACCGCTAAATTAGGCCAAGTTGAACCCCAAGCAAAAATTGTCCCATTCCGGGGAGAATATTACGAACTCACACCAGAAAAACGCTATCTGGTCAAGACACTAATCTACCCAGTTCCCAATCCAGATTTCCCCTTCCTGGGTGTCCACTTTACCCGGATGATTGATGGTAGCGTCCATGCAGGGCCAAACGCGGTTCTGTCACTCAAACGCGAAGGTTACAAAAAAACCGACTTTGACCTGCGAGATTTTCTGGAAGTCATCACCTATCCTGGTTTTTGGAAATTAGCAGCAAAACACGCTGATGAAGGCATCCAAGAAATCATTCGTTCCTTTAGTAAAGCAGCGTTTACGAGAAGTTTGCAAAAACTAATTCCCGAAGTCCAAGCAGAAGACTTAGTTCCCACCCATGCAGGAGTCCGCGCTCAAGCCTTAATGAACGATGGCAAGCTTGTAGACGACTTTTTGATTGTTTCTGGTCAAAATTCCATTCATGTTTGCAATGCTCCTTCTCCTGCTGCCACATCTTCTCTAGAAATCGGCAAAGCGCTAGTCACTCAAATTCCCCAACTCTCGCATCTAGATAATGTAGTAACTGCATAGATAGATAGTTGTTACTTCCGGAACTGCTGAATAAGGGATGAATCTTGTGAGGTGACTTGCTCGCCCGGAAATACAAGAGACGGGCTTTTCGGCCCATCCCACAACAAAAAAATGTAGTGCATCAATTAAAAACCGTTATAGAGTGCTGCTACCCAATAGGTAAGCCTGCAATAGGTTTTAGTAACTACGTAATAATTGTTAGCAGATTCAGATAGCGGTTCCCTTTTGGATGCAAGACGCTCTTTGGCCGCACATCTGTGCAACCCTACTAAACGAAGAATTTAACTCATTAATACAAAGGTATTAACCACAATGAAAATATTAGTAACTGGCACAGAAGGCTATCTTGGTTCATTATTACCGCCTCTGTTAATTGAACGGGGACATGAAGTTATCGGTCTAGATACCGGTTTCTATAAAGTTGGTTGGCTGTACAACGCTAGTGGTGTGACACCTAAAACGCTCAACAAAGATATCCGCAACATCACCCCTGATGACTTGGAAGGTATCGAAGCAATAGTTCACATGGCAGAACTCTCCAACGACCCCGCCGGACAATTGGCACCCAATATTACCTACGAAATTAATCATGTAGGTTCAGTTCGTCTGGCTAGTCTGGCTAAGGCTATGGGTGTGCGTCGTTTTGTATATATGTCTTCGTGCAGTGTCTACGGTGTTGCTACCGCAGATGATGTCACAGAAAAATCCCCGATTAATCCCCAAACAGCCTACGCAGAGTGCAAAACTCTGGTAGAAAAAGATGTCAGACCACTCGCTGACGATGACTTCTCTCCCACCTTCATGCGGAATGCGACAGCCTTTGGTGCTTCTCCCAGAATGCGCTTTGATATTGTTTTAAACAACTTAGCAGGGTTGGCATGGACTAGCAAACAAATCAAGATGACCAGTGATGGTACACCTTGGCGGCCATTAGTCCACGCACTGGATATTTGTAAAGCAATAGTCTGCGCTTTAGAAGCACCACGAGACATTGTACATAACCAAATCTTCAATGTGGGAGATACAGCAAACAACTATCGCGTTAAAGAAATCGCTGAAATTATTGCTGATATTTTCCCAGATTGTAAATTGTCCTTTGGTGAGAACGGCACAGATAACCGCAGCTATCGGGTATCCTTCGAGAAAATCAACACAATCCTACCCGGATTTAAGTGTGATTGGAATGCCCGACTTGGTGCCCAGCAGCTATTTGATTTATTCAGTCAAATAGATATGGCTGAAGATACGTTCTTATTTAGAGGATTTACCCGCTTAAAGCAGTTAGAGTATCTGATTCGTACAGAGCAAATTGACAAAGATTTTTTCTGGAATATAAAGTAGCTAGGTTTGGCTATAAGTGTGTAAAAAATAATTTAATTATAGGAAGTGTTCGGATTTTTGCCTTTAGTATTAAAGCCAAAAATCCGAGCCAATTAAATCAAAAGTTACACACTAATAACATCAATGTTTCCGAGACTAATAATATTTTATTCGGACTCATTTCATTTATCAAAATATTTGCAATCAGTGAGCTGAAATTTATGGCGATCGCAAAATGTCGTTTCAGTGGTCAACCTCTACACCAAACCTTTATTGATCTAGGAATGTCACCTTTAGCCAATGCTTATCTGACAGCAGAACAGCTAAATAATGCCGAAAAATTTTATCCTCTCCATGCTTATGTCTCTGAAGAAATTCTCTTAGTTCAATTAGAACAGTTTGAAACTCCAGATCATATTTTTAGCGACTATGCTTACTTTTCTTCCTACTCGGTAAGTTGGCTAAAACATGCTAAGGCTTATGCGGATATTATGGTAGAAAAGTTTGGCTTTAATCATCATAATCAAGTTATTGAAATTGCCAGTAATGACGGCTACCTACTGCAATACTTTTTAGAAAAGGAAATCCCAGTTTTAGGAATAGAACCAGCCGCAAATATCGCCAAGGTTGCTGAATCCAGAGGCATTCCTAGTATCAACAAATTTTTTGGAGTTGAAACTGCCAAAGAACTCGTGAACCAAGGGATATTAGCTGACCTTTTGATAGGTAATAATGTTTTAGCTCATGTACCGGATCTAAACGATTTCATTGCTGGGATGAAACTCATCCTCAAACCCAATGGCATTTTGACGATGGAGTTTCCCCACATTTTACAACTTATTCAAGAAAATCAGTTTGATACGATTTATCATGAGCATTTTTCTTACTTCTCATTCCTCACTATCGAAAAAATTTTTGCAGCACACAATTTGCAACTTTTTGACGTAGAGGAATTACCAACTCATGGTGGTTCACTAAGAATTTATGCCAAACATGACTACGCTGAGAATCCCAGCATCAGCGAACGAGTTAGCCATTTGAAAGCAAAAGAAATTGCTGCTGGGCTGCATCGCATAGAGACTTACATTACATTTGCCGAAGAAGTCAAACAAACAAAGCATAAGCTATTAAATTTTCTGTTGACGGCTAAAGCAGAAGGTAAATCAATTGCTGGTTATGGCGCACCAGCCAAAGGCAATACATTGCTCAATTACTGTGGAATTGGTAAAGATTTTATCGATTACACAGTGGATTGCAATCCCTACAAACAGGGTTTGTTTTTACCTGGAACTCATATTCCCATCTTTGAACCAAATAAAATCCGCGAAACTAAACCAGATTATGTCCTCATTTTACCTTGGAATCTCAAGGAAGAAATTATGGAGCAAATGGCATTTATTGGGGAATGGGGTGGACAGTTTGTAGTGCCAATTCCTGAAGTAAAAATTTATCCATGTTCTGTTCCGGATCAGCTTTTAATAGCGTCGTAATTACTAAATAGAAGCAATAAAAGCGCCTTTTTTTACCAATTATTTAACTGCCTAAATAATCGACGGCTTTTAAAAAGTAATTAAAAGGCGTATCATATCTGTTTTGAAAATATTGCTATCAAACCTCAAATAATTAAAATAACAAGCTACTGATTAATTACTAAGGTGTTGCTACTGCCGATTTTTTTAACTACATCTTTTAATTGAATATGAATAAATTGCTTACTATTGCCATTCCGACATTCAATCGTGCTGAGTTACTTGATAAACAATTAGCATGGCTGGCTCAAGCTATTAAAGGTTTTGAAGATAACTGTGAAATTTTAGTTTCTGATAATTGTTCAACAGATAATACTCAGGAGGTGATCCAAAAATGGCAAGCAACACTTAGCAATATTATATTCAAGTCAAATAAAAATTCTCAGAATTTAGGCGTTGTCAAAAATATTATGTATTGCCTAAATTCTACAGCAACAAAATATGTTTGGACAATTGGTGATGATGATCTAATTCAAGATAGAGCCATTGCTTATGTAATCACCAAACTTAAGCAACATGAAGATTTATCGTTATTGTTCCTCAACTTTTCCGGTCGAAACCAACTTACTGGTGAACCAGTTCATCCACCAACAATTGTTGGTAATCGCTGGTTTGATGTAGATAGTGAAGATGGTGATGGTGATGGTAAAGCTATATTTGAGCATTGTTTCTCAAAAAGTGTCGGTGCAGTTATTTTTCTGACTGCTACAGTTTATCGCACTGACTTAGTAAAACGCGCTCTCCAAAGTTGGCAAGATGCTGAAAATAACTGGATATCTTTAGCATATTTAGCCGGATATTGTGCTGCCAATGGCAGTGTAATTGTTACCAAAGAAACTTATTTGGAATGTGTTGTTGGTGTGAGTTATTGGCAGAAAGAGCCAAAATCTGCACTTTTAATGCAATACAAACACATACCCGAAGTGATTTTGAAATTGGAAGAGAATGGATATTCTAAGCAGTTTTGCAGGCGGATGCTTTTGCAGAACGGTAAAGAAGTTAACTTGAAGGTTTTCTTGGGTGCTTTAAGAAGATGGCCTATGTCCGCCATCAAAACAGTAGTGCCATTTTTGGCTTTAGTCAGCTTGTGTGCTTTTGACGTGATGATTTCTAAAGAGTTCATGTTAGCAGAATCAAGTGAAATACCTACTCAACAAGTGCGGGGCTATAAGTCATAAGCTACTAAATTACTGACAAATATACATTATAAATAGAAGGTATTTACGCCATGTTTAGCGCAATTAAACGCAAAATATCTACACTGTCTTCTGACTTTGAATACTACGTAGCCCGTTGGAAGCATAGCAGAAATCTGCCAGTATTGGAAGGACGCGATCGCTACATTCTTAATGCTCTCAAAAAAGATGGGGTTTGCGTCACAACACTGGCAGATTTAGGGTTAAACTCTAGCTCAGAACTACTGAAAGCTGCTTATCATCAATTGTCTCAGATGGAAAATCCTAACAACGACCATCTAGATGAAAAGTTACCCCAAATTTGCACAGTTACAGGTTTACCAGAATTTTATGCTTGGGGAATAGAAAAAAGACTGCTAAATATCATCGAAAATTATATCGGTCTTCCCATTGCTTTTCACGGTGTACATTTACGCAAAGATTTAAAAAATAAACATCAGTTTGGAACCCTACTATGGCATAGCGATGCCGAAGACCGCCGCATTATCAAAATCTTTATTTACTTGAATGATGTAGAAGAAAAAACTGGGCCTTTTGAATACATCCCCCGCTCTTTAACTTCCTTATTTAGTTGGAATTATATTCGACTTTACTACAAACTTTGGAAGTCAGGCTATATGGGTATCGACGATGAACAAGTAAAACCAGTCATCCCCAAATCAGCTTGGAAATCCTGCCCAGGCCCAGCAGGTACAGTCATTCTTGTCGATACGAAAAATGCTTTGCATCACGGCACAGTCCGCACAGAAGAACGTTCAGCGCTATTCTTTTGTTACACTGCCAACCCTCCCGAACGACCAGACCTTTGCACCCAATACTGGGATGATACTTATCCCAGAGCAGAGTTACGTTCTGCATCAGATGCAGTTAAAGTTTCGACTTAAAAACGTAAATTACTCTTTTCTCACCAGAAGAATATTTAATTTAATTAACCGCATAGAGAAGTCGGAGCGGCAGCTTCCGCCGCTCTGAACTTCGGTGGCACAGAGAACACAGAGGAAGAGAAGAAAAGGGTTGCACTCTATTAAATTTGTAACTTTAGGACTGATACAAAATATCTTTCAAACCTCATATCTCCGCGCCCTCTGCGCCTCTGTGGTAGCCTGCGGCAAGCCGCTCCGCGTCTACGTCTATTTTCTGTACTCAACATTCATCTCAAAGGAATTATATGATTTTCACCGAAACCGCACTCAAAGACGCATTCATTATTGATTTAGAAGAAAAGCCAGACCACCGTGGCTTTTTTGCTCGATCTTTCTGCGCTCAAGAATTTGAATCGCACGGATTAAAGCCAACAGTTGCTCAATGTAACCTGTCTTTTAACTACAAAAAAGGCACTATCCGGGGAATGCACTATCAAATTCTGCCAGCAGCAGAAACCAAATTAATTCGCTGTACTAAAGGCGCTATCTATGACGTAATTATTGATATGCGTCCTGAATCTCCCAGCTTTTTATCACACATTGGTGTAGAACTAACCCCAGAAAATCGCCGCGCTTTGTATGTTCCAGAAATGTTTGCTCACGGCTATCAAGCACTCACAGATGAGACTGAAGTTATATATCAAGTGGGTGAATTTTATACGCCAGGGTATGAGAGAGGTTTACGCTATGACGACTCATTTTTTAATATTGATTGGCCTCTAGATGTAACTGAAATATCTGAGAAAGATTTAAATTGGCCTTTGTTGAGAATGATGACTGTTGGTGGTACGGTTTCCAGATAAGTATAGGCTCTTTCTCTGCGCGACGCCAGTTTCTACAACGCTCTTAGCGCAATACACCGGCTCCTATATGTGAGAAAAAATAATTAATTTAGGTAGAAAGAAATGCCAAATAGTATTCTATCTCGTGTTGAAAATACTATCTCTTTTGTCTCCAACAAAGTCCAAGCTCGCATCAATTACGCTAAGAGCTTACAGGTTGTTTCACTAAAGCCTAAACAGCCTTCCAAAGGAAATGTACTTCTTTCTTATCGGATTGAACCATTTCTCATAAAACCAGGTCAGCCTATCCCCAATGACCAGAGTTGGAACTGGGAATGTCTACTAATCGCCCAAACTTTTTTAGACATGGGCTATAACGTTGATGTTATCCAGTTCCACAATGATAAATTTGTTCCTGAAAAAGACTACGCATTTTTCATTGATATCCGTCATCGTCTAGAAGCGCTTGCACCAAAACTGAATAAAGATTGCATCAAAATTTTCCATATTGACATTGCTAATATGGTGTTTCGCAATGCAGCTGAATGCAACAGACTTTTAGAACTCCAACAGCGCCGAGGTATTACCTTACGTCCACAGCGATTTGAAACGCCCAACTTGGGAATTGAATATGCCGATTATGCTACCGTATTGGGCAATAATTTCACGGTTGATACATTCAAATATGCCAACAAACCAATGTATCGTATTCCTATTTCTTCGTCACTCGTTTATCCCTCTCCCGACGAGAAAGACTTTGAAGCGGTAAGAAAGAATTTTCTGTGGTTTGGTGGTAGTGCTTTAGTTCTCAAAGGATTAGACTTAGTTTTAGATGCCTTTGCCCAAATGCCGGAATACCATTTAACAGTTTGTGGCCCGGTAAGTAATGACAAAGAATTTGAGCAAGCTTTCTATAAAGAACTGTATGAAACACCTAACATTCATACTTATGGTTGGATTGATGTTAGCAGCCCTGACTTTTTAAAGGTTACAAATAATTGTTTGGGACTTGTTTATCCTTCTGTTTCTGAGGGGCAAGCAGGAGCAGTAATAACTAGCTTACAAGCCGGATTAATTCCAATTTTAAGCTACGAATCTGGTGTGGATGTTCATGATTTTGGTGTAATTTTTGATAATCTTTCCCTTGAAGAAATTAAGGTAAAAGTTAGAAGTATTTCCAATTTGCCTATTGAAGACCTAAAGCTTATGTCTCATAAGGCATGGGAATATGCAAGAGCAAATCATACCAAAGAAAAGTTTGCCCAAGCCTACAGAAATGCTGTGGAGCAAATTATCCAAAATCACAGCCAGAAAAAACAGACTGGTTCTATAGGATCTAGCAAACAGCTAGTTAGTACTTAGCCCTGGCGATTTCTAATCGCGGCTATACAAACTAAGTCCGCCGGCACGGACTGATGAAAATTAAGGGTTTTGCCTGGGTAGCTGCGACTTCTACTCGCTTGGTGCAAGATGTCGCCAATCCCAATTTTCTCTGAAAATGTACTTAATATTTAGCTGTAACAAATTATTAAGTGCAAAATTATCGATAATTTGTAACACAACAAACAGTTCCAAAAAGGAGTTTAGTTCATGATTATTATCGATCGCGCTTTACAAGCCCGTGCAGCAGCAGGCAATCCCATCAAAGTGGGAATGATTGGTGCTGGTTTTATGGGTCGAGGAATTGCCAACCAAATTGTCAATTCAGTGCCAGGAATGGAGTTAGTTGCTATCTCCAATCGTCAGATTGAGGCAGCCAAGCAAGCTTATTCAGAAGCAGGAATTGAAGAAATTCAAGTTGTTGGAACTGTCAGCGAATTAGAAGATGCGATCGCTAACGGTAAGTATGCAGTCACAGAAGACGCTAAGTTACTGTGTCGGGCTGAGGGCATCGATGCATTAATCGAAGTCACAGGGGCAGTGGAATTTGGCGCTGTGATCGTCATGGAAGCGATCGCCCACTGCAAACATGTGATCATGATGAATGCCGAACTCGACGGCACCATTGGCCCCATCCTGAAAGTGTATGCCGACAAAGCAGGCGTCATCCTCAGCGCCTGTGATGGGGATCAGCCAGGGGTACAAATGAACCTTTACCGCTTTGTAAAAAGCATTGGTTTAACTCCCTTATTGTGCGGTAACATTAAAGGACTCCAAGACCCCTATCGCAATCCCACCACCCAGGAAGGATTTGCTAAACGTTGGGGTCAAAAGCCCCACATGGTGGCTAGCTTTGCCGATGGAACCAAAATTTCCTTTGAGCAAGCGATCGTTGCCAATGCCACAGGCATGAAAGTCGCCAAACGGGGAATGTTGGGATATGACTTCAACGGTTATGTCGATGAAATGACCCAGTTATATGATGTTGAACAACTTAAGGAACTGGGCGGCATTGTCGATTATGTAGTTGGAGCAAAACCTGGCCCAGGCGTATATGTATTTGCGACTCACGACGACCCCAAGCAACGCCACTATCTCAACTTATACAAATTAGGCGAAGGCCCTCTTTACAGCTTCTATACTCCTTATCACCTCTGTCATTTTGAAGTTCCCTTGTCCGTAGCGCGTGCTGTCCTATTCGGTGATGCCGTTATGTCTCCACTAGCAGGCCCGCTAGTAGATGTTGTCACCACCGCCAAAATCGACCTGAAAGCAGGAGAAACCCTAGATGGCATCGGCTACTACATGACCTACGGACAATGTGAAAATTCCGATATTGTCCAACAGCAAAATCTACTACCAATCGGTTTAGCAGAAGGGTGTCGCCTAAAACGAGATATTTCTAAGGATCAAGTCCTCACATACGAGGATATAGAATTACCTGAAGGCAGACTCTGCGACCAACTCCGAACTGAGCAAAACACTTATTTTGCCTCAGAAAAAATCTTAGTCGCGGTTGGTTAATATCGGTTTTCAAAATATTTGCAACAAATGAATTTGGCTGTAGGGGCGTACAGCTGTACGCCCTTAATACGGTTTGGATGAGATCCCCCCGCCTGCGGCGACCCCCTTAAAAAAGGGGTAAAGATCAGAAAAAGCCCCCCTTTTTAAGGGGGGTCGGGGGATCTCCGAAGCCCCTACCAACGTATTTGTAGGAAGAATTTTGTGAAGAGGATAGAAGTTATACTGCTGAACACTAAAGTTGTTGATAAGTAACTTGCTGGGGAGCGTTGAAACAAACCTGATCGAAACTTTAGGTCAAATTCATGAAAATTGCTCTAGTCCATGATTATTTAACCCAGCGAGGTGGGGCAGAGCGTGTGTTTGAACTGCTTTGTAAACGCTATCCCGAAGCAGATATTTTCACATCTTTGTACGATCCCCAGAAAACTATTGATTTAGGCGATCGCATAGTCAATACAACTTTCTTGCAAAAGATTCCTGGTGCAGCAAAATATTTCAGGTCGATGGCTCCTCTATATTTTCCTGCCTTTCGTGCCTTGGATCTACAAGACTACGATTTAATTATTAGCAGTAGCACCAGTTTCGCCAAAGCAGTCCGAAAAAATCCCAATGCCCACCACATTTGTTTTTGCCATAATGTCACCCGTTTCTTATGGGATACAGCAACTTATTTAAGAGAGTACGGAGACTATAGATATTTTGCTCCTTTAATTGAACAAGTATTCCAAGTAATGAGAGAGGTAGACCTGAAATATGCACAGGAACCTGACCTTTACATTGCTAATTCTAGTGTTGTTGCCCGCCGTATTGAAAATATTTATGGCAAAAAGGCAATGATGGTAAACTATCCAATTGATACTAGTAAATTTGTTTTCTCAGATATAAAAGATGAATATTATCTGGCCTCAGCCCGGATGATTAGTTATAAGCGTCTTGATATAATAGTCGAAGCTTTTAATTGGCTAGGATGGCGGTTATTAATATCAGGTGACGGGCCAGAACTAGCACGGTTAAAATCCAAAGCATTACAAAATATTCAGTTCTTAGGACACGTAAGTGATAGAACCCGCAAAGACTTGTTTTCCAAAGCCAAGTCTATTATTGTCGCAGCCTTAGAAGACTACGGATTAGTTCCAGTAGAGGCTAATGCTAGCGGCACACCAGTCATCGCCTATGGAGCAGGTGGAGTATTAGATACTCAAATCCCAGGTGAAACAGGAGTCTTTTTCAAAAGGCAAACACCGGAATCTTTACAAGTTGCATTACTAGAAGCCAAGGGCATTTCTTGGGATTACGATCGCATCCGTAATCATGCAGTAGCAAACTTTTCAGAGAATGCATTCTTTGGGAAAGTTGAGCAAATTATTAATCAAGCCTGTGGCGGGCATCAATTATTCATTTGATTTCTGAATCTCTTCCACTATAAGATTACCTATTTATTTTATCTATTCTCATTAGCGGTTTGTTAAAAAAATAGGTATTCTTCGGAGAATCTCTTAGCGTAAGTCTTAAAGACAAGGATAATAAAAGTGGTTCAAACTAGTCTAAATTCTCAGATAACTTCAAGTTCTGAAAGTGAACCAAGCTACGGTCAATTATTTGCCGTATTTCTGCGAAGATTTCCTTGGTTCTTAGCAGTATTTATTGCTTCTATTGCTATTGCAAGCATGGTAACTTTAAAGACAAAACCTACTTATAAAAGTTCCATGCAACTGCTAGTAGAACCTAACTATCAAGGTAAGACAGAAGGTGCTGGGTTAGACAACCAGTTTACTGACTCTAATGTGGTCATAGATACTGCCACCCAGCTTAACTTGATGCAGAGTTCAGGACTTATCCAAAAAGCAGTTGAAAAACTTCAGTCTGATTATCCAGATATAAGTTCAAGTGAAATTAAAACTTCTTTAGTCTTAACTCAATTAAGGAGCAAAGAAGATAATGTCGCTACGAAAATATTTCAAGTTGAATACACTGCTGGAGATCCAGAAAAGACACAAAAAGTTCTGGGTGCAATTCGACAAGTTTATGTGGAATATAACAAAGAACAGCAAAATTCGCGTTTACAAAAAGGTCTGCAAATTATTAGGGAACAGTTAAGTAAAGCCAGTGAAGAAGTAAACGCATCTGAGACAAATTTACAAAGGTTTCGCAGAAATCAGAACTTAATTGATCCAGAATCACAGGCGAAAGCGATTGAGACAGCTTTGAACAATATTGCCCAAGAACGACAGACAACTCGCGCTCAATATGGGGAAGCTTTGGCACGCCAAAAGTCTTTGGAAGAACAACTTAACCGTTCTCCCCAGAATGCTCTAGTTGCTTCTCGTCTAAGTCAGTCTACTCGCTATCAAGGCTTACTGAACGAAATCCAAAAAACCGAACTAGCACTAGCACAAGAACGCTTACGCTTTACAGATCAAACTCCAAGTGTGCAAAAGCTCAAAGAACAGCTTCAGAGCCAGAAAGAATTATTGCAACAAGAGGTAGGAAGAACTTTAGGCGGACAGCCTAGTGGTGGAGCTACTTCTGGAGACTCTCTTCTCGAACGAGGACAGCTTGGGCAAATTGACCTTAGCCTTGCTGGTCAGCTAGTGGAAACCCAGACCACTATAGTTGCTTTAACTGCTCGCGATCAAACTTTGGCTCAGAAAGAAAACGAACTGCGTCTTGAAATTAAACGCTTCCCACCTCTGTTAGCTTATTACAATCGGATGCTACCGCAGTTGCAATTTAGTCGTGAAAGATTAGAGCAGCTTTTAAGAGCAGAACAGCAATTGCGACAAGAACTTTCCAAGGGTGGATTTAATTGGGAAGTTGTAGAAGAACCTCAAAAGGGCGCACAATTAGGCCCCAATCTCCAGCAGAACTTGCTATTAGGTGCTGTGGTTGGGTTCATGTTAGGAGGCATTGCTGCCTTTATTCGGGAATCGGCTGATGATGCAGTTCACACCACTGCTGAGTTAGAGAAGCAAATGGCCATGCCGTTGTTGGGAACAACTCCCAAGTTACCGCCAGCCAAACCCAAAGAATCAATGATCAAGTTGCCTTTTGGTAAGCCAGAAGTTCTCGCCCCCTGGACAATTCAGGTATTGCAATCTCCACCACGTTGGGAATCGCTGGATCTGATTTACAAAAACATTGAACTTTTAAATACTGTTACTAATTTAAAATCTTTGATGATTACCTCAGCTTTACCCGATGAGGGTAAATCAGCTTTGGCGTTGGGTTTGGCAATGAGTGCTGCCCGTTTACACAAAAAGGTGTTGCTAATTGATGCCAACTTACGCGATCCCAGTCTGCATGAACAACTAAATCTTCCTAATGAACAGGGGCTTTCAACTCTATTGGCGAGTGATGCAACTTTACCCAACCAAATTAGTCTTCAATACTCAGGTTCCGCCTACATTGATATTTTGACTGCTGGCCCCAAACCTGCTGATCCAGCTAATTTGTTGAGTTCCCCTAGAATGATCCAATTAATGGCGGCATTTGAGGAAAACTATGATTTGGTACTCATAGATGCTCCCCCAGTTCTGGGCTTGGTGGATGCCATGCTTACCGCATCATCTTGTCGGAGCGTGGTCATGGTGGCAAGTATTGGTATTGTGACGCGAAGTCAGCTGACTCAAGCTACAGCCATGTTAAGTAAGTTAAATCTGATTGGGGTTGTAGCTAATGGGGTATCGAACTCTAGCATTAATTACGTACCTTATATCAAACAACAGCAATTAGCTCTGCGCCAAGCTGTAGAAAAGTAATTAGTATAGCAAGATTATAGATCCCCGACTTCTTAGAGAAGTCGGGGATCTTGCATTCATTCTCGTTTCTAGCCAGAGGCTAGAAATGCACCTCATCGCGGCTCTGCCGCAAATTCAGGAGGCGGAGCCTCACAATAATTCTAGCCAGGGAAGGAGAGAAATTCTCAAATGCTTATCAGACTTGGCTTTGATGTTAAGTTGATATTTATGCACACCTGTGCAACACTACATTTTGAGCAATAAAATTAAATTTTGTTGGCATCAGGAAAAATTCAGTATATTTATGCTATCTTTATAGGATTTCAGAGAAATCACTGGCTCTTTAAAGAGTAAATAAAGAATTTATTTGAGCGATCGCTATTTCTACATAGTCTTATATTCTAGAGATTAAAGCATCTTGAAAAAGGTTAGAAGACAAGAGTGGACTGGTTTTGTTAAGTAGCTAGGCACAATAAACACCTTAGCCAAATTAAACGTAGATATAGATTCATGGGTAATTTACCTCCCTCTACACTTCTCTACTGTCAGTAGTTCCCGGAAAATCATAATTTACCCATGAATATTAATAGTAGCGTAACTCGTAATTAAGCATAGGGTTTAAGACCCCAAACTCCACAGTTAGCTTTGTTTCAGACTGGGGTTTAGACTACATCTAATGTCATGTTCGCTTCAAGACTCATTGTTAAGGTTGACGCAAAGAGTTTTTTTAATAAGTGATTAGGCGGACATGATATAAAACATAATTACGAATTACGAATATCTTCAACTTTTTGGACTTACAACAAGATGCGGATTTGGGTCTTTGGCATTGATAGCCTTTGATAACTCCTCAGCAATTCACTCCTGTATAATCCCAAAGACATATGACAAGTTCAATAATTCCAAATCTAGAGAATTTATATGATGTAACCCAGCAAGATAATCGTGGGTACTGTACACTCCATTGGCGGCGAGGTAAGCTGTTGGTGAAGCCGCTTGGACGAATTAAACAACCATATCTGCCTTCATTAGATAGTAAGCGATCGCTAGTAGAATGCTTACAACATTCTCCTATAAGTTTGATAAGCATAGATCCAAAACTGGGTGAGGCTTTGCTCAGGTTTTGGGCAGATGCATGTGAAGAAGCTAAAAAACCAATATTTCTAAGCATACCTGCTGGCAATAAACTGCCTAACCAACCCTTGCAGCGACTAATTGATTGGATTGCTGCTTTCGTGTTGCTGCTATTAGTAAGTCCAGTCATGTTGGGATTGATTGTATTAATGCAGGTTTACTCGCCAGGGTCACTTTTTTGTGGTGAGTGGCGTGTTGGAGAACGGGGTAAACTCTTTCGGGCGATGAGGTTTTGCACAACTACAAAGCACAACATCACACCGCTAGGGCATTGGATGCGTAAATCCAGTCTTGACAATTTACCACAGTTATTTAACGTGCTGCGAGGTGACATGAGTTTAACCGGATCTTCTTGTTGGACTTTGGAAGATGCAGTACAGCTAAATAAACTACCAGAAATTACGGCTTTATGGGAAGTAGAAGCCCAGCGACACCTATTACATCTGGATAGCCAAACACTTTGAGAAGCAGTCAGAATTCAGAATCCAGAAGACTTTGATATCCAAGGTTAATAATTTGAAGATAATCAAGCGTGTTACAGCTTCTTAATTTTCCAATCAATCTAACTTTTGATCAGAGTTTCAGAGTCTCCGGCTTTGCTCCTGAATTCTGACTCCTAAATTCTTACATGCCAAATTATTGTTAGAAAAATCCATGCTTTTCAAATTTCCTCAACCAGTCGGTAATCTGCTCAAAGCTACCAGCTTTTGGCAGGACAACTATTTGATATTGCGAGAATTTAAACACTTTCGCAAAATTGCAACTTTAGCTCTCATTTTTTCGATTCTGGCAGCCACTTTTGAAGGTGTGAGTATTGGTTTTTTGCTTTCTTTTTTGCAAAGCTTAACTAGTCCTAATGCTCAACCTGTTCATACAGGAATAGAGTGGTTTGATATTTTTATTTTGGGAGCAAAAACATCGGCAATTAATCGCTTGTACCGCGTATCTTTGCTGATTTTATTGAGTACTTGGTTACGTGCTATCTTCAATTATTTTTCTCAAGTTTATACTGAATTATCTCAACTACATCTTGCCGATCGCTTGCGTAAGCAAATTTTTGAACAGTTACAATCCTTATCGCTAAGTTACTTTGCCAAAACTCGTTCTGGTGAACTAATTAACACAATTACCACAGAAATCGAAAGGATTAGACAGGGTTTCAGTAGCGGAGCCTTTTTAGTGACTAGAGGATTAACAACCCTTGTCTACTTAATATCAATGTTTTTGATATCATGGCAACTAACGTTAATTTCAGCATTATTATTTACCCTGTTAGGTGTAGGATTATCCAATCTCAATGCCAGGGTCAGAGAATCAAGTTTTGGCATGACAACTGCTAATGCTAATTTTACATCAACAGCCGTAGAATTTATTAATGGCATTCGCACTGTTCACTCCTGTGGTACTCAAGAATTTGAGCGCCAGCGTTACTACAAAGCTAGCGACAAGATAATCAGTACTACAACTAAAGTTGTCTTCACTTGGACACTTGTCAAGCCAATTGCTGAAGGGGTCGCTACTACGGTGTTGGTCGGAATGATTATTTTGGCATTCACTAGCCTGGTTACGAATGGAACGCTACAAGTTGCTTCTTTATTAACATTTTTCTTTGTGCTATTTCGTTTTATCCCATTCGTTCAAGATATTAATGGCACAAGAGCATTTCTCAGTACTTTACATGGTTCAGTAGACAACGTTAAAAACCTCTTAAAAAGTGAGGATAAAAATTATTTTCAGAATGGTAAAATCAAGTTTAATTCTTTAAAAAGGTCAATCAATTTAGTATCTGTAGATTTTGGCTACGATGAGCAAAATCTAGTGCTGCATAATATTACCCTAACCATTGAAAAGGGAAAAATGACAGCATTAGTCGGAGCGTCTGGGGCTGGTAAAACAACCCTTGCTGATTTAATTCCCCGATTTTATAATACTACAGATGGATATCTTTACATTGATGAAATTGATGTAGGGGAGTTTGAAATTAACTCCCTGCGTCGCAAAATAGCTGTCGTTAGTCAGGATACTTTTATCTTCAATACTAATGTTTGGCAGAATATTACTTACGGTACTCCAGAAGCCACTAATCAGGAAATTCAAGAAGCTGCTAAACTAGCGAATGCACTAGAATTTATTTTAGAAATGCCCGAAGGTTTCAATACCCAATTAGGAGATAGGGGTGTTAGATTATCTGGAGGACAAAGACAGCGAATTGCTATTGCGCGTGCTTTACTACGGAACCCAGAAATTTTGATTTTGGATGAAGCAACTAGCGCCTTAGATTCTGTATCCGAACGCTTAATTCAAGATTCATTAGAAAAGCTATCTGTTGGTAGAACCGTAATTGCGATCGCTCACCGTCTTTCTACCATTTCTAAAGCAGATAAAGTTGTAGTTTTAGAACAGGGACGGATAGTAGAGCAAGGTAAGTATCAAGAACTTCTGGAACTCAAAGGCAAGCTTTGGGAATATCACAATATGCAATACCGTAATTCGTAATACTTCTCTACGAGAGGCTGCGCTCAGTACAAGTTCGTAATTCGTAATTCGTAAATTACGAATTCATTATCCTACTGAATTATTTATAGTTTTAAGAAGGAAAAATAAATGGTAAATCTAGGCTACCATACTGCTAAAATTCAGGGTAAATTTAATCGCTCTCTATATAAAGCTGCCCTTTCTCAGATTGTCAGCATCCCGATCAAACAAACTCGGCAAGTTCCGATAAGTGTCTATGCCTTATCATGTGAACGCGATCTGTCAGAACAAGTGGCAAGTATTCGCTCCTTTATCCGTCATGTCGGTATTCCAGATACATTCACTGTAGTTTCTGATGGCAGTTACACTGACTCTAGCTGTAATTTACTCCGCCGCATCAATCCTTGCGTTCAGGTAATACTTTTACAAAACTTCCTGAGAACGGATTTACCTCAATGTGTTCTTGATTATGCTCAACTGCATCCAATGGGCAAAAAATTGTCGGCATTAATGTCAATTCCTATTAATGGTAATACGATTTACACTGATTCAGATATTTTATTTTTTCCCGGCGGTATTGACTTAATTAATTTGAGTAACTCCGATGACAAATATTCTCTTTATCTACCTGATTGTTCTCTCTCACTAGACGAACGAATTATTTATGATGAGTCTGAGAAGTCAAATCCAGTAAATGGTGGGTTTATATTATTTAGGCATGAATTTGACTGGAGTTTTGCTATTGAACGTTTAGCAAATATTCAAGAAAATCCCACTTATTTTACTGAACAAACAATTGTGCATTTGACAATGCACCATAATCATGGTAAACCTCTCTGCTCAAAACAATATGTTCTCAATGTAGAAGACCAGTTTATTTATCCAGATAAATTTGCTAGTAAAAAAATTGCTTTGAGGCATTATGTTAGTGACGTTAGACATAAATTTTGGTTTAATGTTGGCGTATAACTCGATGATAATTAGCCTCTATTTATCTGAATAATCGAACTAATAAGGACGTGAAAATAACTGGTGAATAATGAATGGTTAACTCAATCAATGATGTCAAGCCAAACCAGAAAAGTTTGCATAAGGAAACTTTTGAAAAAAACCTGATTTATCAATGCTCAAATTTTAATATAGGTGGGAGCGGAGGCGTTGAAACTTATTTAGGTTCTTTGTTTGAACATCGACCACCTGATGTTAGCGATCGCGTGATAAAATCGCTTAAAAATGTTGATCAAAGCCAGTTTAAACTGCTACATATCCACAGCCCAGATTTGCTATTGCAGCTTACAGGCGAATGTCCGACAATCTTCAGTGTTCATAATCACTCATTCTACTGTCCTAGTGGCACAAAGTATTTAGCAGGGCAACGGACAATCTGCGATCGCAACTTCTCTTACTTAGGATGTACCTGGGGTAAATTGGTAGATAAATGTGGTAGCCGTAGACCTTTAAGAACTTTTAGAGAACTTCAAACCACTCATCAGTTTTTAGATGTATTAAAAAAGATAAAAATTACTTTCATTGCTAATAGCGAATATGTGCGGCAAGAGTTGATTAAAAATGGTGTACCCCCTGAACAAACTGTAACAGTACACTGTGGTATATCTGTACCACAAACAGTAACTGCACCCCTAAGTTTAGAAGTCCACCAAAATCATAGAATTTTGTTTGTCGGACGGATTGTTTCTGATAAAGGTCTGGAATGGTTACTCAAAACATTGATACATACAGACCGGGAAATTCAACTTGATATTGCAGGTGAAGGATGGGAGCGACCCAGCTTAGAAAAGTTAGCAAACACCCTCGGATTGAGTAACCGCATTACTTGGCATGGTTGGTGCGATCCTGATAAAATAAATAAACTTTATCAACAGTGTTTTTCAGTCATATTTCCTAGTGTTTGGCCTGAACCTGCCGGTCTTGTAACTCTAGAAGCTTATGCTCGTTATCGACCTGTAATTGGTAGTGCAGTCGGAGGAATTCCAGAACATTTACGAGATGGAGAAACGGGTATTCTTGTTCCAGGTAATAATATCAAAAAGCTGGCTGATGCGATTAATGAGTTGTATCTAGATCATCAAAAAAGTCGATATATGGGTGAACAAGGTCATGCTTTATTGATGAAGGAATTTACAATGGATGCTCATGTAAATAATCTGCGGACAATTTATGCAAAAACAATCGCTGAATTCTATGGTAGAGATAAAAAATCATATAGTATCTCTCAAGCTAAATAAGTTTAGTAGAACATTTCATTAATTCCTAGCGAATTCTCTGCGTGCCTCTGCGTGCCTCTGCGCTTTCCTCTGCGCGACGGTAGTCGCTACAACGGGGGGAACCCCCCTTCGGGTTCACCAGTCGCCTACGGCGGGAAACCCGCCTACAGCGCTGGATTCACCGCAACGCGCTACCTCCACTTTGCATTTAAATTTCAACCCTCAATTCGCCACAAATTTATGCAAAGTTGTGCTGAGTTTGGTCAAAACCTTAAATCGTGCATCTTTTCTCTATTAAATATAAAGGAATAAAAATATGTCATTGCATCAAGAATACCAACAACCTTTAGTTAGCGTTATTATTCCCACCTATAATCGCCCAGAGTATCTCAAGCAAGCGATCGCGAGTGCTATAAAACAAATTTATCAAAATATTGAAATTATTATTTCTGATAATTGTAGTTCAGAAAATCCCCAAGGACTTGTCGCATCTTTTGGTGATTCACGCATCAAATTTTGGCGACATCAGCAAAATGTGGGTATGTTAGCTAATCAGCAGCATTGTTTCAAGATGGCGCGAGGTAAATATGTTGCTAGTCTCCATGACGATGATATCTGGAATGAAGACTTTTTAACAAAGCTTGTACCACTTCTGGAAGCAAATTCTGAGTTAATTATCGCTTTTTGCGACCAATATATCATCGATGCTAATGGCATAATAAATGATGCTGGAACTGAAGAAAATACACGCGGTTACAAGCGAGATAAACTAACCCCAGGAATTCATCAACCTTTCTACAAAATTGGGTTAATAGATAAAAGTATACCGACTGCGGCAGCTTGTGTGATTCGCAATAATTTTGTGGATTGGGATAGTATTCCCCCAGAAGTTGGCGGAATGTGGGATTTATATTTAACTTACCTCTGCTGTATATCTGGTTATGGCGCTTACTACTATCCAGAAAGATTAACGCGATATCGTGCCCATGAGCAAACTGATACTATGCTCAGTGGTAGTCGAGATGTACAAGCAAAAATCCGCAAAGCTAAAAGCGAAATGTTTTGTTATAAAGTTTTTATGGAAGACACTCGTTTACAGCAATTTCAGACGTACTTTCAACAGAAATGGTTAGAAGCTAATACAACTTTGGGAATTGGTTTGCTACGAAGTGAACAGATAGCAGCAGCACGTCTTTATTTTTGGCAAGTGCTGAATAAACAAAAGTTTAATGTGCGAACTATAGCGGCACTTAGTCTTAGTTTTACTCCACGAGTTTTAGCAAGTAAGTTAATAAGATCATCTAAATAATACAGTAATTGTATAAGTTCTTTTTTTAACGAACCACAGAGATACAGAGAAGCCAGTGCGTTGCGGTGAGGCAGTCGCTCAGAGGGGGTTTCCCCCATGAGGAACTGCCGAACCCAAGGGGGGTTCCCACGCCACTTGCTTTATGCCGGGGAACCCGTCCACCGCAGTGGCTCCCCGTTGTAGCAACTGGCGCGACGCAGAGAGAATAATAAGAAGATTCTCTTAGGAATTGACAAATAAAAAACATCCCAAATTTTCTTGTGGGATGGGTGTCCGCACCCGTCCGATATTCAGGGCGGGCAGGACTTCGGCGTGAGCGCTCAGTCGAACGCTGCCCACCCCACAAGATGGATAATTTATCTTTTGAAAGTTCCTGATGCGTGAGCCAACAAAATATTTATGCAATAGATCTATTCTTAAGGAAGTTAATGTATGAAACTTTGTATTGTTACCCATAAAATCAAAAAAGGTGATGGTCAAGGGCGGGTAAACTACGAAGTTGCTCAAGAAGCAATCCGTCGTGGTCATCAGTTAACATTATTAGCTAGTGAAGTCGCACCAGAATTAGAAGACAATAACCAAGTTAATTGGATTAAAATTCCAGTCAAAGCCTATCCGACAGAATTTGTTCGTAATTTTATATTTGCCCAAAAAAGTGCACGTTGGTTGCGTCAAAATCGCTCTGGCATTGATTTAGTAAAAGTCAATGGAGCAATTAATATGGCTACGGCTGATGTGAATGCTGTACATTTTGTCCACAGTTCATGGTTGCGATCGCCTGTTCATATTTCCCGTAATCGTCGTGATTTGTATGGTTTTTACCAGTGGTTGTTTACGGCTTTTAATGCCCGTTGGGAAAAACAAGCTTTCCAAAAAGCGGAGGTTGTTGTAGCTGTATCCGAAAAGGTAGCTGAGGAATTAGTCAACATTGGTGTGCCGCGTTCTCGAATTCGCGTAATTGTCAATGGCGTTGACCTAGAAGAGTTTGCCCCTGGCCCAAGCAATCGCCAAAAATTAGGTTTACCAGAGAATGTCACCCTAGCACTGTTCGCTGGAGACATCCGCACACCCAGAAAGAATTTAGATACAGTATTGCACGCCTTGGTGAAAGTTCCTGATTTACATCTGGCGGTGGTGGGTCATATCGAAGGTAGCCCCTTTCCTCAACTAGCAGCATCCTTGGGGTTAAGTGAACGCGTGCATTTTCTGGGATATCGACGTGATATCGCCGAAATTATGCGGTCAGTAGATTTATTTGTTTTTCCTTCCCGATACGAAGCTTGCACCCTCGTATTGTTAGAAGCACTTTCTTCAGGACTGCCAGTAATTACTGCCACAGCTACCGGGGGTGCAGAGTTGGTGACACCAGAATGTGGCATTGTCTTACCCGACTCAGATGATATCGATGCTTTAGCTGTGGCACTGATGTCGTTCGTGAGCGTAGACGCGCTAATGGAACAGATGGGTCAAGCAGCTCGCTCTGTGGCAGAACAATATAGCTGGACTACTATGGCACAAACTTATGTGGATCTATTCGAGGAGTTAAGCAAGAATGCGGAACACCGTTCTCATACCGACTTATCGCCGTCCACAAGACCTCTCACGCTGCCTTTTGGCGCTACAGGAGCAAATTAAACCCGTTGATCAGGTGATAGTGGTTGTTCGCGATACGGATGCAGAAACTTGGCAATTTCTCGCCCAATTCAACGCGCCCAATCTGCCATTGCATACCGTGAAAGTGACGCAACCGGGCGTAGTAGCAGCTCTCAACGCCGGACTAGCAGTTGTGGAGGGCGATATTGTTTCTATTACTGATGACGATGCCGCACCCCACCCAGATTGGTTAGAGCGCATTAGTGCTCACTTTATCTGTGATAGTTGCATTGGCGGTGTTGGTGGGCGTGATTGGATACACCACGGCAGCAAATTAGAAGACGAATCCCGCCTAGTAGTTGGACAGTTGCAGTGGTTTGGGCGAGTGATTGGCAATCATCACCTGGGAGTGGGAGAACCCCGCGAGGTCGATATTCTCAAGGGCGTAAACATGAGTTTTCGTACCCAAGCAATCGGGCAATTACGCTTTGATGAACGGATGCGCGGTACAGGAGCGCAGGTTCACTTTGAAATGGCATTTACTCTGACATTAAAGCGGGCCGGTTGGAAGATAATTTATGATCCTAACGTTGCTGTAGATCATTATCCGGCACAACGTTTTGATGAAGATCAGCGAAATAACTTTAATGAAATTGCCTTTATTAATTTAGTCCATAATGAAACTTTAGTTTTACTAGAGCATTTGCCATTTATCCGCCGGATTGTATTTTTGCTCTGGGCAGTATTCGTGGGTACATGCGATAGTTTGGGTTTCATACAATGGCTGAGGTTTTTACCTAGCCAAGGGCAGTTGGCGGGTAAGAAGTTGTTGGCATCCTGGCGTGGGCGTTGGCAGGCATATAAACAATTCAAAATTCAAAATTCAAAATTCAAAATGAATTCAATTTCTTCTTAGCTTTAGTTCCCAGATTCTACCTGTGAATTAAGACGGGTGGGTTACTGTCTCCAGAGAGCCAGTAATCCAAAATCCAAAATCTAAAATCTAAAATTGAATGAATTCTAAGCAGATACTTTTTAATAGTTTTTTACAAGAAAGCTATTCTCCTGAAGAGCGATCGCAACAAGGTTGGATGGCGATCGCGGGCTTTGTATTATTGACTGTAGTTTGCTATTTTGCTGGTGCTACTGCCGCATTGCGCCTAATTTATCCGGTGACAGCTTTAGCAGTAGGCGTATTTTTATACTTGCGGCATCCCATTCTTTACATCAGCTTTACCTGGTGGATCTGGTTTCTCACGCCCTTAGCTACTCGCTTAGTTGACTATCGGGTGGGCTGGGACGCTACCCGTCAAATGCTTATAGCACCCTACTTAGTGGTGTTTGTAACTATAGCAACTTTCTTGCGACACTTTCCCCGCGCCTCTCGCCAAGGGGGCTTACCGTTTGTTTTGGCTTTTATCGGAGTGTTCTATGGCTTTCTAATCGGTCTGATTTACAATCCACCTATCCCTGTAGCACGCGGATTGATGGATTGGCTCAGTCCGATCATCTTCGCTTTTCACTTATTTATAAACTGGCGAGATTATCCCAGCTATCGCCAGAACTTTCAGCGAACATTCCTCTGGTGTGTGTTGATTTTAGGAACTTATGGCGTATATCAATTTGTGGTGGCTCCTGAGTGGGACAGGTATTGGCTCATCCAATCAAAATTATTCATGAGTTCTGGAAACCCTGTGCCTTTCGGGATGCGTGTCTGGAGTACATTGCACTCAGTTGGGCCCTTTGGTTCCGTCATGCAAGCTGGTTTACTGTTGTTATTTACCAGTTCAGGAAATTTAATTTTTCCGGCTTCAGTTGTTGGTTACTTATCCTTCCTGTTGACACAAGCACGTACTAATTGGGGAGGCTGGTTATTTGGGATAATTATGATTATGGGTTCAGTCAAAGCGCGGATTCAAATGCGCTTAATTACCATAATTGTGGTCATGGCAATTTGTGTTGTGCCATTGACAACTATCCAGCCAATTGCTGGGGTTGTAGCAGCCCGTTTGGAAACTTTTTCTAATCTTGAAGAAGATAACAGTTTTAAAGATAGATCGGGAAGTTACGACAAAAACCTTGGTTTAGCCCTTTCTAATGGTCTAGGTAACGGCTTAGGAAATATCTGGAAAGTCAACGAAAAAACTGGTCAAATTGAAGTGGTGGTAATTGATAGTGGGATTTTAGATATGTTTTTCACCCTTGGTTGGTTTGGAGCCATCTTTTATATGGGTGGATTAATCTTGTTGATTATTAGTGTTAGCAACTATGGGGAAGGTCGTTTCGATAGTTTTGTCAGTGCTGCCCGCGCCATTGGCATCAGTTCTTCTGCCCAGTTAGTTATCGGTAGTGGTATGTTGAGCGTCGCAGGTATGATTCTTTGGGGATTTTTAGCTATGGCTATGGCAGGACATAAGTACTATACCAATCCTCAGAACCCCGATAAGTCGAGGTTTTGATAAATTTTACAACTTAAATAGGACTCTTATAAATTATGAAAGTAATTATTGTAATGCCACTAGCCGAGCAACGAGGCGGCGGTGAAATGATGCTTTGGGATTTGGTACAGCAGGGACGTAATGCCGATGTTGAGTGGCTGGTGATATTTTTAGAAGACGGCCCGATGGTAGAACAAGTAAAGTCCCTTGGTATTGAGGCGCGAGTTGTGGAAAGTGGACGTTTACGCCAAATCCACCGTTTTATTGGCGCTGTTTTTCGGATAGCTGCGATCGCCCGCCGCGAACGTGCAGATATAATTGTCAATTGGATGTGGATCACGCATATATCTGGAGGTTTGGCGGCGATGTTGGCGGGCTTGCCTGCTGTGTGGTATCAACTAGAAGTACCTAGTGACAAAACTTGGTTGGTGCGAATCGCAACTTTAATCCCAGCCCAAGCAATTATCACCCTTTCCCAAGATGGCAAGCAAGCACAGGCAGAGATTTGGCCTCACAGACAAACACCTTTGGTTTATCCTGGTGTAGCACTAGATCGATTTGAGCCTAATACTTTACCTTCTCCTGAAGAAGCACGGCGGAAGTTGAGCTTACCTTTGCACGGCCCGTTGATTGGAATTGTTGGACGATTACAACGATGGAAGGGAATGCACGTACTGGTGCAAGCAATGCCCAAAATTTTACAGAAGTATCCTGATGCTCATTGTGTAGTGGTTGGCGGTAAGCACGATTTGGAACCGGATTATCAGGACTTCTTAAAAGCCGAAATCGCCGCATTAGGTTTGAAAGAGCAGGTAATTATGGCTGGGCTACAGCGTAATATCCCTGAGTGGGTGCAGGCAATGGATGTATTTGTTCATGCCTCAGATAAAGAACCGTTTGGGATTGTAATTATTGAGGCGATGGCGTTGGGTAAACCTGTAATTGCTGGCAATGCAGGCGGCCCGACAGAGATTATTACCGATGGCATGAATGGACTATTAACACCTTACGGCGATGCAGATAAATTAGCGATCGCAATTCTCCGCTATCTTGACGAGCAAGAATTTGCCCAGAGTGCGGGAATGGCTGCACGACAACGCGCCCTCGATTTCTCAACCCAGAATTATGCCCAAAATTTTATTAGTGCAATTCGTTCTGCGATGCCGAGTGTTTTATAGGTTGAATGAAACGGTAAACTTCTTGCAAAAGTCAATTTTATCAAAACATAATTCAGAATTCAGGAGTCAGGAGTCAGAATGAATTCTCTACGATGATTACTGAGCTTGTCGTTCGCGCAGCGTCTCGTAGAGAAGTACTGGCCGATAGCGTAGCTCCTTCTCCTTCTCTACGAGAGGCTCCGCCAACGAGTCTGCGAGCGTCAAGATTGCTGCATTCTAGATTCTGGATTCTGGATTCTTCTTCAACAAAACATAATTCCGACATCTTCGATCTACAGTTCTATCAAACGGATGAGTTAATTGGGGTTTTCAGTACCTATTATTGCTAATTATTAGGTTGTTGCCTCCCAAAGTCATTTTTGTAAAGAAGTCTGGTCTGGATAATAATGCAGCCACATAGCATAGTAGGTGGTAGATAAGCGTTAATTTTAGTTAATTTTGATTAATTTTATTGGAAGAATATTTTCCTATCTTGGGCTAATACCATTCCACTATTCCACACTCTACACCCACCCCGAAGTAGTTTGGCCAAGGAAAATGATTTGTAGCCAGCTATGATCGTAGGTGATAGTAAACTACTAGCCAGTTAAGTTTATTCCCATTTCCCAATGTTTGTTGTTAAGCTTTTACTGAGCATTTTTTTTACTTTATCTGAAGGAGTAATTACTTGATTGCTGAGAGATGCGAAAATCTATAAGAATACAGTAATAATTCTTCGCCTGTTCCGTTTTACTTAGATTGTGTTGATACTACCTTTACATTATCCCTTAATTGTAAATATGAGATAATACACTATATGATTGTTGGTTATATAATGCTTAGTATTACACAGAAAACCTGATTCAAATTACTCTAATAACACCTGGGAGTAAAAGTTAATAGGGTAGAATCACTGAATATTACTCAGACATTTTGAAAATTAGAAGCAGGATTTTTTTAATGATCAGCTTAAGTAATTCGGAAAACGGCACAGTTAGCACCACAGCAGCCACTAAGAGGCTGGCAAGGGCGATGATGTTTTCTGGTGGAGAGTTTTCACTGTTATTAGCCTGTTGTAACTCTGTTCAAAGGCAGCAGCAAGTGTTGAATTTGTTAACAGAATTTTCATCAGCAGATATCCACGAAGTGCTACTCTCACCTGCGGCTGACACATTGTATACACCTATTACAACTGCAATTGGTACTACTCAACCCGAAGCTTTGATGGTAAGGGGTTTAGAATCTGTAGTGGCAATTAACCAACTAATCATCAGTACCAACATCATGCGAGATCAGTTTCGCAAACAGTTTCGGTTTCCCTTGGTGTTGTGGATCAATGATGATATTCTGTGCAAGCTAGTCTGGCTAGCACCCGATTTCAAAGACTGGGCAGCTAGTACCATTAGATTTGATGTACCTCACAATCAGTTCGTTGAATCTGAACAACAAGCCATCAGCGCCTAATATTGGCTGAGATTACAAAATCTAAGCTCAGGTTCTGTCCTATTCTTTTCTAAAATTACTTTATATTCAACCCCGCTTATTAAGGTGAGGCAATAAGCTTTACCAACTTTTCTCGCAAGCTATTTTCTAAATTAGAAAATGGTAAAGGTGTAGGGTAGTTAGTTGCTACAGCAGTTTTATATTTAATTCAACCCACCTACTCAATGAAGCCTGAGTTTCTGAATTCTTAATTGATTTCCGTAGGACTAGAGGGCGTTTTGCTCCAGAATTTGTCTAAGGAACAAACAATTAGTACATCAGCGTCTGTCTTTATATCTGTTTCAGAACAAAGATACTAAACTAATTCCAACTGGTGAAGTTCTGGAATTATCTGCTTTATATTGTCCATTTTTAATTGGATACTATCTCTTAGTTCTATATTACTATGAAACTCATGCAGAAACACTACCTTAATACTAATCAAGCGCGAATTTTTACTGCTTTGATTTTGACTGGAATTTTGTCTGTTGCTAGTGGTTCAATACTTGTCAAAGAGGCTACAGCTGCTTCTGCGAACTTCTCGCTAGAAACAAGCAATGAAGTTCTCAAAGACAATATTAAACCAAACCGCTTGCCACGTCCAGTAGCTAACGCGGTACTGGGAGATTTAGCCCGCAGACAGGGAATTTTAACCAAAGAACTGCAAATTATTGATTATAATCAACAGACTTGGCGCAATGGTTGCTTGGAACTGCCTCAACCTGATGAATTCTGTACCCAAGCATTAGTTCCTGGTTGGCTGGTTGTGGTATCTAATGGCAAACAAAACTGGATTTATCATACCAATCAAACAGGTTCCGCAGTCAGGTTGAATGAAAAAGCGAATGAAAGTACACTAGCCCCTGTGCAAATTCCAGTCAGCGAGTTGCCACCACCGTTAGATAGAAATGTAGTATTTCGGCAAATCTCCAGTGGTGGCTTGACTGGCAGAACCTACGAGACTGTTTTACTCAAAGATGGGCGATTGATTCGCGTACGGATTGGTGATGCCAATGATTCTGAACGTAGTGTTCGCCGTGTTTCTGTGCAACAGGTGCAACAATTTCAGAGATTTTTAGAACGTTCTAAATTTAGTAAATTCCAGAATCTGAGTTACCCAGCCCCCAGTGGTTCTGCTGATTTTGTCACCTTCACTCTCACCAGCCAAGAGGGTACGGTTCGGTACAACGATATTTCTCAAAATAACCTGCCAAAGAATTTACAAGCAGCAATCAAAGCCTGGAATCAGATTGCAGTCAGGGCACAATAATCAAGAAGAATTCAGAATTCAGAATTCAGGAGTCAGAATTCAGGAGCGGAGCCGGAGACGCTTCTAACTCCTGAATTCTGTTTTGATGGAATGAAATAGCGATTGTTTTAGCGCTTACAATCGAAACGATCGCTATTTATGGTGATTGTTCATAATTTGATCATCTCTGTAGCCAAATGATGAAAACGTTTATAAAGTGGTGTGTTGAGTTTCATTCTTGGTGGAATATTCGCCAAAGTAGAAAGTCTCTTTTGTTTGCCGTTCTCGTTACCTTGAGTGTGGTAGCTACAGTGATGCTATCGTTCCCCTTGAACGCTCAAATTAATCTGCCGCCAACGTCCGCATCTGAGTTAAGGGGGGTGTGGTTAACAAATATTGATAGTGATGTGTTATTTGAGCGCGATCGCCTCAAGGCATCTTTGCAACGCCTTGATGAACTCAATTTTAACACTATATATCCGGCGGTTTGGAATTGGGGATATACATTGTATCCTAGCAAAGTTGCAGCCAAAGTTATCGGGCGATCGCTCGATCCCACACCCGGACTAAAAGGACGAGATATCCTCAAAGAAATTGTCGATGTGGGACATCAAAAAGGGTTAACAGTGATTCCCTGGTTTGAATTTGGCTTCATGGCACCGGCGGATTCTCTATTAGCTAAAAATCGTCCCCAATGGCTCACCAGTCGCAGTGATGGGACTCAGATTGTCAAAGAAGGCAGAGATAATCGCGTTTGGCTAAATCCCTTTCGCCCAGAAGTACAACAGTTCATCCAAGATTTAATCGTTGAAATTGTTAGAAATTACAATATTGATGGTATTCAATTTGATGACCATTTTGGCTTACCATCAGAATTAGGTTACGATGCTTATACAGTGGCACTTTACAAAAAAGAACACCGTGGCCAAGCTCCCTCCAAAAACTCTCAAGATCCAGAATGGGTACGCTGGAGAGCTGACAAAATCACCGAGTTTATGAAACGGGTATTCAAAAGTATCAAAGCCACTAAAAAAAATTGCCTGGTTTCCGTTGCTCCTAATCCTCAACGTTTGTCCTACGACTTCTCTTTAGCAGACTGGCAGAAGTGGGAACGGCTGGGAATTATTGAAGACTTAGTTTTGCAGGTATATCGGGATAACTTGAATGTTTTTATTAGTGAATTAGAGTATCCAGAAGTGAAAGCAGCCAAGAGTCATATTCCCGTGAGTGTGGGCATTTTGGCTGGGTTGAAAAACCGATCTGTGCCGATGCAACAGATTCAGACACAAGTGCAAAAAGTACGCGATCGCAATTTTGCTGGAGTATCTTTCTTTTTCTATGAAACCCTTTGGAACATGAGCAAAGAAAAGCCACAAGAACGCCAGATTGGTTTCCAAAAAATCTTCCCCACACCGATAGCTTACCCCAATTTGCTAGCAGGTTGGAAACCGTTCAGTTAATTTTACTAGCAAGCTGTCGGTGAACACATCACTTAATTACAGTAAAGGTTCACTGACAATAACTTAAGAATTTGTCTTGAAAGATACTAAGCTTTTTTAGGAAAAAAGCTTAGTATTGGAGAATACCTGTATTTTTTAATTTCAGAGTTAGTTAAATTGGTAATACTTGTATTGTGTTAGTAGGGCATTTAACTACACTGTTTATATATTCTATTCTTACACCCAGCAAGAAGGAAACTTAGAGAAATAATACTAAAAACTAATAATCTTAGAGAAAGGTAAATAAATTGATTACTATAATTACGAATCGGGTTTAACTTTTCTAAGTATCGTATGTGCTTCACTCCTAACTCCTGTACAGACGCGATTAATCGCGTCTGTACTCCTAACTCAGCACTATCCTATTCCCAAACGCCCAGCCAAGCCCGGAGTTAGGGGTAAAAGCGTGGTAATCATCAAGAATAGAGCCAAAAGCCCCAAAGCAGCTCTAGCATCATCAGGTTCAGTAACTTCATTCAAGCTGGGGCGTTCTTGATCCCGTTGCAAGAAGAAAATCACGATCGCCCAGTACATGGCAAGAGTATTACCGAGAGACACTAACGCCAGTAAAATTAAAGTTGCGATCGTTGCCCGTCCTGCGGTTTTGCGTCCATAAATCGCCTGGACAATGCGCCCACCATCTAGTTGTCCTGCGGGCATTAAGTTTAAAGCTGTGATAACTAAACCCAACCAACCAATCACCACTAACGGATGAACACTTACCAGGGATGATTGCAACGCCGAACCAAGGACAACTCGCGCCAAACTTCCCACCAAAATCGACCCTTGGAAAAACTGATTTGGCAATTGAAATAAACTACCTGGGTGGGAAAGTAGCAAGCCCGTCACCAGCATTAACAAAGAGACAATACCACCTGCGGCTGGGCCTGCCAAGGCAATATCAAATAATACCTTGCGGTTGGGCAACAAAGACTCAAAGCGGGTAATTGCACCAAAGGAGCCAATTTGCACAGCAGGCAGAAAGAAAGGCCAGCTAAGGCGAATTTGGTGACGCCGGGCAAGTATCCAATGGCCAATTTCGTGAGCTAGTAAAATCGTAAGTATCCCAACGCCTATGGGCAAAGCTTCTCTGAATCGCCCTGGATTGCCGAAGAAATCAAAATTTAGCAATAAGCCCGCAGCTTCTAAACTTGTGGCAATAGTTCCGATCAACAGAATACCTGCAAAGACTTTTTGCGATAACAACATCGGACGGGGATCATTGCGACTGGGCAGGACAATCACCACTGGTCTGTCATCTGTGTTTTCCACTAAAAACAGGCGATATTGATCACCTAGTCGTTGCTGTAAACTTGCAGTTAGACGGTTGTGAACCTCTTCTGGTTCTCCCCGCAGATTGCCTTTGAAAATGGCTCCATCTTGATAGGCGATCGTTTCTGTGGCAAAAAATGTATCGATACCGAAAATACCTTTAACTGCATTTAAGTCGTCTTCTGGTATTGGCGGAATCTCCGGTTTCAGTTCTGCGACTGCTACTTGTGAGGAATTTGCTTCAAGTGAGGCATCAGCCGCGAGTCTTTCTGTTGCGCGTTGCTTGAGGATGGCATCTTGCCCATCTGCGCGTAACTGTCTGCCCAAGTAGACGTACAATCCGGCGGAAGTCACCACTAAGAACAATATACCCGCTATATTGATGTAAATCCCTGCGGCAAACAATCCAAAAAACAGCAGCCAGGGAGTCATCAACACCACCGACTGTAACCAGGCTAAGATTCCCAGCTTACCAAAAGGTCTGGCGCGATAAAAGCCCCAGCCCAAAATGCCTAAAGCTACTAGTAGGATTGCCGCCAGGATAGAAGTTTCTGATAAAGTAAACATCTCCAAACCTTTGCTATTGAGACTAAGCCAGAACAAGTCCGGTATTGCAGATACACTTATTAATGTATAACGCCGCCTGTAATCTGCCCAAATTATCCCACTTTGTACGTAGTGCCCATCATAAAAGAACCTCACCCCGCCTGTAGCTACGGTGTACACACAAGTCCTAAAAACCTAGCTTGATCACCCTTGACTTAATGTCTGACTTGAGGCGGAGCTTCCAATACGCATTCCCAGTCAGAGACTGGGAACGAGACATTTCTTCTAAGTCCAATAAAAAATTTCAGCGTTTGGAAAGCGTCTAGTAATCTCACTCTCAAAAAAGCTACGCAACGCCTTCATTGTGTCCTTATCGTAAACGTACTTCATCCCACCAAACTTATTACGCTTGACACTGCGTTTTGCCTCATCCATCTCTAATTTTGATTGCGGATACCAAGTTTGTAACACTTCTTTTGACCCAGGTGTGAACCGATGCGAGATGAGTTCAAAGGTAAGGTTACAGTCAAAATCCAGTGCCTCGTTTATCTGGTCAAACAAACAACTATAGTGCATCTGCCAATCGTCTATCGGCATAATTGGCGCGATCACCAAGCCGACTGGATAACCGCCACCGCCACGCTCTTGTGGTAGCGCCAACCGTCGCAATGCATTAAGTCTGGATGCTACGGATGCTGTGCCACCTTCAAACTTACCAGAAATCGGTGCGGCATTAACGCTCATCCGACACCGAGTATGCCCATTGTGTGGTAAATCGAGTAATCCATCCACAGCATCAAACTTTGATACCCAACGTAGATGTGCGTTGGTACGAGTACCAAAGTAACGGATACATTCAGCAAGACTTCCAGTTAAATGCTCAATACCCAATGGGTCAGTATAACAGCTAACTTCAAAAGTCGTGGTTTCCCCCTGTTGCTCGTAGTTAGCTAAATTTTGTAGTATCTGCGGTAAATTGGCAAAAACGCGGATGACAGGTGGTCTCGACAAGCTACCAGCTAAGTAGCAGTATTGACAGTGAGCAGGACAACCCTCAGCAATGTGAAACTGCCAATCGGCAGAAGGTGGGATGGGACTGAGTTTAAAAGAACTGGGTGGTGCAGTAACCACCGCTAAGGTATGCTTGGCGATGTTGTAAGTATCCCGCTCAGACTCACCGCGCAGACCTTTCAGGCGGTTCTGTGATAATTCTTCTATTGATAAGTTGAGTGACTGCACGCGTTCAAGAATCTGCTGCCCCCAAACCTCATCTAGGGCAGCAGGTGTAAACAGTACCCGTTCAGGTATCCACAACCTTGGCGATCTTGTTTGTGTATCTGATACTGAAACCTGGTCTGTAATTGTATTCAGCAATATCGTTCTCCGTTATTTAGTTTGCTGATTTTTGGAATTAATTTTCAAGGACTTGCTTAATTCGGCGCTCTAACAAATCAAGATCCAAAGTACCTTCATCACGGCTAATTCGTCGCACAGTCGAATTAACATTACCTAAATTTACCAATAAATCTTGAAGAATTTCCTGCTGCTGACGGGCTTGCGTAACCTCGCGTGGCTCCTGTACTAAATCGCGCACGATGGTATCTTCAGCACGAGAGGCGATAATTGGATCACCTTGCCCTTGAATGTGAACAAAGGTTCGTCGCCCTGGCCCTCGCTCCTCTTCTATTGGTATAACTGCTGTTACTTGGTCAGAACGCACATATTTGCCAAATCCCAAATGGACTAGTTCTGATGAGAGGATTTTCATATAATTGAAGCGTGATTTTTAAGTCTTGCTTATATTGTAAAATATAGATAAGTGACCTTAAAGCCATAGACCATACGGGTTATACCCAATTTACAGTAGTAGTTTCCTTTGCCAATTCCTGTTTGATATGTTTATGTCAGTCAGACTATTTCTACCAGCTTTTGGGCTTGTTCTGCGGTTTCACCAAGCTCAATAAACCCAAGTTTTAGGTTAGGAGAACTCCAAGAAATAAATTATCCAATTTCACGCCCATCAAAACGACTTTCTCTCAAGAACTGCTAAGAGCTCCCTGCCCCCCTGCCTTAAAAGCGTTCATGTAGTGTCCCGCAGGGATGGGATATTTATTTGGAAGTCCTTAGAGTCCTAACTTTGCTTATTAAGTACAGCATTTTATTAATTCGTAGCGAATTAAATTTGGACAATACCTTACAATGGCAATGCATCGGCCGCATTGTTAATGCGTCTTATTACAATGCCAATGCATCGGGATGCATTAAAAATGCTACGCTTTTACGCAAAACTATACTAACGCTCTTTCATCACTCTGCGAATGATTGAGCCGATACTTCTGCGTCGTAGGTAGAACGTGCATCATGTATTTCTGAGCGATGTTCCAGCGACCAAAGCACAAGCGCTTGAACGAGCGGAACGAGCGACTTTCCAAGCGGCGTAAGCGAATATTCGACCTTGGGTGGAATGCTGGGGTAGACGGTCCGAAGTAAGATGCCATTCCGTTCAAGACCGCGCAGCGTCTCTGTCAGCATCCGCTGACTGATCCCCGGCAACCTTCGTTTGATCTCGCTAAATCGTAAGCTCCCGCCCACAAGGTTCGATAGAATCAGGGACGTCCACTTATCGCCGACGTGGTCGAGAATCTCTCGAACGGGACAATCTTCGTCATTAAAAAATTTTGGGATTCGGCTCATGGTTACCTTCCTGTGCCTTAGGCAGAAAAAAGTGCCGTCTTCCATTTTGCTTTATTTTAGTACAGAATGAACCAAGTTATGAAAAGGAACCGTGCAGATTCCTCTTCAATATGCGGATTGGGCATAGGTTTCACAACCAAACAAGCTAAATAGAGGTGACATATGCAATATCTTGTTATCTTCACGCCCAACAAGAAGTTCGAGATCGATGGCGTGCCGTCTGACTTCGCAGAGACAGAACTCAAGGAACAGGCGCAAGTGCGAGTTCTTTACGCGGGGGGAGGCGCCCGTCAAGTGTGGGCGCTGGACACTAAAACCCGCGGCGGGGTTATCCTGTTCGAGGCGGAGTCGCCGGAGCACCTTCAGGAGATGATCGACAGCTTCCCACTCATTAAGGCCGACTACGCCGACTACCAGATCCTGCCGCTCGCGCCCCATGCGGCATTCTCGAAGAAGTCCTAATCAAAGCCGCATTTCTACGACCGGAAAACCCCTAAGTGTTGCATAGGAGAGTTAAAACATGAAAGTCTTAGTCATAGGAGCTGCCGGCAAGACCGGTAGAGCTGTAGTCGAGCAGGCTGTGGCCGCTGGACACCAGGTCACGGCCTTCGTTCGCAAAGCTGACGAGTATGAAGTCTCCGACGTTGGCGTCATCGAAGGTGATGCCACCAATAGTGTCGATATCGACGCAGCAGTCCTCGGTCAAGATGCTGTTCTTGACACAATTGGTGGCAAAACGCCTTACAAGGCAACTACCCTCGAATCGAGTGCCGCCAACACAATCATTGCTTCCATGCAGCGAAACAGTGTGCGCCGTCTGGTGGTAACTTCCATGATTGGCGAAGGGGATAGTGAGGCGAATACTACCTTTTATGAGCGCTTACTTGTTTCGACCTTTTTGCGCGGCGCGGACAAGGACAAAGCGGCAATGGAGTCCGCTGTCGAATCGAGCGGTCTGGACTGGGTGATTCTTCGCCCAGCCCTCCTTACCGACGACCCCGCCAAGGGGAACGTTCGAGTCTTCGATGCCGATACGGGCGAGAAGGCTCATAAGATTACACGTGCCGACCTGGCTTCCTTCATGCTTGCCCAGCTTGACAATAACGAATACCTCCATCAAGCCGTTACTATCGCAAATAGCTAAGAACTCTTTGGCCACGCTCTCTGGGGTTGGCAGCGTGTTCGTTGAGTATCCAGGACAGTCCTAGACAAACAAATGGAATATTAAAGAGTTGAGGCAACATAACCCTTCGTAATGCCCTTTAACTAGAGCCGATGGCGACGATTTTGGTACAGTTCGCTAGTGTTACAAGGCTATTTCCCCAGGTGGCACTCAAGGTGCTACGCTCCTAAGCGGTAGTTCTTGAATACAAATCATTAGTGAGAACAATCATTATGTCTACAACAGAAACTAGTGCAAAGGATGAAGCGGCAATCAAAGCAGTGATTGCCGCGTTTGCCGAGGCGTGGAACGCTAAAGACGCGGAGCTTTTGGCGAAGTTGTTTGTCGAGGATGCCGATTTCGTAGATGTCATAGGTCGTTGGTTTAAAGGGCGAACCGAGATCAAACAAACACACGCGCAGGCGTTCGCGTCGTTCTTAAGCGATAGCCAGATGACTATTACTGACACTCAAATCAAATTCCTCACCCCGAATGTGGCAGTCCTACATACCACTTGGGAAACCACTGGACACAAGAGTCCTGATGGAGTATATCGAATACAAGATACAGGTGTCTTGACAGCCGTAACAACCTGCAAGGAGAAGACCTGGCAGATTACCGCTTTTCACAACACAGGGACTGTGCCAATTCCTGACTGAAGCGTAACAAAAAGTTTGCTTTAAGCGGCGTTGGTAAATGACGAGATGAATTAGGCAGGAACAGGCACATCCCTAAACTTGAGGCAGATTTATCAAGTGATGACAAAATCAAATAATTGATGGGCCATTTCTAATTTAGAACAAGGTGCAATTTCTACCTGATTTCCTTGACTATCTAAAAATATCGCTTGATTATTATCGCTACCAAAACCACTATCAGGTTGATCGATGGGATTGGCAACAATAGCATCGAGTTTTTTATTATGTAACTTTTCTAATGCTGGCTTGACAATATCACCAGTTTGTGCAGCGAAACCGATTAATATCTGATGCGGCTGTTTAAGTTGTGCTAATTGGGCGACTATATCCGCTACAGGTTCCAAAGGTAAAGCTTGGGGGAGCGATCGCTTGGGCAATTTCTCTGTACTATAATCTCGTGGCTTCACATCTGCCACGGCTGCTGACATGACAATTACATCAGCGTTGGCTAAACATTCCACCATGACGTGCTGCATTTGGTCGGCACTAACGACGGGAATTGCTTGCACTCCTAATGGTACATCCCAATTAGCTGGCCCATGTACCAGGGTGATACTTGCCCCTCGGTGAAGTGCGGCTTGCGCTAAAGCTAATCCCATTTTACCTGTGGAAGGATTACCAATAAACCTCACTGGGTCAAGATACTCTCGCGTTCCCCCAGCACTAATTAACACTCGTTTACCTACTAAATCTCGTTTGCCTTGAGTGTGTAACAACGATTGGATGTGAGCCAAAATTTCTGGAGGTTCTGCTAATCTACCAGCACCAATGCGATCGCACGCTAATAAACCCGATGCTGTACTCATTCCATGATATCGGCTATCGATCAATAGCTGTTGCCAATTTCGCTGCACTGATAGCTGTTGCCACATATCCGTATTCATTGCGGGTGCTAACAGCACGGGACAAGTAGAAGCCAGCACGGTATTTGTGAGTAAATTATCAGCCATCCCGTAGGCTAACTTTGCTAATGTATTAGCCGTCAAGGGGGCAATTACCATGACATCTGCCCATTCACCCAATTCAATGTGCAACGGACGAGAGTGAGTTGGCTGCCAGAAATCATCATCTGTGTAGGCGGGATGACGGGATAGAGTGGCTATTGTCAGAGGCGTGATAAATTCTTGCGCTGAACGGGTGAGAACGACTCGGACTTCTACGCCAGTTTTAAACAGCGTCGAAACCAATGCACAAATTTTGTAGGCGGCGATACCGCCACCTACACCAATTAAAACCCTGGTCAATTTGGGATTTGGGATTTGGGATTTGGGATTAAGTGGTAATGGCATTAGAAGTTTCGGAGCAACCAAGTGATACATTAACCCTGATAATCTCTGATTCTAGCCAGTTGGCCCAATCTAAAATCTAAAATCCAAAATCGTTACGCTTCATCATAGGGTTCCAAGTCTAAGAGGTAGATATAGGGTTCAACTAACTCTGGACGCTGAAATGCGATCGCTCGCAATAGATGCCAATCATTTAAGCCCTCAAAAGCATTGCTATAATTATCTAGCTCCAGACGTGTAGCCAGGTCTTCTACTTCTGCCACAGTCATGGCAGCAATTTCTTTCTTGGAAATGCTTAGAGTTGTCATAATGCTCGCCCCTCCCTTATGCAGCACTCGCCTTCAGCATGGGTTAAGTTGCGCTGAACGCAGCCACCCAATATATATTACTCATTAGAAGTCATTAATTTCGTAAAAATTGTCAGAATTTCTACCAGAATTTATAAAAAATTTGTAATGCTGACTAGCCAATTGTATTTACAACGAAATTCCGTAGCACCTCTAACGTTTGTGGATCTATTTCATGCCCCATATCAAATTCGTGGTATTCTACAGCCACTCCTAGAGACTTTAGAGTTTCTCGTGCCTTCCAAGCGGCTTGCACGGGCACAACTTCATCATATCTACCGTGGGTGATTAAAGTCGGCGGAATTCCGCTTTTACCTGCTCTTATTGCGTCTGGATGTAAATACCCACTCATGACAACTAAACCTGCTAGGGGCAATTTTGAGCCGACATCTAAAGTCATTGCTCCCCCTTGAGAAAATCCACTTAAAATGGTACGTGATAAAGGTATGCCAGTGCTACTTTCTAAAGATTCCAAAAAATCTGTTAGCAGTTGCCGACTTTCTGCCAACCCTTGATACATATTCTCCACCCGCAGGTCATACCATGCCATCCCTACAGGGGAATAGGGATAAGGAAAAGGTGCATTAGGCAATACAAACTCGTAATCGGGTAAGTTGATCAAAGGTAACAAAGATGCTACATCCTCAGCATTAGCGCCCCAACCATGCAAAGTGACAATTAAGCCTGCCGGGGCTTGAGAAGTTGCTCTCTTAACGGTAATAGCTTGTAAGGACAGAGGTTTACTCCTAAAATTCTATTCTTCTAATAGATCCTATCTCTTTAAGCAGACTTAGTATTTAGCGGCATTTGCAGCTTGCTCAAAGAATGCGATTGTCGTCAAGGGAATTTATCGAAAACAGAAATACGAATCACACCGATATAGTGCTGAAATCATCATCCGCCAACAAGACTTTATCTTAAAGGATGTTTTAAAAGTGGTCGGCTGTGATTTAGGCATTTATTGATCCCCCCTAGCCCCCCTTTTTAAGGGGGGGAACCTGATCAAAGTCCCCCTTTTTAAGGGGAGCCACTACGTTGGGGAGCCAGTGCGTTGGGGAGCCAGTGCGTTGGGCGGCTCTGCCGACTTGAAGCACCTGGCGTCGGCTCTGCCGACTTGAAGCACCTGGCGTGGATTTAGAGGGATCTAGAACGTTTTGCTAGTGACAAGAGGACTTTTAAAACATCCTCTTAAAGCCAGATTTAAATGCAACACTGTTTTAGAAGCCGACGAATGGGAACGCCAGTCGCCTCAAGTCGGGAAACCCGCCCACGGCGCTGGCTCCTCTTTATGTGCCACCATTAATAAAAATCCGATCCCGTCCAAAAAACCACTTTATAGAAATATTAAGAAAGATGTGACTCATGGATAGCCTACAAGGGAAGGGGGCTGGGAGGTTAAGTTTTTGATTACTGAATCGGTGTTCTAGTCCCCACTCCCTACTCCCTACTCCCCGGTATGTTTCTATATCTATCTAAATTACTGCCACTATTTTTTTATCCACTAGGACTAGCCTGCGTAAGCTTGGTAGTAGCATTAGTGACATTGTGGAAACGACCGCGCACTGCGGCGATCGCAATTGCTTTTGCCTTAACTTTATTGCTATTTTGTAGTAACGCTTGGATTGCTAAATCATTAGTGCGATCATTAGAATGGCAATATCTTCCACCCGCCCAAATACCAGTTGCAGAAGCAATTGTGGTTTTAGGTGGCGCAACTAAATCAGCTTTTCCCCCAAGACCTACTGTAGAATTGAGTGAATCAGGCGATCGCGTGATTTATGCCGCACAATTGTATCGCCAAAAAAGAGCGCCTATAATCATTCTGAGCGGGGGTCGCATTGATTGGCGTGGAGGTGGTTCACCAGAGTCGGCAGATATGGCAACAATACTTACATCTATTGGTATTCCATCTGAGGCGATTGTTCAGGAACCTGAATCTCTGAATACTTATCAAAATGCGGTAAATGTCCGAAAAATTTTGTCAGATCGTGGTATTATTCAGGTATTATTAGTCACTTCGGCAATGCACATGCCGCGATCGCTTCAGGTTTTCCAGCGTCAAGGAATCAATGCCATTCCTACACCCACTGACTTTCTTGTGAGTGAGGGTGAGTTGCAAGAACTCGGTAGCAGTCCTAAAGCCGCTATACTGAATTTATTACCTGATACCGACAACTTGCACCAATTTACTAGCGCTTTAAAAGAGTACATTGGTTTTTTAGTTTATCGCTTACGCGGTTGGGTTTAATGAAGTTAGGAGTTATGAGTTAGAAGTTATGAGTTATTAATTATAAAATGTAGTAAGTGCCTAAATTCCCAACTTTAGAGGATGTTTGAAAAGTATTTTTGCTAGCATCAAAGGCTCCCAAACCTAACACAGTGGGACTCCCTTCCCTCACGGTGAAAGGGGGTTTCAAAGCCTCTCGGACTTTAAAATAATTCGTAATTCGTAATTAAGTTTTGTAACGGAGGATTTAGAACCAGACTTACATACTTGCGGCTTGTTAGAAGCCGGGGACTTAAACCCATCGAATTTGTTAAACTCCAAACTTCAAACTCCTCACTCCCCACTCCCCACTCCCCACTCTTAACTTTATGTCTAAAAATTTACCTTATATTATGCCATCCCCTCAACCCCAAGTTGAGGAAGCTTTTGGCGCTTACCAAACAACCCACCAGTTTTACCACGAAGTTCGGTCACGGTCAGAGTTTCAGCGTTATTGTGAATGGTATTATACAACAGCAGAACAGCACCGCCAAGAGCTTAAAAGAATGCGCGGCGAACTGAATATTTTCCAGTGGTTTCGCCGCAGATGAGTCATTTAGATGACTTCTAACTCGTTTTCACGTAAATGGGCTTTAAACTTTTTACTAAACTGGACTACAATCGGCAGATTAGCGCTTACCGGTCTGCCTTGCCATTGGGTGGCAATACCTACTACATCGCCTTCTACGCCTTTGATGTCAAAAGGCTGATTCCGATGTTCAGGATGATGATACACTACTACCGAATCTTTAACGCGGATGCGATCGCCAACTTTCATAACAACATTTACACCTAGCATTTGCTTTTCCATAAGTATCTGCTACAAAATATATGATTAAACCGCCCAACATTTGATTTAATCAGCTATTTCTTGACCCTTTTTCGGGGTAAGACGGCGCATTTGACCCTCTACCGTCCAGGCAAGGGAGCGTGTTGCGGTAAATCCAGCGCTGTAGGCGACTGGCGTTAGCGCAGCGTTAGGCACGTTCGTCTAGCGTCTTGCAGAGAAGGAGCGTCACCCGGAAAGGGTTCCAAGAGTTATAGCAACTGCCGCACGTCTTAGTAATCCGTGCGTACTTTTTTAAGTATTTTGCCGCGTCAACTTTTTGGAATACTTTTAATTAACCCTTTTATCTTCAGGGTAACTGAAAGTTTAAGTCAAGAAATTTTACACAATTCAGCAAACACAAGGTTTACCAGCTTACTCATGAGCTTGCCTTGGATATGCCTACCACCTAGCAGCTTTTCGCCCTGTTCGCTGACGTTAGCTTTGAGTGAGTCATGGTAATCAATCAATTCCTTGGTCAGTTCGTTCTTGGCCAATTGGATCAGAAGATTAACCATAAATTTAAAAGACTATTGTTTTATACTAGTACAACACGGCGTAAATAGAGCAACCATTTAAAAACCCTAAAAAGCCTATTCCGTAATACAAGTGACTTTTACTTCTCTACGAGAGGCTGCGCCAACAACTACGCTCAGTACAAGTGACTTTTGACTTCCGCCTTACGGTACTAGGGATGTGCAGAGGTTTTTGCAGCGCCATACCTTAACATCCGGGAGGATGAAGAGAACACCCAGGAAGAGTAGTAACTTCTGGGGATTCAGTGTAATTTTTATATTTCTATATACAAATTAAAAAACACCTGGGAGTGTTGCCGTGTTTCCACCCCAGGCATTTCTTATTCTCAACTTGCTCCTCACACAAATAAACAATATCACTACTTGTATCAAAGGGCAAATATATTGATTTAACTTTCAAAACTGCACAAGCAATCCAATTTCTGACAAATTAAAAAGCGCTTGGGAGTGTTGCCGTGTTTCCACCCCAGGCGCTCTTTATTTTTAACTTGCTCCTCACACACGAATCTATAATATCACCGCTTCTATCAAAGGGCTAATATATTGAGTGACACTTTCAAAACTGCACACCTTACAATCAAAGTTTAGTGTAAAAAATGACGGACACCAGTTAAGACCATCACCAAACCCAGTTCGTTAGCAGCTTTGATTGAATCTTTATCGCGCAAACTTCCCCCTGGTTGGACAATGGCTGTAATTCCTGCTGTTGCGGCTGTTCTGACTGAATCATCAAAGGGGAAAAATCCATCGCTGGCGAGAATTGCCCCTTTGGCTTTTTCTCCAGCTTGTTCTAGGGCAATTTTAACTGAGCCGACGCGGTTCATTTGACCAGCACCCACTCCTAGTGTAGTGCGATCACTCGTCACAACAATGGCATTGGATTTAACGTGTTTGCAAATTTTCCAAGCAAACAGCAATTCGGCTAATTCGCTAGGGGTGGGTTGACGTTCGGTGACTATTTGCCATTGACTGGTATCAGCAATCACGTCATCGCTAGCTTGGAGGAGGAAACCACCTGCGATCGCTTTCACTGTATCCTTAGGGCCACTGCTCAAATCTGGTAGAGTCAAAACTCGCACGTTGGATTTTTTGTCCAGGATTTCTTGAGCTTCTGTATCACAACTTGGTGCAACCACACATTCTAAAAATGTTTTAGTTAACTCCCTAGCTGTAGCCGCATCAATCGGGCGGTTGAGTGCGACAATTCCACCAAAGGCAGAAACAGAATCAGCGTTAAAAGCTTTTTGATACGCTTCAAAAATACTGCTTCCCAGTGCCGTACCACAGGGATTTGTATGTTTGATAATCGTTGCTGCTGGGGTATCAGTGAATTCAGCAATAATTCGACGTGCGGCTTCTAAATCAACTAAGTTATTGTAACTAAGTTCTTTGCCTTGCAGTTTTGTAGCGGCTGTCCATCCCGTTGGGGTAATACCAGTTTGATACCAGGCGGCGGGTTGATGGGGATTCTCCCCGTAACGCAGAGATTGCAATTGTGTACCGCTAAGGTTGTAATGTTCTGTTCCTGCGAGATAAGATGCGAAGTGAGAAGTCAGCGCTTGCGCTATCGCTTGATCATAACTAGCAGTATGTGAAAATCCTTTTAATGCCGCCTTTTGGCGAAATTCTAGGGATGCTTCGCCGTTATTTTGCCGCAACTCCTGCAAATACTCGTCATAGTGTGCTGGATCGCATAATACAGCCAAATGGGCGAAGTTTTTCGATGATGCTCGTAGCATAGCAGGGCCACCGATATCAATTTGTTCAACAGCTTGGGATAATGTCACCCCTGGTTTAGCAATAGTTTCTTCAAAAGGATATAGATTCACCACCACTAAATCAATCGGGCGAATTTGGTTATTTTCTAAATCTGTAATATCTTCGGGAACATCTCGCCGGGCCAAAATTCCGCCATGAATTCGCGGATGTAGAGTTTTGACTCGACCACCTAAAATTTCTGGAGAACCTGTATAATCTGCAACTTTGGTAACAGGGAGTCCCGCATCTTTGAGGGCTTGGGCTGTTCCCCCACTGCTGATTAAATCAAAGTTAAATTCTTCAACCAAGCTACGGGCTAGGTCAATTAAACCAGTTTTGTTAGATACACTCAGCAGGGCTAGACGCGCCATTAATCAATTCCTTAAAAGTAGGCTGGAAGCGAAGGATCTCAAGTTTTACATAAGCCTTGGTTCACTTCAAGACCTTTAAGAATCATTCTGATATCCGGTAGTGGCGTGGTAACAAAAGGAGGTGGACAGGTTTTTCCTAACTCCTTTGACAAATGATTGTAGAAAGAGGTAATATCCCAATTATTACTTTTCCCAAAACCTGAAATTGAAACTACTTCCAGGAGTACGACGGTAACGGCGGGCGGTTCTTCTTGTTTGCCGTTTGTTAATCCTCTCGTTGGGTTCTTCAACTTCGCCCTCTTCTGACTCTTTAACTTGCAACTGAGTTCTAGTTTCTTCCTTACTTCCCCACCAAGCAGTAATCCAGCCTCCAGCGAAAGCGCCTATTCCACCTAGCAAGATACTCATGGGTGCTGGATACCCTAAATATACAAAACCAAGCATGAAAAATAACCAGTATTTCAGTCCTGTATCGACACCATCAGAGGAGGCGACAGTTGGTGCTTGGGCGCTATTACTCGTTACATTTGTGATCCAGCTTAAGATGAAACCCCCCATGATTCCTAAGAAGATGCTTAGGGCTGGTGCGGAGCCGGTCATTATTAATATAAATGTTAAAAATGCCCCAAATAACAGTTGAGAAAAGAAGCTAGGAGAAATACTGAAAAAGTCGTTCTTTTTGTCCGCCATAGGGTAAAAAAAAGCCTATTAATTAACTAATTACTAACGACGCTTTCTACCAGACGCGCGAGGGACGCGGACTCGCTAACGCTACGAAGACAGTAATTCATAATTTTTGATTCAATTACGAATTACGTTCGCTTTCGCGTAGCCTCTCGTAGAGAGCGTCATTACGAATTACGAATTATTTTAATTGTGCCTGTTGTGGTTGAGTTGTATCCCAAATCTTTACATAGGCTTGTTCTTCTTCAGTGAAAGGTTCAGCTTGCTTGAGTTGTGAGGCTAATAAATCGGCGGTGGCATCAGCAATATCACCAGTGCGATTGTTCAAACGCTCTTTTAAAACTTCAAGGGGTGCTGTGCATTGGATAATCTGAATAGGAAGTTGGTGCTTTGTAGCTTGAGCGATCGCTTCTTGCCGTAACTGCTGTCGATCATACTTGGCATCCAAAATTACCGAAAATCCTTGTTTAGCCAGGATAATTCCCAATTCCAACAGCCGTGTGTAAGTTTTCTCGGTCATCTCTGGTGTATACAAATCATCGCCACCCTTTTCCCACAGGGGAATTCGCTCTAAGTGTTTCCGCACTGCATCCGAACGAAGGTGAATTGCTCCCAGTTGACGGGCTAAATACCGTGCTGTGGTACTTTTACCAGAACCCGACAACCCTGACATCAAAATTAGTTCTCCCAGCTTTGGTTTTGTGTAGTCCCAAGCCTGTTTGTAATACTCAGAGGCGGTTTTTGTCGCTTCTTCTTTAACTGTCGCGGCTACATTCGGATCGTCGAGCAAAAATGAAGTTACCTTTGCCCGGACATAAGCCTGACGACTTAAATACAAAGGCAGCACCTGTAAGCCTTCCCAGTCTCCAGTTTGCTCTACATAGGCATTCAAAAAAGCATTACCCAAGTCTTGGCGCTGCCGCGCTTCCAAGTCCATCACCGTAAACGCCACATCGTACATCACATCGACAAAGCGAAACGGCTCATTAAACTCAATGCAATCGAACAGCAGAATTTTATCGTGCCACAACGCAATATTTCTCAGGTGTAAATCCCCGTGACATTCACGAATATACTGGTTGTGAATTCTGCTAGCGAATAATTCTGGACGCTCGGCAAAAAACTTATCTGTATATTGCTTTGTTTCTGTAAATTGTGCCTGAGTCTGGGGGCCACCAATATACTTGTCAGTTTGCTGATAATTCTCGTCAATTGCAGCCCGAACTTTTGGGATTTCACCAAAACTGCGAATATAATCATTCGTCTGTGATTCAGCATGATATTGAGCCACTACCCGTCCCAACTCTTCTAGGTGTGTCTCATTTAAGTTGCCCTGTTCAAAAAGTGTACTTAATAGTGACTCTTGAGGAAACTGGCGCATCTTCAGCAGGTATTCTACAACCTCAACCGTTCCCCCTAACTGATATTGCTCCCCTACCTGAGTTATGGGCAAAACTTCTAAATACAGTTCACCAGCACCCCGTTGATTTAACCGCAACTCTTCCTGACAAAAATGCTGCCGCTTCTCCAAGGTGGAAAAGTCCAAAAAGCCAAAATTCACAGGTTTTTTCAGCTTATAGGCATAATCCCCAGTTAACAGCACATAAGAAATGTGGGTTTGAATTAGTTGAATGGGTTCTGTTACCGGATGGGGATAAAATCCCGGCTGCAACATTTGCTGAATTAAAGCTGGAAGAGTCACTTCTGTCATCTCTGGCCTCTGCGGTTCAAATACAAAAAACCAGGAGTTTCCCCCTGGCATCATCAAGAATTATTACACAGTTTACCTGGCTTAAGAAGCTGTTTCAGTTTCAGTCTCAACATCTTCAACGCTGATTTGCGGTGGCAAAACGCTGACAACAAGTCGCTCTGATTCAGCTAGAGGTGTTACACCTTCAGGAAAAACTATATCACCAATACTCAAGCTGTCTCCCATTTGCAGGTTAGTGACATCGATTTCAATTACATCTGGGATGTTTTCTGGCGCACAACTTACTTGCAATTCAGTGACTACAGTGTCTAATACACCACCATCTTGTTTAACACCAATAGAAGTTCCCACAAAACGGAACCGAACTTCTACAGTGGTGTCGCCGTGGCCTGCAACCGCAAAAAAGCTGAGGTGGTAAGGCGTACCTTTTGCTGGATGGATCTGAAGTTCCCGCAGCAGGGTTTTGCCGCGCCAAGGTACATCAGTAATGTTTAACTCAATCAATGTATTGTTGACTGAAGCCCTTTTGAGCAAGCGCTCAACAGTTTTGGCTTCAATGGTCAAAGAAATTGACTCTGTACCTTTATGACCATACAAATTGGCAGGTATTAGTCCAGAACGGCGCAAAGCTCTAGGCTTGCTGCCTTCTGGACGTTTTTGAGATTCGACTGTAATAGCCATAGAAGTTGTCCTTTGTCATTTGTCAGTTGTCAGTTGTCATTAGTCATTAGTCATTTGCTAATGACCAATGACTAATGACTAATTTACGCACTGAGTAGGGTTGCAGGTGTGCCGTCGGGGTGCAATAAAGCACGTTTCGGGCCGTGGATGGGGTCTTCTACAATTATGGTTTGATCGCGGCTTGCTCCTAGTGAGACGATGGCGATCGGAACTTCCATCAATTCGGCTAAGAATTTTAGATAGTCCAGTGCTTGCTGTGGCAAGTCTTCTAGGGTGCGGCACTCAGTTGTTGACACTTGCCATCCTGGTAAGGTTTTGTAGATGGGGCGACATCTGGCAAATTTACGGGAACTGGTGGGGAAGTGTTCGCTGCGATCGCCATCTATGTCATAAGCGACACAAACTTGGATTGACTCTAATTCATCAAGAACATCCAGTTTGGTGAGCGCCATACAATCCATGCCGTTAATCCGCACGGCATAGCGACCGATGACGGCATCAAACCAGCCGCAACGCCGTTTGCGGCCGGTGGTTGTGCCAAATTCGGCACCGCGATCGCACAACAATTCTCCCAACTCTCCATCCAATTCTGTGGGAAATGGCCCCTCTCCCACCCGCGTCGTATAGGCTTTCGACACCCCAATTACCCGGTCAATCATTGTCGGCCCTACCCCTGTACCAACGCAAGCCCCCCCCGCCACAGGGTTAGAGGAGGTGACATAGGGATAAGTTCCGTGATCTAGGTCAAGGAGCGTACCTTGTGCCCCTTCAAACAAAATATTGCGCCGTCGCCCAATCGCATCGGATATTTTGTACGATGTATCAACAACGTAAGGCCGCAAGCGTTCTGCATACCCCAAATACTGTTCAATCACCTCTTGTGCATTTAGAGGCGGCAAGTTGTAAAGCTTTTCTAAAATGACGTTTTTATAATTGATCGTCCACTCCAACTGCTCACGTAGCCCATCGGGGTCCATCAAGTCTAAAACCCGAATCCCTATACGTTCAGATTTGTCTGCATAAGTCGGCCCAATGCCCCGACCTGTTGTGCCGATCTTATGGCTTCCCCGTCGTTCTTCAGATGCCTGGTCAATCAATCGATGATAAGGCATCGTTACGTGGGCTGTCTGAGATATCAGCAGGTGGTCAGTGGAAATATTTAATTCTTTTAGTTGGTCGAGTTCTGCGATCAAAATCTGTGGATCGATGACTGTTCCACAGCCGATAATGCAATCGGTATTTGGATACAAAATCCCAGAGGGAATCAAGTGCAGCTTAAAGGTCTGACCTTTGACTACAATTGTGTGTCCAGCATTGACACCCCCTTGGTAACGAACCACAACATCTGCCGAACGGCTGAGTAAGTCAGTTATTTTACCTTTTCCTTCATCGCCCCATTGGGCACCTATGACAATGACGTTAGCCAAGAGCTTATTTTAAGAAGTAAAGTTTCCACAAACTATAATGTTTAACATATTGCTTTAATCATGTCAAGCTGATTGTAGAATAATCTAGCTGTTTTCAATTCAGTACGGATACACAGCTAGTTGTGCATAGGTGTCAACTTAAGGTAAAAGCCAGTCTAGAAAAGCCTCTTAGAGGTTGTCTCGTTATGAGTCGGAGACTTTTAAATACCTAATGGAGGCTAGCTAGCAGAGTCTAATCAGCTCACTATTAATGAGGTAAGAGAGTTTCGCTTTCAAGGAGCATGACACTCATCTTGACCAGACAAACTCGTGATCACTGCGGCGACTCCGAGGCACGAGTTCTTAAATCTTGGCAAGAAAAACAACTTGACCACTGGTAGCGATCGCGGCTCAATGCCAATTAGCGATCGCTTTCTTAGTCGGCTATAACTACTGAATTTTTAATACGATAAAACCAATTAATACCGACAGACCTAACGCTCTGCGAAAATAATTAACGCCTTGAAATAGTTCCAGCCACGCCCAAGTGAACAAGGAGCCATTTGCTAGTAGGTCTAATACTGTATTAATTTTGCCAGTTGTAAAAATTTGAGCAAGTATACTGGTTACTATCCAAACAATAAGTGGTAGGTTTGGCATCTGAGCTAAAACAATTTTGCCATCGCTATCACGAAACGTTTTATCAATTAATGTATTTTCCATATTTGAAATTACCATTTAGCTAAGAATTATTAACTTACAAAAATTACCGATGGTCTATTGAGAATAGACTGGCATCTAATTGCAAATTATTTAATAACATTAGAACATTTAGGCAAATCTCTTTTCAAGCATCTAATTGCATATATGAGAGTGGTAAAGCATATTCATATATGACTATATTAAAAGGCATACTCACACCAAGCCCATCACCTCAACCCCAGTTAAGTCTCTCTGGGCACTGCCCTTGCCCGTTTCCCGATGAATGCAAATCAAAATAATTCGTAATGACGCTCTCTACCAGACGCGCAAGGGACGCCGACACGAGAAAGCGTGAGGAAGACAGTAATGGTGATTTAACTGCAATGATCGCCTAAAGGTTAATCCCTCCTCCCCCTGATATATTCCTCTGGCTACACTGCTGTGATCAACGGCAAATAAGTACTACCGTTGATCACAGTGTTTGTAGAGCCTGGGTTTCAAGCAGTCTGACCCGGCTTGAGGACGACTTTGATGCAGTTGTCTTTCTTGTCTTTGAAGATTTCGTAGCCGTGCGGAGCCTGCTCTAGCGGCAGAGTGTGGGTGATTACAAACGAGGGGTCAATATCCCCGTTTTGAACGTGATCGAGTAGCGTCTGCAAATACCGATGTACGTGCGTTTGTCCTGTTTTCATGGTTAAGCCTTTGTTCATGAAAGCACCCATCGGCATTTTGTCTACAAAACCTGTGTAAACACCGGGAACCGACACCGTGCCGCCTTTACGACAGGCAACGATCGCTTGACGCAATACATTGGGTCGATCGGTTTCCATTCGTACTGCTTGCTTCGCCTTGTCATAGAAGCCTTCCAAACCCATGCCGTGAGCTTCCATTCCTACCGCATCCATCACCGAATCGGGGCCCAGCCCCCCAGTCATTTCTTTGAGGGCTTCACCCACCTCAATTTCTTCATAGTTCAAAACTTCTGCTCCGCCGGATGAAGCCATCTGGAGCCGTTCGGGAACGCGATCAATGGCAATCACGCGCCCAGCACCCAGCATTAAGGCACTTCTGATCGCAAACTGCCCAACTGGGCCGCAACCCCAAATCGCAACCGTATCTCCTGGTTGGATGTCACAATTTTCTGCTGCCATATAACCAGTAGGGAAAATATCAGTGAAAAACAGGACTTGTTCATCTGCAAGTCCATCGGGAATCTTGAATAACCCGACATCGGCAAAGGGAACACGAGCATATTCCGCTTGACCTCCAGCGTAGCCCCCGGTCAAATGGGAGTAGCCGAAAAGACCTGATGGGGAATGACCCATAATTTTTTCCGCGAGCCAAGCGTTGGGGTTGGAGTTATCGCACAGCGACCATAAATCGCGATTGCAGAAGAAACACGAGCCGCAGGAAATCGTAAAGGGGACAACGACGCGATCGCCAATGGCAAGGGCTTTGCCTTTGTTATGGATATTTCCATTTTTAAAAGCACTGCCTAGCTCAACGATTTCTCCCATGAATTCATGTCCCAAGATGTCGCCCGGTTTCATCGTGGGGTTGTAGCCATTGTACAGGTGTAAATCAGAACCGCAGATCGCCGTTGACGTGATTTTCACGATCGCATCACGCGGATTAATGATTTTGGGATCGGGTACGGTTTCAACCTCTACCTTGTTTGTACCCTGCCAACAAACTGCTTTCATTGCTTGAGTCTCCTAAAGTTAAGTTGTTCGTGAAATGTGAAATCTATGTACTGAGTTGGTTTGAATATTTATTCTTTCTCCTTTGGTTGACCTTCGGTTGTCGCAATCTCACCCGTTTCCATCAGCATTTTGAAACGGCGTAAATCATCTTTTAGCTGCTGTTCGGGTGCTTCGCCAAACTCTTTGGCGAAGCACCCGGTAGATTGTATTCCCTGATGACTTTGACCTCAGTCGCGCGATCGTTGAGTGCTGGCTGGAAGTGCACAGAACTAGAGTTGGCAATATCTGGTGCTTCAACTGAAGTCCAACTAATCAATTCGTTTTTTCAATCTTCAACAATGTCTCTGCGATTCTCGTTTTCAGAGGCTGCGCCAACGCCCCGTCGCTGGATCGCTTAGGTATGATTGGGCTGTGCTAACGACAGTTATAAGCTTTGCCATTTTCCTAACCCGACATGATCGCAATCTGCCCATCTGCTAATGGGGCACGACAGTGGGTTTTTAGGACGGCTCTCATGCCAAAGAATTCATGTGTCACGTTAGGTTAGTTGGTTGCCCTGAAGGCAATAGGTAATGTTGTTCAAACAGTTACTATGACAATCTAGGCAAGCTTGAATACACTGCTGCATCTGTGGATTTCATTGGTGCAGTTGAGCCTGGGTCATGACATTTATCTTTTAACAATCCTATTTCATCTTAGGAAGACGCTTGATTAATCACCTCTAGCGTAAGGGTGTTTGTAAGCGATCGCCGATCTCTGTTGAAGGGCTGATTGCGTATTAGGTCTAGTTGTGTGTTTACCTTCTTAGTAAGCTATAAACTTTGTATACCATTTTCCCTAAGGTATTCAGGTATATTTTGCAGAGATCCCCTCCGTGTTCGCCGCACATCCTCTTTACTGAAACCGGTAGACAGCAAGGCTCTTTCTGTTTCCTCTTGTTGCTGTTTACTAGAAGCAAAAATCTCTGGGTTACTAGCCCTTCGTGTTAATGGTTGTTTTCGTTGATTTCGTTCAAAATTAAGCTGAAAATCAATCTGTTGTCCAAAAGGTGTGTCCAGCATTTTTTCATCGGCAGACTTTAGGGCTGCGGACTCTGTATTGATGATGTCCTTTTGGGATCCTTTGTAGGTTGCCGGGATCCTGCCGGGCTTATTTTTTGTTCCATAAGCCTCATCCCGTGAAACAGATTGAGTAAATCCGCTAGATTCTGCTAAAAGCTGCCCAGCACCAGCCCCCATAGCCCGATTCATTTCTGAAATCGATACAGATCCTCGCCTCAACCTGAATTCGTCTGATTGACTTTTATAATGCTTCGTCCCGTAAATGTTGTTGTCATCTTTTTTCCCATAATCTGTTTTATTCGCTTTACTTTGGCCGCTCCTCAGGTTTGACACGGGTGTCTTGCCACCAGGATTCCTAGCTGCATCATCCGGTCGTTTCCCACCAAATATAGCGGGGTAGACCTTTCCAATCTCGTTTCCTGCTCCATCAACCAATTGCTGCTTCTGAAATTCGCCTGAATTCCGCCGCACATGGCGAGCTCCCGCAGCTAAAATATCTCTTTGCGTGCTAATGCTTGTTTGCAGATAGCCTTTTTCTCGTTTTTCGCCCAGAGAAGGCAAAGTCATAGTCTCGGCAGTTCTTTGGCTCCCTCTCATATATTCGGCTACTTGCCGATGTGGATTGATACGTCGGACTGTTTCGTGTTGGTCAACGACCCACCTTTGTTGGTTCGGATCCGGAGAAGGATCTGTTTTAGCTCGTTTATTCGAGCTTGCAATCTGTTCATCTGGATTACGTTTTCTTTTTAGTCTTAACGGAAGCTCTTTGAAAACAGAGCTAAGAGACTTTAAATTGGGTGCTGCCTGAATGACCTGTGACGAAGAAGCCTGATCTGACTCCTGTGACTGCCCTTTTGCCATCTTTGGTTGTACTTGTGTCGTGATTGAAACATCCTTGGGGGGTATCCGACCGAGATCATGACCGTATTGTTCTGCACGTATTAGAGATGTCTTTATATCTGGTTGCTGTACATTCTCTGCAGTTTGCGACTGCACTACAAACGGGCGCGAATCGAACATACTTGACGTTGAAGCGGTTGATAAACCTGGTGTTTGTTTCCTAGTATTGCTCGGTACAAACGGACGTGATTCGAAGATTCCCCCACTAGGAGTGCTTGAGAAAGTCGATGTTTCTTTCAAGAAATCTTTAGGTTTGGTGCGAAGTCGCGTTTTCATAGAGATATCCTCACGCTTAGGCAGAAAAATTAGTAGTCCATTTTCAGCGGATAAAATTTAAGACTTATGTGTTGATAGATGGGCATCAGTTTCACTTATGCACTAATCAAGCAACTACTATAGGAATCCTATTTGAGTTTTGAACAAGCTCCGTACATCTGAAGAGTGGCAAAGTCAAA